>DATJAJ010000036.1:0-14884 GCA_035516335.1 Nitrososphaerales archaeon
GTGCCGCCGATATAACGACCGCAGCATTCGGGGAGTTACTATGCACGAACGAGATTGCACGGTTCCCGCTCTGGGACCGTATCCGGCTGGCTGACCATGCAAACCCATTTAGGAATGGTCGCCCAGCCCAGGGCGTGGTCAAGGAGAAGCTGCTCATCGACCCGAGGCTGTCGTCCACGGCTGCGAAGCGAGTCCTGACCTCCGACAAGCCAGGCGACTTCAGGCCCGCCTTCAGCGACGTGGGGCAGCGGGTTCTCTCCGTGCTCGCGGGAGGTCCGAGGTACCCTGCCGAGATTGCAAGGCTCCTGGGAACGCACCACCAGACTGTCTACTACCACGTTCGCCGCCTTGAATCGGCGGGTCTCATCGCGAAGACAAACAGCCAGGTGATCAGGGGAGGCGAGGCAAACCTGTACGCGCTCTCGGCCGACGGCTACGCGGTGGAGTTCGCGGTGAAGGGCGAAAGAATCCCCTCGCTCACGTCCGCGTCAAGGTCGAAGGCCCTCGGGCGGTTCTTCGCGGAGTTCGTGGAGGACGGGCGGCTCGACGGGTGGATTGTCGTGGGTTCACCCGTGCCGCACGGCTCCAACGGCACTCAGGCCCGGGACGGGCACTACGGCGTCCAGCTCGGATTCGCGCTCGGCCAGTTCGTAGGGCTCCCTGAGTTCTTCCCGGTCAAGCTGGACGTCGACGTCAAGGCGGAGAAGCTCGAGGGCTCCAATCTGATTGTGGTGGGGGGCCCGCGAACCAACGTCCTGTCCGAGGAGCTGAACGAGCACGTGCCGATCAGGTTCAAGCAGGGCGGTTTCTGGGGGTCGATAGTGGACGACCTTGGGCACAACCACACGTCCGAGCTCGACTGCGTCGTGGCCAAGGTCAAGAACCCCTGGAACCGCTCGAGAACCTGCGTCCTCGCGGCCGGACTGACTGGCGCGGGCACCAAGGCGGCCATAATCGGAATCACGAACTCGGCCGACAGGGTGCTGCAGGGCTACAAGACCGGCGACTTCGCCTGCGTGCTCAGGGGCGTGGATCGAAACGGTGACGGTAAGGTCGACGACGTGGAACTGCTGAGGCAGGCCTAGGCGGCTAGGCCCTCCTTCCTCTCCGTCCGCCCTTCTTTCTGGTCGTGTCGTGCGGAATCGGCGTGACGTCCTCTATTCTGCCGATTCTGAACCCGGCTCTCGCTATGGCCCTGATCGCGGCCTGGGCTCCTGGGCCGGGCGTCCTCGGGCCTGTGCCCCCGACCGCCCTCACCTTGATGTGGACGGCAGTGATCCCCTTGGTCTTGGCGAGGTCTGCGGCCGCCGACGCGCTCCTCATCGCCGCGTACGGCGACGACTCGAACCTGTCTGCCTTCACGTGCCTCCCTCCCGACGAGAATGAAATCGTCTCCGCGCCGGTGAGGTCTGTCATGTGCACAATCGTGTTGTTGTAGCTGGAGTAGATGTGGACGACGCCCCACTTCTCCTTCAGCGCCTCTTCTTCAGACAATCACTGTCACCCTGCCGCCGCTTCCTGCGGCTTCGCTTCCGCCGGAGGGGCCGGCTCTCCCGGCTGCGCGCCGATGCCCACCACCCCGATTGAGCCCTCCTCGCTGCGCCCGACTGTGTAGCCCGGCACTCCAATCCTCCTCCCGTTCACCACTACGTGGCCGTGAACTATCAGCTGCCTCGCGTGAAGCGGCGAGATCGCGAGACCCTTCTTGAAGACCATGGTCTGCAGCCTCCTCCCCAGCACGTCCTCTATGTTGAGGCTCAAGATGTCGTCCAGGGTCGCGCTTTCCGACACCAGGCCCTTCCTTCGAAGGCTGTCCAGGAGTATCTTCTCCTCCCTCAGCCTTACCTCCTGGGTGGCGGCGAGCAGACGCCTCGCCTGCTTCCTGAATGAGCTCAATCGCGTCTGGGCCCTCCAAAGCTCCCGCTTGTTCCGGAGTCCGTACGAACCGAGCAGGTAGAGTTCCTGGGCCAGCTGGTCGCTTCGCCAGGGGCTCCTCGGCCTGCTGAACTGCTTCCGAGCCTTCTTTGGATCTCCCAGGGTCTATCACTTCTCTTCCTTCGTCGCGGCCGCCTTGGCCGCTGCCTGGAGGACTGCCTTCCTCACGCCGACCGTCCGCCCTTTCCTGCCCGTTGTCCTCGTGCGCTGCCCGCGCACCTTGAGCCCCAGGCTGTGTCGGATGCCCTTCCAGCTCTGGACGTTCTTCTCGTTGTCGATGTCGCCCTTCAGCACAAAGTCAAGGTCCGAGCCCAACAGCTGCCTGGACTCCCCCGTCCCGGGGTCCTTCTGCCTGTTGTAGAAGAACTGAGGCAGCTCCAAGGCAGACGCGTCGTGAAGCGCTTTCTCGATCTCCCGAATCTGCGACTCGGAGAGCGTGCCCAACCTCAGACGAGGGTCGAGGCCAAGCTTCTTCACAACGCCGCTGGCGAAGTTGTATCCAACCCCTTTGACGTCCGACAGCGCGACCACGAGCTTCTTGCTACCCTCCAGGTCCTTACCCGCTATCCTGACAAGGTGCCTGTACTCGCCTGTGGTCGACAATCAGTGCGAGCCCGAGCGCCTCAGGTTATAAGTTTTGACGGGTTGCTTCGAGGCGCCGATTCTCTCACAGTATGAGCAGCACCAACGCGACCAGCAGGATGATGTTCGCGATGGACACCCACTGGAGGCGCTTGGAGGTCCTCTCGAGGGAGGCGGCGAGCTGGTTGAGCTTCTCAGCGTCTGAAAGGCTAGCGAAGTCTGACATTCGGGCTGCCGCCGTGAAGCGACCCATATAAGCCCTCGAAAGCGCGGGAGACTCGACCCTCCCGCGGAGCGGCGACTAGGCCGAACCGCCCGCTACCGCTTATTAGGCGAGCGTAAGACCGACGCTTCCATGATCGCCGGTGTGGGCTCGGTCTCCATCCTGGTGAGCGACCCCGCGAAATCCGCCGAGTGGTACAAGAAGAAGCTGGGATTCGAAGTCTTGGCGAACAGGGGGCACGCGGTCTTTGTGCGGCCGAAGGGGTCGCCGACTCTCGTTCACCTCTGCGGCAAGTGTGACGCCTGGGGGTCCGACCGCCCCGGAGGCCGGACGGGCGTCTGGCTGCACTGCGGCAGGGTCGTCTGGATCAAGGACAAGAAGAGCGGGCTCTCCCTGCCTTTCAGCGAACCCGCAGCGGTAGAGAAGACGTACCTTCAGCTCAAGGAGAAAGGGGTCGAGTTCTCCGAGCCTCTTACCACAACGAGCTGGGGGAAGTTCGCGGTGCTCAAGGACCCGGACGGGAATGAGATTGAGATCTCCTAGCTCACGTTGCGCCGAGTGCACGGGCTGAGAATCCGGGACGATTCACGACTTCATACCGACCAAAACCTTTTAACCCCACTCTGGTCGCAGCGACGAAAAGTGCCCGTCGGGATGGCCTCTGAGATAGCTCCGGAAAGGTATTGGAATTGATAAAGGCAAAGGTCCTCGAAGAGAGTGGAAACTCCGTCACCGTCCAGCTCGAAGGCTTGGACAGGGCCTACGCCAACGCCGTGAGGCGCTTCTGCATCTCCGAGGTGCCCTCCATGGCCATCGACGACGTGGTGATTCTTGAGAACTCCTCAGTGCTCTACGATGAAATCCTCGCCCACAGGCTGGGCATGATCCCCATCAAGACCGACCTGGAGAGGTACGTCCTGCCGGAGAAGTGCGACTGCGGCTCCCCGCTGGGATGCAACAAGTGCCGCGTCTTGCTCGTCCTGGACGCCACAGGAAAGGACAAGGTCACGACGATCTACTCCGGGGACCTGGTCTCCGAAGACAGGGACATCCGGCCCATAAGCGAAACGATCCCGCTCGTGAAGCTGGCCCGGGGCCAGACCGTGAAGCTTGAGGCCTACGCCAGGCTCGGGAGGGGCAAGGAGCACGCGAAGTGGCAGCCCTGCTCGGTCTCCGTTCTCACCGACGGCAAGTCCGAGGGAACGTTCAACCTGATGGTGGAGTCCACCGGCGGCCTTCCCGCGAAGCAGATAGTCCTGAAGGCCATCGAGCTTCTGGGAGAGAAGCTGAAGGAGATTCAGGTGTCAGTGGGAGGAAGCGCGGAGTGAAGGCCTCCAACCCCGAGCTGAAGCACGCGGTCGTCATGCTCGAGAGGGCCGGCAGGAAGCAGAATCTTCCGATCTGGGCGGAGGCCTCCGAGCTGCTGGCGAGGCCAGCTTCCACGAAGGTCGAGGTGAACGTAGGGAGGATCTCCAGGATCGCAAGCAGCGGGGCCAAGGTCTTCGTCCCGGGCAAGGTGCTCGGCTCGGGCATGGTGGAGAAGAAGTTGGTCGTCGGGGCATTCTCGTTCTCGGCCTCGGCCAGGGCCAAGATCGAGGCGAAGGGCGGCAGCGCCATCTCCATCGAGCAGTTCGTGAAGAAGTATCCCGACGGGAGCGGAGTCAAAATTGTCCAGTGAGAACACCGTATACGTCGATGCGACCAACCAGATCGCCGGAAGGCTGTCCACGAGGATAGCGAAGCTCATTCTTACCGGGAAGAGGGTCATCGTGGTGAACGCCGAGAAGGCCCTCATCTCGGGCTCGAAGGGCTCCGTGGTCGAGCAATGGAAGAAGAGCCTCGAGCTCGCGAGCCACGTCAACCCGATCTACGGCCCGATACACCCTCGCAGGCCAGACAACATCCTTCGAAGGATGGTGAGGGGCATGGTCCCGCGGAAGAAGCCCAAGGGGGCCATGGCCATGCGCAGGCTCAGGGTGTACATCGGCGTGCCGGAAGACTTCAAGAGCAAGAAGCTGGTACAGTTCGAAGACACGAAGGCCACTAGGCCCGTCCCGGTATACGTGACCATGGCCGAGCTATCCAAGAACCTGGGCTGGAGCGGCGAATAGTCGTGGTGAACCCATCAACGAAGCCGCCTTCGAAGAAGGTCAAGCTATACTCGGGGGCCCGGAAGACAGCCAGGGCGACCGCCTCGATCGTTCCCGGAGCGGGAAGGATCAGGATCAACGGCACCCCGCTCGAGGTCTGGGAGCCCGAGGCGGCGAAGCTCCACGTGCTTGGGGCCGCCATGGTTGTGGGGGAGCTGAGGGACAAGTTCGACGTCGACGTCAAGGTAGCCGGCGGCGGCTTCATGGGCCAGGCGGACGCGGCTGCCATGGCCGTTGCGCGAGCCTACGTCGACCAGGTGAGAGGCAGCGAGATGAGGGAGAAGATGAATGCATACAATAAATACCTGCTCTCCGGAGATCCAAGACAAGCGGAGCCGAAGAAGTTTGGTGGTCCAGGTGCGAGGCGCAAGCGCCAGAAGAGCTACAGGTAGTGGTCCAAATTGATGATTCCAATTCGTTGTTTCACTTGCGGCGCCCTGATCGGCGACAAGTTCGCCAACTTCCAGTCGCGGGTGCAGGCTGGGGAGGACCCGGCCAAGGTCCTGGACGACCTCGGAGTGAAGCGATACTGCTGCCGGAGGATGCTCATCTCTTCCGTCGACGTCATCGACCAAGTCCTACCGTTCTACTCGAGAAAGGCAGACGCGCTCTAGCTTGATTCGGGCCCACGACAAACGCCAGGGTTATATCCACACTCGGCGGGCGCCAGTCACTCAGCGAGGGTGTTGATTTGAGCGCGTCCCAGTATGAAGACGAAGAGTCCGGCTCCGAAGACAAGATGGTCATCCCGCAGCTCTCGGAGAAGGCCCTGCTCGCCACTGGCATCCGAATCGGGACGCCGATTAGGACAAAGACCATGGAGCAGTTCACGACGCGCCAGAGGCCCGACGGCCTCCAGATGATCGACTACTCCAAGACCCTCCATCGGATCGAGATTGCGGGGAAGTTCATCGCCTTCGTCGGTGCCCAGAACGCCGTGGTCTACACCGCGAGGGAGCACGGGGCCACCGCGGTCCAGAAGTTCTGCGAGCTCACCGGCGCCGTACCTCTGGTCGGGCGTTTCATGCCCGGGACGCTGACCAACCCGCTCTATCCTGGCCACCTTGACGCGGAGCTCATAGTGGTCGCGGACCCCACGTCCGACGGCCAGGCCATCGTTGAGGCGGGCAGCCAGGCCGTCCCAGTCATTGCGATCTGCGACACGGACAACGTGACCGACGACATCGACCTGGTCATCCCCGGGAACAACAGAGGGAGGAAGGCCATCGCCGCGATATTCTGGCTTCTCGCCAGGGCCACCCTCACCCACGCAGGGCTTCTCGGCGCCGACCAGCAGATGAAGTACACCATCGAAGACTTCGAAACCAAGATAGAAGAAGAGCCCGTCTCGGAAGAAGCGGAATAGCGTATATCGCCGGGCTCGTGACGCAAGCGCGACCATGCCAGTCAGAAGACCGGCCGTAGCGGGTTCGTTCTACCCTTCGGACCCCGCCGAGCTGAGGCAGCTGATCCGCGACTCCTACCTCCACCCTCTTGGCCCCGGGAGGGAGCCGCCGGCAGAATACTCGACCGACGGGACCGTTCTCTGCGTCTCGCCCCACGCAGGATACGTCTACTCGGGACCTGTGGCCGCCCACAGCTACCTCCACGCTTCCTCGCTCAAGAAGCCCGACATCGCGATAGTGATCGCCCCCAACCACTACGGCGCAGGGAGCGGCGTGTCGGCCTACGACACAGGCGAGTGGGAGACGCCACTGGGCAGGCTCAAGGTCGACCAGAAGGCAGCCAGAGAACTGGCCGAGGCGACGGGCATCGTCGACTTCGACCCCGTAGCCCACCAGATGGAGCACTCGCTTGAGGTCCAGCTCCCGTTCCTGCAGGAGATCTACGGCTCCAGTCTCCCGCTGCTCCCGGTCTGCATTTCCTTCCAGGACCCGGACACCACCAAGCTCCTCGCAGAAGGCGTCGCGAAGGTCGCGGGGAGCAGGGAGGCGGTCGTCGTGGCCTCATCCGACCTCACGCACTACGAGCCGGCGCAGCAGGCCAAGTCCAAGGACCTCGCCCTGCTGAAGGAGGTAGAGAGGCTGGACACCGACGCTTTCTACTCCACACTTGAGAGGCTCCAGGTGACGGCCTGCGGCTACGGCGCCATAGCGACGGTCATGGGCACCGCCAAGCTTCTGGGCTTCCGCCGGGGGGAGACCTTGAAGTACGCAAGCAGCGGGGACACGACGGGAGATTTATTACAAGTCGTCGGCTACGGCTCTGTCAGATTCCTGTGAACTCTCTAGCGGTGGCCGAAGCGCCATCGAAGGCCATCATCACCGGCGAGCACTTCGTGGTTCACGGCAGCGACGCCCTCGCCGCCGCCCTCGGAAGGAAGGTGCGCGTGGAGGTGCGGCGGGCCCCCGAGCTCTCGGTCTCGTCCGACCGCGTGCGGGCGCGAAACCCGGCCGCCCTCCTCCCTGTGAGGCGGGTCGTCTCCGCCCTCTCCAGGGAGCACGGCTTCAAGCCCAGGGTCCACATCGAGATCTCCTCCAACATCCCCAACGGCGCGGGCATGGGCTCCTCCGCCTCGACGATGGTGGCGGTGGCGGCGGCTCTGGCGAAGTCTCAAGGCATCGAGCCGACGACGGCAGACCTGGTCCGCTTCGCCATGGAAGGGGAGAGGGAGATCCACGGCAACCCATCGGGCATCGACGTGAACATCTGCGCCTACGGCGGCGTAATCCTATACAGGATGGGCGAGCGGCCGCGCCCCGTGAAGCTCAGGTCCCCGCGCAGGATCGTCATCGCCTACTCGGGCAGGCAGAGGAGCACCAGGGCGATGATCGACAGGGTCTCGGAGACGAAGCGGACCCATCCGCGCCTCTTCCAGGGGCTGGCCGACTCCATCGGCGAGCTGAGCCTGAGGGCGGCTGACAGGCTCGCTTCCGGCGACCTTCAGGGTCTCGGCAGGCTGCTGACGCTGAACCACTCGGTGCTCTCCTCCGTGGGCGCTTCCAACGAGCACCTCGACGGCCTGGTGGAGACCATGCTTTCGCTCGGCTGCCTCGGCGCGAAGCTGACCGGAGCCGGGGGAGGGGGCAGCGCCATCGGGGTCGCGCCCGAAAGCGAGGGAAAGAGTATTATCAGCGCGCTGGCGGCCCGAGGTTTCGAAGCATTTGAAGAGCAACTGCCCGTCGAGGGAGTGAGAAGCTGGCAAGAGTAGTAGTGGCGAAACTCGGCGGCTCCGTCATAACCGACAAGTCGAAGCCCTTCACCTACAGGTCGGACGTCGCCTCCGCCCTCGTCGAGGAGATCGCGTCCTCTGACGAGAAGGTGGTGGTCGTCCACGGCGGCGGTTCCTACGGCCACACCATGGCCAAGCGCCACGGCATCTCCTCGACCAACCCCTCGCAGGGCCCCGGAGTCTCCGAGACCCGCACCGCCATGTACGAGCTCGACCAGCTCCTCCACAAGACCATGGTGGAGTTCAAGCTCAGCCCGTACCCTTTCGCACCATTCGACCTGCTCACGAAGATCGGCAGGCAGACCGCGGCGTCCTGGCTCAGAAGCCTCCTGAAGGCCAACCTGACGCCTCTCACCTTCGGTGACGTGACGCTCTTCCCCAACGGGTTCAGGGTGCTCTCCGGGGACATCATCATGTACGAACTGGCAAGGATGCTCCGGCCCGAAAGGTGCGTCTTCGCGATGGACGTGGACGGCGTCTACGAGTGGAACACCAGGGTCATAGTGCCCGAGCTCTCTCCTTCAAAGATCAGGCGGACCAAGGTGCTGCAGGGGGAGGACGCCACGGGCGGAATGAAGCTGAAGCTGGACACGGCGGCCAGGATCGCATCCCTGGGCTGCGAGGTCTGTTTCGTGTCGGGCTACAGGCGAAACGAATTCGCCAAAGCCTTAAAGGGTCTGGACTTCTACGGCACCATCATAAGGTCCTGAAACTCCACAAGAAACATTTGGTGTGATTGATGCCCAGTCTCCAGGATGAGATGGTCAGAGTGAAGTCGAGGGTGGACGACCTCATCCTCAACAACCTTCTGCCTTCTTCGAGCCCAATCCCGGAGGTGGACCTTCTCTACAGGATGATGCGGGACTATCCGGCGCGCCCCGCGAAGGGGTTGAGGCCCTTCTTCTGCGTGGCGGCCTGCAGGGCCATGGGCGGGAAGGAGGACGAGGCGCTCCTTACCGCAGCGTCCATCGAGCTCTTCCAGCACTGGATCCTGATCCACGACGACGTAGAGGACCGGTCGGAGCTCAGGCGCGGCCAACCCGCCCTCCACCTGAAGCACGGCGAGGCCCTGGCCATCAACGCGGGGGACGCCCTGCACGCGGAGATGTGGAAGTCGCTCATCGGCAACGGGCCCGTGCTCGGGAACGATAAGACCCTGAGGGTCATGAAGGAGTTCTCGAACATGGTCGACCAGACCACCGAGGGCCAGCACATGGAGCTGGTGTGGGTCCGCGACTCGCGCTGGGACCTGAACGAGGCCGACTACTACGAGATGTGCACGAGGAAGACGTCCTGGTACACCGTGGCGGGACCCTGCAGGCTGGGCGCCATAGTCGCCGGATCGGGCGAGGCCGACCTGGAGAAGCTGCTGCAGTTCGGCCTGAAGTTGGGCGTGGGGTTCCAGATACAGGACGACGCCCTCAACCTGGTGGGGGACCCGTCGGTCTACGGCAAGGTCAGCTCCGACGACATCCTCGAGGGAAAGCGGACCCTCATACTGCTCAAGCTTCTCGGGCTGGCCAGCGAAGCCGAGAGGATCCAGATCACGGCGATAGTGAACAAGGAGAGAGCGGCTAAGACCGACTCCGACGTCGCCTTCGTCCTCTCGATGATGAAGAAGTACGGCACCATCGAGGCGGCGCAGAAGAGGGCGAAGGAGCTGGTCGACGAAGCGCTTGCGATCATGGGCACGATAGACTGGAAGGGCGACCCGGAGTCTGTGGACCTCCTGCGGTCGGCCGCAAGGTTCGCGGTCGAGCGAAAGTGGTAGACGGAGACGGCTCACCCCTTTCGCCGGCAGCCTCCGAGTCGATAGAGCGGAACGCCCTCCTCAACGCGACCAGGCACGGCGGCACCGCGGAGGTCGGGGCCATCATGAGCAAGGTGCTCGGCGAGTTCCCGGAACTCCGGTCCAGCGCCCCGCTCGTGGCCAGGGCGGTCCAGGAGGCGGTCCGCAGAGTGAACTCCATGGGCCCCGCCGACCAGGAGGCCCTGCTTGCCAGCAAGTACCCGGGGGCCTCTCAGCCGAAGGAGAAGGAGGGGAGGGTCGGGCTGCCGCCCCTCGCCAACGCCGTCAAGGGCAGGGCGGTCTTCAGGCTCCCGCCGGAGCCCTCGGGGTTCATGCACCTGGGGCACGCCATGGCATTCACCGTCAACTTCCTCTACAGGCAGGAGTACGAGGGCAGGCTCTGGCTCCGGTTCGAGGACACCAACCCGAAGAAGGTCCAGAAGCGCTACTACGAGAGCTTCAGGAAGGGCATCCAGTGGCTCGGGATAACCTGCGACGCCGAGAAGAACGTGTCCGAAGACAACGAAGTGGTCTACGGCTACGGGGGAAAGCTGCTCGAGGAGGGGAAGGCCTACGCCTGCTCATGCGACGAGGCCAGGGTGAAGAAGCTCAGGTTCGAGGGCACCCCCTGCGAGCACAGGGACCAGAACCCCGAGGCAAGCATCCGGGTCTGGCAGGAGATGCTGGCCAGGAAGCAAAAGGAGGGCTCCTGGGTCATCCGGCTGAAGGGAGACATGCAGAGCCTGAACTTCGCCCTCAGAGACCCGAACATCTTCAGGATAATCGACCGGGAGCACCCCGTGACCGGCTCGAAGTACGTCGTCTGGCCCACCTACTACATGGCGAACACCGTCGAGGACGAGATCTGCGGGGTGACCCACGTGCTGAGGAGCTCCGAGTTCCAGGTCGACCTCCAGAAGGTGCTCAGGGAGAAGCTGTCGTTCAGGGACGTGGACATCGTCCAGTTCTCAAGATACAACTTCAAGGGGACGCCCGTGGCCAAGAGGCTCCTCAGGCCCCTGGTGGAGGGCGGCCAGGTGTCCGGCTGGGACGACCCGAGGATGCCGACGGTTGCCGGCATCAGGCGGCGAGGAATCCTGCCGGAGGCCATCAGGAGGTTCACCCTCCAGGTTGGATACACGAATACTGAGCACGAATACGACTGGAGCCTCTTGTTCGCCGTCAACAGGAAGCTCCTCGACCCGGTCAGCAAGAGGGTCTTCTTCGTCCCCGACCCCGTCCGGCTGAGCGTTGAAGGAGCTCCCGACAGGCACGTGACGATCCCGTTCCATCCGGAGAAAGACCTCGGAAGCAGGACCATATACGTGGGGCCTGAGTTCTACGTGCCCCGCGAGGACCTGCAAGCCCTCGAGCCGGGCGCGGTCTTCCGCCTGCTCGACCTGTACAACGTGAAGCTGTCGAGCCGGGGTCCCCCGGCGACGGCCGAATACGCGGGGGACGGTCTCGTGCCGGACACGAAGAAGGTCCAGTGGGTGACGCCAGACCATCAGGAGCTCAAGGTGCTGGAGCCGGGCGTGCTCTTCGACGACGCGGGGGCCTTCAACGCAGCCAGCCTCGGCGAGCGGACAGGATTCGCGGAGGAGTCGTTCTCGCAGGTCAAGGAGGGCGAGATAGTGCAGTTCCCCAGGTTCGGGTTCGTGAGGCTCGACTCGCCTGGGACCGTGGTCCTGGCCCACAAGTAGGCCCGAGTGCACAACGATTTATAACGGGGAGAAAAAAGGCGGGTATGGGCGATTTAAGATGACCCCCAAGGCATACTACATAAAGTTCGAAACGCCGAAGGAAGTCTCCGAAGCAGCCTACGAAGTCCTCAGACAGGCTTCGAGAACCGGGAAGGTGAAGAAGGGGACCAACGAGTGCACCAAGGCCATAGAGCGGGGCATGGCCAAGCTGGTCGTCATAGCGGAAGACGTCCAACCCCCCGAGGTCGTGGCGCACCTCCCGATCCTCTGCGACGAGCGCAAGATCCCCTACGTCTTCGTCCCCTCGAAGGACCAGATCGGGCCCGCGATTGGCATCGACGTCTCAACGGCGTCGGCCGCGGTGATCGACGCCGGTGAGGGCAACCAGGTCCTCGAGCAGGTCACCCAGGAGCTGGCGAGGCTGAAGAAGACGGCATGAGTTCCAAGAAAGAAGTCGAAACCCTAACCCCCGCCGAAGTGGTCCAGATAGTCGGAAGGACCGGAGTGGCGGGCGAGATAACTCAGGTCAGAGTCAAGATCCTCGAAGGCAAGGAGCGGGGAAGGATTCTCACGCGGAACGTGAAGGGGCCCATAAGGCTCGCAGACGTGCTAGTCTTGAGAGAGACTGAGCGCGAGGCGAGAAAAATAAAGTGATTCCTATAGGCATATTCCAGCCTAGCCTTCAATTCCTTTAGTAATATCTGGCCCATCCTGGTCGCGGCTGTCCTCGCTACGTAACCTCCTAGCCCAACGCTGAACCGCCTCAAAAGACAGGAGAACGGAGTGGCTCTTCGCGATCTCCTCTAATATACGTGGAACTGAGAGTCCATCGTTTGCTAACCTCTTTATCTCGGTCTGCACCTCGTCCGAAATTCTGTCACGCCTCGTCAGCTTCCTTGTGGTTGCCATCAGCCTCAGTCTTTGATACCTAACCGTTTGCAGGTATGATGAGAAGACTGGTACCTTGAAAGAGCCAATGGCCTGACTCTTCACTAGCGATACGGCTTCCCGGTTGCGGAATCCTCGAAGGCCAAAGGTAGCGAGCAGTTTGATGACAAAGTCCCAGTCAGGAATGACCCAGAATTCGACCGTTTGACTCGCTATACTTACGGAGCCGTCGGACTCGGCGATTCCTTGGATGAGTCCAGTGCGGAAGTCTTCCGGAGAATTCAACGCCCAGTCCATCTGCACCGTGTCGTAGGTTGTGTGCTGGCCGTCCGCGAGACCGATGGCGACCAAGAACATCCAATCAATCAGGGGTGAAGACTGAGAGATCCAGTCGTAGAATCCGTAGGGCTTGTGTGGCTGTTTGGGCTTGTCCTTTGCCCTTTCCATTCTGAGGCCGAGATCCCTGGCGCAGCGGCATGTCAACTCTCCAATCTTGAGATTGGTCTCATACTTCATGCTGAGCGTCAGGTCGATATGCCTGTGTCCTCTCCCTTGCTTTGGTTTGTGCGCGTCACCAATCATTATCCCTAGGAGAAAACCAAAGAGGTACGGCTTGGTGAATTCTGGGGTCTCTCTTTGAAGTGGCATGGTCTGGGTAAGGACGGGGTCTACATCTCTCCAACTCGTAACGCGTGTTGGGACTTCAATGAACCTGCCGAGCGGGATTGCATGCCCATGAGACTGTTCCAGGGTCAGCCATACCCTGTTGGATGAAGGCGGCCCCAAGATTAGGAGTGCTTTGAGAAAGTGGCCGAGCTTCGGCATTTGAATCAGATTCTTCCAATTGCTAACGGAATTTGCGTTGACTCCAAGCTCCCTCGAAACCTCAGCGGCGGTCCGCCCACTCTGTAGCATGCGAAGCGTGCCGACGAATCTTCGATACTGGATGACATCGCTTTCCAGAGGCTCGCATCCCCTCCAGAAGAACCGGGTGAAACCCAGGTCGTCTCCGTGCTCGGCGATGTAACTCCTCAGCCTGGCCGTTTCCTCTGGCCGGAGCGCGACGACCACGAGTCATGAGGCGTTCGGGATATTTAGCGACCTACTCGCTCGGCCTGGGCTAAGGCCCGGGAGAACTCCCGCGTCGGTGAGGGCCGAGGGGGCACGGTGCCCTCCGGCGGTGCGGAGACGCGGCAGGCGGGCCGTGGCGGGTCCTTGCCGTTTGACGTGGTTGGCTGTCTGGACCGATCCTGACACAGATTCTTCGGTGAGGGTTTCCGACTAGCTGGCCATACTCACGACCGGACGCGACTTGGCCCATAGCTCGTCTTCATCGCGCTGCTCGAAGGTCGCTGACACCTTGGTCCCAATAGCGCGACCCAGCAGCTCCTCCAGGGCCTCCTTCAGTCCATCCGGGTCCTGGGCCCCAGCCAGTCTCACGACCAATCGATCCAGGCTTACCTGGCGGATTTGGAAGTCCCTGAGTCCCAGGCTCGACTGCAGGAGTTCGACCGTGCGGAGAGGAGGGATTCTCTGGCCGTCGACGGTCAGCAGGCCGTCGCCCTTTCTCCCCAGCACCGATCGCACGCGCATCAGGCTGGAGCCGCAGGCGCACCTCTCTCCGTCGGCGAGCTCCACCAGGTCGCCTGTCCGGTATCGGACGAGCGGCATGATATCGTTGTGGAGGGAGGTGATCACGAGTTCCCCGGTCTCTCCCGGGCCAACCTGCTGCTCCCCCTTTAGGACCTCAACTGCGAGGTAGTCTTCGCAGAGGTGGATGCCGCTCTGGGCTCGACAGTCCCCGCCTAGGTTGCCCGCCTCCGTGCTCCCGTACAGTCTGCAGAGTTCGGTCTGGTACATCCTCCTCAGGTGGTTCCTTAACGAAGGAGCGGTGTCCTCCCACGTGATAAGAAGACCCCGTGGGTTCACGCCGACCCCCTCGAGCACCATCTGCTCCCCCAGCCTGTCCAAGTGCGGCGGCTGGCTGACGATGAAGTCGGGCTTGAGGTCTCGCAGGGCCCTCGCCTCGGAAACAAGGTCCCCCGGAGTGCTGATCAGCACCTTCGTGTTGGGCATGGGCCTCCCGAAGGCGGAAGCCAAGGGCATCTCGAGGTAGGCCGTGCTGATCCGCCTCCGACCCCGGGCATCGAGGGAGTACCTCCACTGCACCTTCGGTGGCCAGATGGTCACCACCCTGTGCCAGGGCAGTATGCCGAACTTCAAGAGGCGCCGGAGGGCGAGCGCCACTCTGACATCCGCCATCTTCCTCGTCCACTCTATGCACAGGGGCCGTCCCGTCGTGCCCGTGGTCGTCCAGGTCACCTGGGGCCTCATGCCCCTCACGGTGATGCCCTCCCTATAGTTCGCGAGGATGTCCGCTCGCGACATCGAGGGCAGAAGCGTCAGGCCCTTGAGGTTCGA
>DATJAJ010000037.1:0-4728 GCA_035516335.1 Nitrososphaerales archaeon
CATCCCGATGAGCGGCGAGGTCACCTTCCTTGGTCCCGTCATCGAGAAGGATCACCTTGCATACCAGACCAAGATCATTACGAAGGCGTACCACTATCCGGACTACCCGGGCGAGACCCACCCAATGAGGCTGTTCGCCTCCTGGTTGGGCGAACTGGGGCTCGCGGGCAAGAGAATCGGGGTGGACAACCCCTCGTTCTACTCGAGCCCCTGGGGCTACAAGGGGCCGAAGCTGTCCGACCTGGTCCACGACACAACGTTCCTTTCGGTGGGAGACGACCTCGAGGGGATGAGACTGACTAAGTCGGAGAACGAACTGCGCTGCACAAGAGAGAGCGTGAGGTGGGGGCACAAGGCCCACGAACTGCTGCAGAAGTACCTGACTCCGGGCGAGTACGACTTCGAGGCGTCCACCCGTGCCTCGCTGGAGGCGTCCTTGCTGATGAAGGAAGAACTGGGACCCGAGTTCAAGGGGACAACGCCAAATCCCCTGACGGCACACGCAGGAATCAGGGGCCAAGTCGGTGCGAACTCCGCATTCCCCCACTCGGTGAGCATCGAACGGCCGGTGAAGAAGGGAGACGTGATAGGCACCGGGGCAGCCGCCGACTTCGAAGGCTACCACAGCGAGCTCGAAAGGAACCTCTTCATGGGGAGGCCGGTCGACCAGGTGAGAAGGTACCACAGGATCGCGCTTGAGATGCAACAGGCGGCCTTCGAAGCTCTCAAGCCCGGTGCGAAGTGCTCGGACGCCGACAGGGCGTCCTACAAGGTAGCGAAGGACAACGGAGTCACCGAGTATCTGCGGCACCACACGGGCCACGGAATGGGGCTTGAGGGGCACGAACCGCCTTTCCTGGACGTGGGGGATGGCACGATCATAAGGCCGAACATGGTACTGAGCTGCGAACCGGGCATCTACGTTCCCGGGCTCGGAGGGTTCAGGCACTCGGACACGATCATCATAAACGAGGACTCGGCGGAGTGGGTGAACAAGTACCCTCGAGACGCGGACTCGCTGACGGTCGAGTGCTGACGTCCTTCCCGCGGCAGCGGCAGCAGGCTCTCCCTCGCAGGGGGATAGGAGGGCATACTCAATAATTGGCGGGCCCGGTGGGATTCGAACTCGTGGGCGGTTCTCCGCCTCCCACGACATGCTGGTAGCTCCCACAGCTAGCTAAGAGCCAGCCGCTCAAGTCGAGGGTTTGCCTCTCTAACCTGGCTGAGCCACGGGCCCGCGACTTCAGGCCACCCAATTCCACGGATATTTACTTTGTTTCTGACACACCGGCCAGGGGTTTTGGCCTAGAGTTCCAGCCGAGCTCCTGTACCTTTAGAACCGGAGCCCAGAGCGGAGCTACGGGGCACGGCTTCGTCTTGGAATCCTTCGTCCCTCGCCCCGGGGGGTCACTTGGCGGGGGATCAGGCGGGCGAAACCTTGGCATCTGACGAAGTGGTCGCCAACCTTATAGACCGCGGACTGACGAATATCGCTCGATTTGTCTCGCGTGGGGATGTCTGGGGGCTACAAGGTCAAACTGCTTTCCGTGGCCGCGTTGGCCGTCCTGCTCTGCGGTCTTGCAATCCCTGGCGTTCAAGCCTCATCCACACCCACCGCGACGCGCGTTCGTCTAGTGATCACAACTTACAAGGACGCCGGTCTAACCAGGATGACGCACCGCGTTCGGGCGGGCGAGACCCTCTATGTGGTCGTCGGCCTTCAAGACCAGTCGGGCAGGCCGTTTGTCTGGAATGGTTCCTCCGCCCTGCAGATCGCGCTCTCCGCCTCCGCCGGTTCACTCTCTGCGACAAGTGTGTACATCACCCCAGGCACTTCCAATACCACCGCCGGTTTCGGCCTAATCGTCTACTTCGCTCCCCCTTCAGCAGGCACCCAACACATGGCGGCTTCGGCGACTCTGCTTGGCAAATCTCAAACCGCAGGGGAGCGCATCAAGGTGGTCTAGCCGAGTTCCGGCGACCGTGGTTTCCCGGAGAAGCGCGCCGACCCGACACGAATCCGTCCGAAGCTACAGGCGAGACTCCTCCGGGTGAATCCGACTGCCCCCGACCATTTTACTTTATTAGAGGTCGAGGAGGGTCGGGCCCATGGGCAAACTGAGCTTCGTCGGGCTCGGGTTAGGGCCGCGCGGGATAAGCCTCGAGGGTCTCAAGGAGATTCGCGAATCTGACATCTGCTACGTTGAGTATTACACTACGCCCCAGGAGCTGGAGCTTCTATCGACGCTCGAGAAGGAATCGGGCAAGGAGATAGTGGTCGTCGACAGGGAGTTCGTCGAGGACGGGGGCAGTATCCTGAGAGACTCTAAGGGAAAGAAGGTCGTGCTGGCGGTGCCCGGCGACCCGTTGATCGCGACCACCCACAACGAACTTAGGGTTCGGGCGATTAGGCAGGGCGTAGAGACAAGGGTGGTCCATGGAGCCACGGTGGCGTCTGCCCTGGCCAGCGCGTCGGGCCTTCACTACTACAAGTTCGGACGAACCGTGACAGTCACGAGGGAGGCCCAGTCGAAGCCTGAGCAGGTCTACCGACTGGTTCACCAGAACCTGCTGGAGGGGTCCCACACCCTGCTGCTGCTGGAGTACGACGTCGAAGGCAGGGAGGGGGTGCGCCCGGGAGAGGCCGTGAAGGCTCTGCTGGACGCCGAGTCGAGTTTCAAGAGGGGCGTCGTCTCCGAGAGCACCTTCGGGTTGGTCCTGAGCCGCATAGGCAGGGAGGGGGCGAAGTACGAGGCAGGTCCGTTCTCGAGCCTTTCGAAGGGCGACTACGGATTCCCGCCGTTCAGCCTGGTCATCCCCGGCGAGCTTCACTTTACAGAAGTCGAATCCATAGCGGCCGTCTTCTCGGTCCAACAGTCTGCGGTCCATGGGAACACAGAAGGCCTCAAGAGGCCCGCGCAGACCCTGGTGCCCAAGTACGTCGCCAAGACGAAGAAGGCGCTGGACTCCGTCAGAGGTTCGCTTGGCGCTCAGTACGGTCCGGTAATCGAGAACGCGGAGCTCTACATGAGGGACGCAGAGAACTTCCTGGCGAAGAACGACGACGAGCTCGCAATGCTCAGCATCGGATACGCGGAAGGGCTGCTGGATTCGCTTTCGTTCTCCGGCGTGGCCAAGATAGACTGGTAGACATGCAGCAGAAAAAGACTCTGGGCGCGATATATGCGCAGGGCCTGGTCGAAGGCAGGGCGACAAAGGCAGGCCTGGCGAAGGCGCTGAACCTGGATTCCGACGAGCTGGCGGGCAGGCTTGCAGCGCTTAGGAAGCGTGGGCTGATCAGCATTGCCGGAGAGAGGGTCCGGCTGACGGAGAAGGGGAGGAAGTCCATCAAGGTGGTCTTCATTGGTGGAGGATTCGAAGTAATCCACTCCGGGCACCTGCACACGGTCGGCGAGGCGAAGAGACTCGGAGATGTGCTGGTCGTCGTTGTGGCTCGTGACGATACAATCCGCCGTAGGAAGGGACGGGAGCCGGTCAGTTCGGAGAGCGAAAGGGTCGACTTGCTCGCGGCGCTCAGGCAGGTGGATGCAGCGATCTTGGGCGGGACCGGCGACATCTACGAGGCCCTCGAGAAGGTCAAACCGGACGTGGTGGCGCTGGGATACGACCAATACCACAACGTCGGCGATGTGGGCAAAGAGGCGGAGAGGAGGGGACTGAAGCTGTCTGTGGTGAGGCTCGGATCCCCGCGCCCCTCGATCAAGACTACGAAGATACTTCAGGAGACGTAGCCGTTCAACGGAACGGGACTAGCGTCGCCTCGGGCGGGAGGCTCGAGACACTTGATCCATTCTGGCGTAGAGTTTCTTCATGGACGTGTCCAGCTCCCTACGGCCCTGCTCCTGAGCGAGCATTCCCCTGGTGTCTTCCACCAGCATCCTGGCCACGTCGATCTTCCTTCGGACTCCGTTCACTACGTGGTCGTAGGCGGCGAAAGGCGAACAGGTCGAGTAAAGCAGCTCCATGGACTGGAAGTGGGAGGTCGCATCGCGCATCCTGCCACGCATGATTGAGTCCAGAACCAGCCTCTTCAGTTCGCCCACCGTATCCAGCAGCCCGAGAACGTAGGCCTCAGGGGAAGCGCCCAGCGAAGCGCGCGGGGGGATGGACTTGCCCTTGACCAGCGCGTACACGGTCGACGCCTCGACAAACTCGGTCTCCGGAGAGATGAGATACCTCGCGACAGGCCCTTCGGCTGCCTTCTTCAAGGAGCCCAGCAGAGCCCTCGCCTTGGCAAGCTCTCTTCCCGCTTCCGCGACTCTTCGTCCGTGAATCTCGATTATGGTCTTGGAGCAGGACGCTATGACGTCCCTGCTGTCCTTGAGGAGCCGCTCGCGCCTCTCCAGCTGGTCTCTAAGGCTCACCTCGACCTCCTTCAGAGAGCTTCCCGGCTCCCCCTGACTACTCACACTCCAACCTTGTAATCGCGTGTCATAAGTCTAACCATCTCGCCGTCAAATGCTTATCAGCGGAAACCCTGCGCGCGACGCGTTGAAGAACGGAAAGAGGAGCGCGTTGGGTGAGACCGCGCTGGCCGGCGTGCTCTGGGGCACCTCCTTCCCGGTGATAACGTATGGCATCGGCCAGGGGCTGGACCCGCGCCTCTTCGTCTTCCTCAGGTTTGCCTCGGCTGCGCCGCTCATGGTTGTCGTCGCCCTCGTGTTGCGCAAGAAGATCCTGGCCACCCTCAGGAAGAAGTCCGTCTGG
>DATJAJ010000038.1:0-4827 GCA_035516335.1 Nitrososphaerales archaeon
GTCCGTCGCGGTCACCGAGAGGATCCCTCCGTCAGATGTCGCGGAGATCGCGCCTTGCAGCTGCCCCACCGGCGTCCCGAAAGGGTCGACGTCCACGAAGTCGAACCTCTTCTCCCTGCCGTACCTCGAGTAGAGGTAGGAAGAGGTTTCAGATTCTGCAAACTCGCATTTGCGTGTGACCCTGTTGAGCGCTGCCGCCTTCCTGCCTATTCTCAGGGCTTCCCCGTTGAAATCCACCAGAGTCACCCGTTCGACCCCGTCCACCTCGTTGGCCACGCGGACGCCCCTCGCGCAGACCCCCGCCATGGAATCGCAGAAGCTAGTGCCGCCGGCGGCCGAAGTCAAACAGACGCTTACGTCCCTGTTGAGGGAGGCTGCGGGGTTGAAGAAGACCGGGGAGGTCGGAGGCGGGTCAGCTTCAAGGCTCAGCGCGGGCACGACGAGCCTGGTCTTGCCCTCCACGTGCTCTACCAGCTTCACGAGAGTCACGCGCCTCAAAGCTATGTGTGCTGTTAAACGATTCTCCCGCGCGGCAGACGGCTCCGGAGCCAACGTGTGGTCAGATCACCCTGACTCGCAGGCCCGCAACTTTTGATAGGGTCTACCCTGATATTGGCGAGACCAGATCTGATAGCCCTATCGGTTTGGTGAGATACCCCACTTCGGACGGTTTCGGCGGATTCCCGTACTCGTCTGGGTGATAGGCGCTCAGAAAGAAGTATTTCGCCTGCGCGTCTACCGCCACCATCCGACGATAGAGTTCGATGCCGTCCATCTGGATCATCCTGACATCCAGAATTACGGTGCCGTAGACTCTTGGCCTGAATTCGCTGATCGCTTTCAGGGGATTGGATTGCGTGTCGACCTCGAACCCATGGCGGCGGAGGCCCATTGCCGATGCCTCCACAACGTCCTCTTCGTCATCAACGAGGAGGACACGTCTTGCCAAAGGCGCCACGAGCATGAGCCCTGATGTTCGGGCCGGGCTCGTATTCTAAACTGTTATGTCAAGCCATTACACAAAACGGCTACGCAGATGCCTTCCGGGGCACGACGATACTCCGTATCTTCATGTACTTCAATCCCGGAGGGGCGGGCGAACTTGGCCGAAACATGGCTCGTGACGGGCTCTCCGGGGGTCGGTAAGTCCACGGCCGTGTCAAAGGTGCTAATGAAGCTCAGGAGCGCCGGGGTCATAGTGGGGGGATGCACCACCTCCGAAAAGAGGTCCAAGGGGTTGAGGACCGGGTTTGAGATTCGGGACCTTTCGTCCGGGCGAACTGGGGAGCTTGCATCCGCCGCTTCGAAGATCGGCCCTCGGGTCGGAAGGTACAGGGTGAACCTGGAGGACCTTGCGGCCATAGGCGGTGGAGGGCTCGAAGCCGCTTCATCCTCCTCCGAAGTCGTCGTCGTGGACGAGGTTGGCCCCATGGAGCTGGTCAGTCCCGAGTTCAGGAGAGGGGTCCGTCTGTGCATCGCCTCGGGAAAGCCCATGCTGGCGGTTGTCCACGAGCGCCTGGAGGACGACCTCCTCAGGGAGCTCAGGGAGGGGGCAGCGGCCATCTTCACGCTCACCGTCGAGAACAGGGACGAAGTGGCAGATACCATCGCCGGGATTCTTCTGAAGGCTGTGGGAGGTCCCAAGGTCTGAAGAGGTCCGGAGCCTGAGCATCAGGACCAGACTGCTGGGAGGGTTGGACGAGGCGGGCCGGGGGTGCCTCCTTGGGCCCCTTGTCGTGGCCGGTGTGTCCGTCTCCGCGGCTGGCGCCAGGCGTCTGAGAGAAATCGGGGTGAGAGACTCAAAGCTGCTCTCGCGGTCACAGAGAGAGGCGCTCTACCCAGAGATACTCAGGGTGGCCAAGAGGGTCCACTGGCTCGGCATCTCTCCAGGCGAGATCGATCAGGTCGTCACCAGAGGGATCAGGCTGAGGAAGCTCAACTACCTGGAGGCGGTCTACTTCGCGAGGGTGATAGACGCCCTCGGCGCCCACAGGGTGACCGTGGACGCCTCGGACATAATCCCGAGACGGTTCAGGAACGACATAGTCGCCAACCTTGAGAGGCCCTGCGAAGTCGCCGCCTTCCACAAGGCCGACAGGAACTTCCCGGTGGTTTCGGCGGCATCGATCATAGCGAAGGTCGAGCGGGACAGGGCCGTGGCACAGCTCAGGGAGGAGCACGGCGACTTCGGCTCTGGGTACCCTTCCGACCCGCTCACCAGGTCTTTCTTCATCGAGAGGATGAAGAGGGGCGAGGAGCTCCCCGGCTACGTCCGGAGAAGCTGGAAGACCTGGCTGAACCTGGAGCAGACTCTGATCGACGCGTTCTAGCGGGAGGCGTTGATGAGCGCGTGGTCCTTCTCGAATGGCCGCAGGTCGATCACCTGATCGACCCTGAACGCCGCCTTCTCGAGCTTCGTCCTCTCCTCCTCGTAGACCCTTTCGGGCTCCTTCAGTACGTCGATGCTCCTTGCTTTCACAGCGAGCAGAAGCCTCCCGCCTTTCTTCAGCAGACTGTCGCAGTTGGCCAGAGCTATCTCCGTCTGGTCCGGCTGTGCGATGTCGCAGTAGACTACGTCCACCCTGGTGATCGCGTACTTTGCCGGATCCCTGGCGTCGGCCACGAAGGGGATGACGTTCTTCCGCTCCCTGGCTACGTGCTCCACGAACTCTCTCGCGACCCTCGGTGCGAACTCGACCCCGATGACCAGGCCGCCGGGCCCGACCAGGTCCGAGACGTGGGACGCGGTTGTCCCCGTTGAAGCTCCCAGATACAGCACCCTGTCCCCTTCCCCGATCACCTCGTCGGGCATCCCTTTGACCATGGCGGCTGCGAGCTTGCTCCGGAAAGGGTCCCAGGTCCTGTATTCAACCCCGCCCCGCATCACCAGGTCCTCGTTGTAGACCCGCTTCCCTGGGGCGAGGTTCCGCGTGAGCAGGGCCGTCCGGCCATTGTGCTCCTCCCTTAGGAGAAACCTCGTCCTCGCTGAGCTGGGCGGATTCGCTGGCAAGGTCAGTCCACCCTGACCATCGCGACTGTCATGTTTGAAATCCCAGTCAAAGCTCCTCTGCCGGGCGCGTTTGGTTCGTAGACGCAGCCGGGGATGATCGGGAACGTCAGCGAAGACGGGCGCGCGCCAACGGCGATTGGGAAGAACTCGCCGCAGTCTACCCAGAACCAGTGAACTCCGCCGGCGTTCTGACTCGCGCGAAGAACGTACAGGACCGTGATGTTCGACCCGCCCGCACCGTCCGCGAGAGGAGCGGAAGCGACGACCGTCAGCTCTCCAGAGCAGTCTTCGACGAGGCTCCCGTTGGCCGACTTGGACAACCCGCACGCGAGGGGCCCCGTTGAAGGCGTGACTGCCGCCTCATCCGACGAGTATGTGATGCAGACCTCCGCCGTCGCACCCGGCGCGATCAGAAGCGTGGTCGTTGCCAACGTGTTGTTGGATTGATCGTATGATGTGCGCAGCCTTGCGGAGTCTGAGCACGGCGCGAGCGAATACGACGGGCCCTCCGCCTCCTTCGACGTCAGGTTGAGACCACCCGCCATCCCGACCACAACGAGGGCGACTATCACGAAGGCGGCCGTTCCCTTTTGCATCTTTTCAGGCCGCCCCTCCCCGGAACAAGGCATAAGTGTGATTGGTCGGGTAAAGCCACGCTCCACGGGAGCAGATCAGTCCGTGGGACGCTACGTTGGTTTGGATCGGTCCCGAAGGAAGGATGCTGCGAACTCAGCGGTACTGCTTTCGCCTGAACTTGCCGCGCCTGGGACGCTCCTCTCTTGAGGGGCGCTCGCGCTGCTCAGGCTTCCTCAGGGGCGGCTCCTTGTATCTCTCCTTGATGCTCTCGAGCCTCTTGTCAAGCCCCGCCTTGATGGAGGCGTCCTCTGAACCCCTGTAGTAGTCGACCCGGGCCGCTATCGCGATCTTGTTGGCGAGCGTCCTCGCAATCTTGCCGCGCTGCCACTTCGGCGCCATGTGGACCGCCTGGTGCTGAAAGAGAATGCCGTGCTTCGGGGGCCTGGCGCCCGTCCGCATTGCCCTGAACAGGGCCTTCTCTGCGCCTAGAATCTGTATGGTGCTCGCAGGAAGGATTGCAAGCCTGTCCAGGCCGCCCGCTTTTGCCATCAGCCGGGCGCCTATGGTGGCTCCCGCTATCTCTGTGACGTTGGGCGCGACCTTCTTCATCTGCGACTCGATGTACCCGTTCAGCCCGTCCCTAAGGGAGCTGAGCTGGGTTGCGAGTGCGGCGAGCGCCTTCACCCTCCCCATGTCTCCTTCAGAGATCGTCCCTCCCTTCGACCTGTCCCTTGCCGAAAGTATGGCCTCCACCTTCTTGTCGGTGAATCCTCTCCCGGCGAGGTTCTCCTTCGTAAAAGACTCCCTCGGCCCAACTTCGGCCATGAGCCTGCAGAGTGCGACGTTGTCCTGAACCATCTGGGTCAGCTCGGGGAAGTGCAGCCCGTACCACTCGGAAGCTCGCGTCGCCGTGATGTTCAGGTACTTGTCGGTGTCGTCCAGGGCCTGGATGGCCTGCACCAGGTGCAGGTCGGGCCTCGACGACGCCTCGCGTATCGCCTCTTCGGCCGCGGCGATGCTCTTCTGCCGCAGCGCCTCAAAGTCTTGGACGTCGGGTTGACCATCGGACAACAGAGTTCGGGCGCGCTCCGGGACTTGTCGATTAAAGGGTTTCAGTTTGATTGCGGAATGCTCCGCTCTCTGCAGCCCAACAAGCTTGACGAACGTCAGGGCTAGGCTTCCGGCCATACGCGTCTGGTCAGGCTATCACCAAATTCCTCCGCATGTGATTCTCGCCTCTC
>DATJAJ010000039.1:0-5274 GCA_035516335.1 Nitrososphaerales archaeon
GAGTCTTCCCGAGGGCGAGGGCGCTGACGCCTACACCGGCGGAGTCAACATCACGGGCAAACCGGGCTACCTCGGGCCGCGCCCGCCGCCGGGCCACGGGGCCCACCACTACTACTTCTGGGTGTTCGCCCTGGACGGCGAGTTGGGGTTGAAGCCGGGCCTGGACCGCCCCCAACTGATGGACGCGATCAAGGGTCACGTGCTTGAGCAGGCGCGCCTCGTAGGCATCTACGAGCGCTAGACCTCCATCTCTCCGTACCGCTCCCACACTCGCGTTGCCTGGCTTCCCAGCACGCCCTACCTGATCGCGGGGAAGTAGTCGACCGCGGTCGACTCAGAGGCCTGGTCGAGCTGACCCAGCTCCTCCTTGCCCAGGACGAGGTCGCCGGCTCCGGCGTTCTCCTCAGCCTGGGATGGGTTCTTGGCGCCGGGTATGGGGACCACGATGGGGTTGGTCGCGAGCCAGGCGAGGGCGACCTGCGCCACTGTTTTGCCGTGGGCTTTCGCGACCGGCGCGATCTTTCCCATCAGCTTCTCCAGCTGTGCAAGATTCCTCTCTCTGAACAGTTCGTTGTCCGCTCTGACGTCTCCTTTCGGGACTTTTCCGCCCCCGTACTTGCCCGTCAGCGCACCCTGCGCGAGCGGGCTCCACGCGAGGACGGATATGCGCTCCCGCTTGCAGTAGGGGAGGACTTCGGCCTCGATATTCCTCTGGACGAGGTTGTACCTGACTTGGTTCGAGACTATGTCCGTGTGCGAAAGGAACGAGCGGGCCTCCTCCAGGTCCCTGACGGCGAAGTTGCTCACTCCTATGGCCCGTATTCTACCTTCGAGGTAGAGCTTCTCCAGCTCGCGCATCGTGTCCCTGAGGGGAATCTGGGCCCAGGGGTCGGGCCAGTGGACCTGATAGACGTCGATCACCTTCACCCCCAGCCGAGCCGCGCTGGCTTTGCAAGCCTTCGCCAGCTCTGTCCGGCCAAGGTTGGCGCCGTGGACCTTGGTGGCGATCACCAACGTCTCTCTCCCCATCTTCTTGACGGCCTTGGCGAGGACCTCCTCACTGTGACCTCTGCCGTATGCCTCTGCCGTATCAAATAGCGTGACCCCCAGCTCGTGGCTCCTTAGAACCGCCTTCTCGACTTCGTCGTCCCTACCGCTCCATTCGGGACTGGCCTGCCAGGCTCCCATCCCGATCTTTGACACCCTGATGTCGCTCCTACCCAGACTCTGGTACTCCATCTCCCCTCCTTCGTCCCAGTCCGTAGTTGAACCTGCTGATTGACGCGGCCAGTGGCCGTCTCCTCGCTTTGCCATCCTGCGGCGTTCGCTGGCGTCCTCACACTTCGTGCGAGACTCCGCCGGCAGAGGAAGCCCTGCCCCTCGTCTGCAGGGCCGAATTGGTCGTCGTGTTGGTCGGGCTCGCCTGGCCGAACTAGCTCATCTGCGTGAAGTGAACTCGAGGTGCATTCAGGGAGAGCCGAACACGGCTCTTGCCCTTGTGGGGCACCCCGAGAGGCCCTAGAAGCCGTTCACCGGGCACCCCGCAAAGACCTGGTCGGAGCTCTGGTTTTCCTCCACTATCACGGCGACGTGTTCCTTCCTGCGGCGGGGCCTGAACCGAGATGCCCGCCGCCGGCGGTGCCTGGACGGGACGACACCCAACGAATAGCGGCATACACGGTCTGCGCCGAGGCCGAAATCTTCCAAACCTCGCATGCTACCGCGCCAGGGAGTGCTCACGGAGCCACGCGTTTGGTCAGAAACATCCTCCGAACAGCGGAGGCCGATCTCCCGGTGTGGTTTCGGAGGTGCCTCTCAAACTTACAAGGCCGAGCCTGGCAGAGGGAGAAGAGATTAAGCCGCGCGATACCCTGCGTCGCCGTGAACAGGCTGAAAGTGAGGCGGGCCGCGGCGACCGACCTGGACGTGCTCGTCCATCAGCGCCGCATGATGTTCGAGGACATGCGCCATCCGCCGGCGAGCCAACACAGGGCCGCGGACGCGGACTACCGCCGTTGGGCGCCAAGAATGATGCGACGGAGGCTTCTGCGTTGTTGGTTGGTGACAGACGAGAACGGCGAGGTGGCAGGTGGCGGCTGCGTCTGGCTCAGAGACATCCAGCCCGGCCCCGGGAACACCACTGAACGGATTCCATACCTCCTGTCGATGTACACGGAGCCCAAATTCCGGAGGCGGGGCGTCGCGACGATGGTAGTGAAGGAGGCCATGACGTGGGCCAGGGCTCGCGGCTATCCAGAGATGACTCTCCATGCGTCCAGGATGGGGCGCAAGGTCTACTCCAGGCTCGGCTGGAGGAGAACATGGGAGATGGAGGTCGATCTGAGCGGGGATCCCCGCTCCTAGCTAGGGGCGGTCCTGTCCCTTCCTCGCCCTGCTGCGCCCTTGCGCGGGTTTCCTTCGCTCCCAAGCGGCCCGCTGCCTCGCGCCCGCTCTCAGAACCTCATCGGGCGAGAGCCTGTGAGGGTTCAGCTCCAGGCAGACGTACACACCCGAGCTGCGCGCCGCTCCGATTAGCCTCTCGAGTTTCGCCGTGCCGGCGCCAGGCGCAAGATGTTCGTCGGCACCGCCCATGTTGTCGTTGAGGTGGATTTCTGTCACTCGCCCTCGGAGCTGCCTGTAGAGGAGAACCGGGTCGATACCGCTGGCATGGGCGTGCCCCGTGTCTAGAGTGACTCCGAGTCGGTCCGATTGCAGGATGAGCTGCCGCATTGATTCGTAGTCACTCCCGAGCGGGAAATGGAAAGGGGATTGGCTCCTGACCTGGTTCTCGACGTTCAGCTCGATTGCCCCGTCTGCCGCACGTATCAGCTCCCTCAGCACCAGCCCAGAGTTCCTGGCAGACTCCTCGACGAGGGAGCTTGAATGAACGCTTCCAGGGTGGACCGTAATGCGGGTGCTTCCGAGATAGCGCCCGAACTTGACGAATTCTATGAGAGTCTTCGTAACGGCAGATCTTACCGCCCCAGACGGAGCTGCCGGGTTCAGGTCTGCTATGGGCGCGTGCAGCGTCGTTTCGATGCCGTAGCTCGAGAGCGCGGCTTTGAGCTTCTTCTTATCCACGCATTCGTGGTAAGCATGGGGTATGTCCCCCCACAGCTCGATGAATTGGTACCTCTCCCTCGCGATGGCGTCAATCGCGCCGTAGACGTCGGTATTGAGCAGCGACCAGGTGCTCATCCCGAACTTCATTTCAGACTCGCTCCGTGCGACGGCAAGGTAGGCGCGGGTGTACTGGCCGGCCCTAGGACTTCTGGGCCGCCCTCAGGCGTGCGGCGAGTTCTCTGAGCATCCCGAGCGCGATCTTTGGGTTCTTCTCTACAAGGGCACCGAACACCCAGACCGTGATGAGCAGGCACTTCGTCGCTTCGACGGCGACGACGTCGGCAGACCTGCCCTCCTTGTCGATTAGCGACATTTCACCGAAGTACTGGCCTCGGCCCAGCGTCGCAAGCAGCTTTCCTCCCTTGCGGACCTCGACCTTGCCTCCGAGGATTACGTAGAACCCGATGCCCGTGTCGCCCTCGTTGACGATCTTCTCGCCGGCCTTGAACGATCGCTCGCGGCCGGAGTTCACCAGCGACTCCGCTTGCTTCTTGTTTAGCGACGAAAACAGCGGAACCGACAGGATAGCCTGCGCTACGTCAAGGTTCTCTGGCATTCAGAGCGCGCGATCTGTCACTTGTGATTTAAACTCATCGTGCTCCCGCGGCGCAGCCGAACGTGTTCGGGTTTGGGACCCGCACCCACAACGGATTTATTCGGGATGTTTGGAGAAACCTCTGCCAGGTTGTCCCTCGGTGACCGAAAGCTAGCGGCGATAATGTTCACGGACATGGTCGGCTACACCTCCCTGACCCAGGGCAGCGAGAAGCTCGCCCTCGAACTTCTTGAGGAGCAGCGCAGCCTCGTCAGGTCGGTCATTTCAGCCCACGAAGGCCAGGAGATCAAGACCATCGGGGACGCGTTCCTCATCGAGTTCAGGAGCGCCCTGGACGCGGTGACCTGTGCGGTCGAGATTCAGGAGGCAGTCTCTAGGCGGAACCTCGAGGTGGCACCGGTGAAGCGCTTCCAGGTCAGGATAGGAATTCACGCAGGGGACGTCGTCAGGGTCGAAGGCGACGTCTATGGCGATACCGTTAACATTGCGTCACGCATCGAGCCTCTGGCGGAGCCGGGAGGCATAGTGGTCTCCTCCCAGATCTACGAGGACGTGCGCAACAAGATCGGCGTAGGCTTCAGAAGCCTGGGAGAGCACGGCCTTAGAAACGTCGCCGAGCCGATTCTCGTCTACAGGGTGGCGTCTGGTCCCGGCCAAGGGGGCCCGGCATCGGCCAGAAGCGAGAAGCGCCGGGTGGCCGTACTCCCGTTCGTAAACATAGGCGCCGACCCTTCAGACGAGTACCTGGCCGACGGGCTTACCGAGGAGCTGATTTTGAGCCTGTCGAGACTTCCCCGCCTGCGCGTCGTCTCGCGAACCAGCGTGATGGGGTACAAGGGCAGCAAGAAGTCCGCCTCACAGATCGGAAGCGAGATTGGGGCCGGGGTGGTGCTCGAGGGAAGCATAAGGAGGAGTTCGGGGAAGCTCAGGGTGGCCGTACAGCTCGTCGACACCGCGTCGGACGAGTACCTCTGGAGCAGCAGCTACGACAGGGACGCCGGCGACGTTCTGCTGGTGCAGCAGGACATCGCAGAAAAGACCGTCGAAGCTCTGAGGCCACAGCTCGGCGGAGCTGAACCGGAGTCACTTCGTCCCGGAAGAATCACCGGCAACCCGAAAGCCTTCCTCCTGTATCTGCAGGGACGGTATCACCTCACCAGGCACTCGGAGGACGAAGTTGGGAGGGCCGCTGAGCTGTTCGAGCTGGCCACGAAGCTCGACCCGGAGTTTGCATCCGCCTTCGCCATGTGCGCCCAGTGCCACATGTTCCTCGGCTTCTTCGGATTCATCCCGCCTTCCGAGGCCTTCGAGAAGGCCAGGCCGCTGCTGAACCGCGCCCTCGAAATCGACGAGGGCCTGGACCTGGCCCACATGCTCATGGGCCGGCTCCTGATGGACAGAGACTGGGACTGGTCCGGCGCCGAGGCGGAGTTCAAGCGCGCCGTGGAGCTGAGCCCCAACAGCGCGGAGGCCCACTACAGGTACGCGCTGCTGCTCAACGACATGCTGAGGAACTCGGAGGCGCTGGCGGAGGTCGCGGCGGCGGAGGAGCTGGACCCGCTCTCCGTGGCAGTGAACCAGATAGCCGGGAGCAT
>DATJAJ010000040.1:0-8045 GCA_035516335.1 Nitrososphaerales archaeon
GTCCCTTTCGCTGAGCGCGAGCGGCTCCGACTGCGGATTTCCGCTGATGTCCACGTCCCGGGTCGAACGGTCCGCCAACAAGAGAACGAGGAGGATCGGTGGCTTTTATTTTTGCCTCCCCGGCTGTCCGGGGTAGGTGAAGATGGAAAGAAGGCCGGGGGGGAGCGACGCGTCTCCACCGAGTCGCTCCACCTATGATCACGGCCCTAGTTCGTTACGCTAGCCGGTCCCGCCAGACGACGAGCTCGATGTCGAAGTTGTGCCCGACATGTTGGGGCAGCTGTGCCCTGCCGAGTAGCCCTGGCGTGGGCCAGAGCTCGTTTGTGTCCCCGACGAGGATGAAGTCGACGTGGTCGTCTGCGCGTGAGCTGGCAGCACAGCCAGGAGCCCCGCGATCGCGAAGAGCGAAACTGCTGCAATCACGAACAGGTTACGCCTGGTCACTGCCAAGCCTATTTCTCTTATGGTGTTCACCTCCCGATCTGAAGTCGATTGCCGCTAGTTAGCAGATTTCCGAGATTGCTCCCAGATCCCTAGAGAATCGCCGCAGGATGTATCCTGATTTCGTTCAGGACCTGTGGAGCGCCTCGACCGGGGTCAGCCTGGAGGCACGCCAGGCAGGGAGTATCCCCCCGAGGGTTCCCACGGCCGTCGCAATCAGGATGGCTATCACCAGGAGCTCTGGAGTTATCACCGGCGTGATTGTCAGCGTCGTCGAGGCGGAGGCCGCGGATGACGCGAAGCCTCCCCCGAATCCCCCAGCCCCGGACCGGGCTGCAGCGCCGGCGCCGGCGGCCCCCAGCCCCCCGCCCCCCAACCTGAGCGATCCACTCAGCAGCGAGATTATCACGTAAGATAGAGCGGCGCCCGTCCCTGCCCCGACGACCCCGCCGATGAGGCCCGTGAACGAAGCCTCGGTGATGAATGCCATCATGATGCTCCTGCTGCTCGCCCCCAGAGACTTCAGGACCCCGATCTCGGTAGTCCTCTCGAGCACTGAGGTGAGCATGGTTGTCATTATTCCGACGAAGGCGACTATGACCGAGGTTCCGGCCACGGCCTCTAGCAGGGTGGACACCCCTTGGGTGATCGACTGTATGGTGGAGGTCAGAGATGTCACGGCCGTGGCCCTGATGTTCTGGCCGAAGGCCGAGGTCAGCTCGCTGGTCACCTGGGTCACGGCCGAGGCGCTGGAAGCAACCACTACGACGCCGTTGTAGGTGGAGGTGTGCAGCATAGCCTGGCCGGCCGACTGCTGGATGAATATCGAATCGTCGGGGTTCAGGAAGAGGCCCTGGCCGAAGGAGTCGTAGATTCCGCGGACGACGAACGACCTGTCGGTGCTCGCGCTGGAGCTCCCGCCCGATGATAGCGAGAAGCCGCCGCCTCCGCCGCCTGTGAACACAGCGAACTGCGAGCTCCTGACTCCGGTCGCCGTTAGGACCTGCCCGACGGTGACGTTGGTGGCGTCGGTGATGTCTGGGTAGGCTATCGAATGCCCCACGATGGCCCCCACGAGGTCAGCGCCTCCGGGCTGGGAGCCCTGACCCAGGGTCAGCGACGGGAATATGTGAGAAAGCTGGTTCAGGTCCAGGGCCAGTATCTCTACATTAACCGCGTCTCCTCCCTGGGTAATCTGGCCGCTTGCCTCTTGGTAGGGCACTGCGTAGGAGACGTCGGGCATCGCCTGGATCTGCTGCACCGTCGAGGTCGTGATGGAGAAGCCGCGCCCCACGGGAGAGACGAAGATCGTGGTCGCCCCCAGCGTCTCGAAGCGCGCGCTGCTGGCGCTGCTGAATCCCTGGGTTGCGCCGACTAGCGCTACGATGGTCGCCGGCCCTATGACGATGCCTATGATGGTGAGGACGGCCCTAAGCTTGCGCTCCCGCAGCGCCTTGAGGGCGAACTTGAAGAGGTCGATCGGGCGCAATCTTGCCGCCTCCGGATTCCTAGATTACCCTGTCCTCCTTCCTTGACTTGGGAGCCCGTCTCCTCCGGACCACGATGCCCCCCGCCACTGCCGCTATCACGATCACCGCCACGATGCCGTAAGAGACCAGGGTCACCAACCGACCCCCACCCGTCCCGGTACTGCTGCCGCTGGAGGTGGCGGTCCCCTGGAAGAGCTGCTGGGCGGACTCCAGGCTCGCGGTTGAGGAGCCGTTGAAGGTCGAGTTCGCGCCGAAGCTGTTCCTGAAGGCGACGTCAATCGCGATTTCCGCCCTGGGCTGGGGACTGTTGGGAGCCTGGTACGGGATCGTCACCGTGAAGGGCGTCGGCGTGTTTGGATCTATCTCGCCCACGTAATCTGCAGACTCGTTCCCTGTGGTCGAATGGCCGACGGATCCCGTCACCGACGAGTAATACGCGGCCGCGCTGCCTTCGTTCAGGATCGAGCCGCTGACTGTGACGCTGCTCGAGGTTTGGGTAACCTCCACGTCCTGCAGCACCAGCTCGATCGACCCTGTGAGGACGAACCCCACGGGGAAGTTCTGAGTGTGCTGAGTCCCGGAGAAGTCCGTGTAGCTCACGGTGAGAGTCCCTCCGTACACGCCGGGGGTGGCACTCGGGCTGCTCGAGAGAATTGCGGCGAGCACTGTCGAGCTGCCCGAGTCAAGCACTGAGAGCGAACCTGTCGGCAACGCACCCATAACCACGAGCGGAGATGTGACCGCCAGGGAAAACTCCGGGGAGAAGACGCTGTCCGACCCCACGTTCTTCAAGACGAAGTCCGTCGTCGCGGAGGCCCCGGCCACGACGGTGTTGTTGGTCTGCGTGAGCGACAGAGCCGTGCCCACAGCGCCCGAACTCTGGCCGATGGGGGGCGGTGAGATCGAAACGTTCTCGCTCAATCCCGAAGCCGACGACGTGGTCCAGGCCAGGGTCAGCGGGAAGCCGTAGCTCCCCGGGGTCAGCGTTCCGCTGAGGTCAAGGTAGAAAGACAGTGTGATGGCCTGATCCTGGGCTGCGGTGGAAGCGTATGTCACGGCTGTGGGGTCGGAGTTCTCGTCGGTGAAGCCGCTCGGCAGAGACAGCGTCGCCTTCAGGTTCGTGGCCGTAGACGCGCCGAGGTACTGCACGACCACGGTCAGAGGGACGTTCCTGTCACCAGGTTGCGGCGAGAGGTCAGCCGAGCCCCATTGGACACCCTGGATGGCAAAGGGAGCGGACGACGACGAGGAGAGGACGTAGAAACCCAGGGACTGGGTGACGCTCCGGCTGGCGCCGAGGGAGTCCTGATAGCTTGCGGCGAAGGTGAGGGTAACCGCCGAACCGGAAAGAGACGACGGGACGAAGACCTGGACGGTCTCGGAAGCCTCGTTCCCGGGGGCCAACGAAGTCACCGTCGGGAGCTGGTTCAGGATTGCAAGCTGCGATGGGGCAGATACACTGAACGAGAGGGATGAGGCTGTCCCCGTGCCGGTGTTGGTGACCAGAATTGTCAGGTTGTTCACCTCGCCGGCTTCCAGAGCTGGAGTCGCGGTCGAGAAGAGAATCGTCACCGGCGACTGGGAGGAGACGGTGAACCCCAGCGCCTGGGACGCAGACCTCGCGTTCGAGTAGGCGTCGTAGTACCCCGCGGAGAGCGTAAGTGAGACGGCCGACCCAGCCAACGACGACGGCACGTAGACTCTCAGCGTCTGGACGGAGGAGGCTCCCGGCGCCATCGCGTCCACCTCGGACAGCTGGCTCAAGATCGCCACCTGGGCGTTGGTCGAGACACTGGGGGTGACGTAGGTGGCGGTTCCAGTGCCGTCGTTGGTCACCGATACGGTGACGTTGTTGGTCGCACCCGGGTACAGGGTGGGAGTGTCCGAGCTGAAGGCCAAAACGACTGAGCCCTTCAGCGGGACGGTGAGCTGGACGGTCTGCGAGAAGAGGCCCAAGTAGGAGGAGGTGTTGTACCCGATGCTAAGCTGGAGGTCGTAGGTCCCCAGCGAAGCGGAGGCGTTGACGTTCAGGTAGTAGGACTCAGTGACGACCGTGTCCGGCGAAAGGTTCACCTCGTAGGTGGTCGGACTGGGCTGGCCGTCAGCGGCCGTGAAGGGCTGGGAGAGGTCGAGCTCGAAGCTGGCGGCGGTCGCCGTGCAGGGGCCGGTATAGAGCAGGCTGACGCTGAGCGGCACGTCCTGGTTGCCTGGGCTGACGCTCAGGCTCGAGCCCTGCGCCCCCCAGTACGCCTGGGTTACCACGAATGGGGCGGCGGTTGGCTGACAGACCGTCGTGGTCGTGGTCGCCGAGGGGCCGGGCGACGCGGCGTAGGCGGCCGCTGCGAGAAAGCCTACGGAGAGCACCAAGAACGCGGCAAGGAGAGAAGTAAGTTTCAATGTCTCAGTTCTCCAGGATTCGCTCCACCGCGCCGTCTCGCATCAGTATCGTCCGCTCGGCAAGCGACGCCACGTCCGGATCGTGGGTGATGATCAGGAGCGTCTTGCCGAAGTCGGTGTTCAGCCGCTTTAGGAAGTCCATCGTAAGGGTGGCGTTCTGTGAGTCCAGATTGCCAGTGGGTTCGTCAGCCAGGATGATCGAGGGATCGCTGCTGAGCGCCCTTGCGACCGCGACCCGTTGGCGCTGCCCTCCGCTGAGCTCCCTAGGGCTCTTGCGGGCCTTGTCCGAGATTCCGAACCGCTCGAGCAGGTCCATGGCCTTCTCGCGCCTTTCGCGCGGGGGGACTCCACGGATCGAGAGCGGGAGCTCCACGTTCTCCACCGTGGACATTCTGGATATCAGGTTGAAGTCCTGGAATACGAAGCCTATCTTCTCGTTTCGGATGCGGGCCAGTTCCGCGCTCGAAAGTCTCGAAATGTCGACCCCCTCGAGAAAGATCCTGCCGGAGCTGGGCCTGTCAAGGGCGCCTATGGCGTTGAGGAGAGTGCTCTTGCCCGAGCCCGAGGGACCGCTTATGGCCACGAACTCGCCCGAAGCCACGCTGAAGGTCACCCCTCTTAGGGCCAAGGTCGATTCGGGGCCGCTCCCGTACTTCTTCGTGAGATCCACGACTTCGACCGCGCTCGCTCGCGTGCTGCCCTGTGACTTTGGGCTCAATTCGGGTCGCTCAGGCTGTAGGCGGGGCTGCCTCCTTCGGCTTTGACTGCCAAAGGAATATCGTCATGACCTCCAACACAAGGCCCACCGCCAGGAGCGCGATAGCTATCAGCGTCTCCACCTGCCCGTTGGTGTCTCCGGTCCGGACCGCAGCTCCTACTCCCGGGAACCCGCCGCTTCCAGGCGAGATGGTAAAGGTGCTGTTGCCGAACGTGCGCGTGAACGTGCCGGTGAAGGTGCTGGTGAAAGCGCCAGTGAAGCGCCCGGGGGTTCCGCCGAAACTCAACCTCGCGAGTGGGTCTGCATAGATCAGGATGGCCACTCCGACCAGAAGAACGACCGTGCTGATGACCAGTAATCGGCGACTCATCTACGACCACGAGCACATCCAGGACCGTATATACGAGATTACCAAGAAGATTCCATAATCCTTAGAGAATCCTTCCAAGATGGGCCGTCAGCCGCTCGGAGGCGGGGGCCTCGTGCCCAAGAGGATGTCGACCGCGATCGTGTTCCCACCCCTGATCACGCCAAGCTGTACCGTCTGCCCCGAGACCGTGTACTCCTCCAGGTAGGCAGAGAGGGCGTCCTGGTTTACTACCTTCGTCCCATTTATTGACACTATGATGTCGCCCCCTAACAGGTACTGTGTCCCCTCGATGTTCGTGACCGTGCTTCCGGCCTTTAGGCCAGCCTTCGCCGCGGGTCCGCCGCTGACGACGCTCTCGACCAAGACGCCGTAGGTCGTATTGACCTTCATCGCCTCCGCAAGCTGCAGGGTCATGTCGGCCCCGCCGATCCCGAGGTACGAGTGCTTGTCATAGGTCCCTGTGCTGGTGAGCGAAGGGAGCTCCCTGACGATCGTGCTCGAAGGAATCGCGAAGCCGAGCCCCTGGGAGCCGCTTACGGTCGCGGTGGTAATCCCGATGACGTCGCCGTTGGCGTTCAGGAGCGGGCCTCCCGAGTTCCCCGGGTTTATGGGGGCAGTGAACTGGATGATGTTTGAAATCGAGAAGCTGCCGGCCGTCGTCTCCTGAATAGTCCTGCCCAGCTGGCTAACGATCCCGTAGGTGAATGAGCCGGAGAGGCCGAACGGGTTGCCAATGGCGTAGACTGGGTCTCCCACGCTCACGCCCGGAGAAGACCCGACGATCTGCAGCGGGATGAACTCCGTAGAGGGGGCGGCTACGGATATCACCGCGAGATCGCTGTATGGGTCGGTGCCTACTACTGAGGCCGGGTAGGAGTTCCCGTCCCAGAATGTGACCGTAAGGTTTGACACACCGTCAACGACGTGGTAATTCGTTATCACGTAGAATGAATTCTGGAAGCTGGTGACGAACCCGGAGCCGAGGAGTGTGGAAATCGACGTCTGTAGACCAAAAATGGTATTCGTTGTGGTTTCCTCGCTGCCTTGGACCGTCACCACGCTTCTGTTAGCAATGGAGTAGATCAGCGCCGGCTCGCCTCCGGTGGTGTTGGTGGTTGAACTCAGTGACGTCACCTGCGCCTTCAGCGCGCTGTTTGTGCTCTGGAGCCCTGCTATGGTGTTCTGAAGGTTCCCGATCGTCTGGTTGTCCGAGCTCGTCCTCTGGCTGAGCAGTCCATTGTAGTACACGACGACGACGGCCAAAGCGAGCACGAGAAGGAGAATGGCCGCTACGCTCTTCGCGCGCGGTGCCCGCTTTTCCGTCGTCATCATGACAGCGTAAGACCGGCCTCTTCGCTATTTAGTTGATTTCCGAGATTCTTCCCAAATCGTTAGAGAATCGATAGAAGATGATTGAAGGTGGAGAGAGTGCACCTCCGAACGGATGACACGGACCCTACGCAACCCGTGAACCCGCGCGCCCGCGCCGGCCGGAATCAGTCCGGCTAAAACCGAGCGAGGCGCGTCACTCCAGGCTAAGGTACAGGAAGACCGTGTAGGCGACTATCATGAAGATGTCGGCGAACAGGAGGAAGTCGCCTGGTCTCACGGAGACCGGACCCAACAGCCCCAGCAGGAGCGGGTAGGAGAACAGGGTGTTCAGCAGCAGCGCGGCGAGCACCACCACGAGTCCCAGCGAGAAGTTGGCCCTGGTGTCAGCGTAGACCTTGACGTACACGACCAGCAGGGCTACGAGCAGCACTATCTCGATGGTCGTCACGAGCACGTGGAACTGCAGAAGCGGCTCCGGCGTGAAGGTCACGAAGAAGAAGCCAGGCAGGTGCTCGAGACGTGGCTCCTCCGGGACCGGAGCGACCAGAGATAGGAGAGCGCCAAGGAGCAGCCCTACCAGAAGCACCGCGGGGACCCAAATCCTGTTTCCGGGTTTCCTCGGCGTCATGTTCGGCTCATTCACTTTCTTTTCACCTCCGTCTGCTTGCGGGTTTTCTTCAGGATGTCTTCCAGTTGCGGCCAGTGGGACTCCATCGCCTCCGAAACGAAGTAGATCTTGCCGTACTTCTCGCCCTCGGTCAGGACTATCCGGTTGGCCTCCATCACCTTGAGGTGGTGACGGACCGTGGTGTAGTCGAGGTTGAGCCTCTGCGAGAGTTGCTGAGCGTTCCTCGGCTGCTCCCTGATGGCAAAGAGGACGGTCGCCCTCGTCGGGGCGCCGGCGCTCCCCGCGAAGAGCCACCAGAGGAGTCTCTCGAAGGAGTCCATCCGTCACGGTGGCCCGAGTCGCATCAATAATGCTATCGAGTGGACCAAGCACTGGACTGGTTGTAGGGCCAGGAAGAATGAGCTCGTGCAGGCCGCCTCCACAGCCTTCGCTTGTCACCGGACTCGCCTATGCTCCTCGCAAAGAGGGAGCTAATAGCGAATTTCCGAAATCAATCCCAAATCATTATAGAATCTGGCTCGGGCGTGACGGGAAGAAGTGTGCGGAGCGGCCCTACCAGATCCTTACCAGTGTGCCCCTGTCGAAGAGCCCGGCGGACTGCGAGACTTCCGCATAGGCTTCAGGCGGGATCGAGATGTCCGCGAGCCACAGATCCCCCAGATATGTTCG
>DATJAJ010000041.1:0-5412 GCA_035516335.1 Nitrososphaerales archaeon
AGACCACCCTGGCAATGTGGAGACGCGTCTTCGAGGTTGACGCCTTCGGCACCTTCAACTGCTCGCAGGCTGCTGCACCACTGATGAAGCACGGAGGGTCCATAGTCAACGTCGCTTCGACGCCGGCAATCGCCGGCGACACGGAGGGTCTGGTCTACGCTTCCGCCAAAGGGGCGGTCATCTCCATGTCCAGGATGTTGGCCAAGATGCTCGCCCCGAAGATAAGAGTGAACTGCATGGTCTTCGGCTCCTTCGAGACAAACTGGCTGGAATGGCTCGACAAGAAGCAGGTCAACTCATACCGCTCCGCCATCCCCCTCAGAAAGTTCGGCAAGCCGGCAGACGCGGCGCGGCTCGCCCTGTTTCTAGCAAGCGACGAATCGGGCTTCATCACCGGCCAGGCCATAATCGCCGATGGCGGCGAAGTCATGCGGTGAAGGGCTTCCTTCACCCGCCGGCAGACTCGTAGAGTCCGCCTTTGGCTTCGATCTTCGTGAGGGCGTCAGAGATCGAGTCTGTCGGACTGACGACGCCTTTCTTCAGGGCGCTCTTCCACAGGTCCAGGTAGATTTCCAAGGCTTCCTTCACCTGGTCGGGCTTCTCCTTCTTCGACCTGTCGAGCTCCTCGATGTACTCCTGTACGGTGCGAGGCTTCGCGGCCATTCTGACCGAGAACCCTGCCAGCGCTAATAACCCTTGCCTGAATTGGGCAGAATGTGGGCTTCGCCGCCCACCCTAGAAAGGTAGGCCCTGTAGCCCGACCGCTTGATCGCTTTCAGGACCCTCTCCTCGTCCTTCTCTGAAGTGTTGATGTACACCGACGGGCCCGTCTGCATCGAGAAGTATGCTTCCACGCCGTCTTCGCGCAACGCCTTCACCCTGTTGATGATCCTGAGCGAGTCCTCGGTCATGATTATGATTCTTCCTTCGCCCGTCATGGTCAGTCCATGGAGCTCCAGGGTGTCCATCTCGGCCAGGGCTCCGAGTGTCGCGAGGTCGTTGCCCCGGATTGCCTTCTCCATCATATCGCACCTCTTCTGGGCTGACTCAATCCTGGCCTTGAAGAAAGGCGAAGTGAGCACGTCCCTGTGGACGTCCTCGGTGTGCAGCTTTGACGGAAGCGGCACCACCACCATCCTGAGGTCCATCGTCCTCGAGTCCGCGAACCTCTCCGCGTAGGTCGTGTCGTCGTCCTTTCCCGCGTACAGCCGCGAAAACCCGCCGACCAGGGATCGTGAGGCGGAGGCTGCGAAGAGCCTCGCGGTCTTCGAGAGTTCCGTCATGTCCGGCCTGCCTCCTCGGAGCAGGTCGTGGCAGAGGAGCGTCAGAGCGGCCCCGGCAGAGGAAGAGTAGCCAATCCCCTTTGCGTTCGCGGCGGGGACGTTCCTGCTGTCAATGCGAAAGTCTTCGACCTTGGCGCCCGCCCTCAGCCTCTCGACCACAGGCTGGAGCCTGGCCGTGGCGTCTTCGCGCTTCTTTCCCTCGATATAGACGCCCCCTCTTCTTTCGTCCGTGATCGTGGCCTCGGTCATCATGCTAGTCGTGTTGACCGATATGCTGTCGTGATAGGGTAGCCTGAGCTTCCAGTCTCTCAGCCCGTGGTACTTGACGAGGGCCTGCATCGTGTAGCCGACGGCAGTCCTCGTGGTCACGGAGGCAACACCGCTATCTCAAGAACCCCGGTCGAGGTCGCCCGCTTTAGCCTTTCCACGAGGCTCCTCGGGATGTCGATGGCCGCGCAGTCCGCTCCTATCGCCAGCGTCCTGTTGTCCACATAGCTGCTCTTCCTGATTACAACCTCCCGCGGGTTTGTGAGGGTGAGCCGAGAGTCACCCCAGCACCGGAGGTCCAGTCGCTCCTCCCCCACCTTGATGCTTATGGTCACCTCGGCCCCGTCGGAGCGAAGCGCCCTCTTCACATCGTCAGACAGGTCCAGGCAGCCTTTGTCGGCACCCACTCCGATGATGCAGTCCCCCCTCTCCGTCAGATGGTTCTCAGTTGTCAGCTCGATGGTGGTCGGATGGATTCCCATCACCATCGGATGACCTCGGAAGGCGATTCTGTCCACAACCACCCTCGCGGCGATTCGCTCGTCGGAGGCCATAGGGTCAGCCGTCTAGCTCTCCACCTTCGGCTGAAGGCCGTTGCAGCGGGGGCACCTGTCCTCCCCGATCTTCACAGGGTCACCGCAGAAGACGCAGAATCGATAGCCCTGGGGAGGCGTCACGGGCCCCTGGCTCTCTGCCATGAACAGGCTGGCGACCGCCATGATTCCGCCGCCGATGACGAACGGAACGCTCCAGAAGAAGACCAGCGGCACCTCCAGAAGATAGAACACGGCACCGAGCACTACGATCAAGACACCTGCTACGAGCAGCTGGGATCGCACGTCAAATCCTCCTCGACATCCCTTTATAGTTTAGAGTGGCAGAGGCCGCGAGGCTTCTCGGATGGCCACGGAGTACGAGGAACTGCTGAAGCGCCTTCTTGATGAGAATAGGGCCAAGGCCGCCGAACTCAGGGGCAAGAAGGGGAAGGCGAAGGAACTTTCAGCCGTGGAATCGGACATCGGGTTCCTCGAGGTCGAGCTGAGACGCTATGAACAGGGGATGTCGCTCTTCCGCACCAAGGGCCTTCCGAAAGTCGGCCGTTGGGGCAAGCAAGAGGCCGAGGAGCAGCAGCCCGGGACCTAGGCGAAGTTGACTCTCGTCCTCGGGGAGAAAGCCGTAGGCGGCCTCCTGTCCATGAAGGAGGTCGTCCAGGCGGTGGACGATTGCTTCAGGCGGGTTCCCGAGTCTCTCGCCGTGAACACCCCCAGAACGAGGACAATCGTGCCCGGGGCGACTCTCAACGTCATGCACGGGGCCATCCCGTACCTCGGCAGAGCAGGGGTGAAGTGCTACCTCAGTTCGAGGCGGGGGACCAGGTTCGTCTTCGTCCTCTTCAACCTCGAGGACGCCGAGCCCCTCGCGATCATGGGGGCGGACGCTCTCGGCAGGTTCAGGACGGGCGCAGCCTCAGCCGTGGCAACGAAACACCTCGCGGGGACGAAGAGCATGAGGTTCGCAGTGGCCGGGAGCGGGAAGCAGGCTCGCACCCAGGTCCTGGCCATGGCAGAGGTTGCGACGCTTGAGAGCGTGACGGCCTGGAGCCCCAACAGCACGCACCTCGCAGACTTCGTCCGAGGGCTGGGGGCCGTGGGCATAGACGCGAAGCCTGCCGGATCCCTGCGCGACGCGTTCGCTTCTTCAGACGTGGCGACGACGATAACCACGGCCAAAGCCCCGTTCGTGACGAGAGACGACGTGCAGAGCCTCATCCACATCAACCTTTGCGGATCCAACTCCTCCAACAAGTCCGAGGCAACGCCACAGGCCGTGGCCGAGTTTCAGACGGTCGTGACGGATGACGTCGAGCAGGCAAGGGTCGAGTCCGGAGACCTCATCGGGGCCGTGGAGGCTGGGCTGCTCTCTTGGGCCAACGTGGTGCGGCTGGGCGACGTGGTGTCCGGCAAGATAAACCCCGGCCACAAGACGCTCTTCAAGTCAAACGGCGTGGCCATCGAGGACGTTGCCGTGGCCAGCCTGGTCTACGAGAAGGCCCGCCACAGCAGCGAGTTCTCTGGTTCGGACGTGGAAATCGGGACGGGAAAGGAGAAGACGGCAGACCAGAGCTAGCCCATGGGGGGCATTCCGCCCATGCCGCCCATTCCGCCTCCGCCTGGAGGCATCGGAGGCGCCTTCATCTTGCTCGCGGCGATCACATCGTCGATGCGCAGTATCATGGACGCCACTTCGGAGGAGGCGCGCAGGATCTGGAGCTTAACGGCCAGAGGCTCGACCACGTTCTTAGCGTACATGTCGGCGACCTTCCCGTTGAGCGCGTCTATGCCGTACCATTTGCCACCCTTCTCCCCGTGCTTCGCCCTCAGCTCAATCTGAGTGTCGATAGGGTCCATGCCTGCGTTCTCCGCGAGGGTCATGGGTATCGAGTCCATGGCGTCCGCGAACTTCAGCGCCGCCAGCTGCTCCCTTCCCGAGAGCTTCTGTGCCCAGGCGCGCAGCTGCATCGCGACCTCGGCCTCAGGTGCGCCGCCGCCAGCCACTATTGCCGGTTTCTCGACCACGTCCTTGGTGACCATCAGGGCATCGTGAAGAGCCCGCTCTGCTTCATCGACGATCCTCTGGGTCCCCCCTCTGACCAGGATGGTTACCGCCTTCGGGTTCTTGCAGCCTTCGACGAACGTCCATCTGTCGGACTCTATCTTCCTCTCCTCCACCAGCTTGGCGTAGCCCAAGTCGCTCGAGGTCAGGTCGTCCAGGTTGGTGACCATTCTCGCTCCCGTGGCCTTCGCAAGCTTCGTCATGTCGCTCTCCTTGGCCCTTCTTATTGCGAGTATGCCCGCCTTCGAAAGGAAGTGCTGGGCGACGTCGTCGATCCCCTTCTGGCATATCACCACGTTGGCGCCGGAATCGGCGATCTTGTCCGCCATGGACTTCATCATGCTGTTTTCTTCTTCGAGGAACTTCTGCATCTGTGTCGGATCGTCAATCCTGATCTCGGCCGAGAACTCGGTCTTCTCGATCTCCAGCGGCGAGTTCACCAGGGCAATCTTCGCTTCGTCGACCCGCTTGGGCATGCCCGAGTGCACTACCTCTTTGTCAAGCACTATGCCTCTGATGAGCTCGGTGTCGGTGAGAGAACCGCCCGGTTTCTTCTCGACCTTCACGTTGTCTATGTCGGCCTTGTATCCCTTCTCGACCTTCTCGCTGATTAGGAGGATTCCGTCCACCACCACCCCGGCCAGGTGAGGCGCGTCCTCGGTCACCAGCTTGGTGAGCATGCTCGTCCTGGCGACCTTGAGCAGCTCTTCCCTTGAGGTCGGGTCTATCTTCTCGGCAATCTTCTCGAGGACCAGTTGAGCCTGATCGGCTGCGCGCGTGTAGCCCTCGACGATCACGACCGGGTGGACGTCCTTGGCCACCAGGTCCTCGGCCTTCTCAAGCAAAGCGCCCGCCACAATCACAGCCGACGTCGTGCCGTCTCCGACCTCGTTATCGGTCGCCTTGCTGATCTCGACCATCATCTTCGCGGCCGGGTGCTGCACGTCAATCTCCTTCAGCATGGTTGCCCCGTCATTGGTGATTGTCACGTCTCCCATCGAGTCAACGAGCATCTTGTCCATGCCCCTGGGGCCCAACGAGGTTCTAACGACCTCGGCAATGAGCTTCGCCGCGGTGATGTTGTTCCGCTGCGCGTCTCTTCCCTTTGACTCTCCCGACCCTTCCTTCAGAATGATTACTGGTTGTCCCTGTGCTGACATTAAATCACGCCACTATACAACTGCGTGTTGTATATAAGAATTATCGCGAGGAGGGGGTTTCAGCTGGTCGCGACCACGTCCACGGTCAT
>DATJAJ010000042.1:0-10867 GCA_035516335.1 Nitrososphaerales archaeon
AGCTTCTCCTTGACCACGCCCTGGGCTGGGCGACCATTCCTAAATGGTTTTGCACGGTCAGCCTGCCGGATACGGTCCCAGAGCGGGAACCGTGCAATCTCGCTCCTGCATAGTAACCGTCCGAATGCTGCGGTCGTTATATCGGCGGCACCCGCGAGATAGGGCATGTGCGGCATAATCGGATGCGTCGGCGACGAGCAGGTGGCGAGGATTCTCGTTCAAGGCCTAAGGCGCGTCGAGTACAGGGGATACGATTCCGCCGGGATAGCGACGATCGAAGGCGGGGAACTGCGGGTCAGGAAAGGAGCCGGGAGACTCCAGGAGATAGAAGAAAGGTTCCGCCTCTCGGACATGGGAGGGAGCGCAGGTATGGGCCACACCAGATGGGCCACGCACGGCGGCGTAACAGACCAGAACGCCCACCCGCAGACCTCGTGCAAAGAGAGAGTGGCCGTCGTCCACAACGGCATCATCGAGAACTATCTTCCTCTGAAGAAGGCGCTGAGGGAGCGCGGCCACGTGTTCAGAAGCGAGACCGATACGGAGGTAATCGCTCACCTCATCGAGCAGGAGTACTCGCGGAGCAGATCGCCGGTGCGGGCGACGCTGGCCGCCGCTAGAAAGCTGAAGGGGCAGTACGCGATCGTCGTCATGTTCCAAGATCGGCCCGATGTGATAGTGGGGGCGAGGAAGGACGCGCCACTCGTCATAGGGGTGGGCGACGGCAAGATGTTCATAGCCAGCGACGTGCTCGCATTCATCGAGCATACGGACAGGAGCGTATTCCTGGACAATCTGGAGGTCACCGAGCTCAGCAGAAGCGGCTACCGGATCTACAACATGAGCGGCAGGGAGATGGAAAGGAAGCCCACCCAACTCGCCTGGGAGCTGTCAGACCTCTCCAAGCTCGACTACGCCCACTACACTCGCAAGGAGATCGACGAGCAGCCGATGACTGTCCGGAGCGCGTCCGTTCAGGACGCACTGAATCTGGCGGAGTTCGCAAAGGCGATCAAGAGCGCGAAGTCGCTCTTCATTACCGCCGCTGGAACGAGCTATCACGCGGGCCTCCTCATGAAGCATCGGCTGAACAAGGAGGCCAAGCTGAGGTGCGAAGCGGTGCTGGCCGGAGAGTTCGGGGAGCACGAGCACTGGCTGGGAGTGGGGACGGTGGTCGTCGTCTTCTCTCAGAGTGGGGAGACGGCGGACGTGCTTGAGGCGGTAAGGCTTGCAAAGAAGAAGGGAGCGCGGGTGCTCTCGATCGTCAACGCGGCTGGCTCGTCGCTCGCCAGAGAGAGCGACGCCGTGCTGCTCCTGAACTGCGGGCCCGAGGTCGGCGTTGCCGCCACGAAGAGCTTCACCGCCCAGGTCATGGTGGCTAACCTCCTGGTCAACGCCGTCCTGGGCAAGAAGAAGGCCAACGGCCTGGAGGCGCTGTCGAACGCGGTCAAGCTGGCGCTCGCGGCGGAACCGACTGTGCAGAGGATCGCGGCGGAGTACAAGGACAGGCCCGACTTCTATTTCGTCGCGAGGGGATACAGCTATCCGGTGGCGCTGGAGGGGGCGCTCAAGCTAAAGGAGCTGTCCTACATCCACGCCGAGGGCATGCCCGCCAGCGAGCTGAAGCACGGCACCCTCGCGCTGATAGAGAAGGGGACGCCGGTGGTGGTCATCAACCCGTCCGGCGCCCTGCACGACGACACGCTCTCCAACGCCGAGGAGTTGAAGGCGCGAGGAGCCGACCTGATCGGCATCTCGGACGTTGAAGACGAGGTCTACAAGCACTTCATCAAGATCCCGAAGGTCGAATCGGAGAGGATGCCAGTCGTGGAAGCGATCCCGCTGCAGCTGCTCGCCTACCATTCGGCGGTCGCCAAGAGGAACGACCCCGACTATCCGCGCAACCTGGCGAAGTCCGTCACCGTGAAGTAAGCGAAAGCAATTAAACAGATTTTCCCAACGCGATAGCGTGGTAACCAAGAGGGAGGTCCTGTCTAGTCCAGTCAGGACGCTGGACGTCAAGCAAAGGTCGGTCTCGGAGCTCCTGAAGGAGATGTCCAAGACCGGATTCCAGGGCAAGAAGCTCGGCGAGGTGGCGGACATCTGGACCGCCATGGTCAAGGCCAAGGGGCTCACGATATTCATGGGCCTGACCGGCTCTCTAAGCACGACCGGCCAGTGGAAGATCATACGCTGGCTGGTGGAGAAGAGGTTCGTTGACGTGATAGTCAGTACCGGAGCCAACATCTCGGAGGACCTACTCGAGGCGCTCGGCTATCACTACTACCAAGGCTCCCAGCTGGCGGACGACGAGGAGCTTCTAAGGCTCAAGATAGACAGGTTCTACGACGTCTACGCAGACGAGATGGAGTACCGGAAGCTCGAGAACACCATAAAGAAGTACGCCAGCGGGCTGGACGCCGGCCGGCCGTACTCGACCCGCGAGTTCCTTCACGGGTTCGGCGCATTCCTACACGAGAAGGGCATAAAGAGCATAGTCGAGGCCGCCTACAGAAGCGGCGTACCGATCTACTCGCCCGGTCTCATAGACAGCGGCTACGGCGTGGCCCTGAGCCTCCTCAAGAGGGAGAAGGGGAAGCTCATCATGCTGGACCAGACCAAGGACATGGAGGAGCTGGCCCAGATAGCCGAGAGGGCAAGGAAGACTGGCGTGGTCTACGTGGGTGGCGGGGTGCCGAAGGACACGATCCAGCTTTCGACGATCATAAAGTCGCTGGCGAAGGGAGGCGTCGAGCCCACGCCGCACGAGTACGCGATTCAGATCACGACGGACAGTCCGCAGTGGGGAGGGCTCTCCGGTTGCACGTTGGAAGAGGCCGTCAGCTGGGGGAAGATCGCGGCAGACTCTTACAAGTCGGTGCTCTACTCCGACGCGACGCTGGCGCTCCCACTGATCGCGCACGCGCTGAACGAAAGGGTCGAGAAGAGGGTCGACCCGCCGGACCTGGACTGGGTATTCACTTCGTAGCGCGGCCGCTTCCCAGCAGCCGGGAGACCTCGGCTTCGCAGGATGACGCCAGCGCCCTGGCCGCGCCCAGGTAGCCACCCGCGCGCCGCGGACCTGCGGAGCCTCCGCCCAGCTTCCCTCGCTCCACCATGGCCTTCACCTTCTCATAGCCCCTCTCGTCACCCGCGAGGCGCATCGAGACCTGCAGAGCCTCGGCGTATGTCTCGGGGTGCGCATCCAGGTCGGACCTCATCCGTCTGCGGTCGACCCGCAGCGCCGCTATTGAGGCGTCGAGCCGGGTGCACGCCAGGTATGAGTGGGCGAGCCCCTGTCCGACCATCCTGCGAATGACCGAGTCGGAGAGGTCGCGCTGGAGCCTCGTCACCTGCAGCCTGTAGGCCGCCAGCGAGAGGACGGCGCTTGAGATTTCTGCCTGCCCCTCGGCGTTCTCGAGGTCGACCGGGTTGACCTTCTGCGGCATGGTCGAGCTGCTCACCTTCCCCGGGCGCTCCAACCGGACGTAGTCGAGCATCTGGTACATCCAGAGGTCTCTGGCGAGCGAGAGAACGAGCTGGTTGAAATTGATCGCGAGGTGGAGGATGTCGGAGAGCCTTTCGCCGGGAACCACTTGGGTCGAGTAGACCGCATAGTCCAGCCCCATGCTGTTCACGAAACCCCCGAGGACCTTCGGCCATTCCCGATTCGCCATCAGGCCGAAGGAGGCGTAGGTTCCTACCGCCCCGGAGAACTTGGCCATCGGCTTCAGCCCCCGAAGCGACGCCGCCCTTTCCGCCATCCGGACCGCGAAGACCGCCATCTCCTTCCCGAAGGTGGTCGGAAGCGCGGGGCGGCCGTGGGTCCTGGCCAGCATCCTGGTGCCCGCCTCCTGCCGGGCGACCCTCGCGAGTGCTGTGGCCAGAGAAGCGTAGGCTGGCACGAGCTTCTCTCCCAGCGCCTCGGAGAGCAACACACCGAAGGCCACGCTGTTCGTGTCTTCACTGGTGAGCCCGAGGTGGACGTAGGGAGCCAGCTTGGAGGCTCCCCCCTTCGAAAGCGACTCCCTGAGGAAGAGCTCCACCGCCTTCACGTCGTGTCCCACACCGCGCTCGAGCGACTTGACCCGGGTCATGGAGAACTTCACCTCCGGGACCTCCATCTTCGGGGCGACTCCGATGTCTACCAGTAGTCTCAGGTAGGCGAGCTCGACCTCCGCCCTCTCTTTGGCCAGGGCGGCCTCCGAGAAGTACTTGCGGAGCGGCTTGGTCTCATCGGCGTACCTGCCGTCTACCGGAGAGATGGAATCATAGGCCAATGGTGCTGGACCTGTCCTCGCCGAAGGATACTAGTCGGACCTTCACTCTCAGCGCGTCCTCGAGATACTCCACAAATCTCTTCAGCTGGGAGGCGACCCCCCTGCCGAAGGTGCACTTGAACAGGCTGGGCATCCGGTCGTACACCGGGTCAACTTCGCCCAGGTGGCCCAGGGCGCGCTGGAAGTCTGTCAGTTCGGACCCGTCGCGATTGTAGGCGACGCAGACCTTGAGCTCCTTCAGGCTCGCAAGAACGTCAACCTTGGTCAGCGCTATCTCCTCCGTCCCGTTCACCCTGATGGCGTACCTCAGGGCCACCAAGTCCAGCCACCCCACTCTCCTGGGCCTACCGGTGGTCGCGCCGTACTCCTTCCCGGTCTCCCTGATCTTGGAGCCGAGCTCGCCCTTGATCTCGGTCGGGAACGGTCCGCCTCCCACGCGCGTCGTGTAGGACTTTGCCACGCCGAGGACCTTTCCTATCCGCGACGAGGCGACGCCAAGGCTCACGGGCACGTAGCTGGCGATGGTCTGGGTGCTCGTCACGTAGGGGTAGCTCCCGTGTAGGATGTCGAGCAGAGTCCCCTGAGACCCTTCGAACAGGACCGAGCCTCCTCGTTGCGCTATGCGGTCCACCTCTGCGCCGACGTCGCCGAGTATCCCCTCCAAGACACGCCTGGAACGCGCAAGCCACTTCTTGAATCCCGCTGTCTGCAGCCCCACGCTCTCGTAGTACTTCGTAGCGGGCCCGGTATCGAAGCCCGCGAACAGGTCGCCGGCCCGGGGCGTCAGCCTGAGGGCGCGCATGGCGTAGGAGGGGCCTATCCCTCTGCGGGTCGTTCCGATGGCCAGTTCGCCTCTCATGCTCTCGAAGTACCCGTCGAGCTCCTTCTCCATGGGTGAGACGAGCGTGCACCGGTCGTCTACTCGCACGTCGGTGCGGACGCCGTGCTGCTTGAGCACGGCGAGCTCCTCGGCCAGTATGACAGGGTCCAGGGCGACCCCCGCGCCGATCAGCAGCCGCTTGCGCTTCAGGGCCCCGGAAGGCACGAGGTGGAAGGTGTGGCGTTCGCTCCCGATCACCACGGTGTGCCCGGCGTTGCTCCCGCCGTTGAACCTGGCCACGGCGTCGAAGCCGTCGGCGAGGTAGTCCACCAGCTTGCCCTTGCCTTCGTCCCCCCACTGCATGCCTACCACCGTCAGGTTCTCGCTTCTAGACGATCCTTTCGATGTCGTGCGGCCCACTCTCCTTGCGGCCCGATTCGGTAATCCTCATGAACTCGGCGTTCTTCGTCAGCTCCTGGACGGTCCTTGCCCCGCAGTAGCTCATGCCCGACCTCAGCCCGCCCACCAGCTGCTTGACGACCTCCTCGAGACTCCCCTTGTAGGGGATGAGGCCCTCCACTCCTTCTGGAACGCTTTCGTCGATCACCTCTTCGAGGTCGAGCTCCCTGGGAGGGCCCTGCGAGTTCTCCCTGATCCTCCTTCCGAGCGTCGCCGTGAGCGAGGCCATTCCCCTTGTCAGTTTGTACCTTACCCCGTCTCTGAGGACCGTTGGGCCGGGGCTCTCTTCGGTCCCAGCAAACAGGCTCCCGATCATGACCGTGGAGGCGCCCGCCGCCACGGCCTTCGTCACGTCGCCGGGGTGTCGGATCCCGCCATCGCCGATGATGGGGACCCCCGAGCGAGAGGCGTAGCCTGCGCTGTCCACTATTGCGGTCAGCTGAGGGACGCCAAAGCCGCTGACGAGCCTTGTGACGCAGATGCTCCCTGAGCCGACCCCCACCTTGACGGCGTCCGCTCCCGCGTTGATCAGGTCGCGGGCCCCAGCGGCGGTGGCCACGTTGCCGGCAACCACCTCGACGTCGCCGAGCTCCTTCTTTATCCGCTTGAGCGCTCCTATGGCGTTCTCGGAGTGGCCGTGGGCGATGTCCACGACCAGGGCGTCGGCACCGGCTGCCGCCAGCTTCTCGGCCCTCACGAGGTAGTCGCCCTTCACTCCTATGGCCGCTGCCACCCTGAGCCTCCCCTTGGCGTCCTTGGTTGCATGCGGGAACTGGCGCCGCTTCATTATGTCTCTCGAAGTTATGAGGCCGACCAGCTTCCCCGACTGGTCCACGAGCGGGAGCTTCTCCACCTTGTTCCTTCGCAGCAGCTCCTCGGCCCGCTCCATCGAAACCCCGCCCGGAGCCGTGACTAGGTCGTTCCGGGGAGTCATCACGTCCCTGAGCCTTCGGCCCCTGTTGTCCTCGAGGGCGATGTCCCGCCTGGTCACCAACCCGAGCAGCCTCCTGTCGCCGTCGATTATCGGGATCCCACCGATCTGCCTCTTGTTTATGATCTCAACAGCCTCACTAACGCTCCTGTCGGGAGTCAAGGTTATGGGGTCCTCGATCATTACGCCCTCGGAGCGCTTCACCCTCGCGACTTCCGCGACCTCTTCCTCCACGGTCATGAACCTGTGAATCACGCCAATGCCCCCGAGCCGCGCCATGGCGATGGCCATCGCTGACTCCGTCACGGTGTCCATGTTGGCGCTGACGATCGGTATCTTGAGCTTGATCTTTCGAGAGAAGCGGGTCTCAGTGCTGACTTCCTTGCGCGACGTTATCGCGGAGTATCTTGGAACCAGGAGGACGTCGTCGAAAGTGAGCCCGACCCCAAACTCTCTGTCGGTGGCTTTCACTTGACGGCGGGTTTGCCAGTCGGCTTAAAGGCGTTTCCATGGTATTGGGAGAGCGACACGGCGTGCGCTAGATGCGCCGAATGAGCAGGTTCACATCTTGGACGGCCGGCGGGATGCGGAGAGCGAGGCCCGCAAAGCTGCTGTAGTACTTCGACGGTCTCGATGTCTTGGCGAACGGCTCGCCTTGCACGACGAAGTCTTGATGCCAAGGCGAGAGTCCCTGTCCTGCGGGCAGGCGACCAGGCGCGTCGAAGAGAAGGGTGGCCTGGGCTATTTGGAATGCGCCGGGAGAGGGATTTGAACCCTCGACTCCTTTGCAGGAGACAGGCTTGCCAGCCCGACGGCTTCCAGGCGTGCGCACGCATGTGACTGCGCCCTTCCGAGCTAGGCGACCCCGGCACTTTCGCCTCAGGAGGCAGGAGCGCCCCCGACGCGTGACAGGAGGCATCTCAAAACACGGCTTAAAGTTGATGTCAGCTTCTGCCCTAACGATCGGGTTCGGCAGCCGCGGGGTGCCTCAACGACGGGCCACGTCAGCCATGGGAGAAGAGCTTCCCATCTTCATGCATCTGCATGCAGTTACATTGACGGTCTTAAGAGCAGAATCGGATTCTAGTTTACGGTCACTGGAGGGGTCCAAGATTTCGGCCAGCCTGAGGGTGTCTGTCGGTAGCCGTCTGCCGAATGCCGGTCGCCAAACTGGCAGGAAGGCAAGACTCTCGCATGCTGGCATGGGTACGATTCGGTTCGACCGGAGGGCCCAAATGTGAGTACCAGGATGAAGAGGGAGCAGCGGAGGGAATCTGCTCATGAAGAACTCCGGACTTTGGCCACTGAACTCACGCTTCCACAGGAGGTCGAGGGCGATTCAGAGCGCATCTGCGACGCGGTCGTAGACCGGCGCATCGCGGTCGGGAGACCGCTCAATGTCGTGGCCGCGTCATCGCTCTACACTGCCTGCAGGGTGAATCACACTCCGGTGACGATCAGGGAGCTGGCGCTGGTCAGCGGGAGCAACCCGAAGGAGATAGGAGGCTGCTACCGCTCGATAGTCAGCGCGATGAACATGAATCCTCCCAGCCTGAACGGAAGCAGCTACGTACTCAAGCTCGCGGCGAAGGCGAACGCCTCCGAGGGGTCGACGACGCTCGCGGTGGAGATTGTCCGGAGGGCGACGGACTGGGGGCTGGGCGATCGGTACCCGATGACCCTCGCCGCCGCCGCGGTGTACACCGCCAGCCTGGCCATGGGCGAGGACAGGACCCAGGCAGGCTTGGCCGACCTGGCCGGGGTGAGCGAGGCTAGCGTCAGAGACTGCGCCAAAGCCATTCGCCGTCTTATGTCCGCGCGCGGCGGGGAGGACGAACGGCAAACGAAAGACGGCCAACGCGTCTCCTGATTGTGAGTTTTCGGAGAAAGCTAGAAGTGTGAACGGGCCCGCTTCGGGCCTGACTAGTCTAGGTGTGTCGTGCTTCTCTGCGGGCGTCCCGGCGGGGCCGACAGAGATCTGGCTCCGCTGGCGCGGGTCCTGCAAGGACGTGCTGACAGCACGCCGATGCTCACGGTGGCAGACTCGGGGGGGCTCGCCAAGATCAGGAGCTTCGTGCGCGCCGGTGCGCTCTCCTCCCTGGTTGTCGCCGGAGTCCCCGGATCGACGCTGATTCCCGAGGCCCTGGAGGCGGGCGAGGCTGCCGGAAGTGCAAGAAGGAAATAGGCAACTCGCGGGAGCTGAAGAAGGTGCACGCGCTCCTCGAGTCCCAGGGGGCAGCGCGCTGGCGGACACGGCGTACCTGTGCGAAGAGTGCAAGCACGCGAATCTGTCCAACTGGTAGGTCTTGAGAAAGGCGGGGCTCAGGACGTCTGGGCGACGAACTGGCTTGCCAGCTCGTCGAAGCGCGGCACAGAGAAAGGCTCGATCAGTTTCAGCTTCTTCTCCTCCACGACCCAGCGTGCCACCTCGTACACCTCCCTTGCCTGGGAGACCTTCACCGGGTCAGAGGCCCAGGTCTTGTCCCACTTCCAGAAGGCGTCGTGGATGTAGGTCGCTGAGCCGCTGACTAGGTCGATGGTCGCGGCCCGCGGGAACGTCTTTGAGGAGATGTTCACTCGGAACTCCTGAACCTCTGGCATGCCTGTAAGGTCCAGCTGCTGCTGGCCTAGGTTCAGCTCGAGGACCGGTGGAGGAGGCATGGACCTGCTGTTGAATGAAGAGCTCAGGCGGAGGCGGCAGGGCATGCTCTGGGCCCTCACCTCCGTCACGGCGGTGCCCAGGGTCTGGATGAAGAGGTACTTCCAGCCTTTCTTCACGATCTCATCGAGCTGTGACTGGATCTCGGGGTGAAAGCGGAGTATGTCGGATGCCTGCATGACCCCTCGGAACTTCAAGGTGACGCTTCCGTTTGCTTCGCCGGGATGCATGGTCCACATGGCGGGCCTCGACTTTTGGTTGAGCATAATAAGTATTCAGGGCTCAGCGCTCGGCCACGTGTCCGCCCACCGGAGGGCCGGACGGCTGCCCATGGCTTACGCTGGGTCGTTTCAAAAAAAGGAACGGCTGGCCCTGGTTACTTCTTTCTGACCAGCGCGATGATAGCCAGGATTATGGCTATCACAACCAGGACCAGTAGGACGTATTCGTAGTTCATCACGTTGGTCACGGATGCGGACGTTGAGAGTGGCGATGATGCCGAACTGATCGCCGAGGTGACCGCGCCCTGAGCCGCGCTCACGGCGCTCTGAATGGTGGACGTTCCGGAGCTGATGGCCGAGGTAACGGCCGTCTGGGACGATGTGATGGATCCTTGCAGGCTCGATTGCAGGCTCGACCCGAGGCTCGTAATGGACGACTGGACAGCCGTCTGAGACGAGGTGATCGAGTTCTGCAGAGTGTTGCCTAGCGTCGTCACAGATGACTGCACAGCCGCCACCGAAGAGCTCACGCCCGCGATGGAGTTGCTGAGGGACCCGTTGACGCTTGACAGAAGCGCGTTCCCCGACGTGATCGCCGAGAGGACGTTGGATTCGACAGTCGATACCTGCTGAGAGACGCTTCCGACCGCGGTGAGGATGTTGTCCTGCATGGTCGCCAGGCCCTGGCTCACTTCGAATGTGGCCACAGCGGTGCCCTGGTAGGCTCCGCTCTGGTAGCTCGCAGTGACGAGGACCGCGTAGGTGCCCATTACCGCCGGGTTCGGAAGAGTGTAGTTGACCGAGTAGAAGCCCGTCGACAGGCTTGAAGGAGTGAGGCTGAAGCTGTTGATGTTGTTCGGGAGGTACAGGGTGACGCTCACTGTGTCGGGGGTCACCAAGACGCCGTTCGCGGTTGTGGTGAAGTACACCACGGCGTTCTCTCCGGGGAAGTACAGGGTTCCGCCGCTCGTTGTGATGACAAGGTTGGAGGTGGCGGCCGCCGCTGGGGCGACTGCCATCAGTAGGAGTGCCACCGAAGCCAGGATAGGGAGCAGCTTGTTCATCGTCTATGCCCCCGTCGGGACCATCGCGATGCTGCCCACGTTCTGGGCATCCTTGACGAACACCGAGAGGGTCTTCGATAGGTACCCGGCCTTCGTTATGCTGACTTGGTAGGTCCGCTCGCCTGGCAGGTTCTCCAGCCAGAAGTCGCCGTAGTTGTCTGTGGTTGCTCCGTAGGATTGTCCGGTGGTCAGGTCGGTTGCAGTTACGCTTGCCCCTTGGAGGCATTCGTCTGCAGTCGGGTCGTAGACGTCACCGGCGATGAACAGGCTCGGCAGGTTCAGGTAGTACACTCTTGGCTTGGTGCCAAACTCCGGATGGAGAACCTCGCCCTGGCTCATCAGCGACTGAATGGTCGGGTCCGAGTCGTCGCCGAACTTCAGCGCCTGAGTGGGGCATGCGTTCACGCATCTGGGCGTCTGGGTGCCGCCAGCG
>DATJAJ010000043.1:0-3951 GCA_035516335.1 Nitrososphaerales archaeon
CCTTAAAATAACGAATGGCCTCCGCGAAGAACCCGTGAAGAAGCAGGCCGTAGCAGCCGTGCTCTGTGGCGGCAGAGGCGAGAGGCTGAGGCCGCTGACCGACTTCTTCCAGAAGACCATGATCCCGGTGGGTCCTTCCAAACGCCCGCTGCTGGAATACGTGGTCAGGATGCTTTCGCACCACGGGCTCGGAGAGATAACGCTGCTCACGGGATACAGGACCAGCGAGATAAGGGACTACTTCCTTGACGGCTCAGACTTCGGCGTGAAGATCAGCTACTCCGAGGACGGAGAAGGGCCGCGAGGGAGCCTGAACGCCGTCGCGAAGGGGCTCGCCAGCGGCGCCATACCCGAGTCGGCGACTCTGCTGGTCTACTACGGCGACGTGCTCGCAGACCTTGACGTTTCGGAACTGCTGCAGTTCCACAGCGACCGCCACGCCGACGCGACGCTGGTGCTGGCGAGCGGATACCCGCTCCCGGTGGGCGTCGCGAACGTGAGGGGCAGCCGCATAATGAAAGTGACGGAGAAGCCCACGCTGAGTCTAAACGTCATGACGGGCTGCATGATACTCGGCCCGAAGGCGACGAAGCTGCTGAGGAGGATTGCCAGCGCCGAGAAGACCGACCTGATGACACACTTCGTCCCGGAGCTCCTCTCCCATCGCCAGAGGGTCGTCGCCTACTTCCTGAAGGGTCGCTGGTACGACGTCGGCAACGTGACGAGCTTCGAGAAGCTCAACGTGGACCTGCGGCAGTGGAAACTCCCGTACATGGACGCAGTCGAAGGGAGGGTCAGCCAGGCGGTTGCCGCCAGAAGCTAGGCGTGGTCCCACACGCAAGCAATCGTCGACGCAAGCTATCGGGAGACCCGTTCAGATTTAAAAGCCCGAGTTTCGGGAGATTGCTGAAAAAAGATGCCCTTGGAAGGCCTGGACAAGGAACAGCTGACCGCGGTCGTACGAAAGTTCCAGGGGCGGAAGGTCCTGGTTGCAGGGGATTTGATCGTAAGCCGCTTCGTCGAGGTCGCGGCGAGAAAGCTTGCGAGGGAGGCGCCAGTCCCGGCTGGCGACTTCGTGGGCGAGCACCTGCTTCCCGGTGGAGCCGCCAACCTCGCGAGAGAGCTGGTCTCGCTGGGGGCGTCGGCCAGCGTCGTGGGCCTCGTGGGGTCCGACGAGCACGCCGCGTGGCTCAGGACCGAGTTCGACAGGAACGGCATATCTCATGCGGGCGTCATAACCGACCAGTCGAGGCCAACCTCGCTCAGGACCTGGGTCATGGTCAACGGCTTCCACAATCTCAGGATAGACCGTGACGACAGGAGGGACGCATCCTTCGCGATCTCGAAGAAGCTCCTCGAGATAGCGGTGCCGACGATAAAGGACGTGGACTGCATAATCATGTCCGACTACGACAGGGGCGCGATAACGAGCGTTCTGATCAACGGATTGGTCGCGGCTGCCCGGGAGAACGGCAAGATCGTGGTCGCCCAACCCAAGATGCACCACTATCTAGACTTCTCCGGGGTGACCTATGTGAAGTCCAACCTCGAGGAAGCGGCCAACGCGACCGGCATGAAGATGGTGAACGACACCAGCCTCCGCAACATGGGCATCAACCTCCTCAGCCGGCTCGAGTGCAAGGGGATCCTCGTGACACGGGGCGAGGCCGGCATGACTCTATTTGACGAGGAGCGCGTCACCCACTTCCCGCCCCTCGCGGGCCGGAAGGACCTCTTCAGCAAAGTGGGCGTGCGCGACGCCATGACCGGGGTCTTCGCTCTGGCCCTGGCGGCAGGCGGAAACGCCTACCAGGCTACCAGCCTGAGCAACATCACCGGTGCGGCAAGGAGTTCGCTTCAGAGGACCGCGTCTCTGTCGGTTCCAAACCTCGAGGCGCAGATGACCAACTTCGAAGGCTTCGCACAGCGCATCGTCCAGGCGCCGGTGAGAAGATAGTGGAGCAGGCCCAGGAGATTCTCAGGCTCAAGGAGATAGCGAGGAGCACGAGGCGGCTCATCCTCGAGAGCCTCGCAGAGGCCGGATCGGGCCACCCCGGCGGCTCGCTCTCCGCCGTGGAGCTGCTGGTCACGCTCTACTTCCACGTCATGCGCTTCGACGCGAAGAACCCGAAGTGGGAGGACCGCGACAGGTTCTTCCTCAGCAAGGGTCACGCGGCCCCTCTCCTCTACTCAATCCTCGCGCAGAGCGGCTACTTCCCCATAGAAGAGCTGATGACGCTCCGCAAGATGGGCTCGAGGCTCCAGGGCCACCCGACTCTGGGCATCCCGGGCGTTGAGGCGCCGGCCGGGTCCGAGGGCATCGGGCTCTCGCTCGGCGTGGGAACCGCGCTCGCGGGCAAGCTGGACAAGAAGGGCTACAGGGTCTACGTGCTCATGGGAGACGGCGAGCAGCAGGAGGGAGAGGTCTGGGAGGCCGCCATGACCGCTTCGAAGTACAGGCTAGACAACCTCACCGCCATCATCGACAGAAACGGGATCCAGCAGGACGGCCTCACGGAGCAGATAATGCCCATCGAGCCGCTGGCCGCTAAATGGAGGGCCTTCAACTGGAACGTCGTCGAAGTGGACGGCTATGACTATCTCCAGCTTCTCAACGCCTTCGAGCTGGCCTCGACGGTGAGCAACCGGCCCACAGTGATCATCGCCCACACCGTGAAGGGGAAGGGCATATCGTTCATGGAATGGTCGCCGCACTACCACGGGACCGCGCCAAGCAAGGACAAGATGCCGGATGTGCTCAGCGAGCTAAAGTGATGTCTTGAGGCCCATTCGAATCGCGCCGTCAATCCTCGCTGGCGACCTCGGGGACCTCCGGAGGTCGGTCGACGTTGCTGTCGAAGGAGGCGCGGACCAGATACACCTCGACGTCATCGACGGCCACTTCGCGCCGAACATCACCTTCGGCCCGGGCACGGTCAGGGCCCTTCGGAAGCGGACCGACCTCATGTTCGACACCCACCTGATGATCAGCGAGCCCGAGGCCTACGCGAAGAAGTTCCTCGAAGCCGGCTCCGACCTCCTGACCTTCCACGCCGAGGTCCTCAGCGGACCGAGGTTCGACTCGCTCTACCAGCAGGTCCACGGGGCTGGGAGACAGATCGGCTTGGCAGTCAAGCCAGCGACGAGCCTTCCGAAGTGGGCTGCGTCAAGGCTCGACAAGCTGAGCTGCCTCGTGGTAATGACCGTCAACCCCGGATTCAGCGGACAGTCCATGGACTTCTCCGTCATGCCGAAGATTGAGATGACGCGGGACGCGATAGACAGGGCCGGATCCGGAGCGGACATCGAGATCGACGGGGGAGTTGAGCCCGAAAACGCCCACGAATTGGTTAAGAGAGGAGCGAACGTGCTGGTCGCTGGCGCAGGAGTGTATGGTGCCCAGGACCCAGTCAAGCGGATCAGCCTCCTCAGGCAGAAGGCCAGCGCGGGGAGGGGCGGCCCATGATGCCTAGCAAGCAGGCGGCCATGAGAGACGCCTACGGCGAAGCGCTCATCGAGCTGGGGCAGGCCAACGGCAAGGTCGTCGTGCTCGGGGCGGACACCACCGGGTCGCTGAAGTCCGGCGTGTTCGCTTCCCGGTTCCCGGGGCGGTTCTTCAACGTGGGAATCGCCGAACAGAACCTCATGGGCATCGCCGCCGGCTTCGCACTGGCAGGCAAGATCCCCTACGCAGGAACCTACGCGATCTTCGTGCCGGGGAAGTGCGTTGACCAGATACGGAACAACATCGCATACCCGAACCTCGACGTGAAGATCGTCTGCTCGCACGGGGGAATCTCTGTGGGGCCCGACGGCGCGTCCCACCAACAGGTAGAGGACATCGCCATAATGAGGTGTATCCCGAAGATGAAGGTGATCGTTCCCTGCGACGCCCCTTCGACCAAGTCAATCGTGAAGGCGATAGCCGACATTCCGGGCCCGTTCTACGTC
>DATJAJ010000044.1:0-6092 GCA_035516335.1 Nitrososphaerales archaeon
GAAGCCTCCCTGCCAGAACCTTTCGGACGAGATTTCCACGCCGACCTCCTCCAGCACGTCGGCAGGGCTCGCGGAACCGCCGTATGACAGGAGCTTGAGGTATGTTGGAATGAACCGCTTCCCTTCCTTCGCGTACCGCTCGTAAAGCGCAAGGCTCAGCAGGTTCCCGAACGCGTAGGCGTAGCAGTAGAACGGGGTGTGGTAGATGTGAGGTATGGACGACCACTCCCACTTGAACTCCTCAGGGACCGAAACGGCCGGCTCGAACTGCTCCTTCAGGTTCCCGATGTAGGTCGAGCAGAGTCTTGACACGGTGGCGCCTTCGGTGACCGCCTTGTGGGCGTCGGCCTCGAAGATCACGAAGTACGCCTGCCGACCGATCGTCGCGTAGATCGAGGACAGCTTCTCGAGCAGCACGGAACGCTTGACTTCCGCGTCCTTCTCGTCCCGCATCATCTTGTCGTACAGTATCATCTCGCCGAAGACCGAAGCCGTCTCGGCCAGGACCAGTGGTGGCTGGAACGTCAGAACCGAGTGAGCCGACGCCAGCTGGCTGTGGACTGCGTGGCCAGACTCGTGGGCTATGGTATATGCGTCTCTGATCTTCCCCGAGTAGTTGAGCAAGAGGAAGGGTACCACGTCGGGGGTCACGCTCATGCAGAACGCCCCCGTCTCTTTGCCTCTTCGGGGGCTCGAATCCACGTGCCCTTGGGTGAAGACCCGAAGGGCCAGCCCCGCGAACCTTTCGTCGAACTCGCTGAAGGCGTCCATCACAAGCTTCACCGACTCTTCGTAGCTGGCCTTCTTCTGCTTCTTGAGGAGCGGCGCGTAAATGTCGAAGCGGGACAGCTTCTTGACTCCGAGCATCTTGGCCTTGAGCGAGAAGAAGTCCTGGAAGACCGCTGCGTTCTTCCTGCAGACCGTCAGAAGCGTCTCCACCGACCGGTCGGGAACGTCGTTCTCCAGGTTCCTCGCCGATATGGGGGTCGGGTATGCTCGCAGTTTGACGTACTCGTTCCTCCAGTCCCGAACTATGGTCCTGTACACCTCTCCGAGGACGTTCCCTTCGCTGGCGTACCTCGCTAGGACCGCCCTGTAGGCGGCCTCCCTCATAGCGGGATCAGGGGAGGCATACATCTCGCTCACCTCGTCCCGCACGAACTCCCTCGGCTTCCCGTCGCTCCCCTTCAGCGTCTTCCCTCTCACCTTGAGCTGGAAGGTGTAGGTGGTGGTGATCTGGTCGTAGTGGTGGACCCACCCAGAGAAGCCCGTGGTGTTCTTCAGGTTGATGACCTGTTCGACCTTCTCCTCGAGGGTGTGCGGCTTCAGCTTCCTTAGTGTGGCCAGGAAGTAGGCGTAGTCTGGGTTCGCGGGCGAGATACGCCCGGCCTTCTCAGCGCTGAGACCGATCCACCAGAGTCTGAAGAACAGGACTCTGTTGTCGACGTCCGCTCGCAGCTCCTCTGTCCTGTCGAGCATGGCTTTGACGTCCTGGTTTCGCGTGTCTTCGGCGAACTTCATGTAGGCGAAACAGAGAAGCCGGACTAGCTTGTCGTAGCAGTGCTCGTAGACCGCGAGCGCTTCCTCCATGTCCGTCCTGGTGAACTTGGAGATGCTCTCTCTGATCTTCTCGAATCGCTGGGCCTCCGACACCAGCTGCCTCTCTAGCCTCCCGAAATCCTTCGGTCCCCCTGCCGGGAACGCATCTTCCAGGTTCCAGGTCGTCTGCCCCGACTTGCCCTCCCTCAAGCCTCGGCGCGCAGGCCGGAGGGTAGTAATAAGCTGTCGGCCCTGTTCCGCGTTGCTACAGGCGAAGCGGCCTGCCTTTTATGGGCGGTGCTACTTTTTTGCAGAAGTCCCTGAAGAGACCCGGGCTCTCGGTGTGGACCGGCAGGACCTTCTCTGCGCCTATCCCTTCGACGAGCGACCTCACGCCGGAGATCGGCGCGTGGCCCGAGGCGTGAATTTGGTGGTAGCTGAAACCCATATGGCCCGTCCAGTTCTTCACCACTTCTTCTTCCTGTTCGCCTTCCTCGTTGAAGGCTTCGGAGGAGGAATGGATGTAAATCCCTCCCCTGTCGGGACGGATATCGATTATCTCGGGGAAGTTCCAGATGTCCAGGTGCAAGAACAGCTCGCTCTGCCGCCGATTGACTTCGGGCGCGGCTATCCCGCGGTCCAAGAATGGCCTCTCCCACTTGTAGTAGTCCTTGTCGTCGCCTTTTCCCGACCCCTTTCGCCTGACGTAGACCAGTACATCCTTCCCCGGCCTAGGAACTCGGATGCCCTTGTCTTTGGCCAGGGCGTTCAGGATCGCGGCTGACTTCATCGAGACGACGAGTTGCCTTCCTGTTGCAGCGGCTGCCTGGTGGAAAGTGTTGATTCTGTCAACGTCGTTCCCCCGGAAGGAGGAGAACACGAACTTCTTCCTGTTTCCGATGGTCTCAATCGTCTCGGTCAAGACTGACTCCTCCGAGAGCTCGCGCCTAACATCCGACTTCGAAACGCGCGTGCCCTCTGTAACGAGCGCCGCAGGCTTCGCGCTCCTGGCGGCTTCGACGAAGTCGCTCGTGAGGGAAGGCTTCGGGCCGTGAAAGCGGAAGTCCCCGGTGTAGGCCACTGCTCCCTCCGAGCAGTGAAGTATGAAACCATATGCCCCCGGAATCGAGTGGTCCACATGGACGGGCTGTACGTCTATCGTCCCGACCTTGAATCTGTCTCCTGTCCTGAAGGTCCTCACGTCGTGGCCGTCGAGGGGCGAGCCGCTCGCATTGCTCATGGCCTCATGAATCAGTTTGGTCGTCTCGCCGCAGTACACGGGAATCCGGGGGTCCACGTACCCTATCCTCCCCATGTGGTCGGAGTGGTAGTGGCTTAGGAGTATTCCGTCAACCTGTGGCGAGGTCGGCTTCAGCTTCGTGTTCTGCAAGGCTTCCTCCGAATACAGGCCGGGAATCTCCGGCAGAAGGCCGAACTCGAAGAGGTCGCCCGCGCCGTTCACACGCCTCGGCGTTATCCCGGCCGCGAAGAAGTCGGCGCCCTCCGTGAAGCCTGTCCCAAAGTCCAGGAAGACCTTCGTGTCCCTGTCCCGGACGAGTATCTTGTTCCCTCCTATCTCGCCCACTCCGCCGTAGCACGTTATGGTCGGGCCCACGGAGACAAGCATGACTGCTACGTAGTTAACGGTTGGGCAGGTCCGCCCCCCCGCCGTTTAGCTCTCCGCCCAAGAAACGAATCCTTATAATAGCACCTCGGCGTGCTTTTTTTGGCAAGGAGCAAACCTTGCCAACTTCTTTCATGTGGAAGCTTAAGAACGCCCAGGACGTATTCACATTTCGCGACTTCATCCTGATTCCGGGTCGGAGCGAAGTTGAGCCCAAGGACATCGACCTCTCCACCAGGCTTACCAAAGGCATCACCCTGTCGTATCCGTTCGTGTCCTCTCCGATGGACACCGTGACGGAGTGGAGGATGGCTCTCGGGATGGCGAGGCTGGGAGGGGCGGGGGTAATCCACAGGAACATGAGCTCCGACGATCAGGTCGAGCAGGTCAAGAAAACGAAAGCGTCGAAGATCACCTCGGGGAGCCGCGACGACAAAGGCAGGCCGTTGGTCGGCGCAGCCATTTCACCACTAGACACCCAGCGGTGCATGGCGCTTGACCGAGTGGCCGATTTCTTGGTTACCGACGTAGCTCACTTCCACAACTCCAATGTCATTAAGGCCATGGCGGCTCTGCTGCCACGGCTCAGCGGCGAGGTGGTCGTCGGCAACATCGGGACAAGGAGAGCAGTCCAGGACATCGTCGCCGAACTACCACGGGTGGACGGGTTCCGCGTCGGAATCGGCTCGGGCGCCGTCTGCACAACCTCCGAGGTGACGCGGGTGGGCGCCCCCACTCTGTTCGCGGTCGCGGAAGTGGCAACTGCCATCGACGAGCTCAAGCTGAACATACCCGTGATAGCCGACGGTGGCATAAGGGGGGCGGGTGACGCTTCCCTCGCGCTGGCCACAGGCGCTTCGTCTACAATGCTCGGTGCTTTGCTCGCAGGATGCGACGAGTCGCCGAGCCGGTCCTTGACCAGGGGCGGGAAGAAGATGAAGGTCCACAGGGGAATGGCGAGTTCTGCAGCGCGGCAGGTCAGGTTCGCACTGGATCGCTACAGCATTCCGACCAAGGGCCTGGACGAGGGCGTCGAGGCCCTGGTTCCATACTCCGGTGCTGTGGCCGGAGTGTTGGGCAACCTTGCGAATGGCCTGAGGGCTTCCTTCGGCTACGCCGGAGCGAAAGGGATACAAGACCTTTGGCGCGTCGCTTCATTCGGCCTGGTCACACAGTCGGGATCTTCCGAGCTAGGCGCACACTCATTGACCCCCATGGGGGGTCGGGAATGAGCGGCGGCCTTCTGGCCGGAGGCATCGCGGTCCTCGATTTCGGCGGGCAGTATTCTCACCTCATCTGTCGACGCGTCAGGGGGCTGGGAGTCTACTCGGGTCTCCTCCCCTACTCGACAACGCTTCCCGAACTCAAGGACAGCGGCGTCGCCGGAGTGATCCTCTCCGGGGGTCCCGCGAGCGTATACTCGCCCTCGGCGCCTCACCCCGACCCGGCCATCTTTGGCGGGTCAATACCGGTGCTGGGCATCTGCTACGGCTACCAGCTCCTGGTGGAGGCGCACGGAGGTACGGTGAAGAAGGCCGACGGACGGGAGTACGGGAAGTCCAAGCTCACCATAACCGACAGCAGCAACCTGTTCGAGAACCTCGGGCGAAACGAGCTGGTCTGCTGGATGAGCCACACCGATTCCGCGACGACGCTCCCAAGCGGCATGAACGTCCTTGGGTCCAGCGAGCACTCGCCGTACGCTGCCATAGCCTCCGCGGACGGCAGGCAGTTCGGGGTCCAGTTCCATCCAGAGGTGGTCCACACCGAGTCGGGAGACAGGATCCTCGCCAACTTCGTCTTTGGGGTCTGCGGGGCGAAACGGAACTGGAGCATCTCTGACTTCCTCCAGCGCACGTTCGACAACCTGAAGGGTCTGGACGGAAGGGTCCTCTGCGCCGTCTCGGGCGGCGTGGACTCTTCTGTAACTGCAGTGCTGCTAAGCAGGGCCCTCGGGAGAGACGTAGAGTGCGTGTTCGTGGACACGGGTCTCCTGCGTGAGAACGAGGCAGGCGACGTCTCGAGGTTCCTGACAAGTGAAATGAAGATACCTGTGAAGGTCATCGACTCGTCCGGGCTCTTTCTTGAGCAGCTCAAGGGCGTGAGCGACCCCGAAGAGAAGAGGAAGATCATCGGAAGGCTCTTCGCCGGGGTGTTCAAGAGCGAAAGCGACCAGAGCGGCCCGTTCAGGTACCTGGCCCAAGGAACCCTCTACCCAGACGTGATTGAAAGCGGGCGCAGCTCGGCTCCCGCATCGGTCATCAAGACGCACCACAACGTCGGAGGGCTCCCGAAGGACCTGTCGCTCGACGTGGTGGAACCGCTCAAAGACCTCTACAAGGACGAGGTGCGAGTGCTGGGGTCGCTCTTGGGTATGCCCCGGAAGCTGCTCCGCCGCCATCCGTTTCCCGGCCCGGGGCTTGCTGTGAGGATAGTGGGCGAGGTGACGCCCGAAAAGTTGAGAATCTGCAGGCGCGCCAGCGCAATCGTGGAGGGTGTCCTCGTCGACGACGGGTTCTACGACGACCTCTGGCAGGCGTTTGCCTTCGTCGGAGACGACAAGGTGACCGGGGTACTCGGCGACGAGCGCCGTCTGGGCTACCAGGTGACCGTGAAGATCGTCGAATCCGTGGATGCCATGACCGCTGACTGGTTCAGGGTGCCCTATCCCACATTGGAACGAATCTCTAGCCGAATCACAAACGAGGTCGAGGGCGTCGTGGGCGTCGCCTACTCCGTCTCCACGAAGCCCCCCGCCACCATCGAGCCCCAGTGAGCCCAGATGCCAAGAACCCTCACCTCAAAGACAGGGCTGGCCGAGCTCCACGTCCACCTTGGAAGCTCGGTCGACCCCGCCGTCATGTGGGAGATCGCGCACGCTCAGGGCATCAAGCTCCCTACCAAGGACTACTGGCGGTTCGTTGACCTC
>DATJAJ010000045.1:0-25737 GCA_035516335.1 Nitrososphaerales archaeon
CCAGAGCGCCACGTACGGCAACCAGGTCCACATGAACCAGAATAGCATGAACATCGCTGCGTTGTCGTCCCTGTTCTCCGGAACGCCCTCCGGTCGCTTCCTGACCTTCATTGTCACTGCAATCGGGGCCCAGGCAAACACCAGCCAGACGACAATAGGGTTGGTCATCTTATAGAAGGCCACGCCGATGTACTGCTGCACGACCGACACGCCACCGCTGGTCGTGGTCACGGTGACCGTGGAGGAGAACCAGCTCGATGGCGCGTAGAACACGAGCCAATCGAAGGGCGTGGGACATCGGTGGAGCACTGGGTCGATCCAGTTTGGATCGCAGCCGTGTAGGCTGCTCCCGTAGCTTAGGATGTACTGTATCTCTTGAATGAAGGTGGGCGTTGTGGAGGTCGTGAAGAGTGAAGCGTAGATCTGGAGGCCCACGATGAAGACGACGATGGTTGGAAGCAGGATCCTGAGCCCGCCCTTCACCACCAGGCCAATGCTGTGCCTGCTCACGTAGAAGTGGTAACTCAGCAGCGCAAGCGCCAGCAGGACGGCAGTCTCTTTGCAGAGTATCGAGAGTCCGAGGAAGATCCCTGCGGCGACCTGGTTGTCGAGCTTCCAGAACGACCCCTTCCAGAAGTAGAAGATGAACGCCAAGAGGGCGAAGAAGACCGAGGGGACTTCCAGCATCGCGATGGATGACTGGGTGAAGAAGAGCGTGTCGGCCGCCAGCAGCAGGCAAGAGAAGAGCGCCAGCTTCCTGTTGCCGGATATCATGAAGACCAAGACATAGAGGAGCGGGATGCAGAGGGTCCCGAAGATCACGATGAAGATGCGCCAACCGAAGTCGTTGACCCCGAAGATCGCCATGCCTGCGGCCATCAGGGCCTTGGCCAGGAAGGGATGCTCGAGGTGGCAGTTGGGCGTCTGGCCGTTTGTCGAGCAAGGGAGACCGGTGAGAATCCTCAGGGCCTCCGGGACGTAGTACGACTCGTCGCCCACGCAGCCGTTCTTGTCGATGGCGCAGTTCTGGCCCGCGGGCACCGGCGGCGCGTTGATGACGTAGAGGTGCGCCCCGAGGACCCCTAGGGTTATGATGAGCAGGACGAACATCGGCCCGACCAGGCCAGGCCTCACCCGGGAGAGGTACTCCATGCCGGCGGCGAGGCCCACTACCCCGAGGAGGAGGGACGCTGCCGTGAGCGCCTGCGCGAACTCCACCAGCAGAGGGGACGGGCCATGAGCGTTCAGCGCAAGGACCACGCAGCCCGCTATCAGTAGCAGAATGGCGGCGGCGCCGCTAAGCTTGGTAAGCCTCTTCCATCGCCCGACCGAAACCGGCACCGTTTCTGCGCCGAGCACGCAGGCTGCTTGGGTGGACGGCTTTTAAATTATGGAAGGTGCCAAAGGAGTCCCTGGCGCCCACTGGTGCGAAGAAGGCCGATAACTGCTAAAATACCCCTCGTGTTATGCCGACCCGAAAGGGAATACATCTCATATGTCTTCGATGGTATTTCGAAGGTTTGGGGAGGAGGTTGCAGGTTTCGTTGGAAAGTCAGTCGCCGTGGAGACCAAGGACTCGAAGGTCTACTCGGGTCGACTGACCGCGGTCGATGAAAGGCTCAACCTCGTGCTCGATGGAGTGGTCGGTGCAGGAGAAGGGGTTTTCAAGCTGGTGCTGAACGGGGACGTCGTTAGAGAGATAAAACTCGTCGAGAAACCCTTCGACCTTAGAGGCCTCGCGGAGAGACTCTCGAGGGTCTTCCCGGGCTTGGTCAGCGAGAGGGACGACATCGGCGTGCTGATGGTCATGGAGAAGGTTAAGGTAACCGAGAAGGGCGTCGAAGGCGTTGGCATCGCGGCCGACAAGGTCCGGTCGATCTTCGACGAGTATGTCAGAGAGACCAAGAAAGCCTGAGTGCATCGCGGCTCCGGTCGGCCCGCACGAGGGGTGACCCCATGGGCCTTTCGTTCGAAGTCAAGGAGTCGGACCTGCTCGGCAGGATCGGTGTCCTCACGGTGGGGGGTAAGCAGGTCGAGACGCCGTGCCTGTTCCCGGTGATTCACCCGGTCCGCCAGTCCGTAAGCACGCGCGAGCTCTCCGAGATGGGTTACCGGGGGCTGATGACCAACTCTCTGATCCTCTACGGCAGGCGCAGGGACGAAGCCGTGGCCAAGGGGCTACACAAGCTGTTGGACTTCGACGGCATGTTCATGACGGATTCTGGCGGATATCAGGTGCTCGAGTACGGGCAGGTGGACGTTGACCATAGGCGCATAGCCCAGTTCCAGTCTTCGATAGGGTCCGACCTCGCGGTCACGCTGGACCGCCCCACCGGATACTCGCTGTCCAGGAAGTACGCCTCGGAGACCATGAAGTACAGCCTGGAAAACGCGCTCGCGACGATCAGAGAATTCCGCAGCTCAGATACCTCCTGGATCGGACCGGTTCAGGGGGGTCTGTTCGAGTCGCTGCTGCGGGAGTCGACCAGGAAGCTCGTGGCCGGCGGTTTCGACATGCTGGCCCTGGGCAGCCCGACACAGGTAATGGAGAACTACAGGTTCGCAGAGCTGACGAGCATGATCGTGGCGACGAGGGCGGCCATGCCCTACTCGATGCCGCTGCACCTGTTCGGGGCTGGCCATCCTCTCACGATGGCGATGTCGGTGGCGCTGGGCTGCGACACCTTCGACTCCGCGAGCTACGTCCTCTTCGCCCGCAAGGGCCGGTACATGACCGGGCGGGGGGTGCTCAGGCTTGAGCAGATGCGGTATCTGCCCTGCAGCTGCCCGGCTTGCGTGAAGACTACTCTGCAGGAGCTCGGCGAGATGGAGCACGCGGAGCGGACGAAGGCGGTGGCCCTGCACAACCTGTACGTTCTGCGGGAAGAAATGCTGTCGTGTAAGGAAGCGATCGCCGAAGGGAGGCTGTGGGACCTCGTTGAAGAGAAGGCATCGTCCCACCCTCGCTTGTCCGAGGCGTTCCTGAGTCTCGTCAGGAAATCGGCACAGCTCAGGGACGGCACAGCGGCAATCAAGGGCAGGGGCCTATTCGTGAGGGGGCCACAGGATCGAGAGCGGCCCGAGCTGCTCACGGCGGCTGCCATGCTGGAGCGCGCCTTCACGAAGCGGTGCTCCACCGCGCTCCTGGTCCTCGGAGGAGAGGGAGTCCCTTTTGGCAGGTTGCGTTTCAGCCGGCGAGCCTTCAGGATGGGCAGCTTCGACGCCTACCGGCTCCACCCCGTGCTGGGGGCCTTCCCCGCTGAGCTCGAGTTCGTGTACCCGTTCACTCAGACCGTTGGCCCGTACGACGGGGGGCTCGACGAGAGAGGACTTTTGCGCGAAGCGAGGTCGCGACTGAAGCGTGAAGGCTACCGGAGGGTGGCGATCGCCCGGGCAGACGAAGGAGGCGAGGTCGTTCCTTTGATGGTCAGGAGTAGACGGACGCCGAGGGTCGCTTCTCCTTATCCTCCATCGACCTGAGCTCAGTCTCAATGACTTCGGCCCCCCTGATGAGCGGGCCGGTGTCAGCCTTGAACCCGTAGCGCTTCGAGAGGAACTCCACGGCGGTCGCAGAGGCACGCGGGTCGACTCGTTCCGTGTTCGAGTAGGCGAGGATGGCGAACGCCGGGAATTCGTTCATTTCGAAGATGCTCAGCAGCGATGCGACTGGCCCGACGATCATCCTGTCCTCCTCGAGGACCGTCTCTCCAGGCAGACCGCCGTTCGAAAGGAACTTCGAGGTCATCGCCACCCGGTACATCGACTCGTCCGAGCGCAGGGACTCGTCCAGCCCACCGACGAGCGCGACCTCCTTGAGCCCGCAGCCCATGAGCCATTCCGCCAGGCTCCTGTAGAATTCGTTCTCGCGGTCCCGAAGCGGCGAGACCTCGGCTTTCAGGAATGCAAGGCCGGGGGTAGCAAAGACCTCGTAGGGAGTCATTATTCGGCCTTCGAGGGTCGAGGCAACTGCTGGGGCGTACTCGTAATCCACGAAACAGGTCCTGGTTGCGTTCAGCTCGTTGATCAGAAACTTCACCGTCCAGTATCCGGTCGCGCCGATGCCGTGGAACCCCGCTATGAGCGCGCTCTTGTCAAGTCTCACTCCTTGGGGAAGTACTCTCATTTCTATGACTTCTGGACCTCCTTCTCGCTCGGGTCTTAAATCTGCCTCGGACTGGATGTGCCTAGGGCGTCTGGGTCGCCGGAGCTGGCGGGCTCGCAGTGGGGATGGGCGGCTCCTTCCTTCTCATGGCCACGACAGCCAGCGCCAGGGCTATTATCGCGATGATGCCCAGGGCGTAAAGGCCGTAGGTCAGCGAGTTTAGGGAGTTTGATTGGTCAGTGAGCTTGCTCGCCTGACTGCTGATTTGTGCGTTCGCGCCGTTCAGGGCGGACATGAGGTTGCTTACCGTTGTGTTCTGGGAGCCCACGGTCGAACGCAGGTCGCCGATGTAGTTCTGGGCGGACGTAATCTGGCTGCCGGTGCTGAAGCTGGTGGCGGTGGACGTCGACAGGCCATCCTGCTGAGTGGCCGTCACCGCCAGCGTATGGACCCCGTCGCTCAGAGTGGCCGTGTCCAGGGGGAACGTGTAGGTGGCGGACCCGCTCGGAACTGCCCTGTAGACCGACCCGTCGAGAGATATGCTCGCCGACGAGAACTGTTGCCCGGTGATTGAGACTGTTACGTTAAGGACGCCAGTGTAAGCGGACGAGGATGGCGGGAGCGATATCTGAATCGTCGGCACCGGAGGCGTGACGGACTGGTAGGAGGACGACGACAGTGTGACCGTGGATCCCGACAGGCTCAGGGAGCCCAGGCTGGAGTCCGATATGCTGAGTTGGCTGTTGGAGGCTGATATCGCGCCGCCTGAGACGCCTACCAGGCTGAGCTGGGCGTCCTGGACGTTCAGAGCCCCCTGGATGCTAGAGTCGGTGATCGCAACCGACCCTCCCTGGATCGTGTCGGTTCCGAGGAATATGTCGTTGGACAGCGAAGCGGGAGCGTTGATCGTCACCCCGCTAAGCGCAAGCCCTGAAGTCTGCATTCCGGAATTCAGAACCTGGTTTTGGACCAGTGTGTAGGGCTGGATGAAGAATGGCTGCGCCGTGGATCCGTCGGCCGTGGTCGGGTAGCCGTCGGAGCTCAGACCCGTCACCATGATTGAGTAGGGGCCCGAGTAGGAGAAGGCGTTGCTGTTGATGTCAGACAGCACCCCCGCGTTCGACGCCGAAGGCAGGGTGACGTTCCCCACCCAGGCCGACGTTGCAGGGCTGTAGGAGAGCTGGGTGAGGTCTCCGGCGGCGTATACGGTGTGCATGTAGAGCGAGAAGTCGGACGCCAGTGCCTGAGGGAAGACGAAGGCCGAGTACTCGCCCTGCGTGACGGGCTGTCCGCCGGGGTAGGTGATCGCCGCGCTGACCTGCACGGTCTGACCCTGGTACAGGGTGGACTGCGACAGCGACACCTTGGGGGTCAGGGCGCTCGGGGAGACCCAGACCTGGCTGAAGAACGAGCCGTTGAGCTCCGCACCAAGGGTGTAGGAGCTGTAGTTAGCCGTTAGCAGGATGGTGTAGAGGCCGGACGGTGCACTTGACGGCACGGGTAGGATACCGTTGATGCTCGAAGCGCCTTGACAGACGCGCACTGAAGCGGTGCAGGGCTGGTTCACCAGCGATGCGCTCGAGACGACCTGGCCCTGGGGATTGACCAGCGACGCGCTCACGTTCGAGCCTACGGAGATGTCGCTGCCGAAGGTCGAACCGGTCTCGAAGGAGAGAAGGCCGGCCACGTTTACCGGAGCCAACGGGGTCGTCACGACTGTGAGCGACTGGCCCGGCGCGACTGAGCCTGGCTCGGCTACCACTTCTGGGTAGATGTACGAATTCTGGAGGTAGATCCCCATGACCATCGGGAGATAGCCGTAGACGTCCCCCGAGTTGACAAGGTCGGTGGGGCCGCTCGGATACGGGGCGGTCAGCGTGGAGCTGTACACCCCGGCAGAAACTTCGTCCAGAGTTACCGTGCCGACGTTCGAGTAGGCGTTCGCAAGTATCGAATAGTGCTCGACCGTCATGGACACGCTGGTGTCCGGGGCGGGATTGCCATCAAGGTCGCTCGCCGCGTACAAGACCGGCAGTCCTCCGAGAGTGGTGTACGGAGTGGTGGGGAACAGGCCGTCCTCGCCCAAGTAACCAGCAAAGAGTTCGGCGAATCCCTGACCCGACATCCCTCCCGAACTGCCGCCGACGTTGAGGAAAGCGGGTCCCGACTCGTCTCCCATCTTGATGCTGCCGCTCCACGCGTTTGCCGTGGTATTGTAGACCAGGTCGGTCGTTGCCGCCGACGCGCTCTGCAGTGTCTCAAGAGTTGCCGTGAAGCGCCCCGAGGTCACCGCGAGGTCCGAGGAGTTCACTGTCGCAGATATCTGCATCACCGTCCCCGGCGTATATTCCAGCCCGCTCGTGTCGACGGCTCCCGAAAGAGTAACGTCGATCGTGAGGCCGGGGGTTGCCTGTTGCGCCTTCCAGACCGCAGCGAACTCGCCGGCGTTGAGTGCCCCCCAGCCGGTGACGAGGTTGTACCCGGAAGAGGCGGTCCAGGGAACGATGTAGCCGAAGGTTACAGGCTCGAAAACCCTCGAGTATGTGGCGGCGTTGGCAGCCATCTGGTAGAGGGACGGCGTTACCAGTCCGAGCTTCCCGCCGTCGGCCGACGCGACCAGGGCCATCAGGCCCGCGAACAAGGGCGTCGACTCGGAGGTCCCTCCCTCGCCGATGACCGAACCCGCGCTGACGATGAAGGTCGCTGGGTCGACCCCTGCCTGGAGGGCCAGGTCGGGATTGGTCCTGCCATTCGGATAGCTCGCTGGCACGGCGACGTTCGACTGGAACCAAGGTCTTGGTTCGAGTATGCTCACGCCGCCCGTTCCGCCACCTTCGTTCACGAAGTCGGGGACGAAGCCGATATTGGACCAGGCCGTCTGAGTGAACACAATCTTCCCGCTTTGATTGTAGGCGTAGGTCTGTGTTCCGCCCAGCGAAGTGACGTACGGGGAAGTGGACGGGTACTCCAGTGCGCCGAGTGGGCCGGAGCTTGCTCCGCTGCCTCCGGTGTCGCCGGTGGACGATGAGAACGTTATTCCCTCCAGCGCACCGAGCTGATAGTAGAAGTCTACCCCGACCCCGTTCGGCACCATTATGGCCGGGCCGAACAGCGAATAGTACCACTCCGGGAACCCGAAGCTCTGAGTCAGGCTGGTCGCGACGTCGTCTTGGACGATGGCCGCGATGGCCGACTGGAGTGAGAGCGCGCCGTCTGCAATGTACAGGTTAACGTCCGCTCCCGGTGCCATCGAGTGAGAAGTCTCCACGTCCAGGGCTACCTCGGTGGACCATCCGGTGAATATTCCGATGTTCGGATCGTATGGGCCTATCGCCGTTATCTTGAAGTTCGAGGTTGGAAAACCGAACTCCTGGTTGTAGGCTGCCAGGTCGCTCGCGATGGTGGGCGAGCCGTAGAAGTCGAGAATTCCGATGGTCTGACCCTTTCCGTCAAAACCGTCCTTGTACAGAGCAGTAGCATTGTAGACGGACTGCAGGACCTTCGCGTTGTAGCTCGCCTCTGCGAATGTGGTCACCTCCGTTCCAGCCGACGCCGCCGTGGCCGTTGAAGGGCGCGCCAGGAGTCCCGTGACGTTCGACGCATAGATACTTGCGCCATCGAAGGCCGAACCCGAGGTCATCATGTAGTACGAGAGGGTGCCGTTCGTGAAGAGCTTCAGGCTGGTCCCGAAGGCCTGCTGTACCTGGCCCGCGGTGCCCTCGGCGATTATCACGGAGTTCAATTCGGTCTGGTCGACCTTGAGCCCGCTGGCCCGGACGTACTGGACCATGGCTCCGAAGGCCGCCGTCGGCTCAAAGAGCCGCTGAATCTGAATCTGAGTGAGGAAGTGCCGGAAGAGCGGCGAGCTCGGGTCCGAGACCTGCTTCACCAGCGAAGTGAGGAGCCCCGTGTTCCTGAGCGGAATCGCGATGTTCACCAGCACCGGCGTGCCCTCCGGCAGGTCGCCGGCCGACTTGAAGCCGGGCAGGGCGTCGGTCGTGGGAAGCGGGGCGCTGGCCACGGCCGTGCGAACCGGGAAGACGGACGCAAACGAGAACGCGAGCAGGAACGCGATGGCTATACCAAAAAACCGGAACCAATTAGCCTTAGAGTTGGCCCTCAAGTTACAGTTACGAAGTCGGCGGCCTGTGTAATATAAGACTATTCGGACCATCTGACTCGGGCAGCCGACAATTTCGTCGCTCGGCAACTCCCAGACGACGAAGGAATTCTTATAAGGCTAAATTGGTCGGCCGTCAAAAGGCAAGATGAACTGGTTTGTCTCGACTACTGGCCTTCGTGGACATCTTCGTCGAATCGCCCAACATGGACGATGTAGTCGAGGCACTGTCGAAGCTTGAGAACCTGGAAGAGCTGTACGAAGTAACCGGAGAGTTCGACATCGTGACCCTGATCTCGGCGGCTGACATCGAGCAGTTCAGGGACATACTGACCAACAAGATCATGAAGATAAAGGGCGTAAGGAGCACTGTCAGCTCAATCGTGTTGAAGGCCCATAAGGGGCCAAGGCGAGACGGCGAGTCCAAGGCAAGGGCCGCGCCCCGTCAATAGAGGAGGAAAAGGTTGCAGTGGATCTGTCGGGGCACTTCGCACCTAGGGTGTCCGGCTTAGATGATAGACGCTCTCCAGGCCACCGTGGTGGTGCTGACTCTAGGAGTCTCCCTGTTCCTGGCGTGGCTCATCGCCCCATTCCTGGCTAACGTCTTCAGAAGGGGCCCAAGCCGGCTTGACAGGTTCCTTGACCCCGTTGAGAAAGCGATCTACCGGGTAACGGGCGTCGACGTTTCTCGGAACATGGGTTGGAAGGAGTACTTCTTCTCGGCCTTGGCCGTGAACCTGGTCCAGATGGCCCTGGCCTTCGCCATCCTGACCTATCAGGCCTGGCTCCCCCTCAATCCCAGGGGGTTCCACGGGTTCACGTGGGATCTGTCGTTCACCACCGTAATCTCGTTCGCGACCAACACGAACCTTCAGCACTACGCCGGAGAGCAGTCGCTGTCGATATTCAGCCAGATGACGGCGATCCAGTTCCTCCAGTTCACGTCTGCGGCAACCGGGATCTCCATGGGAGTCGCGTTCGTCAGGGGGTTGATGAACGGCTCGAAGGACATGGGCAACTTCTACGTGGATTTCGTTAGGTCCCTTACGCGGATACTGATTCCTTTCTGCGCCCTGGCTGCCCTCATACTCGTCTACCTGGGCGTCCCCCAGACACTCAACGCGTCGACCCTGGTGAGCACCATCCAGTCGGGGACCCAGCAGATTCTGGTCGGCCCGGTCGCTTCCCTCGTTTCGATCATGCAGCTCGGCACGAACGGAGGCGGGTTCTACGGGGCGAACTCCGCCTACCCATTCATGAATCCCAGCGTGCCCACGGACATACTGGAGATGGGCCTGATGCTGCTCCTCCCCACGGCGCTGGTATTCCTCTTCGGCGAGATGCTCGGGAAGAAGAGGGAAACCATACCGATTCTCGTTGCGGCCTACGGCCTTTTTGCCATAGATCTCGGAATCGCATTCATCCCCGCACAGACGCTCGGAGTGCTCCAAGAGGTGCGGTTTGGCGGATTCCTCTCGAATTTCTGGACCATAGTGACTACTGCGGTCACCACGGGCTCGGTGAACGCGTCACTCGCGGGCATCCATCCCCTCCCCATACTGGGCGCGTTCATGGGGATGCTGATCCAGGCGACTCCTGGAGGGAAAGGCGTCGGCCTGATGTACATGGTGATGTACGTGGTCATCACCGTCTTCATCGTCGGTCTCATGTCGGGAAGGACCCCCGAGTACCTCGGAATCAAGATCACCGGGAGGGATGTTCTCCTGGTAATGGCCGCGTTCCTGGTTCACCCTCTTATCATCCTCGTGCCAACGCTCGTTGCCTACGCCATCGGTGCGGCCCAGTCCATGGTCGCCGCGACGGGCCTCACCGGGGCTCACGCAGCCACCCTGAATTTCATCCAGGTTCTCTACGAGTACACAACCGCAGCGGCCAACAACGGCTCGGACTTCCTCGGAACCGCGGCCAACACGGTCTACTTCAACGTGTCCACTGGGATCGTGATGTTCCTGGGACGGTACGCTCCCATCGGGCTGCTGATGGCGCTGTCTGGCTCGATGATGGGAAGGAAACGGACAAGCGAATCCGGTCTCAAGACGGACACTCTGCTCTTCTCGCTGGTGCTGATCGGCAGCATCATCATACTGGTGGTGCTCACCTTCTTCCCGTTCCTGGCTCTCGGCCCTATCCTCTCCTACTTCCAGGGGAACGTGAACGGACTTGGCTGAGAAATCCGAAAAGAGGGACGTCGCGACCGTGCCCCACCGCAGACGGCGCCTGCCGCTCTTCTCAGGCAGGGTGATTCTGGACTCTCTGACGAGGCTGAATCCAATCAGCCTCAGCTCAAACCCTGTAATGCTCATAGTGGAAATCACGTTCTTCATCGTGGCGGCCATGGCAATCTACCCGGCGGGGTTCAAACCGGTCGCAAGCGCGTCAGACACGACGTACTACGTCGAGGTCGCGGCAATCCTTCTCGTCACGGTGTGGTTCAGCACTCTGTCAGACGCCCTAGCAGAGCAGCAGGCCAAGAACACGGCCAGCTCCCTGCGCAAGTTGGAGGCGGAGGTCCCGAGCAAGAAAGTGGTTACCGAGGGGTGGACCAGGAAGATAGTCCCGATCCTTTCGAACCAGTTGCGCAAGGGTGACCTGATTCTGCTCGAAAGGAACGACATGGTCCCGATCGACGCAGAGGTTCTGGAGGGCATCGCCATGGTGGACGAGTCCCTTCTCACCGGCGAGTCTGCCCTCGTGAGGAAGGCGCCGGGCGACTCTCTGATTGGGGGCTCTCGGGTCATCACCGACACGATGACGGTGAGGGTGACGGTGGATCCCCAGGACACCTACCTCAACCAGATGATACGGATGGTGGAGTCTTCGAAGAGGCCCAAGACGCCGAACGAGGTGGCCGTCACCATCGTCCTGATCGGACTGACAGCGATCTTCAGCATCATAATACTCACACTCCTCGGCCTTGCTGTCACGCTGGGGATCTCGACGGACCTGTCGGTCCTGATCGCGCTGTACGTATGTCTTCTTCCCACGACAATCGGCGCACTTCTCCCCGCCATCGGCCTGTCGGGGATCTCAAGGCTCTACAGGCGCAGGATAGTGGCGAAGTCGGGCCGGGCCATAGAAACCGCCGGGGACGCCGACGTCATCCTCCTCGACAAGACCGGGACCATAACCGTGGGCAACCGGACCGCGACAGAGTTCATCCCGTTCGGTCACCACACCGAGCGGGAGGTCGGCGAGGCCGCCTTCCTTTCGTCATGGTACGACGACACGCCAGAGGGTCGCAGCATCATCCGCCTTGCCCACGAGAAGGGCTTCGTGCCGAGAGAGCTGAACTCGCTCGCGGCGTCCGAGATCCGGGAGTTCTCGGCGGTAACCCGAATGAGCGGTGTGAAGTTCACGCGGGCTGCAGGGTTCATGCTCCCACGCGGTCGCTTCAGGCGGAAGTTCGACAACGTGCCCGCCGGCGAGAACGGGAATGAGGACTCGTCACAGATCGACATCGCCAAGGGCGCTCCCGATTCGCTCAGAGCCACGGTGAAGTCGCTCCCCGAAGACTTCGACAGGACGATCGAGGCAATATCCGCCGCGGGCGAGACGCCGCTGGTGGTGGAGAGGAACGGCGAGGCACTCGGCGTGATCAGGCTGAAGGACGTCCTGAAACCAGGGATCCGAGAGAAGATTCAGGCGGTCAAGACCCTGGGCATCCGCCCTGTGATGATAACGGGGGACCAGCCCCTGACCGCCAAGAGCATAGCCTCGGAAGTCGGCATCCAGGAGTACGTCCCGAGAACAAAGCCGGAGGACAAGTTTGGCATAGTGAAGAACGAACAGGCCCAGTCAAGGATCGTGGCCATGATCGGAGACGGAACCAACGATGCGCCCGCGCTGGCCGTTGCGGACGTGGGACTTGCGATGAACTCGGGGACCGAGGCCGCCAAGGAAGCGGCCAACATGGTGGATCTCGAGTCCAACCCGGCCAAGATTATCGACGTGGTCCTGCTCGGGAAGCAGCTCCTCATGACGAGAGGGGCGGTGACTGCCTTCAGCATCGCCAACGACGTCGCAAAGTACTTCGCGATCATGCCGGTGCTCTTCGGGGCGGCTGTCCCCGAGCTTCAGGCGCTCAACATACTCCATCTGGGACTCAACACCGCGGTCCTCTCGGCCCTTATCTTCAACGCGGTAATCATCCCGCTGCTCATCCCTCTGGCGATGAGAGGGGTGACATTCAAGCCCGCGGACACGATGACGCTCTTTCTCAGAAACACGATGATCTACGGTGTTGGCGGAATCATAGTCCCCTTCGTGGGAATCAAGATGATCGACTTGCTGCTGGTGGCAATTCATGCGTGAGACCATGGCTAACGGAGGGAGAGCCAGCTACAGACCGATCGTGATGATCGCTGTCTTCTCGCTCATCGTCTGCGGGCTTCTCTTCCCTCTGGCAATCACCGGACTTGCCCAGGCGCTCTTCCCGGGGCAATCGAATGGCGAGCTGGTTACCCTCAACGGATGCACCATCGGCTCGAACCTCATCGCCCAGAACTTCAATGCCTCGGTCTTCTTCTATCAGAGGCCCGCCTCCGAGTCTGCTTCGGGGGTAGACCCGGACATCACGCTGCAGAATGCAACCTCCCAGGTCCCGAGGATCAGCAACGCGACAGGGATTCCTCAGACGACTCTCGATGCGCTGGTCAACGGCAACGTGGAAGGCAAACTGTGGGTCTTCGGAAGCCCATATGTGAACGTCCTCAGGCTCAACGTAGACCTGATCAAGCAGTACCCCCAGGTGTACGACCGGTACCTCCCCCAGGACCTGGCAAGCGGCAACTGTGGCAAATGAAGCCGTAGGGAATCATCCGCCGGTCGTGGGGCCCGCACGGCGCCCAATGGCTATTTAGCCAGCCGAAGGCCGGCCAAGAACCGGGAAACCAAGATGAGGGTTGTCGACGATGTCACTGAACTGATTGGAGAGACGCCGATGGTCAGGATCAACAAACTGACCAAGCCGGGCGACGCCACGGTCTATGCGAAGCTTGAGTGGTACAACAGCGGCGGTTCGATAAAGGACAGGCTGGCGCTGTACATGTTCGAATATGCGGAGAGCGCCGGACGCCTGAGCAGGGAGAACGCCCTCCTTGAAGCCACTTCGGGGAACACGGGCATAGCCCTTGCGATGATCGCCGCGGCGAAGGGGTATAGGCTTACGCTCGTGATGCCGGAGTCCGTCAGTCTCGAGAGGAGAAGCATAATCAGGGCGTACGGGGCCGAGCTGCTTCTCTCGCCTGGTTCCAAGGGCACCGGCGGCGCCATTGAGCTGAAGCAGAGCCTCCTGAAGCAGCACCCCCGGAAGTACATCGACCTGGACCAGTTCCAGGACCCCGCGAACATTCTTGCCCACTATCAGACGACGGGGCGGGAGATACTAGAACAGGCACCCGGCGACCTCGCTGCCGTCGTGATCGGCGTCGGAACTGCGGGGACTGGCGTCGGAGTTTCTATGAGGGTGAAGCAGCACAGGCCGGAGGTTCAGATCATCGGCGTGACACCGAGATTCGGGACCACCATACAGGGCCTACGGAACCCCAGCGAGCCGTTCCCCACCCAGCTGTTCAGGAGCAAGTGGTTCGACGAGCTCGTTGAGCTGGGGGAAGAGGAGAAGGTCGAGACGTTCCGGGCGGCGAGGGACGCGGCAAGGCGAGAGGGCCTGCTCATCGGGATGAGCGCAGGCGCCATACTTTACGTCGCCCTCAGGAAGGCGAACGGGCTGGGCGGGGGGAAGACGGTGGTCGCGGTGCTTCCTGACGGCGGGGAGCGGTATCTTTCGACGCCCCTCTATGGGGAATCATGAAAGCTGCGAAGAGGCAAGACGTACCGGTCACAGGAACCGGCCTCCGCTAGGACAACGGTGGCGGAAGTCCCTCGGGCAGGGGGGCATCGAATGCGTTCAGCAGAAATGACACCATCGTGTAGAAGCCCGCGACCGTAACGAGCTCTATGAGGGGGCTTTCGCCCAACTCGGAGAGCGCTCTGTCGTAGGTGGCTCGGCTCAGGGTCCCTTCCCGTTGGAGCTCAGACACGGTCTCGTAGACGACCTCGTCGTCCGGTCGCTCGAAAATAGGGGTCTCCCCCTGCCGAATCGCTTCCACAACCCTTCGGCTCAGCCCGGCCTTGAGCGCGGAGGGTTCGTGCACGCACCATTCGAACTGCGCAGAGTAACGCCTGGCCGTGACCAAGACGGCCAGCTCGAAGAGCCGCCGCTCCAGCTTCCCGAACGTTCGCAACTCGTTGTTGAGCCTACTAGCCTGCTTGGCCAAGGCGGGCGCCCTGAACCAGATCGCGTGAGGCCCGTCGAGCTTGCCTCCGTAGTACGTCGATATCTCGTAGGCGAGGCGTTTCTGCTCGTCTGTGAACGTGCGGGGGTCTAGCGGCGGCAGGCGGCCCCCACTGTTCACCCTGACTCGGGCGACGAGCTCCTGGGCTCCCTCGGGCGATTCGTCTTGCGTCGCGCGCGATGGCTTCCGTTTGGTCAATCTTCGTTCGACGGTCCGTGTAGGGTTGCCCCGACTTAAGCAGTTGTGCCTCGGTATCCGCTGCCGCTTCCGAAGCTTCTCGGGGTTTCGGGGCTTTTCTAATCCAAAAGGCTTAAAGACGGAGCGAAGGAGCTTGGCACAGTAGTCTGGATTCATGCAAGTAAAGGTACTGGGAGCAGCTCGGCAAGTCGGCCGCTCCGCTTTCCTATTAACGCACAACGACTCCAAGATATTCTTGGACTATGGGGCCCTCACGACGAAGGTCCCTGGATTTCCCATGCACGTCCCCCCGAAGGACGTGAAGGCCGTGGTGCTCAGCCACGCGCACCTGGACCACTCGGGCGCGGCCCCCCTGCAGTTCCTCGGCGGGAGGATGAAACTCCACGCGACGCCGGTGACCTCGGAGTTGTCCGACCTCCTGATCAAGGACTTCATCAAGATATCAGGACAGTATCTGCCTTTCGAGTTCCTCGACCTCATGGCCATGAACTCCCATACGGTCAACCACGGCTACCACGAACCATTCGAGATCGGAGACTTCACCGTCACCTTCTACGACGCCGGGCACATACCAGGCTCGGCGATCATAGCCGTAGAGGCCGGGTCGAAGCGCCTCGTGTACACTGGAGACATAAACGGAGAGGAGACCAATCTTCTTTCGCCGTCGTCCAAGGACCTGGGCGAAGCGGACATGGTCATTACCGAAAGCACCTACGCCACGGCAGACCACCCCGCGCGAAAACGGGTCGAGGAAGACTTCGCCGACTTCGCGAGCATGATAGTCGAAAGAGGCGGCATACTCCTCGTCCCCGCGTTCTCCGTCGGGCGCGCCCAGGAGATAGCGATGACGCTGAAGAAGTACGACTTCAAACACCCGGTCGCCATGGACGGCATGGCCCTGAAGGTGAATGCCATACTTCTCCGCTACCAGGAGTACCTGCGAGATCCGGTGGCGCTTAGGCGGACCCTCGAAGGGCTCGAGGAGGTCGCGAGCTGGAGCCAGAGAAACGCCCTGGTCAAGAAGCCAGGGGTGATCATATCGCCCGCGGGGATGCTGGTGGGCGGCGCGTCGATATTCTACAACGAGAGGCTCGCCATGGACCCGAAGAATGGCATTGCCATCGTGAGCTTCCAGGTCCCCGGCACTCCGGGGAGGACACTTATCGAGAAGGGGCTGACGATATACAAGGGCAAGCCCACGAAGGTTGTGGCAGAGGTCAAGCGCTTCGACTTCTCCTCGCACAGCGGGAGGCAGGAGCTCATGGGAGACCTGAAGGGCGTGAAGGGGTCACCCACCTATCTGACCGTTCACGGAGAGGAGGAGTCCTGCGTGTCGCTCGCGGAACAGATACACCGCGAGCTGGGCGCCGACGCTTTTGCCGCTTCGCCGGGACAAGAATTCCAAGTATGAGTGGGGAGCCTGAGGTCAGGAAGAAGGTCACCCCTCGCAACCTCGCGGCAGCACTCGCTCTGGTCTTCGCTGTTCAGGTGGTGGCCCTCTGGATTACGGTGCTGAATAAGCCGGTGTACGATGCCGTCGGTCAGATCTCGGTGGGCCCATTCACGGGTTCCGCCCCCACGGTCTCGATCGGTAACGCCCTGACGCTCGTCGTGCTGGTGTTCGCGACTACCCTGGGCCTCGTCTGGCTCATACGGAAGAAGCTAGTTCGGTCGTTCAAGGCAGTGGTCTTCCTCGCCGTGGCCTTCTCCGCCTTCGCTCTGACCTGGTTCACCATAGACGGAATATTCTCGAACTACTCCTGGTACGGAGCGTCCTACGTCCTGCCTTTGGAACTCGCAATCGCCGCTGTGCCCGCGGTCGTTATCGGGTACACGATATTCTTCCACAACTACTGGATACTCTCCACGACAATCCTGGGGCTGATATCGGCTGAGGTGGGTAGCTTCTTTGCATCGACCCTGCCCCTCGACATGGCCCTCTTCCTCCCCCTGCTCTTCGGGATATACGACATCTACGCCGTCTTCCGTGGACCGCTGAAGCAGCTCGTCAGCGCCGCGCCTGCTGGAGCCTTGGCCGGTATGTCTGTCAAGACGGGAGAATTCACCCTTGGCCTCGGCGACATAGTCTTCTATTCCATGCTGCCATCCATCGCTCTCTTCTACCTGCGGCCCCTGAACACGGTTCTGACGCTCGTCGCCGTGGACTTCGGCGTGGTCTTTACTCTCTACCTGCTAACCAGAAGGAGGCTGCTGCCCGGCCTGCCGATCCCGATGGCCCTTGGCCTGTTGGTGCTGGCGATCTCCTTCCTCTAAAGTTCGACGACCGGGATCTTCAGTCCCTTCACGAGCGAGTCGACTTCGCTGGCGCTGGTCTTGTACGTGTACAGCTGTTCAGGCGTCCGAAGCTTGACCTTGGCAGATTCTTCGCCCCGCAACACTCTCACTTCGGTCGCCGCCGGGAGCAGCTTCTGGAAGTCTTCCTTGGTCTTGATTTCCCTTGGCACGAGATAGCCCCCCCAGACGAGGCTTTAATCCTTAGCAGAGGGTGCTTCAGGCCAGGAGCCGACGGGAAGTCGTTGAGGCTGCTTCACGGTGACGCGAAAGCTCGCTTTCAAGAAGTCTTTTAAGCACGCCTTGAAGGGGGTTTCTTAGCGAAAACCGACGCGCTAGGATGTGAAAGAACGAGTTTCGGACGAGGGAACTACAGCCGAGGTGGCTCTGGTGGATTCAGGTCCTTCAAACCAAAGCCGGTTGAAGTAGGAAAGGAGTACGACGTGACTATTTCCGAGATCAGCAGGCGCGGTGACGGCATTGCGAAGGTCGACGGTTTCGTCATCTTCGTGGCCGGTACCAAGCAGGGACAGCAAGCCAGAATCAAGGTCACCCAGGTCGCAAACAGATTCGCTACGGGTCAAGTCGTAGAGGGATCTTCTGCTTCCGGTGGAATGGCTGAGGCACCCGCTTCAAGTGAAGAGGCAGAAGAGTAAGACTCTCGCGAGTCCTTTTCTGTGGGAAGGCGGCTCGTCTTCACCGGCGGCCGATCCCGCATGTTTTTGTTTTCTCCTTTTTCTCTGACCCCCTTGCGGTACAGTCCATCGTAGGCCGCGAACTTCCCTACCCAAAACGACCTGATTATCCCCGCGAGCTGTATCGGAGATGTCAGCCCCCACTGGCCGACGGTCAGGGCGACGCCGAAGAGAGCGAAGAAGTCCGTGAGCCCGGTCGAAAACCCGACGATAACCAGGGCGTTCAGGGCATCGAATACGATGAACTCGGGGTAGCTCGCGAGGGCGGGGATGACGACGAAGAACGGCAGGAGAAGCACGTTCATCTGCGGTGTGTACACGTAGGTGCTGAATACGAAAGCGAAGGTGCAGATGAAGCTGAGCACCAGAGGATCGGCCGTCTTGAATCTGAACCGGAGCACCAGTAGCACAAGGATGAAAGCCGCGAACAGAACTTCCGGGATCACGTGCCGAAGTGGTGACTCGTTGCCGACGAAGAGAAGCATCCACGAGTCTTCGATGTACCAGTTGTACTGGAACCTCCAAAACCCGAGCCAGTTCGCCGGGTTGAGGAGATAGATCGGCAGATTGAGCATCAAGTAGGACCCGACGGCAACACCGGCAAACGCGACGGCGTCTCTGATTCGCCTCGCTGAAAGCAAGAGGCCCAGCGCTGGGACCGCCGTGACCAGGTTGGTCGCGGCTGAAAGCCCGAGGAGCAGGCCGCTTGTCTTTGTCCTTCCTTGAGTGAAGAAACGAAGGCCGGCGACGGTGAAACAGGCGCCGATGACGTACCAGTTCGCTAGGAGCGCGAACAGGAAGGTCGGCGTGGCCACGAGAAACCAGAAGATGTTGCTTACCTTGAGCCCTCTCAGGGTAGTGATCAACCGCAGCTCTCGGATGAGCAGGAGTGTCGGGATCGAAAGGAAGAAGCAGCTGAGCAGGTAGTAGGTGTTGAGGAACTGGCCGGGGAGGAAGCTCGCGAACACCCCCATCGCGTAGGCGAAGAAGGCGGTTCCTATCGGGTACTCGATGAAAGACTGCACATACGGTATGGGGAAGGGCGGAACGCACGCTGCCCCGCACTCCCTGATTTGGAAGACCGTTACGATGTCGCTGTAGATGTGCCCCCCCGCGTAGGGGAAGTGCGCCCAGACGGACCAGGCGTAGAGAACCAATGCGACGACCACGATGGTGTCAAAGGAGACGTTGCGCTTCATACTTCCAACTCGGTGATCCCTGGGGAATTGTTGGTGGACGCGAAGGTGCATATAACGACGCTGGCTGACCTGCAAACACAGGCGGGGGAGCGTCGTCCAGGAAACGATTAATTATGAGCCTGGGCTTTCAAGACACCTGATGGTGCTCTACGCCAAGGACATCGTAGAGAAGGACTGCATCGCACTGCCTGGAAGTGCAACGGTACTCGATGCGGCCGAGACGATGACGACAAAGCGGCACGGTTTCGTTCTCATCGGCGCTCCAAATCGGCCAGAGGGGATGGTTACGGAGTGGGACATTCTGGAGAAGGTCGTGGCCGCTCACAGGGACCCCCGCAAGGTGGCACTGAGCGAGATCATGAGCACCGAGTTGGTCAGCGTGGACGCCGACGAGGGCATAGCCGTGGTCGCCAACATGATGACAGAGAAGGGCGTCAGGAGGATGCTTGTCACTAAGAAGGGGGACGTCGTGGGAGTCATAACTGCCAAGACCGTCCTGGCACGGCTGGACGAATACGTGAACAGGGTATCTTCTCAGATCAGCAAGCTTCAAGCGCCCTGGGTATAATCGCTGGTGCTCACCTTGGAAGTAGTGGTTTTCATCGACGGTCTCGCGGAACCCAGCAATCCCGGAACGGGAACATACGGCTACGTGATCTACTGCGGGTCGAAGAAGCTGGCTGAGGATGGAGGCTTGGCTGGGCGGGGAGTGACCAACAATTTTGCCGAATACTCGGCGCTGGTGATGGCGCTCAAGAAGCTGAAGTCTCTCGGGATCACGGAGGATGTGACCATAAGATCCGACTCGAAACTCCTCGTGGGGCAGATGGGCCAGGGCTGGAAGGTCAAGAAGGGCGGCTATGTCGAGAAATTCAATGAGGCGAAGGAACTCCTGAAGGAATTCGGCCCGGCGAAGTTCGAGTGGGTCCCCCGGGAAGATAACCGCGAAGCGGACCTTCTGTCACGGATAGCATACAACAAGTACTCCTGAGGCGCGAATGAGTGGTGGGAGGCTCATCGCACCTCGACTAATTATAAATAGGAACAAACGTGCCTGCGCGAGTGTCTGAACATGAGCAAGCCTGTAATGTACGACAAATCGAAGTGGGACGTGAGCAGAGGACTGGACTACAGCGGCGGCTCAGAGATATCCCTTGGCCAACCATACGTTCATCATGATTATCCGCCCCTCCACAAGAACACGAAGCTGATCTCGCAGTATGACCTGGAAGGACGCGGGGACACCTCCGAGATCGCGAAGAAGGACCACTACCTGTACGTCTGTCACATGTACAGCGGGGGCCTGAGCGTCGTGGACGTCAAGGACCCAGCCAGGCCGCAGGTAGTGAGCTTCATCCCAACCGACGGTCCACACGCCTGGAGCATAAAGTGCCGAGTCGTCGGCAACACCCTGCTGGTGGCCAACGACTGGAAGTTCTTCGAGCCTACGAAATATCACGTGCACCCTGAATACCCGGACTTCCACAAGCGAGGCCCCCGGGAACCAGTTCAGTCGGGGATCAAGATCTATGACATAACGAAGCCTGCTGAACCGAAGCTCCTCTCATTCTTCAAGACAGGGCAGTGGACATTGGAAGGTGGTGGCAACTACTGCCACCGCTTCTGGTTCGACGGCCACTATGCGTTCATTTCGGCCGACATGCCAGGCTACTGGGGAGGCATAGAGGTGATTGCCGACGTCTCAGACCCGAAGAACCCGAAGGAGGTATCGAGGTTTTGGCGCAAGGGCCAGTGGATTGAGGGCGGAGAAACGCCGAACTGGCCGAACACCTTCCCGGGTGTGCAATCGCACCACGCGATAGTCCAGGGAGATCGGCTGTACATGTGCTGGTTCCAGTTGGGAGCGACCATAGTGGACATCTCCAACATCCGGAAGCCAACCCTGGTGTCCGAGTTCAATCTTGACAGCAACATGAACCATACCCTCATGCCGATCAAGAACAGGCAGTTCGCGATCTACGTCAGCGAGTACAGGTTTGCCTACGTGGTCGATATCAGCGACGAAAGGTCACCCAGGGTGGTGGGGATGTTCCCCCGCCCTCCCTTGGAGGTGAGGGACCGGGGAGTCTCGGCTCCCTTCGGGCCGGGCATACACAACATGCATGAGAACCCGCCCACGGAGGAGGCCTTGAAGTCAGACGACAGAATCTACGCCACGGCGGGCTGCGGAGGCCTTCGGATCTACGACGTCTCTGACCCCTACAGGATCTCTGAAGTCGGATACTACGTCCCCGGCACTCCCAAGGTCTACTACAACCCATACGGAGCGGAAGGGGGCCACATCGGTGCGGGCATAGACGTGATGGATGTGTTCGTCGACAAGAAGGGGCTGATATACACGTCGTCCTACAACGGCGGCCTCGAGATACTGGAGTTCACGGGCTGACCGAGCGAATCCCAGTTTGACCGCGGGCAGGCAGTATTTGGTTCGGCGAAGCCCGAGGCTGGACTATGTTGGCCCTGCAGAGTCTGGTGCGGTGTCCTCGCCCAGCCAGTAGTAGAGCCGCTCCAAGTACCGTCCCAGTCTTGCGGACTCGGCCAACTGGAAGTCCGGGTCCGCGGTGACCACCACCAGCTTGTCCGAGATCTGATAGGCCAAGAGCACCTTCGAGTCGGAGGAGACCACCACGAAGCGAGCTCCTCCCCGAGGCCCGTTCGACCTTTGGCGCCTCGGGAAGAGGAGGGCCGCATGCTCATGTATGAGGGTGAAGTCCTCATCGGGTTCGAATGTCAGCGGCCAGCCCCTGTGTGAGACCTCCAGTCTCTTCCCCGCACTGCTGAAGACCACGCAGCACCGGATCTTGGGCGAGAAATCGAAGAGTGTCTTCGGCTTCGCCCCGACGCCGGCCGCGGCATCAGACAGGTTCAACGTCACTTGACCTTCCAAGCCCCAGTCACCATCGGGGACGCCAGAATCGAAGGCACGTCCGGTTCGAGTATGAATCTTTCAGCGATCTCGACTTCGACGAAGACCACCGTGACGTCAAAGGTCTCGCCAAGAATGTCCACCAGGTGGCTGAGCCTGAGTGGAATGCCCACCTCCGGTATGCCGACGTGGCACAGGTAGTACACCGGAGTCTCCATCCCAGCGAGTCCTAGTATCGCGATTTCGCTCTCCACGGCAAAGGTTATGGACCAGTTGCCCCGCTTCGACCCTCGATCTGTTCGAAGTCCAGGGCCGCGAAGCGTCTGCCGGGGCTTGGCGACCGGGACCTGAGCGGAGTCCGCGGTGGTCGATACGCCGGGCTTGCCAGAATCGACGTCCGTAGGGCAGGGGGCTCCCGTGTCCGTGCGTGCGAGGAGCTGTCGAGCGTCCAGCACGGTCGTGTCTTCGCTGTAGTTCTCGTGAAGATCGATGCCCGCATGGTCTCTTCGGATTGGAGCCTGAGGACTCACCAACCGCTATCTCACCCTCCGACCGTCTGCCCCGATGATGGTTGGGCGGGCCTAGAAGCGTTCACGCTATCACCAAAACGACAGGTATCCTCCACGTTGGCAAAAGCGTGGATCGGGGGGCGAACTGGTACCGTAGCCTGGGCGGGAGGTGAACGATGATAGGCGAGCATCAGGAGAACGAACAATGGAAGCAGAACCAGGAAGCTGACGGACGCGCCAAGAGGCCAGAACCCTCTGCTGTTTTTCACTTACCTTCGCAAGTGCTAACCTGTTAGGCGCGAAGATAAGCAGGTCGTGTACAGCAAAAAAGAGTCACGTGTTAGTCGCTCTGGCTAGTGTACAGTTGTAGACGCCGGACCGTGAAGCAGTCCCTCAGGCCGTTCTTCTATTGTTCGGAAAACGTGACGGCAAGCGTCTCGTCGCTTACCTCGAAAGTGGGTACGACGTGGAAGGTAGTCCGAAGAAGCTCATCTATGGCGTTGTGCAGGATTAGGCTGAACTTCGGACCGAGATGATGCCTGAAGGTCGCTCGATACTCCCTTCCGTTCTTCTGGACGTCTAGATCGGCGGAGTACCCGTACTTCGTGATCAGCTTGAAGAGGTCCAGGAACCCATCGATCGTAAGCTCGTGGTTCTTGAACATGACCATCCCCTTCCACTTTTCGGGCATGAGCCTTCTGGAAGCGGCAGCGAGGGTCTTAGGATCGGCGGACTCGAGAAGGGCCATCGCCGTCCCACTCGAGAATGAAACCATTCCGAGGACCTTCGACAGAGCCCCCCACTCCACGTGTCTGGTCAGCACGGTCGAACAGAGCCCGTTGATCGTCGTGCCCTCCTCCTTGGCCTGCGCCTCTAGGGCCGAGACAAGTTCCTCAGAAAGCCTGAAAGACTTGATGACGGTCCTTCGCTTGTGCGGGGAGATGTCTTCGCTCAATCCTCTTCTACCTCCCGGCCCGCCTCGTCCACACTCTAGGTCAGCTGGAGTGACTGGATATATGCTTGTCGCCGGGGTTGGCATTTGGGCAATAGAATCCAGTAATTTTTGATACTTTCCTAGCCAGACGGGCTGGTAATTGCATTCAACCTGGAGCGATGTCCAAGTCATGCGGATCAGCATTGACGCCTGGCGAGTGGGGTTGCCTCTCACGCAGATACACATATATTCGTGGAGGTCGAAAAAGGCGTGGGGATAGGGGATAGGAAGGGGAAGGATCTTCGGGTCAGTCGGCGCGGTCGCGGCTGTGTCCCTAGTCGCGGTCATGGTGTACCCAATGATTTTCCCGGCAAGCTCCGTTGGGCTCCACTTCCGGGAAGGGATGTCATCAGTCTACGTCTACGGCAGTTGTACTTACTACCAGTTCTCGATAGGCAAACCTGCAATCGTCACCGGCGCTTTCACGACCAACGGCAGCGCGACAATGCTTGTGACCTTCGGGGCCGGCAGCTACCCGAGTAGCGACGGCTGCCTCGGGATTCCTGCGCCCTACTACTCGACCGGAAGCGTGCGACAGGCGTACGTGAACTTCAGCCTCGCTCCTGGCACCTATGTGCTAGCGTTCGCGTTCACCAACCAATCCTCGAGCACAACGTCGCTTAGCATCACCAAGGGGTTCATCGCGAGATACACGCCCACCTTCGTTGACCAGGGTCCGACCTGCGTTTCAATCTCGTGCTATCAGCACGACCTCGGGCCTTCGGGACCCAACGGGCAGAGCTAGGCAGAATCTCATCGAGGGAGTTCCGACTGCCCGCCCGGATCACCATGGTGTAGCGCCGCGTGGTCCCTCCGCGCAACCATGTTGGTGCAGTCCTGGTTGGTACAGTCCAGTTTATTTAACGACGGGCAAAGTGGTGCGAAGCGGGCCCGTGGTCTAGTCTGGTTATGACGTCGCTCTCACACGGCGAATCGAGGGTCAGGCTCTCGCGCCAGAATCCCCGGTCCAAATCCGGGCGGGCCCACTCAAACCACTGTCGGTATCTCAGTCCGAGCGTCCTGGCTAGCCAGCGTCTTGCGCCATCACACGAGGCCAGCGTATCCCGGAGGACGACGCCGAGAACGACAAGTAGTTCGACCCCCGTGCGTGTGCGCCGCGGCAGGAGTTGTCCCAGGCAGCCCCCGAGGTTCTGTCTTCCGAAGATGGTGGTTGCCGGGACGAATGACCGGGACGAACTGGCGCACGCAGGTTCTGTCCGCTCCTCAATAACACAGATCGTCCTACTGGTGTTCCATAGTGCTGGACATCCTTCGTGTCTGCCCCACTGTAATTATCATGATGGTGTATAGTCATACCCCTAGTGTTATATGCAAAACCAACCACCACACAGCCGGATAGAGCGAGATGTCGGCTAAGAAGCGCGAGGCCACGTCGATCAAGGTCGACCATGACCTTTGGAAGGAGGTCAAGATTCAAGCGATACGGGAGGACATTGAAGTTTCCGAGCTCATGGACCGGGCCATAAGACACGAACTGGAAAGGGTGAAAGCCAAGTGACAACAGCCAGGCAGGTCGCAGACCTCAGCGTTGCCGACCGAGGTCTCCGTTCACTGTGGCTAGAGCTTGGCATCAGAGACATTGAGGAACAGGGCGTTTCGCAACTCGATGGCAACGAGGCGCTAAAATCGATCTGCAGCGCGAGGCCCCTGTTCGACCTGGAACCGCCCGTGACCCAGTCGGGGCCGTAAGCCATCGAACCCGAGACCTCGGCGTCGTAGTTCTTTCACGGTGGCAGCCGACGAGCATCCTGCCGGAACGAGGTCCAGCCGCGGTCGCCGAAGTTGCCTCTCGCCCCTGGGGCCGATTGAATCTGTGGGAGAGGTGCTCAGACCCTCTGCATTTCGAACGCGATGTGGTTGAGGAGCCTAGGCCCGTTGTCCTCGATGACGACGGTCCCGCCCACCAGCACCCTGTGGTCCTGGAGGCACACGACGGGCTCGACTTCGAAGACCATGTTCTTCTGCAAGACGACATCGGCGCCCCTGGTCCACGTGAAATAGCTTGCGGACTTGTCCCCTCCCATCTCTTCCCGGGGACTCCCTTTCGTGTAGTCCATCGAGTGAGGCGTCCTCAGAATCTGGGGGTTCATGCTGTGCACGAGAGGACCGGGATGCCATGCGTGCGCCTCCTTCAGAGGAGCCTCCGCTGCCTCGGCGACCTGGACGAACTTGTTCCCCGGCCTGAGGGCCCCGAACGCGCCCTCAATCGACTCGCGCGCTACCCTGAAGCATTCTTCGTGGAGCTTGTCGACCGGATTGAGCGCAACGCAGAGCTGCGCCTGAGCGTGGTACCTAGCGTACTTGACGTCCATCTCGGTCGTTATGATGTACCCGGACCTCATGATCTTCGGAGGGGTGCCGCTCGACAGCCACTCAGGCCACTGCTGAGAGAGCGCGGTGGGCCCG
>DATJAJ010000046.1:0-16619 GCA_035516335.1 Nitrososphaerales archaeon
CATGGGATTCGGCATCGAGGGGTTCGTCGCGGACTCGGTGATGCTTCTCGAGAACGTCGTGGAGAAGGACCAGTTCAAGACCCGCCTGATGATCCTCAAGATGAGGGGCACGGAGCACAGCAAGCGCTTCCACACCGTGTCTTTCGCGCCGAAGATGTCGGTCTCCAAGTACTAGGCTGCCCTCCTCCAGGCCTGAGCCGCGTTCACGACATCTTCGCCGACTAGATTTCTGCTCCACTCGCTTTATAGCCTTAAGTTCAAGAAACTTGTAAGTTTCAGAGAAAAAGCGCGAAAACATTGGCTCTAGACCGCACAGCGACGAGGATGTCTGGGTTTCCCACCGGCTTGTCTAGCGTAGCCTTCGACCTGGGGAGGGTGCGTTCGCTCTGAGCCTCCTGGCGACCGTCGCTTTGACACCGAACATCTTCCCCTATCTCCTCTACCCTCTAGTCCACATAGTCACTCTCGAGATTACCGGCCTCTCGGCCTACTACATCTACAGGCAGAAGATAACGGCCTACCAGTACACGAAGGGGCTCCTTCTCGCCGTCCACATCCTCTTCATGGGAGTCGTCGTCTTCGAGTTCCTTCGGACGGCGTTCCTCTCGGTCAACTTCATCACGACCTACACCATCGGCGGGACCACCCTGATCCTAGCCGACGTGGTCATCCTGACGCTGCTGGCGGTGACCGTGTACATCGTCCCCTCGGGGATAGGGAACAAGAGCGTGGTCAACCTCTTGGGGCAGAAGAAGGGCCTCCTGGCGTTGTTCGGGGCGTACACCGCCTTCATAGTCTATGCGGGGGTCTACCTCGTCGCGGAGCAGCCCTTCTACGGGTACCCCGACGCGGCCAGCATCACGGGCGCGGGGGTCCCAATCACCGTGTTCACGAACTTCTACCTCGTTGTGCTACTAGTGGTGCTCGCGGTCTTCATCCTCTTCCCGTCGTCGCTGCTGATCCTCGCCGCCAGGAAGGTCAAGGACCCATCCGTCAGCAGGGTCCTGAACATCCTGCCCGCGGTCTGGAGCGGCATTGGGGTGGACCTGCTCTTCTTCAACGGGTACCTGCTCTCGAAGAACTTTGACGCCACGCCCTTCGGCTACCTCATCGCCTCGGTCGCGTTCGGCATAAGCGCGCTGGTCTTCAGGAGGGCGTCCCTCCTCACCGCGTTCTTCGAGCCGGTCAGGCCGACCGGGAAGACCACCGCCGAGTTCCCGTTCACCGAGCGCCTGGGCGTCCCCTCGACGTTCCTCCCCGGGAGGTCGCTCCTCCTGGAGACAGACCCCTCGGTCCCGTACGAGCAGGCCGTGACCGACTATGCGCGCCAGTCTATCTCGACTACCCACACGGTGTACGTTTTCACGGCGAAGGGGAGCCCGATATTCAACGCGCTCCAGAAGATGCCGGGAGTGAGGTTCTACATCCTCTCGGCGAAGGTCTCGTACCCGAAGCCGGAGGAGAACGAGCCGTCGCAGATACTCATCCCCAGCAACGACCAGGCGGTCATTCTGGACCTCATAGACAAGACCGTGGCCGCCGCCACCGCCCCCGCGCAGGTCTCGATAGTCTTCGACAGCGTCTCGGACATGGTCCTGTCGGCGGGCTTCGAGGCGACGTACAAGTTCATGAAGCAGGTGAACGAGACGACGGGGAACGGGAGGACGTCCGCGCTGTTCCTGATGACGCTCGGCGCGCACGACGAGAAGGTGGTGAGCTTCGTCAGGAGCCTCTTCCCCACCCAGCTCGTCGACGACGCCAGCGGCCTGAGGGTGACGCGCTCCCAGTAGTGGTGCGGCCGCGCCGCACGACGCGTCCGTAGCACATATATCTCGGAGCGGCGAGTCCACGAGCCGATGGTGAGCATTGCTGTTCCCGACTTGTCGACCGCCTTCATCGTGGCGGCCGTAGTCCCCCTCATCCTGGGTTTCCTCGTAGGGACGGTGATAAAACAAGCGCTCAAGGTGGGCGCGGTGATAGCGATAATCATCCTCCTCCTCATCTTCGTCGGGGCTCTCACGCCCTCGCAAGTCATACAGCCGATCCTCAGCGCCTTCAGGGGCTCAGGCCCGCAGGTGCTGACGCAGGCCCAGCGGCTGGCGGGCTACCTGCCCTATTCGTCCATAACCTTCCTGATAGGGCTGGCTGTCGGCTTTTACAGGTAGGCCCTAGAGGAGCCATTCCTTCGGCGGGCCTTGCCCGCCGGCGCAGTGCACCTCGCCCGTAACCCTCCGGAGGAACGACGGGCACAGGAAGCAGACGAGGAAACCTACCTCCTGACTGATGACGGGGCAGTCCACGCTCTCCTTCTTCATCCTCGCGATGGCCTTGGCGCCGGCGACTCCCTTGAGCTGCTCCGAGACCTCCTTCGGGATGCGCTTCGGCTTGGCAGCCTCGCGGACCTTCACCACGAACTTGTAGTCGACGGACAAGCGCCTCCAGGTGGTCGGCGGGCGGATAAAAGCGTGAGCGTCAGGTCCGGTCGCTGCAGCGGCGCCATGGCGCCGAATTCGCAAGAAGGCGCTGAGAGTCTGTGGAGCTCATCTGTGGCGCCTGCCCAAGAACAGCAGGGGCAGGAAGATTGCGAGATCCGCGACCAAGGTGGCCAGGAGGAAGGCCCCGAACGACAGCACGAGGTTGCCGCCCGTCGGCATGGTCATGAAAGGCATCTGCGCGGCTATCGTCTGCTGGGTGGCCGGAGTGACCTGGTTCTCGAAGGTGACGGTTATCAGAAGTGCGGCGACCATCATTGAGGTTATGATGATCGGCGGTATGAGGGCACCGATGAGTCTCATCTTTCTCACGCCTCCCTGCCGTCTTGCTGCGCGCGGAGATATATCAACCTGCGTTGCGGGGCCGGCAGTCCTGATTCATTGACGGCGCGATAGGGCCGCCGGCTTGAAGCGAGTCGTGAGATTTTCCCGCACTACAAATCCTGAAAATCAAACAACCAGAGAGGGTCTTCAACAGCAGTCAAGGTTGATTACGACGGGAATGGTGTTAGACGGAGAGAAATCTATACGGCCGAACGTCGCGGCCTGGTAGACGCCCTGACGGCTCGGGCCGACTACCTCGTAGGAGTAGGAACCGTAGGGCACGAGGAAGGTTATGGTGGACGCCCTTTCGTCGCTTGACCAAGAGAATCCGTTAGCGTAAGTCATCTCTCCGTTTGGACAGGCGAATTCATTGGAGAAGACCATCGTTGCGTTCGAGGGATTCGACTTGGTTAAACTGCCTATGGCCCCGTTTGAGAGCGTGACGCTCCAGGGGAGCCAGTACTCCGTGCCGTTGCACAGCGAAGAACCTTCTTGGATGAATGTCAATTCGTGAAATCCTGAGGTAGCGGAAGGGCTCGCCGTTCGAGAGGAGGTCGATGTCGCCTCACCCATCCTCGACAGGGAGCTGGATGCGGAGGTCAACGAGCCAAGTAACAGGAAGCTAGACAGCAAGGTGAAGCTGGCAACCAGGATGCCCGTGGTCCGTCCGCGTATGAGACAGTCCTCCTATCGGACTCTGGCAACCGCCCGCCTAATACGACTTCCCATCTCATCCCTCTCAATACCCTAGTTCCACCTGATGATTTGGAGAGGCGTAGCCCCGTCGAGTCCCACTACCCAAAACGAAGGTCCTTCGTTGCTCCCGTCGATGGAGCAGAACGGGGTCCGCCTCGCCGGAAGATGCCTAGCGGCCTATCGTGAAGGCGATCCACTTTGGTGTGAGAGGTGTCGCAGCGAGCCTGCTGACCATCATGAACCTCCCCGTCTCAGAGAACCTCATCCTGATCGTCCCGTCGGTGGCGTACTCCACGGACTTGACCGTCTTCTCGTCGTGGACCCCCTCCTCCAGGAGCAACAGACCCGTCACCCCCCTGGTCTGCAGCTTGGTGTGGACGGTGTCCAAGAGCCTCAGCGCCCTCTCCGCCCCCCCGTAGTTTATGACGTCCGTGAAAGAGTCTATCACGATCCTGGAGTCGTCCTCCGGCTGGACGCCCGCGTCGTCGATGATGGACGTTATGCCCACCGAGACGTCGGTGAGGGAGGTCAGGCTGGCCGAGTACTTCGACTTGGACTTGCCCGACTTCCACGAGTAGCAGTCCAGCAGGTGCATGTACTTCTCGACGCCCTTGTCCCAGTTGAAGAGCTGCATCGTCTCGAGGATCCTGTCCTCCCCCTCGCTCGTCGCCACGAGGAAGGCGTCCTTCTTCTCCTGTATCCCGGCATAGAGGAAGCGCTTGCTGAGGATGCTCTTCCCGGCTCCCGGCGGGCCGAGGACTAGGCAGAGCGAGCCCACGGGGATTCCCCCGAGCATCATCAGGTCCATGTCAGGGACCCCTATCGGCAGGCGTCTCATCCAATTCACCAGTTGATATCCAGTCGTTGTCAACGGCACTAGAAAATCTGTTCGGTCGGGAAGACCTCTATCCCGTGCTCCGTGATGCGATAGGGATGCGGCTGGGTGTCGTGCGCCACTCCCCGCATCTTCTCGATGCTGAAGACCCGAGTGAATGTCGAGCCGGCGAGGATCTTCGACATGACGATGACCCCCTGCGTCAGGAACTCCTCGAAGACGTGGGGGCGCTGGAGCTGGGCGTCGTTGAGCTCGTCGACGAATATGGTCGTGCACTTCGTCTTGTTGGCCGCGGCTATCAAGTCTAGGAACGCGATGCGCCTCGTGTACTCGTCGCCGAAGTGGACGATGAGCGTGGAGATCGGGTCGACCACGAGACGGGTCGCGCCGGTCTTCTTCACGGCCTCTGTCAGGGACGAGATCATGGTGGAGAGAGCGAACTCGTGCCCGCCCACCTCCGCCCCGCCGAGCTTGATCTTGGCGGGCAGGAGCCTGATGGGAGAGGCATCGACTATGGCGATCCTTCCTTCCTTGACCGGTTTCGCCAGGTCGACCCCCATTTGCTTTGCGTTTGCAAGCAGCCTCTCCGGGTCCTCGTCCATCGAGAGGTACACGCCGTTCTCGCCAGCCGCCAGGCCCGACTGGAGGAATTGCAGGCTGAAGATCGTCTTGCCGCTCCCCGGCGCCCCGAGCAGGAGGACGGACGAGCCTTTCGGCACCCCCTTGCCGTCGAGCAGGGAGTCGACGCCCTTGATGCCCAACGTTACGTAAGACAAGGTCTAGCCCGCGCCCTTCGCGATGGGGTTCTTGAGCTTCCTGTTCCGGCCTTCGAGCTCCGGGTATCGCTCCGGATACATCGTCCTGATGTGGCGCGCCCGAGACTTCTCCGCGAGAGTTTAGAAGTTTAGACTGTTGAGTCGATTCGGGTTGTTAGTCTTCGACTCCATCGGGACGAGCTCGGGAGAGATCATCCGCTGCAGCTCCACGTACGTCGCTATGAAGCCCGCGCCCTTGGGCGTCGCTAGGTAGACCACGCTCTCCGCTTCGTGCACGGAGTCCAGGAGCCCGGTCTCTGTCAGCTTCTCGATCATCCTCGTGGCGACGATGCTGTTGACGTTGGCGTAGAGCATGATGTGGCTCTTGCTGGAAGAGGACCTGCAGCAGTTCAGGATGTCCGCCATGACGTCGAGCCTTCCTCTGTTCTTTGCGGGTGATTGCTTGGGCGCGACTGCCTCCGCGGGCGCAAGGCCGTACTGCGCGTCCGCCTGAGTCTGCCGCGCGTGCTGTAGTGACTGCATCCTGGCGGAGGGGTGGTGAAGAGGCGATTAGAACGCGTGCTGTGCAACAGCGGTGCATGCGACCGAGGGTGCCAGTCTGTAACATTGTGCGTTGCACCACCCTTGGGTCCCTGGGTGCGTGCGTTCTAGTGGGAGGCGGATTCCCGGTACGTTTCAGGAGGCGTCCGCTTCACCCCCGTTCACCGCATCCAAGCCGCCGTCGACCGGTACGTCAAGGAAATGGCATCGCTGGAGCAGGCTTCCGAAGTGGCGGGCGTCTCTCTCTGGAAGCTCCTGACGAAATGAGGCGCAGGAACGTCGCCCTGAGGTACTCGCGGGGAGACGCTGCGGCGGAAATTGACCGGATAAAATCGCGGCGCGCCTGAGCGCCGCGGACAGGATCACGTACCGGCCGGCTAGCCTATTCTCGCCGTGGTCTCTACCACCAGGCCGTCGTTCTGCACCACGTGCCTGAAGGTCTTGGCCTTGGGCAGGATCCTGCGCATCTTCTGTATCTCCACCTCGCCCTCGGTCTGCTGGAAGCCATCCACGTGCTTGAAGGACAGGACCCCGTCCACGAGGTTCTTGAGGAAGGTCACCTGCCTCTCGTCGTGCGCCCCCTGGAGCATGAGAACGAAGTGGACGCCGCCGTATTTGTGGACGGCGTTTACCCAGAAGAGCATCAGGTCGTTGATCTCCTGGGGCGAATACTGGTTCATGAGGTACGAGATGTTGAGGATGCTCCACCGCTCGTCCTTCAGGTGGGTGAGAAAGTCCCTGGTCAGGTTGCCCAGCCCCGCCGCGGAGAGGTTGAGCGCCTGCTCGTTGGGGGGGCGAGGCATCAAGCTCACGAGCGCTTGCAAGGCAGGGGAGAACAGCCTCACGAACTGAAGGCTGCCGTCTTCGACTGACCTTTGGAGGTTCCACCCGTAGAGGTCGGTGTCCTGCTCGATCTCGGTGCTCGAGGTCTCGGAGGTGTAGTACACCGCCTTCCCCTTCTTCAAGAGGTGGCTGTAGATCGCCTGCTGCGCGAAGGTCGCGTAGTAGGTGCCCGGCTGGCCTGTCAATATGTACACGCTGTCCTGGGGCAGCCCGCCTCCGGTCACGAATTCGAGGCCCGGGATTCCCAGGTTACTCAGCTTCACCTGGTTCTCCGCGGCGACAGTCTCAGGCCGCGAATTCCCGGTTAGCATCAGACGACGGCGTGCTCGACGCGGTCCATCAATTTAGCCATGTTAGTCGCTGAAATCCAGATTCGGGCTCCACGTTGCGGAGCGCGCGGCCCTACTTCACCGCGTGATAGAGCTCGACGGCCCTGTTGAGGGCTGTCATGTCCCCGTCCGTGCCCGCCCTGGCTATCTCCCCGCCCAGGACCCCCTTGATCCTGTTCCGGAGGCCCCGCTCGTCGAGCTCGTCCAGGCCGAGGAAGTCTCCTGCGGCGCGGAAGCGCTCGTCGCCCCAGGCGTGGATCGCCTCCTTCGTGAGCTTTTCGATCTGCTTGGGCTCGTTGCCCTCCAGCATGAGCATCAGCCTCGGGAGGAAGCGCTCGTTCTCGTACTTCGGGTCCTGGTACATCCTCATGATCTGCTCGCTGAAGATCGGCCTCGCCATCTCCCGCGCGCTGTTCCCGCCCTTCGAGAGGATGAGCACGAGCAGGCCCAGGCTGGCCTTTGCGTAGGCGGGGTCGCTCAGGTCCTTCGCGATCTCCTGCAGCAGCAGGTAGACGCGAATCCTGACGTCCCCGGTCCAAGCCTTGATGTCGGGCGAGAGCTCGTAGATGATGGGCTTCATCTTCTCGAGGGTGTCCGCCCTGCTGCCAGGGCCGTGGCGGGATAGCATCTCCGCGAAGGCCCTGTCGTACCTCTTCATGAGGCGCTCCTTCTCGACCGTCTTTCCCTTTGGGCTCCTGGAGGCGACTCGCTGCTTCTCCGGCATCCCCGGGAGGGCTCCTACCTCTCCGATCGGCTCCGACTTGTTTCGCCCCTTCTGGGTGGCGACGACCGTCGCCGCGAGGAGTCCCGCCCCTCCTCCCAGGAGGAGCGTATTGAGGCCCCCCGGGAGGAAGTCCAAGGAGTACGAATACATTGAAATTATTGCAACTGTCGCCATCAGCCCCTCGCCGATCCCGGTGAGTATTTTCAAGGACTGAAACAGGCGCATGGATTGCTGGCCCAGATTTAACCTTCATGAAGACGTGGTCTACTCAGAATTTCCATTTGGAAGGAAATCGCGCCCAAGTATTGCACGTTGTGTCACCAATACGCCAAGAATCGCACAACTTGCGACAATTGCGGCTTTTCCGCCTCTTGTGTGCGAGAGAGCGGGGACCCCGAAGGCCTATTGGCTACTTCCTGCGGTTATCGTGTAGGCGAACAGCCCGCCGGTCTTTGTCACGAACTTGAGCACGTTCGACGAACCTCCAGAGACGCCGGATGGGAGCCCGGTGTAGCCGCCGTGGCCTGACGTGAAGCTCCCGCTTCCAATGATGAGAAACGACGCATCCTGGTTCGTGGCAATAGTGATCGGCGTGGTCGCGAGAGTGCCTGCCGCAGTCAGCGCGACTCCGTTGAAGAGCACCGAGTCCAGTGTGATCGAGCTGCCCCCGACGTTCTTGATGGACACGACGAGGCACGGAGCCGTCACAGTGGTGTTGCCGTTGCAGGTGATGGACGCGCCGGTCAAGGGAGTGAAGGAGTATGCGGTCAGCTCGATCTGCTGGGCTGTCTGCTGCCCTCCGCCCTGAGTGAGGCCGTTGCCTATCCCGCTGACGAACACGTAGACGATGACTCCTGCCGACACCGTGATTGCGATGAGCAGTAGCGTTGCTATGATGGGCGAGACGCCGACCGACCTCTTCCTCGGATCCATGGATTGGCTGAGCGTCGGGGCGAATATAAGTCGGTTGAAGAAGTTGTTCAAATGTCTATCCGATGTTTCTTGAAAACGCCAATTGCAAGGAGTCTCTCAGAACCCGACACTGCCGGCGAACGAGGGCTTGAGGGGCTTTGGGAGAAGGACAGTCCAAGATAGGCAATCCTTTGAGCGCGAAATTCGTAAAAGGGGAAGCAGCCAGCAGGAGGGGTTTACCCTGTTCTGCCGGCCGACACTGAGAAGACTGCCTGCGCGCCTGACGTCGTCACGATCTTTATCGTGTGCGATGATCCAGAGGTCACGGCAGAGGCAAGGTTCAGGCCTATGACTAGTTGCGCCGTGCCTTGTGCTGCCAGTGGGACCGCGGTCATGCCCGTTTCAGCCGGAGTTGCGGCTGACGAGACTATGCAGAAGTCCGTCGCGGCGACCGTGTTGCAGACCGCTGAGGCCGCTGTGTATGTGGTGCAGTTCGTTGAAGTTCCTGAAACCAGTGTCGTGGGTAGTTGCGAGTAGGTGAGCGTGACCGACGACGGGATCAGAGCGAAGCAGCTCTGGCCGCTGTGCGGCACGTAGAAGTTGGTTCCGTAGTTGGTGCTGGCCGAGTAGGCCCACTCTGTGAGTTGGGTGCCGTCGAAGTAGACGTTGCTAATTGAGAGGGAAGAGCTGCCCGTGTTTTCGAGGAAGACATCCAGGACTTGTCCGTTCGACGTCTTTCCAGCTCCGAAGGTCTGTGGCAGGAAGTTCGCGGCTTGCATCTGAATCTGCGACGAGACCTGCTGGCCGCCTCCCTGTGTGAGGCCGCCCGCGAGGCTGTTGGTGTAGACGTAGACGATGATGCCCGCTGCGACTGCGATGGCGATGAGTAGGAGTGTTGCGATGATGGGTGAGACTGCGCGCCTTCGACTGAACTTCATGATTAGCCCGTCCTCCCTGCTACCACGGTGAAGACCGCTGTGCCGCCCGTTGCCGTGATTATCTTGATCGCGTGACTGGTCCCTGATGCTGCCGATTCGACGCCCGCTGGGCTGGTCGTCAGCGTGATTGTAAGGGTCTGGCCGGTTGTGCAGGTTCCGTATGGTGAAGTTGTGGCCGGTGAGCTGCATGTGCCAGAGGCGGCGCCAAGAGTTCCCGCCAGGGTTCCGTCAAAGAAGATTGAATTGACTGTGACCGAGCTCGATCCGGTGTCCCTGATGGTTATCGTGACACCGCTGCTTGGCGTCACGTAGCTGTAGGCGTCCATCGAGATCTGGTCCGAGACCTGCTGGCCGCCTCCCTGTGTGAGGCCGCCCGCGAGGCTGTTGGTGTAGACGTAGACGATGATGCCCGCTGCGACTGCGATGGCGATGAGTAGGAGTGTTGCGATGATGGGTGAGACTGCTTTTCGTGCAGTTATTTTCATAATCATAGCGAACCCGTCCACGGTATATAATGCGGGTGAACAACTTCTTCAATTCGTCCACCCATCCGATTCCCGGAGGTGGGAGAATAGAGGCGCATTGCACCCACGTTGCGGACGCCCAGCTTCGCGGTCAAGGCTTGGGGCATCCTGAGTCCAGCTCCCGACCTGCTCGGATTCGGGACGATCCCGGAGATATCCATCTTTGACGCGAGACCGGGCACACCCCATTTAACTTCAGTAGTCATTGAAGTCCAGATTACGAATCCACTCGTCGCCAACCTCAATTTCCCGAGTGTCGCTTGTCGGAGATAACCGGCCGTCGGAAGCCTCTGCGTGGGTCTAGCCGGTTCTTCCGGCCGTCACCGAGAAGACGTTGGTCGCACCCGTGGTGCTGACTATCTTCACCGTGTGGCCTGTCCCCGTCGCCGGCGCCCCGGCGGTGCTGAAGACGAGCGTGACCTCTCCGGCGCTCCCCACCGTGACCGGCTCGGTGAGCGCGGTGGCCGAGCTGAACGTGATGGTGGTCGCGGAGGCGCAAGTGGAGACGTAGGTACTCGATGGGGTCAGGAAGTACTGGTCATTTGTCAAGGCCTGGCTGGCGCCTGTCGGCGAGGCCGCCGTCAGCAGCAGCCCGTCGAAATAGACCGAGCTGATGGTGCTCGCCGCGCTCCCGGAGTTTAAGAAGAATATCTGCAGAATCTGACCCGTGGCGCAGGAGCCAGGGGTGAGCGCGAAGTTGTAGGACTGGATCTGCAGCCTCTCAGTCGTCTGCTGTCCGCCCCCCTGGGTCAGGTTGCCTGCGAGGCCGCTCATGAAGACGTAGACTATGATGCTTGCCGCGACCGCGATGGCAATCAAGAGAAGGGTCGCGATGATGGGCGAGACGCCTCTCCGTCTTTGGAACTTCATTCGCCTAGCCCGACCTCCCTGCTATTATCGTGAAGGTGAAGGTTCCGCCATCCGAGGTTTCCACCCTTATGATGTGCGACGTCCCCGCAGTCTGTGAGCTCACCGTCAGAGTCAGCTGGACGTACTGGCCCGCCGTGCAGGTGACCGGGATGGGCCCGCTCGAGGCAGAGCAAGTCCCCCCGTTGATGTTTGGATTGTTGCCCACTCCTCCCGAGGTGCAGGTCGACCCAGTCGGTTGGCACAGGTTTCCGTCGAAGTAGATAGATTGAATCGTGACACTGGTTGATCCGATGTTCCTGAGTACCAGTTGTGGAGCGGTCACCGTCGAGAAGGTGTATGCATCCATCGAGACCTGGTCTGCGACCTGCTGTCCGCCTTGCTGAGTGAGGCCTCCCGAGATGCTGTTCACGAAGACGTAGACGATTATGCCTCCCGCAACAGCGATGGCAATCAAGAGGAGGGTCGCTATTATTGGTGAAACCGCCCTCCGCCTCGTCGCTCGCACGTTCGTGAAGCACGGCCTGACGATATATATTGGTCCGGAACAAGTTGTTCTATTTCCGGTCGAGTCGGGCGCCCAGTCATTCGTCTAGCGTCGAGGAGGGGGTCGTGGAAGCCGCTTACCCGCTGATTCCTGCCTCGACGGTGAAGGTGTTCTGCGCTCCTGTAGTGCTCACAACCCTGACCGTGTGGGCAGAGTTGTAGGTGGCGGCCGCGGTGAAGGTTATCACCAGCTGTCCGACGCTTGTGACAGGGTAGCTGCTCTGCTGGGCACTGGACGAGAAGTAGATGTCCCCGGCCGTCGTCGAAGCCAAAAGCGTCGCGGACGGCAGCACATAGAAGGCGTCATTGACCAGAGCGGTGTTGGCGACTGGTGGCGAGCCGGCTCCGCCGTTCAGGAGGAGCAGCGTCCCGTCGAAGTACACGGTGCTGATTGTCGTCGACGCCGGCCCCGGGTTGAGAAGGAACATCTCGAGGACCTCCTGGGCGCACCCACAGCTCCCTGGGCTGATTTCGAAGTTGAAGGATTGCAGGCTCAGCTTCTCGTTCACCGACTGGCCCCCGCTCCGGGTCAGGTTGCCCGCGAGTCCGCCTAAGAAGACGTAGACGATCACCCCCGCTGAAACTGTTATGGCTATCATCAGCAGCGTCGCGACGACGATCGAGACCCCCCGCCTTCTTTGGAACTTCAATCGCTCACCGCTGTTATCCAGGGAACTCCGCCACGGAAATCTCCGCCTGGCTGTATACCCAATGGGCGGTCGTGCTGTCGTAGGCTTGGACGTCCACCCAGATTGACGCCCCAGCGACCTTCTCGACGTTCTGGATGACGAAGGTCTCCGACTGGGAGAAGGAGCCGGTGTAAGTGCCCGACTGGCTGGTGACCTCGTAGGTGTTCCCCACAGTCGTCCCCGTGCCCACGGTGTTGCAGGCCGGTGCGGCTCCGGTATCCCAGGTGGCCTGCCATTGGGTGTTTACGCCACTGGTCGCGGGAGACGTTACCAGGAACGTCAGCGTGATGTACAGGTCTCCGACGGCCGATGAGGGCACATCGTAGATGAGGCCAAACCCGCCCATCTTGTACGTGCTCGCCGTAGTGACGGTGCACGAGTTGGCGTTCGAGGCTGAAGCCACCGCGGGGAGCGAGTTGGTTCCCGCGGTGGGCATCTCCATCACCGCGAGGGTCGGGTTGGAATAGACCCATGCGTCCGTGCTCGAGTCGACGACCTCAACGTCGACCCAGTATGTGGTACTGGGAGAGAGTCCGGTCAGGACGAAGCCCGCCTTCTGCCCAGCGCCGCTCGCCACGGCCGCCTGTGAGGCGACGGTGTAGGTGTTGCCGTAGGTCGTCCCCGTGGCCGCGCCGTTGCAAGCGGGGGCCGCCCCCGTCCCGTACACCAGCTGGTACTGCGTGCTTACGCCGGCGGTCGCCGCACCGGCCTCGTTGAAGGAGAGCTTCCCGAAGACGTCCCCGGTGAACCCCGCCCCTCCGGTGGTGAAAGTGGTGCCGAGCCCCATCATGTGCGCTGTGCCGCTGGTCGTGTCGGTGCAGGTATTGGTGGTTGTAGACGTGGTCAGGTTTGGGTCGCCCGTCGTCTGCAGGTCGATCAGCGCCAGGTCGGGGTTGGAGTATGTCCAAGACGCCGCGGAGCTGTCGCTGGCCTGGACGTCGAACCAGTAGGTGGTGCTCGGGGCGAGGCCGCTGACCGTGACGCCTATGGACTGCGACAGTCCCCTGACTACGGCGGCCTGGCTCTTCACCGTGTAGGGTTCGCCAAGGGCGGTGCCGGTGGCGGCGGCGTGGCACGCGGGCGGGGTTCCGGACCCGTAGTAGAGCTGCCAAGTGGAAGTTATCCCCGATGTCGCCGCCGAAGTGACCTGGAACGAGAAGCTCACGAAGAGCTTCCCCGACGAGATTGAGCTGGTGGTGTAGCTCAAGCCCAGGCCCATCATGAGCGCAGTCCCTGACGTGGTGTCGGCGCAGGTGTTGGCGCCTGAACCCGAGATGGTGTAGGGGGTCGTGGGGCTGCCCGCCGTCCCGCAGGTGTCCTGGGGCGATATCTCGGAGAAGAACTCGCCTGAGGGGCACGACACAATCCCGCCGGGCAGGGTGGTCAGTGTGGCTTGGGCGGTCACGCCCGTGTCGGTGGAGAACGTGATCAGGTAGGAGGTGTCGGCCGCCCAGACGAAGCGGACGGGGATGGACGCGTTGCCCCCCTGGCCCACCCAGTAGTCAAAGTCCTCGGTCGTGTTGTAGTACCAGTGCGCGACGAGCGAGTTCGTCGAAGGGTTGTAGACGTAGAGGTCCACCACGTGCACGCCGAACGGGCTCTTGTTGGTCAAGACGAAGCTCGACAGCGCCGCGAACCTGACGTTCGGGGCCGCGTTGGCCCACGTCACCGCGAAGGCCCCGGACGCGGGGGAGAGGCCGTTGACCGCGGTCTCTGCCGACTCGAGGGCTATCGCCGGGGTGTTCCAGGTCGCCCCCAGGGTGCTGCTCGTGTAGTACTGGATCGTGGCGGAGGTGGGGTACGCGTCGAAGAGGGCCAGGGTCGTCCCCTCCGAGGTGAGGGCGGCCATCCATGCCTGGGTGGTGCCCTCTATCTGCTGCTGCGCGGTGTTGGTAGCCGCGGTCATGGAAGTGAAGGGGAGGGTCCAAAAGTCGAGCGTGCCCGTCGCCGACCCCACCGCGGCGTTCATGAGGCCCGCGAAGTAGAGCGTGCTCCCCACGATGACGGCGGACGAGGAGCTCAAGGAGTAGTCGTTGATGATGGTCGAGCCGCTGGTGGCGAGGGTTATGGTGTTCCAGGTGGCGGTGCCGAGCGCCGTCTGGGTGACGACGTGCAGAGACCCCGTCGACGGATTCGTGTTGGACCCCGTCTCGTAGATCATGATGGCCCCCGTGGAGCTGTAGGTGTCGATGGCCGGGTCGACTATCATCTGGGCGTTCACGTTGAGGGCGGCCCCTGTAGGGGAGTAGTTGGTCGGGCTCGTGGCGCTGGTGCACGCGTTGGGCTCCCACCCCTGGTTCGCGGCGGTGGCGCACGCCTCGTGCTCGTAGACACCGATCGCGCAGTTTGCCCCCGTGCAGGTGCCCTGGACCACAGCGACCCACTGGTTCCCCGCGGAGTCGACGGCCATGTTGATGGGGCCGGCTGCGTTCGCCGTGGTCGCCACGTTGGTGGGGGGGTACGTCCACGAGATGTACCCGTCGGGCGCGGAGTTGGTGCCACCGGACTCTAGGGTGCCTATGCCCAGCTGGAAGTCCGCGGCCCCGACTTTTGCTATCACCAAGTAGACGGTGGTCCCGACCACCTCGACGTCGAAGTAAGGCCCGACCGTGTATCCCGTGGTTATCACGCCGGGTATGGAGGTCTCCGCCTGCCAAGTCACGCCGTCGAAGGAGGTCGAGTACTGGTACGCCCCGTTGCAGGTGTAGAAGTCCCACCACATGTCCGCGGCGTAGAAGAGGCCTTCCCGGTCGGTGGGGGCGGTGGAGGTGGTGAGGCAAGCCGTAGCGACGTTGAAGTTCGAGGTCGTGGACGGAGGGAATGCCCCGAACTGCCCGCTGGTCACGGAGAGCTGCGTGTCGGCGGCTTGGAGGTTTGAGCCGCTCGCCCGGTTCACCTGGCTGTTGTAGTTCGTGAAGGAGTTGAAGATGGTGACCAGCGAGCCTATCGCCACTATCATTATCAGGACGAAGAATATGGAACCGATGATCGAGGAGACGCCCGCCCTTCTCCTGGCCAGGAAGCGCAACCTATGTGGCCTCCATGGTGCATATCACGCTGTTCCCCAAGGAAGACGTGAGGGTGAAGGAGTACGTGTGCCCGTGCGACGGAGTGAACGGGGCCGAGTTGTAGGGGATCTCGGCGAACGCCCCAACGTTCACCGTCGCGCTGATGGTCGACTGCGTCACGAACGTGCCCGAGGTCAGGTCGGTGACGTACACGGAGACGAGGGTCGCTGGGGTCGACCCCGCGTTCCTGACGTAGACGTTCGCTCCTGTCGCGGCCACCAGGGCGTCCGTTATTTCAGCCCCGTAGGCGTTGGTGCCGCAGGACGTCACGAGCCCTGTCTGGGTCGACGAGACTCCTTTGTATCCGACGTACTCGTTTTGGTCAGGAGGGTAGGTATTCGAGTAGACGCTCGTGAAGCCCGGCGCCACTCCTCCGCCGCCTGCCGCGCAGGCGTAGAGCAAGGCGTCGCTCGAGTCCGATGTGGAAATCGTGGTGCTCGGGCTGGTTCCCGCTGAGGCCGCGGGGAGGGATACGTTCGGGTCGAACGGGCTGGCCGTGTTGGCTCCGCTAACCCCGAAGACGGCGATCCAGGTGGCTGCGGAGTCAGGGCTGGAGAGCGTGGCCGTTATCAACGTGGAACTCAGGGTCGACGAGGCGATCGCATACCATTCTTCCAGGTCGAAAGTGGCGGTCGTGCTCGAGGTCGCGCCAATGGCGACGGTGGGCATGACGCCCGCGGGCGGGTAGGCTCGGGCGCGCATGAAGTTGTAGTAGATTTGGAGGGCAGAGGAACCGCTCAGGGCGCCTAGGTAGAGGTTCGTCGCCCCGGTGACCGGAGGGGCGGCGGCGTCCGTGGCGCTGCACGCGGCGCATCCCGCGGTCGGGGAGTAGAGCGTCGGAGAGACGTACGCGCTCCAGGACGTCGCGGTCGTCCCGGGGTAGGAGAGGCTGCCGTAGAGCCACGTCCCTGCTGCCGGCGCCCCCCCTCCGGGGGACCCGTTGATTGGCTCGTTGACCGTGCCGGCGGTGTCCGTGGCCATGTAGAAGTAATCGCCCCCGAATCCTTCTCCCACTCCGATGCCGTTCATCGTGGCGAACGTCGCGGTGGGGTTGCTCACGAATCCGTTGGCCCCCGTGCCGTCGTTCGGCTGTTCCGAGGCGAAGCTCGATTCGGTTATCAGGCCCGCGTTGCTCAGAGCCTGGTTGAAGGCGAAGGAGGGGGCGTGCGCGCCGCTGGTTCCGGATATCTCTATCGCGTTGATCGTCGTTGCGCCGGGACCTGTCACGCCCGTCGCCTGGACCACCGTGAGCCCCGTGTACACCGAGAAGTCCGAGATGGGGGTGTTGCCGTTGAAGTAGGCTGCGAACACGTTCGCGCCGTTGTCGTACTGCGCGTACGTCGGGCTGAGCTGAGGCGCCTCGCCCCAGTACACACCGTCGAACTCCGTTGAGGTGGACTCGAAGACCATGTATATCGTGAGCGTCCCCCCGTTGGCGGCTATGGTGCTCGAGCCGAGGTTGACCCACGCCGTCGCGGACGTGGCGCCAGTGCCGCAGGACGCCGTGCAGGACTCG
>DATJAJ010000047.1:0-24390 GCA_035516335.1 Nitrososphaerales archaeon
TCCTCGCATCCACGCCACGGAGGGCGAGACCGACCCTTATGCCCCGTCCAACTCTCTCTTGGTCGACGTCGTTCACCTGGATGCCCTTGACCTCCACTTTCGTGTCCTTCGGAGAAGGTGTGGTCCTAAGCTCGTCGTGAAGGGATATCTCCCCCGAGAGCACGAACCCCAAGGCCACCGTCCCAAGGCCGTTCACGTTGAACGCCCGGTCCATGTAGACCACCGTGCCACCAGCGTCCAGGTCCCTTCTCGTCGCCACGCCGCCCACTCCCAGCAGAGCCGAGCCCGGAGGCCTTACTTCGAGCGCATAGGACTCCAGCGCGGTGCCCCTGAAGCTAGCTCTGACCCAGGCCGCGTCTATCCCTCCGTCCTGAGTGACGACGGTGCCCGGGACCCTGAAGCTGTCGAGCAGCACGGCGAGTTCGCCGTCAGACTTGGACAGGCGTCCACCCGTCGGCGCGATGTAGTACGCATAGTCCGAAAGCGAGGCGATCCTTGCGTAGCCCTGGATTCTTTCGGGGAACTCCGAGTCGTCCAGGATGGAGATCCTCCTCTCGCCCTCCTTCCTGTGGTATACGATCATGCCCTCGGCTTCGCTCTTCTTCGCCACCGAGGCCTCGAACTCCCCCTTTGCGGCCGGGTCAGATCCGAAGACCCCTACCGTGAGCCCCTCCACCATGGAAACAGCTGCCCGCCTCCGACGTGGCCGTATTAAACTCGCCAGCCGTCCAGGGCCGGTCCGGCAGTGCCGGGGCGATGGATCAGAGAGCCTTTCAGCCTACTGGCTTGGCTGCGCTGCCCCTTGAGGCGCACCGGGTGTCGCGAGGTGGAGGCCGAACCACCTAAGATAGTGCTCCAGTCGCGTGACCCTGTGCTTAGGCTTGCCTACCCTGGAGAGGTCGTGGTTCTCCTCAGGGAAGAGGACGAGCTCCGCTTCCTTCCCGGACTTCTTCAGGGCGGTGAAGAACTGAACGCCCTCCACCATCCAGCACCTGTAGTCTTCCATCGAATGAACGAGGAGCACGGGCGTCTTTACGTTAGGGACGTATCTCAGCGGCGAGTCGGCGAGGAGCTTCTCCTCCGACGTCCATGGGTCGCCGCCGATCTGATCGGAGGTGAAGTGGGGGCCGATGTCCGAAGTGCCCCACATGCTGACCCAGCTTGAGATGCTACGGTCGGAGACAGCCGCCTTGAACCTGTCCGTGTGTCCAACGGCCCAGTTCGCCATGAACCCGCCGTAGGAGCCGCCCGCAATGGCCACCCTTGAGAGGTCCAATTGTGGGAAAGACTTCGCGGCCTGGTCGAGGCCCTCCAGGAGGTCTTGAAAGTCCCGGGTTCCGTACCTCCCTCTGATGTCCGCAAACTTCTCGGAGTATCCGTCGCTTCCTCTGGGATTGATGTAGACCACGGCGTAACCAGCGCCCGCGAAGGTCTGGAACTCGTGAAGGAAGGCGTGCCCGAAAGACGTCTTGGGCCCGCCGTGAACGTAGAGGACGACGGGGAGCGGCGCGGGCGCCCCCTCGGGAAGCATTGCCCAGCCCTCGATGGTTTCCCCGTCGCTGGCCTTGAACGTGAAGCCGCCCGGGGCCGCGAGCTTCAGCTCGGCTTGGGCCGCTTTGTTGAACGAGCTGAGAACGGCCTCCTTTCTGCCCTTGAGATAGAGCTCGGGGAGGTGAACCGAATCGGTCGACACGAACACGACCTTGCCTTTTTGCACGTCGTACCCTTCGACGCTCCGGTCTCCTCCAACCACCAGCTCCGGCTTCCTGCCTGGCTTCATCCTGTAGAGCCGCGCTGCACCGCCGTCCTGTTCGACGAAGTAGATTCCGTCTCCATCCCAGACCAGGCGGTGGGGCGCATGGGCCTTGGTCCTGACGTCACTGTTGAGCGAGTTTGCCTTGTTTCGGTCGACGCTGTCGACGTTCCTGAGCTTCGGCTGGTCCAGTGCGACCACCCAGATGTGCTCGTGAGATGCGAAGCCCGCTGGGAAGTCGTCGCCGGTAAGGGCCAGCTGCCTGTCATCAGGGCTCCACGCGACTGAGCTCAGTTCCATGTTCGAGTTGGTTAGCTTGTCGGCCTTGCCGGTGGTCAGATTGAGCACAAAGAGGTCGACCACGTAGGGCTTCAGGTCGTCGGTCGATGCAAGGTATGCTGCCCGCCGACCGTCGTGGGAGACCGCGAACCCTGCCACGTCGAACTCGCCCGACGTGAGCTGCTTGGCTTCGCCGCCCGCCGCCGGCACGGAGAAAAGGTGTTTCCTCTTGTTGTAGGTGAAACCGACGCCGTTGAACCAGAGGCCGAGGCGCTTCACAACCTTGACGTCGTCGCTCGGCTCGTCCTGCACCGCTCCCAGGTAGTACATCGTTGCGGCGTCCGGAGACCACGCAGGATCTTCTACCCCACCATTGCTCTTGACGATGAGCCTGGCCTCCCCTCCGTCGGCGCCGATGACATAGAGAGAATTCCCCTTGTCCTCCTTCTCGAACTGCCTCCTCGAAACGAACAGGAGCTGCTTCCCGTCAGGAGACCATCGAGGATCGGAGTCCCGCCTTCCATTGGTGAAGCGCCGGACCCCCGACCCGTCTACGCCCGCGATGTACACGTCCGAGTCGTAGAGGTCGTCGTCCATGTTCGCCTTCCGCGCAGACAGTGCCACCAGTCTGCCGTCGGGGGACAGACTCGGCTCGGAGAGCATGCTGTAAAGCTTCAGGTCGGAGGGTTGGACCGGTCTTGCCATGGTGCTCGCCTCGGACACGCCAATCTTATGTGTTACCAAAGGTAGCGGGGCAAGACGCCATTGCTCGTTCGGCGAAGCCACTCCTCGTCGCCTCCTTGAACGTTAAAAGGAACGACCGGAGCGGACCGTGCCCTTGAGCGACCCGTCGATCATCATTGTCGCGTCTTTCCTCCTTGCCTTCAAAGCAGTTCTGCTGGAGGGCAGCGAAGTGGCCATACTCGCGGTCGCGACAGTCAAGCAGCTAGGGAAGAACAACGTGCTCGCGGGAGTCGTAATGGGTGGCGGGATCTCCCTATTCATCTTCCTGGCTGTGAGGCAGTTCTTCCTCCTGCTCCCCGAAGTAGTCGTCGACTTCGGGACAGGCGTCGTCATCCTATACTTCTCCTACCGGTTCCTCCGCGCTTTCAGGCGGTATTACTTCGGGAAGAAGTCGTTCCGAGACAAGATGACGAGGCTGGAGGGTGAAGTCGTTCAGAAGGACAGGGAGCGCTATGAGGGAGCGGCCCCGTCGGTGATACCATTCTCGTTCACGAACACGCTGCCCGTCCTGGCCATCACCCTCACTGAAGGGTTCGAGGCGAGCCTCGTTCTGGGGGCGGCGGGCACATTCAACCTGGCCTGGACGGTGGTCGGGGCTTTAACCAGCCTCGTGATCCTGATGATCGTGTCGGCCATCTCCTACGAATACCTATTGCGGGTCCCGAGATGGATGCTGGACCTTCTCGCAGGCTGCGTACTGCTCACTTTCGGTAGCTTCTTCATCGTAAGTGGAATACTCGCCCTGTAGCGGAGCCAGGGGCGGAGACCGGAGACCCGCCAAGCACGACGCGGGTTTATCCAGCTCCCGCTAGGCCACCGTGCTAGTCGCAGCCGACGAGGGCTCACCCGGTGAACTTGAGTATGTCCAGCCCGCTGTTGTATGACCCGCAGTAGATCAGGCCCTTCTTGTCGACGAAGACGTCTGAAACGTCGACGCCATCGCCCACTCCGCCGTGCTCCGGGCCCCGTGGATCGTAGTATACTTTGGGCGTGCCCGGCACGTAGTAACCCAACTCCTCGAGCCTGTACGGATCGGAGATGTCGTAGACGCGCAGGCCTCCTGGTCCGCACGCGGAGAAGAGCTTCGTCTCGGTGAAGTACGAGTCCGATCCCGGCGGATTCTCGTGAACGTTGTGGAGAGAGGGCCCCCAGCTCCAGCCCACGCCGCGCTCCAGGAGCTCTTTGGGCTGCGGAGGGAACATCGCAATCACCTTCGGGAACTTTTCATCGCTGATGTCCAGCATCCACCCGTGGCTGTACTCGCTGATGAACACCGCGAACTGGCGGTTCTTGATCGGGAAGAACGTGTGGTTCTGGCCGCCGATGTCGTAGTTGAAGTGCGTCACGAGCGTCGGCCTGCGTATGTTGGAGATGTCGACGATGGCCCCGCCCATGCCGAACCAGGCGGTGTACGCCCTGTCGCCTTGTATGATCGGGTGGTGGAATTGAATCCTGCAGCGGGTGTTGGTCGGCCACCACGGCCTTTCGCCGCCGGCGGTGTGCTGCCCGGGGATCCAGAACCTTGAGACTTCTTCGGGATTCCTTGGGTCGGACACGTCGATTATCATCATGATGTTGCCGTAGTATCCGGGCATCTCGGCCGAGATGTACGCGTAGTGGCCGTCGAACCAGAAGCGGTGACAGCCGACCCCGCCTCCGTTCCTGCTCCACTGGCCGGTCTTGAAGAAAGAGAGGAGCTTCGGCTCTGCTGGCTTTGAGACGTCGTATATCTTGATTCCCGCCTGCACCGGCTCCTTCGGCCCGCTGTCGTGCGGGTTTCCCTCCCTGCTCAGATAGTACTTGTAGGGCTCGAAGAACTTCCACTCGTTGTTCACGATCAGAATGTGGTTGACCACCCTGCATTTTGTGCTCCAGGTGTGAAGGTTTCCGGTGGGCACGAAGGTCTCGAATTGAGGGTCGCTCGGATCCTTGACATTGACCACGCTGAACCCGCTGCTCAGGTTGTTGCACTGGAAGACGTAATCGCCTTCCTTGACCACCTGCATGCAATCCCCGTGTCCTTCCATGTCGGTGTGGCCGATCAGTTCCATGTTCTTGAAGAGGGGAGGGAAGTCGTGGTGCTTGTACTGAACGTCCCCGTAGGGCGACATCGGGACCGGCCTTTCGCTGTAGTCGAGGCCGAGTGATGTGTCCCACTTTGTCTTGTCGTAAGGAACCGGCTTGCTCATTCTGGGCTGCGAAGGGAATCTCTGGTTATTTGTCTTTCTCCTAATGACGGCGGCCCGACGATTTGCTCAATTGACGTCCGACGGGCGCTCTTCCATGGCACTGAGGACCAGATCGACCGCGCTGGGGATTGCCGACTTCACCTCTTGGCTCAAAGGCTTACCGGGGCCGCAGTCCCTCGGCTCTATGCCGATGACCACGACGGGGCAGTCGAGAAGGCCGGCGTCGCCGGCCAGCTTGAACAGTTCTGTGAGGGGGATTCCGTGAAGGCTCGGCAGAGAAAGGCCGGGTTCTCCTCTCGTCGAGACTCTGTACTTGGAGACAGTCCCGGGGCGCTTGCCTGACTTCAGGGCGTCGACGAGAATTACCCTCCTCGCCCCCTCGAGAATCTCGATGAGAGACAGGTCTAGTTCGGGCAGCGCGTGAACCTCCAACTCTGGCTCGGACCGCTTCGCCCTCAGGGCCCTGGCTACAGCCAATCCCACCGAGTCGTCCCCCATCCGGCTGCTGCCGAGGCAGACCACGACGAGCCTGCTCTTCGGGCCGGCGCGACCGCTTCTGGAGTGCCTCGACATCGATGACGACGAAGTATCCACTCCCCCCTCCTAGATAACGCGTTCCCCAGCCTGGCGTTTGGCTAGGATGGTGCAAGTCCCGGGCCCTCGTCACATTGAAATACGAAGGATGATACCGAAGGCGAGATTGCACGAACTGAGCATCGCTCAGAACATCGTCGATTCGGTGCTGGCAGAGGCCGGCTCGAGAGGCGCGAAGAGGGTTCTAGAGCTCAGGATAAACGTGGGCGAACTCATGCAGATCGATAGGAAAGCCCTCAGGTTCGGGCTCAAGCTGCTTCTCACGGGGCCGGTCCTGGGAGGCGCCCAGGTCAGCCTGCGTGTCAGGAGGGCGTCGTTCTCGTGTCGGCGCTGCAATTCCGAGTGGGACATGTCCGAGGCCAAGAGACAGCTCCAGAAGGTCAGGCCTGAACTCCTGGTGAGGGAGCCGGAGAGCAGAGAGCTGCCGCTTCACTTCTTTCCGTACCTGTACGCGGCCTTCATACGCTGCCCATGGTGCGGGAGCTCGGACGCAGAGGTCAAGGACGGCAAGGACGTTGAGATCGCGAGCCTGGTGCTGGAGGGCGCTGCGTGAGCAGGCCGAATCCTCTGGGTCCCGCGGCGGCCGCTAGGAGACTTCAGGGAGTGGGCGAAGTCATCCTCGTGGGGAGCGGCAAGGGCGGAGTCGGGAAGAGCACCGTCGCCTGCTGCCTGTCTCTAGAGCTGAGAAGAAACGGCTTCAGCACGGGCCTCCTCGACCTTGACTTCCATGGGGCCAGCGTCCCAGAGTACCTCTCGCTTCGACCGCCCGTCTCCAGTGACAAGGACGGCCTCCGACCCAAGACACGTGGCGGGCTCAAAGTGATGTCCGTGGGGCTGTTCACGGGCGACAACCCGGTTCCCATGAGGGGCCCCGACAAGCAGGAGCTCACGGCTCAAATCTTCGGCCTGACGAATTGGGGGCACCTTGACTTTCTGGTTGTGGATCTTCCGCCGAGCATGGGGGACGAGCTGCTGACGGCCTTGAACGTGTTTGGCGAAAAGGCCTCCCTCCTCCTTGTGACCACGCCATCGCCGGCTTCCACGGAGGTTGTGTCTCGCCTCCGAAGGCTCGCGGACCGCGAAGGAGTGCCCATTCTCGGGGCGGTGCTGAACATGGCCTATGTCGGCGTTGGTCGTAAGAAAGTGTTCCCCTTCGGGAGGAGGTCGGCCAAGACCCTGGAGAGCGAAATAGGATCACGGCTGTGCGCGGTGGTCCCGCTGGAGCCGACGGTGGCCGACCGAAGCCTGGTCGAGGTTCTGGAGAGCAGGGGCGAGTTCGCGGCGTCAATCGCCGGGCTCGCGAAGCAGGTCAGATCGGCCCTTCGGCTTCTGCCGGCGACGAGAGCCGGAGCGAAAGCCCCCAGATGAGCCCGGGCCGGGACGAAGTCACGACCTCTTGATCCTTAGGTTGATGAAGTGGGTAGAGCACGAGATGCAGGGGTCGTAGTTCCGCACCGCCATTTCACCAAGGCGCCGGGCTTCATCCGGGGGTGCGGCGAGGATCTGGGGGGCCAGCTGGCGGACGTCGTCCTCGACCCTCACCAGATTCTGGGCCGTCGGGGGGACGATCTTGGCTCGAAGGATTCGTCCGTCGCGGTCCAGGTCGTACCTGTGGTAGAGGATCCCCCTTGGAGCCTCGCTGACCCCGAAGGCTCTTCCCGTCTTGTGTTCGTAGCTCACCCAAGGGCGGACGGGCTCGGAGTACTCGAGGGCCTCCGCCTTGATCTCCTCAATGGCGTGAACCAGCTCGACTGCCCTCGCTACCACGCTCTGGAAGGGGTCGGTGACTGGCGGACGGAACCCGACCTCCTCCGCCGCAGATCGGGCGGCGGGGTTCAGCTGAGTGAAGTTCAGGTTGACCCTGGCCAGCGGCCCGACCATGTACGAGCCTCCAGCCTTGGTGAGCGACCGCAGAGCGTTCGAGTAGTCGACCTGGTGCTCCACGAAGTTCTCTTCGAAGCCCGACGGCGGCGTTCCGATTCCTGTGTTGGAAACGATGTCGCCCTCGGATATCGCGTAGCGCCGCGGGTCTCTCAGGCTAACGAGAGTTACCGACCGCTTGAGCTCTGGCTTCTCGAACGAGGCAGCTATCTTCACGGCGTCCTTGGCGAAGCCGAGCGATTCGTCGAGCCGGGAGGCGATCTCGCCTATCGTCTGTTTCGAAGCGGCTTTGTGAATCCCCCCTATCCTCAGCGAGACGGGGTGTATTTCCCTCCCTCCGATGGCGATCATCATGCTGTTTCCGAGTTTCTTCAGCGTCAGGGCCTTCCGGACAAGCTCTGCGCTGCCTTTCGCGACGGCCACCACGTCGGGGACCTTGAGGAAATCCGGAGTGGCCAGCATGAAGATGTGGAGGGCGTGGCTCTCTATCCACTCGCCGTAGTAGAGGAGGCGCCGGAGCCGCCTCACCTGCTCGTCCACCTCGATGCCGTAGAGCGACTCGATGGCGTTTAGGGCGCTCATTTGGTATGCGACCGGACAGATGCCGCATATTCGTGAGACGATGTCCACCGCATCCTCCACCTTACGGCCCTTCAGGAAGGCTTCGTAGTACCTCGGCGGCTCGAAGATGTTCAGCTTGACATCCACTTTGGATTCGTCGATGCTTTCGATGAGAAGCGAACCCTCGCCCTCGACGCGGGCCAGGGGGCCGGTGTCGACTATCAGCCGCCTAGTCATTTGCGAGCAACCACTCCCTGAACTCCTTCGCGTTCGAGTTGATCCCACGGACCAGCCTCATCAGCTCGGGCTTCTCCGTGCCGTGCGCCGCCAGCCATTCTGCGTAGGACCTCAGGTTCACGTCGTTCGACGGCCCGAAGCACCCGTAGCAGCCCCTGCCGAAGGTGGGGCAGATGGCGCCGCAGCCGTCCATGGTGACCGGGCCAAGGCAGGGGACCCCGCTGGCCACGACCACGCAGGTGTTCCCTTTGCGCTTGCACTCGGAACAGACCGCGTTTCCGGGCAGCCTAGGCAGGGAACCATTGAGCACCCCTGCGAACATCGCGATGAGCTGAGCCTTGCTGATGGGACAGCCCCGAAGCTCCAGGTCGACCTGCACGAAGTCCGAGATGGGCTGGGCCTTATCGAGTGAGCTCAGGAACTCCGGATTTGGATAGACCTCGGCCTGGAATTCGGCCAGACTCGCGAAGTTCCTGAGCGCCTGCAGCCCGCCCGCTGTGGCGCAGGCGCCTATGGCGACGAGGACCTTCGTCTGCTGGCGGATGGAGCGTATCCTGTTGGCTTCGTCGGGTGTGGAGATGGATCCTTCGACCAGCGACAGGTCAAAGGGGCCTCCCTTCACGTCAGCCGAGGCTTCCAGGAACTCGCGAATCTCGACGGCGTCGGCCAGCGTAAGCAGTTCGTCCTCGGAGTCCAAGATGGAGAGCTGGCAGCCGTCGCAGGACGAGAACTTGAAGACTCCCAGCCTTGGCTTCGGCATCACAGTCCCTCCTTGGCGAAGAACCTCTTCACCGACGGATAGGGAAGTACGGGGCCGTCCCTGCAAACGAACATGGGGCCAAGTTGGCAGTGGCCGCACGTTCCCCTGCCGCAGTTCATGTGCCGCTCGAGGGAGACCACTATTCCGTCTGGTGCCACACCTCGTTTCAGAAGCTCCAGCACCGCGAACTTCATCATTATCTCAGGCCCACAGACGAAGGCGAGTGCGTCACCCGGGATCTCACCCACCTGGTCCAACAGCGTTGTGACGACCCCTACGCCCGTAGCGCAGGCGGGTTGGCCATCTAGTTCGAGTGTCCTGGGCCAGTCGTCCTCCGCCCTGTCGACGGTGACGAAGACCTTGCAAAGCGGTTCTTTCCCCCAGGCCGCGTATTCGTACGTGTAGAGCAGGTCCTTGGGAGTCCTCGCGCCGTAGAGCACCTTGATACCCCGCGGCCCGGCACCGGCGCCGATTGCGTCAAGCACAACGGGCCTCAGGGACGGCAGGCCGCATCCACCGCCGATGACCAGGAGCTCCTTCCCCCGGCAGACCTCGAGCGGCCAGTGTGTTCCGAAAGGACCGCGGAGGCCGACGGAGTCCCCTGGCTCGAGGCGGACCAGAGTCCGGGTCACGCTCCCGACGGACCTTAGCGTGTGCTTAAGGTACCTCTCGCGCTTCGAGGAGGCGACCGAAATGGGCGCCTCTCCGAGTCCCGGGACGTAGAGCATGTTGAACTGGCCAGGCTGGAAGTCGTTCGGGCCACGGCCGTCCGCCAGATCGAACGTCAAAGTGACGGTGTCCGGAGTCTCGGCGATCTTCTCCCTCACGACGGCCTTCGTGTAGCAAAGGGCGGTGACCTCAGCCAACTCTGGGAGCCTCCCTGACGCCGCTGCCTTGTCCCTTCCGCAGAACGCTGTTCACAGTTTCCGCGATGTCGATTCCAACCGGGCACCAGGTGATGCACCTGCCGCAACCGACGCACCCGTAGAGGCCTGACTGGTCTGTCCAATACGCGAACTTGTGCATGACAAACTGCCTGTATCTTGCCTTCCTTTCTCTCCGGGGGTTCCACCCGGCGTTCTGCGTGAAGTCAACCGAGAGGCACGACTCCCAGGACCGGACCTTGGTGACCGTACCGTCGGCGAGGTTCGTTATGTCTTTGGTGGTGTTGCAGAAGCACGTCGGACAGACCATGGTGCAGTTGCCGCATGCGAGGCATCTCTCGGCAACTTCGCTCCAGACCGGGCTGTCGATCCCTTCGTACATTCCGACAGCGGGGTCTGGCGATTCGATTCTCTTCCTCATCCCGGCCGTCACCCTCTCTCTGAGGTCGCGCTCGTCCCTGAGATCCTTGTCGGCTGCTGGCGCGAGCCCCACCCCGTCGAAGAGCGGCAGGAATCGCCCGTCCAGGTCCACAATGAAACGGTCTGGAAGCTCCGTCAGAGCGATGTCGTAGTCACCAGCGGCCCAGGGGCCGGTCCCCATCGACGCGCAGAAGCAGTTCGCCCCCGCCCTGCCACAGTTGACGACTATGATTAGAGACGCCTTCCTTAGGTCCGCGTAGGTCGGTTCCTCGAAGCCCTCCACCAGAAGAGACCTGTCCAAGACCTTGACCGCGGCCAAGTCGCAGGGGCGAACGCCAAGGAACGCGTATCTCTTCCCGGGTAGAAGGATCTCCGTGCCGTACTTGCCTCCACTCCGGCCTATCTCGGCCACGGCAACCTCGCCGGGGTGGAGGTAGTTCTTCACAGAAAGGGGCCCGTTTACCGCCGAAAAGATCTCGTCTCCCGCCGCCCGTGCGCGGTACTGCCCAGGAGATTGTGAGTCCACGATGCCCCTGGCGAGCTCGTCTGTCGACTGAACTTCTGATAGACGCACTACGCCGTCTTCGAGCTTGGGTCCGAGAACGGTGTAGCCCTCTGAGCGCAGGTTGCGGAGCAGCCCTTCGAGGCCTCCGAGTCCCATGGTGAAGCGCAAGCCCCGCCCCTCACCTCGTGCTCCCCTTGGGAGCCCTAGCGCTTTGGGTGCCTGACGCGATTGCCATGCCGGAGCCCCGAGTCGGTCGCGGTTGGGGTGTCTTTTAAGATGGAATGACAATTCTCGAACGTGATAACGACCCCGGGGGGCCCCGGACAGCCATCCGACGAGATGTGGACGCAGCAGGTCGGCGCGAAGTGGATTCAGTTTAGTATATCAGATTCGATATAGTTATATACGTACATTAGGTGGCCTCGCCTAGCATGTCCCCCAGGACTCAGAACGGCGAGGGCGCCCGCAGGGACTTCGGGCATTGGTCAAGGCCAGGAGGCGGGCCGAGGGGGCTGCTCAGGATCTACATCCTCCACCTCATCGAGGAGAAGCCGAGGCACGGATACGAGATCATCCAGGACATCCAAGCCAAGACAGAGGGCGCCTGGAATCCGGGTGCAGGGGCAATCTACCCAGTCTTGAAGAAGCTGGTGTCGGAGGGACTGATCGAGGCAGAATCGCCCGGTGGAGTCGACGACCGCCACGTCTACAAGATTACGTCCAAGGGTCTGAAGCACATGGTGCAGCTGAAGGCCATGATTGGGAACTTCGGGCAGAGATGGACCGCCATGCGCAACCTGTTCATGGAACTGGTGGGACCCGAGAACCGAGAGGCGCTGCTGATCGACACTTCGAGGAAGCAGTTTGAGTTTACAAGGGAGTTCGTGAAGTCGAAACTAAGGGAGATCGAAGCGTCGGAGCTCGAATACCTCCTGCGGGAGTACGCGCTCGACCTTGAGAGGCAGCTGGGCTGGACCAAACAGACTCTGGAGGGGCTCGGTCCGAGGCCCGCGGTCGCCTCGAAGAAGCGATAGCGGGGAATTGCGATGTTGGAAGAACAAACCGTCGAGAAGTGGAAGACCGCGCCGGCCGTCCTCACCGTCGAGCACCTGACGAAGGTGTTCGAAGGCAAGATGAAGGCCGTGGACGACGTTTCTTTCACGATAAGGGAAGGAGAGATCCTCGGACTTCTAGGCCCGAACGGCGCAGGCAAGAGCACCACAATCAAGATGCTCACGACCGTTCTGAAGCCGACGTCTGGGAGAGCTGAGATAGGAGGGTACGACATACTGAAGCACCCGACCGAGGTCCGGAGGATCGTGGGTGTGGTCCCACAGGAGTACACCGCTGACGAAGACATGACCGGCCACGGGAACATAGTCCTCTGTGCCGACCTGTACGGGATTTCCAGAAGCGTGTCGGAGCCGAGGGCCAGAGAGCTGCTCAAGCTGGTAGAGCTGGAAGCCAGCGGCGACAGGAAGGTCAGCACCTACTCGGGAGGCATGCGCAGGAGGCTCGAACTCGCCTGCGGCTTGATCAACAGGCCCAGGTTGCTCTTCCTCGACGAGCCCACGCTCGGCCTCGACGTGCAGACAAGAGCGGCCGTCTGGGAGTACATCAAGAGGCTCAAGAACGAGTACGGCATGACGCTGCTGATGACGACCCACTACCTAGAGGAAGCGGGCGCCCTCTGCGACACCATTGCGATAATCGACAGGGGAAAGATCGTGAAAATCGGGGCCCCCGAAGAACTCAAGGAATCCCTCGGTGGGGACATCATCGAAATTGCGGTGAAAGAGGCCGATGCCGACGTCGAGGGGATAGTGGCGAAGGTGCCTCTCGTGAAGTCGGTCAAGAAGATGGAGGGCTACTACAGAATCAAGGCCGAGTTCGGGGAGGAGGCGACTCCGGCCGTTATCGAGGCGCTCAGAGCCAAGGGCTTCCACGTGACCAGGATCTCCCTGACGAAGCCGTCCATGGACGAGGTCTACCTAGAGTACACCGGAAGGACCCTTAGAGACGCCCAGGCCGACTCCGAGGAGGTCAGGAAGCAGAGGTTCACCATGATGAGGGCCCGCCGGTAGAGGCGATGGTGAAGATCATGCCATCAGAAGAACCGCAAATCCCAACTCCGGACGCACGCTCGAGGGCACAGGCGGCAGGGGCGCCGATGGGCTCGGGCCAGTCGACGATGCACGTGGAGGAGGCCGACAAGCTGAACAAGAGCGTGATGCACGGGCTTTGGGCGCTGACCTGGAGGGAGATTCGCAAGGCCTACCAGACACCGATCCTCGTGTTCATGACGGTGATCCAGCCAGTGATATGGCTGGGCCTGTTCGGGAAAGCGTTCAACCTCGGGTCCGTCTTCAGCAGCGGCTCCTTCAACATTCCGGGCCTGAACATCCCGAAGCAGGTGCTTGACCAGCTCTCAAGCCAGATGCTGCAAAGCACGTTCGGTACGAGCGACTACTTCTCGTTCCTCGCCGTGGGGATGCTGACCTTCGTGCTCGTCTTCACTTGCATGTTCAGCGGCATGTCCATAGTGTGGGACCGTCGGTTCGGTTTCCTGGAGAAGGTGTTGGGAACGCCCGTCTCGAGAGGCGCCATAGTCATGGGCAAGGTCCTGTCGAGCGTGGTGAAGTCCTTCATCCAGGCGGCAATCGTGCTCGTAATCGCCGTCCTCCTCGGGATGTCGGTCGCCGACTTTAGCATAGCAGGGATACTCGGGACGTTCGCCGCGCTCTTCCTGTTGGCGCTGGGCCTTTCGTCACTCTTCGTGATGTTGGCGCTCCGCTCCACCGACTGGCAGCAGCAGATGGCAATCATGAACCTCCTGAACCTGCCGCTGCTCTTCGCGAGCAACGCGCTGTTCCCGACGAAGCTCATGCCGACCTGGTTGCAAGACGTTGCCAAAGTCAACCCCATCAGCTACGGGGTGGACGTCGGAAGGCAGCTCCTCCTGGGTTCCCCCGGGTTCAGCAGCCTTGCTTTCGACTTCGCCTATCTGCTGGGATTCGCCGTCCTCTTCTCAGCAGTGGGGATAGTCTTGTCGTGGAAACTGCTCTCGAAGTAGGAGTCTAGAGGAGGATGCGCATCCTCCTCATTCTCCGCGGCAGACCGGAGGGACCCGGGCCGCTGGCCCGGCACGCCCTTGACTAGAGGAAGCCCGCCCTCGAGCCGTAGACAGCCTCAGACAGTCGTCGAAGGTCCTTCGAGCTCCTGCCGAAGAGTATCGAGAGGGCCATCGCATCGCGGTAGAACTTCTCCACGCCGAAGTCCTCGAAGTAACCGTAGCCGCCGTGGACCTGGAGGGCCTGCTTTGTTGCGTCTCTTGCCAGGGCCATTCCGCGAACCTTCGCCATGGTCCGCCCTTCGGCCGGCATGTTCGGCGCATACAGGAACCCTCGGAGCATTTCCTCTTCGGACCTCAGCAGCGAAAGTCCGAAGGCGATCGGCTCGTAGTCCTTGAGCGGATGTTCGAAGGTGCTCCTGGCCCTCGAGTAATCCACAGCCTTCGCCAGGGCTCCTGAAGCTATCCCCAAGGAGACCGCCGCGACATCGAGGTCCATGGCGCCCAAGCAGTCATCCAGTATCTTCGGTCCGCCGTCCGCGAGCACCTCGAATTCGCCGGTGTCGACCTGGACCGCGGAGAACCTCAACCCCTTGAAGCCCAGACGCGGATAGTCCTCGACCGGCCCGAAGCCGCCCTTGAGCAGCAGGAGCTTCCCATCAGCGCCGGCGGTCGGCCCCACAAGCAGGCTGGCGTTCGCGTTCAGCACGAAGTCGAGCCTCCCCTTCGCCCGAGAGCCCGCAACGGTGACGCCCTCCCCTCGGCCGTGTCCTTCCAGCGCCACGGCGAAAGAAACCGTCGCGTTGGTCTTGCCCGAAGCGACTTCTCCCAGCAGGTCCGGGGCGCTCCCTGAACGCAGGAGCAGTGGCGCGAAGAGCGAGTTCGTTATGAGTACCCTCGCTGCAGCAGAGGGCGAGCACCTGGCGAGCTCTTCGAGAACTATCAGGTAGCCGAGCTCGTCCAATCCGCTGCCGCCGTGCTCCGAGGGAATGCGGGCGCCCATGAAACCCTGAGCAGCCATCTGGTCCACGGTCTCCTGGCCGAGACCGTTTTGCTCTATCTTCACTGCCACGGGCTCAATCGTCTTCTGCGAGAACTCCCTGACGCTTCGCCTCAGCAGGTCGTACTCCTCTGTGGCCAACTCACGCAATCACCTTCTGCTCCTTCGCCTTCCTCAGCTCGCGCCCAATCGACCTCGCTATGATCAGCTTCTCGACCTCGCTCGTCCCCTCCCAGATCTCCATGATCTTCGCGTCGCGGAAAGACCTTTCCAGGTCACTCGCCATTCCTTCGAGGCCCGTGAGCTCCAGCGCCTTCTCGGTAACGAAGACCGCAGCCTCGGCTGCATAGGCTTTGGCCATGCTCGTCAGCTTCGGGTCGGGGTTGAACTGGAACAGATACGAGGCCGCCTTGTAGGTCAGGAGCCTCGCCGCCTCAATCCTGGTGGCCATCTCACCGAGCGCAATGAGAACCTGCTCTCTCTCAGTTTCTTCTATGATTCTCTGATTCTTCTCGAAGAGCTCAAGTGTGCGGTCAAGAGCCCCCTGGGCTATGCCGACGGCCTGGATCGCCACGTAGATGCGGCTTATGTTGAAGAAAGTCATCTGATAGTAGAAGCCCTTTCCCTCCTCGCCCAGGAGGTTCGAAGCGGGCACCTCGACGTTGTCGAAGATTATCTCGGCCGTGTTCGTGGCCCGAACCCCGAGCTTGCCGTGAAGCTTGTTGCGCGTTATGCCCTTCGAGTCCATGTCGACTATCAGTATGCTCAATCCGTGGTGCCTCTTGTCTCCCGCCGGCGATGTCCGGGTGAGCATGACCAGGAAGTCCGCGACCTGCCCGTTTGTGATGAACATCTTCGACCCGTTCACTAAGAACTTGTCCCCGGTCCGCACCGCCCTGGTCTTGATTCCGGCGACGTCGCTCCCGGCGGACGGCTCGGTCACAGCCATCCCCATGATCGCGGCGCCACTGTTCACACCGGGAAGATACTTCTGCTTCTGCGCGTCGTTGCCGAACAGCATTATGAGCTCGACCCCGAAGAGGGAGGCGAGCGCCGAGGTCCCGATCCCGGCGTCCATCCTGCAGAACTCCTCCATGGCCAGCAGCATCTTCCACGGATCAGAGTAGTCAACTATGCCGCTTGCGAAGGCCTTCTTCCGAAGCTCGTTCGGGTAGTCCTCCGCCATGTCGTACCTCCTCGCAACTTCAGGGCTGATCTCCCTAAGGGCGAACTCTCTCGCTTCCTTTCGGGCCCTGAGCAACTGGTCTCCTAGCTCGAAGTCCATTCTGAGTCCGCCTTGTCCACGGATGCCGTGATACTTACCGTTTGTCCTCCTCCCCTGCCGTGGGCGCCTGTGGAGCAGAGGTCCGAGGGCTTGACTAGCTCGCGACCACGGCGGCGGAGTACCGCACCCTGAGGGGGGACTTGTCCACCTTGCCCGTGTTTGTCTTGGGAAGGGGCTCGGAGAGTATCACGAACCGATCTGGGAGCCAGAACTTTGCAATCTTGCCTTCGTCAACCGACTTCTGGGCGAAGTCGAGTAGATCCTGCGGACTCGCGGTCTGGTCCCGTCGCAGTGCGACGATTGCAACCGGGCGCTCGCCCCACTTCGAGTCCTTGGCCCCTATCACCGCGACTTCGGAGACGGCTGGATGGTGGACCAGGACCTCCTCCAGAAGCATCGAGGGAATCCACTCGCCTCCGCTCCTTATCGCGTCGCGGATCCTGTCCACGATGGTGACGTAGCCATCCTTGTCCCAAACGGCCATGTCTCCCGTGTGAAGCCATCCGCCGGCCCAGAGAGTCTTTGTCTTCGCGTCGTCCCTATAGTATCCGTCCGCCAGCCAGGGGGCCCTTGCGATGACTTCGCCCACAGTCTTGTCGTCGCGCGGCACGTCGACCATTTTGCCATCGACGATTCTCAGACTGACCATCGGTATTGGGAGCCCCGCCTTCAGCAGCACCCTATCGAGCAGGTCCTCCTCGCTAAGTGCGACGAGCTTGTCGGTCGGTGTCGCGAGGGTCAGCACCGGCCCCGTCTCGCTCAGGCCGTAGCCCGCCATCACGCGGACGCCGAGCCGCCTCGCCTTCAGGGCGAGCTCCCGAGGGAACATGTCCCCTCCCACGACCACCTTCCACTTCGACAGGGGGTAGAGGTACTCCTCGACGCGGGGATGGCTGAGCACCATGTCGAGTACGGTGGGAATCATGTGGGAGAAGGTTACCCCTTCCTTGGAGATGAGCTCCAGAACCCTGGACGCGTCGTGTTTTCCAGCCAAGACGATCTTCTGGCCGCCGAGGCCCGCCCAGTACGGCATCCCCCAGGAGTGAACGTGGAAGAAGGGCACCAAAGGCATCAGGACGTCGCTTGCGTCCACCTTGTGCTCCGGACCGGCACCGGCCAGAGCGATCTGAACGGCCAGCGTGTGAAGCACTATCTGCCTGTGTGTGAACACCAGGCCCTTGGGCATACCGGTTGTCCCCGAGGTGTAGAGCATGGTGGCAGGGAGGTCCTCGTCAAGCTCCGGGAACTCGAACCCCGGATCCCCTGAGCTCAGAATGTCGTCATAGAATCTTACGTTCATGAACGGAAGCGAGGGGGCTGACCCCGTGTCGCTCATGGTGACGATCCCCTTTATCGAGCGAGCACTGGAAGCCACCTTCATGGCTAGTGGGATGAACTCGTCGCGGAGCAGGACGAAGTCGTCTTCGGCGTGGCTCATGGTGTAGGCGATGTGGCCCGATGGCAGCCGGATGTTCACGGTGTGGAGCACCGCGCCCAGCATGGGAACCGCGTAATACGCTTCAAGGTACCTGTTGGTGTCGTAGTCCACCATCGCGACCTTCGATCCCTTCTTGACTCCCATGGCCGCCAGCCCGGATCCGAGTCGCCTGATCCTAGAGTAGAATTCGACCCAGTTGTACCTGGTCTTCTGGTAGACGATCTCGCCCCTGGCGCCCCTGTGCACCGTCTGGACCAGAAGCTTGTCGATGGTCAAAGGGTAGTCGAGAGACAAGCTCTCACTCCTTCCACGAAGAGACTCTCGTGCTATAAGAACTTGGCTGCCCGTCAGACCCTCTGCAGGACGGTCGCGAATCCCTGGCCACCGCCTACGCAGAGGGTGGCGACTCCGAACTCCTTGCCGGTCGACTGGAGCTCGCGGGCCAAGGTTCCCAACACGCGCGCACCCGACGCCCCGAGAGGGTGGCCGATTGCTATCGCTCCGCCGTGGATGTTGATTCTGGCCGGGTCCAGCCCCAGCTCTCTGATGGCATAAAGCGCGACTACTGCGAAGGCTTCGTTTATCTCCCAAAGGTCCATCTGGTCGACGCGCATACCCGCGTGTTCGAGGGCCTTTCTAGACGCCGGGACCGGTCCCTTCCCCATCACGCTTGGCTCGACGCCAGCCCATCCGAAGGAGACAATCCTGGCCAGCGGCTTGACGGCGTACTCTCTCACCTTCTCCGCCGACATCAGTGCGACCAGCGAGGCGCCCGCGTTTAGCGGTGACGAGTTACCGGGGGTGATCAGCCCTCCCTCCTTGAACGAGGGCTGCAGTTTGCTGAGCTGCTCGACGGTAGTGTCACGCCGGATGCTCTGGTCGACGTCGATCATCTTCTCCGCCCCTCCGACCTCCACCTTCATGGGCATCAGCTCCCCCTTGAACCAGCCCTCGTCGACCGACTTCGCGGCCTTGGTGTGGGAACCCGCGGAGTAGGTGTCCATCTCGACTCTCGAGAAGCCGTCGTCCTCTGCCAGTTTCTCGGCGGTGAGTCCCATGTTGTAGCCGGTGGCCATCTGCAGCGAAGCGTACTCAGGCCTAGCGAGGAGCCGCATGTTCGGAGAGAGGTGAGGATTGTTGCCGATGGGGATGTGCGTCATGTGCTCCATCCCCCCGGCCAGGACCACCTCGGAGTTCCCCGTCATGATCTCCATGGCGCCCGTGGCGGCCGCGTTCATCGAGGACGCGCAGGCCCTGTCCATCCCCGCGGCCGGGACGGTCACCGGGAGCCCAGCGAGCAGCACGGGGTGCCTGCCACCGTAGAGCCAGTTCTCGCCCACCTGGAAGGAGCAGCCCGTGATTACGTCCCCTATGTCTCCGGGCCTTAGGTGGACTCGGTCTACGACAGTCCTTATCAGCAGACCGAGAGCCTGGTCCATTCGTATGGCGTTGTACACGTCCCTCTCCGGCTCGCTGGGCCGAGACCTGGAGAAAGGAGTTCTGAGGTAGTCGACGACGAAGACGTCACGGATCTGGTTTGCCATCCGCTCACTTCCCCTTGAACTCGGGCTTCCTCTTGCCCAGGAAGGCGGAGATGCCCTCCTTCAGATCCTCGGTGCCGAATAGGACGCCGTAGGACATCGCTTCCATCTCCAGGCCGACGTCCATGGGCACCTCGGCGCCCTTGTAGAGCAGCCTCTTCGCGAGCATGACCGCCACCGGAGCGACGGTCGAGGCGAGCTCACTCCCGTACTGAACGGCGTACGCGTCCGGGTCGTCCGACGGGGCAATCCTGCTTACGAGCCCCAACTCGAAGGCCCGCCTGCCGTTAATTCTTTCACCCGTGAGCACCATCGTCGACGCTCTCGAAAGGCCGATCAGCCTGGTGAGCTTCTGAGTCCCGGTCCATGCCGGGAGAAGGCCTCTTGTCACCTCCGGGAGCCCCAGGCTCGCGTCCTCGGTTGCGAGGCGAATGTCGCAGGAGAGCGCGAGCTCGAGCCCACCCCCCAGAGCGTATCCCTTGACGACCGCGATCGTCAGTTTGGGAAACTCCGAGATTCTCTTGTAGAGCCTCTCGCCCCTCCTGGCTATGTCCATGAAGGCCACTGAGTTGCTGATGTACTGGGAGAGGTCGGCACCCGCCGAGAAGACCGCCCCCTTGCCGGTCACTATCACCACCTTCACCTCTCTGTCGTTCGCAAGCTCCGTGAAGATACGGTCGAGAGAGTCCAGTGCCTCAGAGTTAAGGGTGTTCAGGCGCGGCCGGTTCAGGGTAACCTTGGCGACCCCGCCGCCGAGCTTCTCTAGCAAGACTGGCCCTTCTCCCTCCTGCCTCGGCTGCACTGCGGGCGCAGCGGTCGGAGCGGCCGTAGCCTGGCTGAGGCGTCCTTCCACGGCGTCGAGCATCTTGCCCTCGACGATCGACTTCGCCGGTGCGAAGACCTTGCAGTCGTACTTCGTCGCGAGTTCCTCCAGCTTGGCCTTCACCTCTGAGTTGCTGAGGCCTTTCGCGACTGAGATGGGACCGAACGGTCTGCCCATGCCGAGGGTGACCGCCTTCTCTATGTCGTCCGGCCTGGCTATTCCCTCCTCGATCAGCTTGACCGCTTCATTGATTTCGATCGTGAACATGTCCATGATCGTGACCTTCTCCGTCGGGGGGACCTTGGCGATCTCGGCCTTCCCGGTGCTCCAGTCGTAGAAGCCTCGGCCGGTCTTCTTGCCGAGCCTGTTCTCTTTGACCAGCCGGCCGTAGGTCACTCCCTTCCCGTATTCCGGAGAGAGGGCCTTGGAGAAGTACTGGAGCTGAGCCCAGCCGATGTCGACGCCCACGAAGTCGAGGAGCTCGTAGGGGCCCATGGGGAGGCCCTGGCTCCTTCCGTATTGGTCGACTTCGTCGGGGGTGGCGATGCCCTTGTCCTGTATCAGGCAGAAGAAGAGCGTGTCCGCAGCGTTCACCCTGTCTACGATGAAGCCCGGGCTGTCCTTGAGCACCTTGATCGGAGTCCTGCCAATCTTCAGGCACACAGCCGCGAGGTCATCGACCACCTCGGCGGAAGTGCTGTCGCCCGGTGTAATCTCGACCAGCTTCATCAGCACTGGCGGATTAAAGAAGTGCATCCCGACGACCCTCTCAGGCCTGGCGGAACCTTCGGCCAGCTCGGATATCCTGATGTTGGAGGTGTTCGAGGCAAGAATCACCGAAGGTGGGGCAGCCGCGCTGGCCTCCTTCAAGATCGACCTCTTCAGCTCGATGATTTCGGGGACCGCTTCGACTACCAGATCGGCACGGGCTACCGCTTTGGCCAGGTCGCCCTGGAAGGCTATGCGCGCGAAGGCCCTTTCGGCGTCTTCCTTCGTCATCCTGCCACGCTCCGCGAACTTCGCAAGACTCGCGGAGATTTTTCCCTTCGCTTTGTCGAGAGCTTCTGGGAACTTGTCGCTCAGCGACACGTCGTAGCCGTTCATCGCAAAAAGCTCGGCGATGCCGTGGCCCATTTCACCAGCCCCAATGACCGCTACATTCCTAATCTCCATTCCCATTCGGGCGCGAACATCGGTCAGTTCGATTTATCCCTTTGTGGTGAAACCGAGAAGGGAACAGCGTAGAACCCACCGACCGCGCCGGCTGGTCATCAGCGGGGCCAGGCAGGAGCCGGGCCGTCGTTCACGGTGGCGGTCCCAGACTTTATTCTGTTCGGGACCAGCGGCAGCATTGCGATCGCGGCCAGGCCGAAGAGCCAGGATATGGTGAAGGAAGCGTGGAAGCCGAAGTCCTGGCTGAGCGTCCCGCCGACCGACGACCCCAGTGCCGAGCCTATGGTGCTGCCGAACCCCCAGATGATCGCGTTGACTCGAGTGATACTGTCCCGGGGAGTCATCAGGGTCGCATACGCAAGGATGACCGGGAAGCCTGTGTAGACGAAGAATGCGAGACCTCCCAGGCTGATCGCCTGGACCACCGCGTCGTGTGAGACGAGGAATAGTGTGAAGACCAGAGCGGACCCCACGACGTCGATCTGGAGGGTCCGCCTTCCGCCTATCCGCTCTGCGAGGTACCCCTGGACTGGCTGGCCGACGACGGGTGTAATCAAGATCAGGCTCGTGATGAGCCCTGCGGTATCCGCGGAGCCGTAGACCTGCTCGTAGTAGGCCGTGATGTAGGTGGTCACTCCCTGGGCGAATACGGCGTTCACTAGAAAGATGGCAGCGAGGGAGGCGATGAATCTCCGGTAGGGACCCAGAGGAGTCCTCGCCGTCGGCTGCTTCTGGCGTTCTACCACCATCAGACCGTCGAAACCGCGGGACAGGAAGAAGATGGCTGCGCCGATAACCGCCATAGTCGCGCACAGGAGGAACAGCGCGGAGGGTGCGCCCAAGAGCGCGACGAGTGTCACAATCAAAGTCGGGAAGAAAGCGCGACCTATGCTCCCGAAGCTCCCGTTGACTCCCATGTGCCTGGAAAGTGCCTTGCCCTTGACGGCGAAGGCGATGATAGAGCCCCCCAGAGGGTGGTAGAATGACGTCCCAACTCCGAGGAGGGCGACGCCGGGGATGACGAGCACGGACGTGTAGGCCGTGTCGAGGAACGACAGGCCGAAGGTGAAGCAAGCCGCGCTCAGCAGCCCTATCCCCAGGGCCATCAGACGGCCCCTTCTCCCCGACCTGTCGGCCCAGAAGCCGATTCTTTCGGCGATTAGGCCCGAGATGAGGTTCGAAATCGCGGCCGCCGCACCGAGGTAGCCAAGGGACATTCTCATGTCGACGTAGTAGGCTATCAGCACGGTGAACATTATGCTGTTTCCGTCGTTCGTGAAGTGAGCCAGGACCGCGGCAGCGAGAGCGCGTCTGCCGTACTGTGCTCCCTGGTCTTGGACCACTGCGGACATTATTGCTGGGGCGCCAATCGCGTGGGAGTTAAGGGTTAGAGAAGCCCCCGCGTCCAAAGACCGCTCCGCGAGCATGATCCTGCCGCGCGACAGGCCAGTAGCCAGCCTCCAGTAAGTGCCTAACTGCCCCGGGGGGGATTTGAACCCCCGTCGCTAGCTCGAGAGGCTAGCATGCTTGACCGGGCTACACCACCGGGGCGCAGGCAGGCCTTGCCTAGGTGGAGTTAAAGTGATTTTGGAGGAACCTATCCGACGGGTCCCGCCATCGACGGCGGTCAGGGCTACCGATGATAGGGAACACGCGCTGCAGAAGGTCCGGTTTCGCGCCGATTCTGGCTTCGCTCAGGTCATCTGTTTAAGGACGGCTTTTGCCGCGAGCTTGATGTCGGATGGCTTGACCGTCTTCCGCCCGGCATGGGCGGCCAGTTCCACAGCCTGCTTCGAAATCTGCAGGCCCAACGATTCGAGCTCCGACCTGAGCTCTACGGCTGCGTCGTCGCCAACTCTTTCCGCTCCGGCCTTCTTTATCACCCTATACACCGCGGCGAGCCCGAACTCGGAACTTGACATCGATTCGAGCGTATAACATGGCGGAATAAAAACCTTTGGCTGAGAACGTTCGTTCAGGAGCCATGACGGCATGCCTCGAGCGCCGATTCATGCGAATGCCAGAAAAAGGGGGAACCGTGCCTCACAAGGGTAGCCAAGGCGTCGTATTGCGTCCAGGAGCGACGGGCTCAAATACCCTGGCAGAAAGCGAGGAATCGTGAAGTTCGTCGACTCTCACGTCCACCTGACCGATTACGGGCAGCTGTCGTCGGTGCTCGAGTACTGCCGTGCATCGGAAACACTGCTTCTGTCGGCGTCGATCGACCGCGCGAGCTCCGTCCGGAACCTCGAGCTGGGCCTGCAGCACGCCAATCTCGTTCAGCCCTTCGTGGGGGTACATCCCTCGGAAGCGGAGAAAGCCGGCAGCACCGGTTGGCTGGAGGAGGCGGTCACGAGTGCTCGGGGGGTGGGCGAGGTGGGGCTCGACCCGCGCTACTCGCCGGTCGGCAAAGGCAGCCAGCAGGTCAACCTGCTCATGCTTCAGCTGGGGCTTGCCGAGAGCGCCGCCAAACCGGTTCAGATTCATACTCGCGGAGCGATTGAGGCATGTTTCGACTTCCTCTCTTCCTACGGTCTCCGAAGGGTCCTTTTGCATTGGTTCGAGGGAGAGGAGCTGGCTGGGTTCGCCGCGTCCAGAGGCTATTACGTTTCGATTGGCCCGGCCCTTCTTAGATCAAAGAAGGTGGCGCGAATCGCGACGGCCTACCCCAAGGACCTTCTACTAACCGAGAGCGACGGGCCGGTGAGCTTTGCCGCTCTTGAAGGAGCGGGAGGGCCGTATCTCATGCCTACCGTGGTATTCTACCTGGCGAAGCAGAAGGGACTTGATTTCTGGGACATGGCATCCATTGTCGCGGAGAACGGTGAGGCGTTCCTGACCTAGAGAAGAAAGGTTAATCATGGCACCAAAAGGGGGTTGAAGCAGACACTTGGATAGAATAAGGAGCCTCTCGGAGCAAATCCTCCACCGTTACCCGGAGTCCTTCGGTCCCGACTTCGAAAAGAACAAGGAAGTGTTGGAGAAACTTACGCTCATCACGTCAAAACAGCTCAGGAACCACGTTGCCGGGTACATCGCCCGGTTGCTGAGAGTGGACACCGAGGCCGAAGAAGCCCCAGAGGAAGCCAAGGAGGCTTAGCCGCCCTGGCGGCCGATGTCGTAGGGGCGAAGGTGGGGCTCCGGCCCGTCGCATCACTTCTTCCGCACGAAGAAACGATCCCCTCAAAGTCGGAGAAGCTCTTTCAGGACATGAAGAAGGAAGGGATACAAAGAGACCCGCTGATAATCGACT
>DATJAJ010000048.1:0-43361 GCA_035516335.1 Nitrososphaerales archaeon
CTTCACCGCGTCGTCGATCTTCGTCTGGAGATCCTTCAGGCTCTCTTTGAATCGAGTCTCCTGCTTGGCCAGAACCACGGCTCTGGTCTCGGCGAGCTCCTTCTTCTCGACCAACTCCTTCGTGATGGAGTCCTTGGCTACTTTGATCAACATGCTGCCCGCGAACTTGTAGATGTTGTCCGTGTCTGAGGCCTTCCCGAGCTCCTCCAGCGCCTTCTTTGTCTCTTCGCGCTCCAGTTCTACCTGCTGCTTCTGGACCAGCACAGCTTGAAGGTTCTGTTGAATCTGCTCGTACCTGGCGAGCTGCTCCCTGAGATAGGGTGATAGTTCTGGTTGGCTCAAACTGTCGGTTCGAAATCCGTTGGCTACTTAAACTCTTTCGCCGTCTTCGTCGCAAGTTTTAGGTTCTCGAGCAGCTTCCTCGCAGCCTCTGCCACCACGCTGGGATTCTCGCCTGCGATCTCAAGCTCGAAGACCCCGCCTATCACCCTCCCAGAAGGGTAGGCGTCAAGCAGCCTGGCCGTGGACATCCCTTCCGTGGCCACTGAAACCTTCAGCTCAACGGCCCGGATCGGCCTAGGTGTTCTTGACCGGCGCGAGGTCGTAGGCGCCTCCGGCCACGGTGTAGCCGCAGACCGCGCAGGTCCATATGCCGGACGCTGTCCGTTTCAGCTTCATGCTGGCGCAGGATGGGCACTCCCTGGCCGCCTTCAGCGTCCGAAAGACCCTCGCGTACCTCTTGCGAAGCGTTCCGCCGTACTTCGCGCCGAGGCCCTTGACGTTCTCCCTAGCCCGCGGCACTACTTGATCGACTCCCAGACGGCGCCGCGAATCTCCTTGCCTATGCGGATGGAGGTGTCGACGGCTTCCAAGATCTTCTCAGGCGAGAACGTGCTCGGCTCTCCCTTCTGGGCTGCGCAGACGCTTCCTTCGTCGTCGGTCGTGATAGTTATCCTGGCGTCCATCGCTGCCTCCTCCTCTCCGGTCGGGTCCACGATGATGGAGTCACCTATCCTCGCCATCGTGACCGAGATCGGCGTCTTGGCTACAGGAACCGGGATGAGATCTTCGCTTGCCTTTATCTTGTCGTCCACGACCTCGTACTTCGGCATCTTCGCGGTGCGAAGTGCCGAGACAACGGCGTAGCTGGTCGCGTCGAAGAGATTCCCGTCCACGTTCATGATGTTCACGTCTATGAAGATCGTGTACACGCTCTTTCCGGGCGTGATGCACAGGGATGCGAGGTCGACCATCTCCGACTCCCTCACTCCTCTGTCCACCACTCTGGCGAGCTCGATCGCATCTTCGCTCGGCGGGCCGGCCTCCGCGTAGGCCGACGAAAGCGGAAGGACCTCCGCGTTCACGACCAAGAGGCCCTTGTCAGGCGTGTCCGGGAACGGCGTTCCCGTGGCCACCTTGACTCCCGCAAGGACCTGGGTGTTGCCCAGGGTCACCATGGCCGAACCGTTTGCCTTCTGGATGAAACCCGTCTGGATGGTCAGTGGTCTGTGCTCGTCGAGGGCCCTGCCGTCCAGTCTCTTGCCCTGGGACAGCAGCTCGATCATCTGGCCCTTCCGGATGGTTTCAACCACGTAGTTCTTTTTGACGGCTGCCATCATGATTCACCCGTTTCTCCGCCCGGAGCCTGCTCCATCTGCCCGGCGGAGAAGAATTTCTCGTTTAGCGCCTGTCGCTGCATCTCGTACACCTTCCGTCCTCCCTCCATGGCGAGCTCGAAGGCCTTCTGGAAGTTCTCTCTGGTGTAGATGCCGTCCACCTGCAGGAGCGTGACGCGGTTCAGGGTTGGCATCAGCGCCACCGGCATGTCCCCTGACCCTTCCTTGTCCTCCGCGTCGTTCAGGTCCAGCACTACCTGGCCGTCGACTATGCCCGAGGAGCATCCAGACACGAGGTCTCTCATGTTGATGCCGGCGTCTGCCAGCGCCAACGAAGCGGCGGTGATTCCCGCCACCCTCGATCCGCCGTCAGACTGCAGCACCTCGACGAAGACCTGTATGGCGGTCCTTGGATACTCTTCCACAACCAGCGCGGGTTCCAGAGCCTCTCTGATGACCTTGGAGATCTCGATCTCTCTCCTCGACGGAGCGGGGTTCTTTCGCTCGTCTACCGAGAAAGGCGCCATGTGGTACCGGGCCCTCACGAGCGCCCGGTCCGGGAGAACCTCGTGCTTGGGATGGACTTCCTTGGGGCCGTAGACGGCAGCCATGATCTTGTTCTTTCCGAACTCGATGTATGCCGAGCCGTCGGCGTTCTTGAGGGTTCCCACCTGCATCTTGATGGGGCGCAGCTCGTTCCACTTTCTGCCGTCGAGCCGTATCCCGTTCTCGTCGATGAGTTTTCTCTTAGCTTCCACTTGGTGTCACCCCGAGGAACTCCTGGACTTTGCTGGACAGTGCCGCCACGTGCGCTTCGTCTTCTATCATCTTGATTACGCTCACGGTCTTGAGTATCCCTTCTGGAGGGCCGACTATGACGACGATGCCATTCTGCCCCACTTTCAGGTCACAACCTGTCTGGCCGCTTATCATGTTGACCATGTAGCCTCTTCTCCCAATCAACCTAGGCACCTTGGTTGGAGATATCTTAACGATTTCTCCCATCGGAATCTTCCCCAGGCCGGGGCCGCGGATGCTGAGCTGGGGGTCTCTGGACCTCTCGAAGGACTCTATCCTGGCCCCGAGGAGGTCGCCGATCTTGAACTTCGTGCTGAGGTCGTGAGTCGAGGGGGAGAACTCCCTGCCGAAGACGAAAGAGGCCGGCAGGTATCCGAAGAAGCAGGAGTTGATGTCCACTTCCCACCCGAAGCCCGGGATGTCTATGACCTTGCCGATGACCTGGTCGTCTACGTGAGGGATGTACGGGCCAGTCAGCGGGTTCAGCTTCACGCCGTCTCTGCCCACTTCGGCGAGCCCCACTCTAAGGGCGACGTACTCGTCGCCTCTCTTCTCTATGTAATTCCCATAGCGGAAGTCACCCTTTGCTATGACGTCGCCCGGGATTACCTGTTTCCTTTCTACTGTTGGCATTTTTTCACTTCACCAATGTTACCTGAGCCGCTCCCCTGGTTGCAGAACCAAGTTTGTCGAGCAGGCTGGGCTGTGCCCCAGCGGGTATTTCTACTATTGCTGATAACGTTCCGTCCCCTCCCCAGTCCTCCTTATGAATGTCTCCGAAGGTCTTGAGAACTCCTATGGCCTGCCCCGCGTACTGCGGAGACACCTTCACCAGGAGCCTCACGCGCTCGGACTTCAGGGGGAGGATCGTCCTCAGCTTCTCGACCACCGTCTTGGTCTGCTCGCCGGCGTCCTGGAAGGGGTCGATCGCTACTCGAGCCTCCTGCATGGCCTGCTCTATCCGCATCGGCGGGTGAGGGAGCGAGGTCTTCGGGTCGACGAAGTTCTTAGCTATTCCTGCCACGATCGCCTTCCTCTTGTCCTCGGTCATCTTCTTCCTCTGCTCCTGGGTTAGGTTCAGCTCCCCCCTCTTCAGGACCTCGATCGCAGCCTTTCCGGAGTCGTCGGTGCTGAAGACCTTCTTGAGCTTCTCCGATGAGACCCGCAGTCCCTTGTTGGAATCAGAAAAGACTTCGTCGACGGCTATCACCTGCGAGGGCTCTACGTTCTTTCCGAGCTTGAAGCTCAGCGCCGAGTCGGGATTGACGAGGATCTCGAACCGCTCTCCTTCTATAACTAGGCGAACCGTCGTAAACTTACTGCTCAACTTTCAACAGCGTCCGTCTACCCAGTCTTTGTAGGTGGCTTCTCCGAACGAGTCTTGGCTGAGGAGGCATTCTTGCCGATCTCCTGCTCGGTGAGCCTGCGCATCTTCTTGGTCTCCGCGTCGATTACAGCCACCTTGATGTGGGCCGTTCCTGCCTTGTCCTCGCTGACGAGGTAGATGCATTCTATGGCGAGGGTCACGACGCTGTCCAGCGAGAGGTCCTTGCTGTAGTTCTTCTCCAGATAGTCGTTGACCTGGTCGCTGTTCTGGCCGATGGCGATGGCTGCGAAGCCCGAGTAGGCGCCAGTGGGGTCCGTAAGGAACACGACCGGCCCGTTGTTCTCGTCGACGCCCGCGATGATGAGAGAAACTCCGAAGGGCCTGACCCCGGCGTACTGCGTGTACTGCTGGTTGAGATCGGCTATCCGCTTCGCGATCGACTCTACGTCCACGGGCTCGTCGTAGATCAGCCGGTTGCTCTGAGCCATCACCCGCGCGTTGTCGACCTGGATCCTGGCGTCCGGGATGTATCCGGCTCCGACGGCCCCGACGTGGTCGTCGATCTGGAACATCTTGATGGTGGAATCGTCGCTCTGAAGCTTCCTACCCCGCTCCTCAACCGCGAGCACCACGCCCTTCTCCGTGCATATGCCCACGGCCAGGCTGCCCCTCCTTACCGTTTCGAGAGCGTACTCGACCTGGTACAGCCTCCCGTCTGGCGAGAATATCGTTATCGCCCTGTCGTAACCTGCAGACGGTGCAAACATCTGGTTCTTCTAACTCCTTATTTCGAACGCTTTCAGGTGCACTTTTAAACTCTTTTGCCGCTTGCGGCCCGCCGGGTTTAAAAAAGTTCTTATGCCCTAATCGGCGGATTAACAGAGTTCGTTGGTCAGGGTCCTAGAAGTCAACAACTTCCGCGACGGGGTGGGCAGGAAGTGGGTCCATCTGCTTAAGGCCTCTCTGAGCGCGAATGGCGTCAGGCCGGACGTCATAGGCTGGGAAGGGTGCTCGGAGGCGAAGTTCGGCCGTTACGACGGAGTCGTTCTGAGCGGGTCCGAGGCCATGGTCTCGGATGAGCGAACGGTGAAGCTGTTCTCGCGGGAGCTCGACGCGCTGAGAGATTCGTCGACACCCGTGCTCGGGATCTGCTTTGGCCACCAGCTCCTTTGCAGGGCGTTCGGATCGAAGGTCGTGAGGTCTGCGAAGCCGATAGAGAGGTTCGTCGAGACAGAGGTCGTGGCCCCTGACCCGATCTTCGAAGGCATTCCAAGGAAGATGGGCGTGTTCGAGGCGCACTACGAGGTCGTGGACTCCGTCCCCAGCGGCTTCAAGCTGCTCGCGCGCAGCCCGACTTCGACGGTCGGGGCGGTGAGGCACAGGAAACGCCCGCTGTACGGCGTCCAGTTCCATCCGGAGAGGAACAGCTCCCTGCACCCTGACGGATCTGCGGTGATGGCCAACTTCGTCCGCAGCATCTCCTAGGTGTCTTGTTTGGCCATCCAAAAGGTCGTCTTCACGAGCACGGTCGTGGACAGCCTCCTGACCTACTCGAAGATGGCCTACCCCAACGAGGGGATCCTGCTCCTCAGAGGTAAGAGTCGGAAGGGCGTCGCCGAGGTCACGGGCGTCATGATCCCTCCCGGGGCCACCCATGCAAAGAGCTTCTCGGGCTTCAACTGGTACATGATTCCAGTCGACCCATCATATCTCGGCGTGGCGCATTCCCATCCTTCGGGTTACGCCGTCCCGTCTCACCAGGACCTCCTGCACGTCACGGGAAGGCTCATGGTGATCATGGGCTACCCTTACACCGATTCGAGCTGTATGGGGGTTTTCGACCGGGAAGGGAGGAAGATCCCCTTTGAGGTCAAGCAGGTGGACGCCCCCGAGCTGCCCCCGGACTTCATTGATTGAAGGCCGGTCTAGGGCTCTCGGGTCGGAGGTCCGTAGGTCGTCATTCCGCCCTGCCACCCCGTGTAGAGTATCGGTCTGTAGGCATCGTATCGCCAGTATTCGTGAAAGTCGTCCGCCGCGCGTGCGGACTCGATCTTCCCCACGACCAGCACGTGGTCGCCGAATCTCCTTCTTGTCGTCAACGAGCATTCGAGCACGGCCGCCGAGTCCCTGATGACCGGAACGTCGAGTTTGATCCCCCTGTCGTGCCCTAGGCCCGCGTCTGCGAGCTTGTCGGGGCCGCTCCTCCCTGAGTGGGTGGCAAGGAATCCCATCTTCGACACGTAGGCGCGGTCCAGGAAGCAGAGCGAGAAGCGCCGCGAGCCCACGACCAGGAGAAAGGTGAAAGCCCGAGGGTCGCAGGATATCCCGACCAGCGGGGGCACCTCCGACAGCGCCACGCACGACGTCACGGGCATCGCAGAGACTCGGCCGCGGTTTGAAGCACAGAGCACGGCCGGCACGTCGGGATAGAAGAGGCGGTGGGCTTTCGACGGGTCGATCTCCTTCAAGTCCGTAGCTTCCCCGGCTGGGCGGTAGATAAGCGCGCGTCACCTGCCGCTTGCGTCCAAGTGGGCGAGCACGAAGTCCCCCCACTCGTCCATGGCGAACAAGGTCACGACTCCGTTGAAGCCTGACGCGCTTCCGTTGCTCAGGAAGCCCGTTGAAGTGGCGTTGAGGCTGACCGGCTGACGCACTATCCCCTCCGGCGTGATCATCAAGGCGACGGAGCCTTCTGGTTCGAAGAGGTAGTACGGGGTCTGGAAGTTTGACTGCGCGCCCTGGCAGGACGAGGGGGCGTACTCCAGCGGCAGAACGGTGCCCAGAGAGAAGTTGTCTGAGGTGTAGTAGCCAGCCATCAGTCCCAGGCGTATGGGCGAGTCAGGGTAGCAAGCGACTGGGCCGAGGCCCGAGACTATCCAAGAAGACTGCGCCGTCACGTTGTTCACCTGCCTGGACGTGTTGTTGAGCCAGGCGGAGAGACCGACCTCCTCCCCCGCGGACAGCGTGGTCGCATTCGTCGAGAGGTTGAGGCTGAACCCGTAGGGCGAGTTCACCGAGACGGTGGAGGCGAACTGCTCGTGGACGGGGTTCACGAGCGGTGGGATGAATATTGCTGCGAAGATGACTATCACGATGGCAGCGAGCACTATCGCCATCCGCTTCGCGCTGCGGTGGTAGGCTGCGTCGTCGTCTGATCCCGCCATCTTGGATGCCTCTGGAGCCCATGCGCTCCCTTAATCATAAGCGAATCGCTGTTGCCTGTTCCGTGCTGGATGGGGCGAGCAGCCATGCGGTCTAATACGCTGAGAGCCGCTTTCTCAGGCCCGAGTTTATCCTCAGTTTCTCGAGCGTCCTTGCGAATGTGATTCCACCGTGCGCCTTCATCTTCTCCGCCAGGAAGCGCTCCACCTCCTGCTCCCGCCCGACACCGCACCTCGACAGGGCGACGTCCAGCAAGGTGAAGACCGACTGCGACCCGCCGTACATCTCCCAGAGGGTCTGGTAGCTCTTCCCTACCCAGTCCCAGAGGGCATCCCTCGTCAGCGGGTTTAGGCTGGCGGCGCTGACGGCGTATGCCGAGTCCGACCTGCTCACCCGGCCGCTCACGGTCAGGTCCAGGGTCTCCGTGACCAGCGGCGGCTCCTTGAAGGCCGTCATACCGCGGTAGATCCTGCTCCTCCCAAGTTCGCTGTCCTCCGCCTCGACCATGCGGGCAAGCGGCCCGAATCCCGTCCGTCCCCCGTTCCTCGCGTAGGCAACTGCGACCGCGGCCTTCAGTTCGGGGTCGACCTCCCGGTAGCGGCCGAACTTCCCGGCCAGCCGCTTCGCGAACCTGTCGTCCACCATCGCGAGAGCCGTCGCGACCACTTCCCTCTCGTCGTTCAGCATCTCGTTGCTCTTCGAAGTCCGGAGCCCCACCCTCCGCATTTGGGAAGCGAGGAACTTGCGGGCACTCTCGCGGACCTTCGGGCGGTCGCCTGCGATGGCGTTGATGGCTGCGAGCTGGTCGGTCACGGTAATCACCACCAGGTGGTCGCTGACGCTCCGACAGAGATCGACGAAACGGTAGTAGAGCTCGGGCCCGATCTTCCCCGCCTGCAGGAACAGGTAGAGGTCGTTCATCAGGCCCCCTTTGTCATACTGATTGAACGACCCGAAGTCTGCAGCGAGGCTCTCGTAGCCGGTCCGGTCGTAGAGGACGCTGTAGTACCCTGTGCGCATCGGATTCACCACGAGGACTGAATCTTTCTCAGCTCGCACCGAGGCGGTGCTCTTCTCGAGGAGCAGGTCCTGCCGTCGACCGTCGAGTGTGAACGTGATTGGAATCGGCCAGGAGCCCTTCTTGGGGCCGGCGCCGAGGCCGAACCTTCTCTGGCGGAACGAGACCGACCCTCCGCGTCTGGAGACTTCGACCAGCGGGTACCCCGGGTTCTGGACCCACTCTCCCATGAGCCTCGTGACCGGCAGGCCCGAAGACTCCTCAAGGCTCTTCCACAGGTCAGCGCCCACAGCGTTGGAGTAACTGTGTGTCTTGAGGTACTTGGAGACCCCGCGCCTGAAGGCCTTCTCCCCGACGAACGTCTCAATCATTCGGATGACGCTCGCGCCCTTCCCGTAGCTTATGGCGTCGAAGACCTGTCCGATCTCGTCGGTCGTCCTGACGTCTACTTCGATCGGGTGGGTGGACGCCAGTGCGTCCTGATTCATCGAGCGGAAGTACTCGGTCCGGAGGAAATCCGTCCACATGTCCCACTCCGGCTTCATCCGGTCCACCATCTTGTAGGCCATGAAAGTCGCGAAGCTCTCGTTGAGCCAGAGGTCGTTCCACCACTTCATGGTCACGAGGTCACCGAACCACTGGTGCGCGATTTCGTGAGTCATGACCATCGCGGCGTGCATCCGCGGGCCGATTCCCGAGTCCTCGTCGACCAAGACGTACGGCTCGCGCGACGTGATCGCCCCCCAGTTCTCCATCGCGCCGGTGTGGTACTCCGGAAGCGCGATCAAGTGGAGCTTGCTGAGCGGATAGGGGATCCCGAAGTATTCCGAGTAGTCCCGAAGCACCCGGGACGCCACGTCGAGGATGAAGCCGCTCTTCTCGACCTGCCCCGGCCTAGCCGCCGCGACCACCCTCACCGGCCCGGCCTTCGAAGCCTCCTCGAACCGGCCTACTCCGACGAAGAAGAGGTAGGTGGACATCCTCGGAGTCGCGCCGAAGACGTGCCTCGTGCGGCCGTCACCGGTCGCCTCCACGGACTTCTTTTCGGAGTTTCCGATCACTGCCAGCCCGCGGTCGGTGGTGACGTCCAGTCTGAAGACGGCCTTGTATGCGGGGTCGTCCTTGCAGGGGAAGACCTTCCGAGCCTCGGCGGGCTCCAGGTCCGTCACCAGCATGAATTCAGAGCCGTAGCGAGACTTGTAGAACCCGATTATCGACTCGTCGGCCACCTTCTTCGTGAACCCCACCTGGACCAGCGAATGCCCGGAGGCTCCGCTGATGGTGAGAGCGCCCACCTTCCTGTCGAGCCTGAACCCGAGCGCCCTGCTCCCGATCCTGACGTCGTTGATCTCCATGTCGACCGCATCGAGCACCACCTTCGAGCTCGAGCTTTCGAGATCGATCTTCACGAGTCCCTTCACAAGCGCCCGTTTGAAGTCCACGTCCAGCGAGAGTTCGTACGAGTTGACCTTCATGTGCGATGCCCCAGAGTGCAGGACCCCCAGGGCGGCGAATTAAGCTTAGGGATGGAGCACGGGAACGCGCCCAGAGCAGACCCGTCCGAGCCAGGTCTGCGCCTCCTCTGAGCCCTGACGAGGCCAACGGCCGGGCTCGCGAAAACCGACGCGAGACTGTAGCACGTTTTGTCAGTCACGCATAAATCCTGAAACAGACCTACCACTGGGGTTGCCGTCGTGTCCCAACTGCAAGGCTGACGTACTGACTCCGGAGCGGGTCTACCAGGTGACCGTCGAGCCTGAACAGGGGGAGCGCGGGATCATAAAGCGCGACGTCGGGATGTTCAGGTGCCCACGCTGCGACGCGTCCTTCCCGAGGGTGCTCGGAAAGAAGCGGTACCTGCTGATCGCCGAGAGCGAGCTCACCCGTCAGAGGAAGGAGTCCGAAGACCTCGCCAAGGACAACAAGGGCCTGAGGACCGAGATTGACGGCCTCAGGAAGGAGCAGCAGTCCCGCGAGGAGTCTCTGAGGAAACAGCTCAGGGGAGACAAGCTCGACAGCCTAGAGTCGGAGCTGGCCCAGTTGGATAGGCACGTGAAGTACCTGCGGACCGAGCGGGACCGCTTGAAGAAAGACGCCGGCTTCGGCTAGGTTCCCTGGCCAGGGTCTCCCTCGAGGGAGGCGACCTGTCCCTCAAGGTCTTCCTTCTCTCTCTTGAGCACCGAGACGGACTCCTCCAACGAGCCTGCCTTCTTCTCCAGGTCCAGAAGAGTGCGCTTCTGCCTCAACGAATCGACCTCGGCCGTGAGCGACGCTCTCTCTTGCTCTAGCTCCGCTATCTTCCTTTCAAGCATCTCCTTCCGTCTGCTAAACTCCTCTTCATCCGCTACCATGTTAACGCCGCGATGGTAAGGTCATGTCGGCTTATTCAACGTTTAGATGACGAGTCGCGTTCGACGCGCTGGAGCAGTCGCACGAATCGGCTCCGGAGCGGCCCGCCCGGCCTGCGACGCGCTGAGGCGGATCGCTACTCGTTGTCGATGAACTCTTCGGCCTTCGGAGGGTCCGGAGGAAGTCCCTTGCGCTTCCTGATTTCCGTCACGAGCCCCGCGAGCATGTTGGTCGGGACCGGCTGCCAGGTCTTGAAGTGCGTGTTCCAGACCGCCTTTCCTGCGGTCGCCCCGCGCATCGCCTCGCTCAGGTCGAAGGTCTCGGATGCCGGAATCTCGCCCTCGATGACCGTCATCACCTCCTTCTGCTCGATGTTGATCAGCTTGCCCCTCTTGCCGCTGATGACGCCAGTTATGGCGCCGATGAGGTCTGAGGGCCCCTTCACCTCTATGCCAAGCACAGGCTCCAGGAGCGTCGGATTCGCGGAGAGCATGGCGCCCAGGATGGCCCTGCGCGACGCCGGCATCAGCTGCGCGAACGTCCTGTGGGCGGGGTCCTCGTGCGGAACGTAGTTGGTGAGAACGACCTTGACGCCCCTCGTGAATTCGTAGGCCAGCGGACCGTTCTTCATGATGTCCTCGAACCCTGACCTGATGGAGGGCATCGACTCCTGCAGGAACTGAACGCCCTTCGTGAGCTCGGTCATTATGTTCCCCCTTTCGTCGATGGCCTGGAAGTTCCTGGCCTGGTCCGGATCCCATCCGTGGTCGCGGAGGAGCTTGATCACGGTCTTGCTCTCGACGTTCTCGGTGATGGTCCCGTTGCGGATGAGCTCCACGACGTCCGGCTCAAGCGGCTCGACCTCCACGAATATCTTGTTGTGCCTGTTCGGCGACCGCGCCATTATCGGCCCGGCCCTGCTGCGGATGGTCTCCCTGTAGTTGATGATCGGCGGCGATGTGACGATCTCGAGCCCCGCCTGCTGGATCATGGTGGTGGCAATCTCGAGGTGGAGCACGCCCATGCCCGACATGAGTGTCTCGCCGGACTCCTGGTTTATCGTGACGATGAGGTTCGGGTCCTCTATGTTGAGGCGCCTCATGACCTCCACGAGCTTGGGCAGGTCTCTGGGGTGCTTGGCCTCCACGGCGATGGTCACGACGGGTTCGCTCACGTAGTGGATGGATTCGAACGTCGCCACTCCCTTCACGTTCGAGATGGTCTCCCCGGAGCGGATGTCGAGGCCCAGAAGCGCGGGAATGTTGCCCGCGGGAAGCGAGTCGACTATCTCCCTCTGGAAGCCCATGAATATCTGCACGGACTGGATGCGTCCCTCCCGCTTCGAGTTGAGGAGGTATACGCTGTCACCGTTGGAAACGGAACCCGAGAACAGCCTCCCCGTTGCCACCAGGCCCGCGGCGGGGTCCACCACGACGTTGGTGACCATCATGACCGTGGTGCCTCGTTCGTCGCAGGCGAGAAGGGACTTCCCGATGTCGCTGTTCAGGTCGCCGGGCCAGATCTTCGGGATCCTGTACGCCTGGGCGACGTGGGGCGGCGGGTGGTGCCGCACGACCATGCTCAGCAGCGCTTCGTGCAGCGGGAGCTTCTTCCCCAGCTCCTCGGGCGTCGAGGCGGTGTAGGCGTTTATGATGTCCTTGAAGCTCATGCCCTGGGCGCGGGCCATGTCCCAGTTGAACCCCCAGCGGTCCTTGCTCGAGCCGAACGCGACCTGGGCGTCCTGGATCGAGACCTTCCACTTCTGCTTGTACTCCGGCTCCGCGTACGTCTCTATCAGCCGGTTGAAGTCTTTCACGATGTTGAAGAGCCACTCCTGCATCCTCTCGGGCGACAGGCGCAGCTCCTTGATGAGACGGTCGATCTTGTTGATGTAAAGCACCGGGCGGACGCGCTCCTCGAGGGCCTGGCGGGTGACAGTCTCGGTTTGGGTCATGATGGATTCCACCGCGTCGACGACGACTATCGCGCCGTCGACTGCCCTGAGAGACCTCGTGACCTTGCCCGTGAAGTCGATGTGGCCAGGAGTGTCGATCAGATTGATGACGTATGGCTTCCCTTCCTGCTCGTAGTAGAGTGTAATGTTAGCTGCCTTGATTGTCATCTGGCGCTGCTGCTCCAGCTCCATGTAGTCGAGAGCCAGTGCCTGCCCCGCCACTGAAGGAGACAGCATACCGCAGGCAGCTAGCAGAGAGTCTGAAGTGGTAGTCTTGCCGTGGTCTACGTGCGCTATGATGCCTAGGTTTCGAATCTGCTCCCTGTTGTGGACAATCTTCAACGCTTCGGCGGTCGACTTGAATTTCGGCATGATCCTGACCTACTTCGAAACTCCCTTTCTCCTTGTGGTTATGAAGGTTTCCGTCTTTTAGAGACTTGGACAGAGCATAAGCCCTACCGACATTCGTGGCCGTTGTTTTTTCCGAAGCTCCAGCGCTGTTTTTATCCACGGCAGCTCTAATTCTGTGTTGTCAGCCTTGGAGGCAAAAACGAGAATCATACTCACTCTAAGCGAGTTGGATTTCACTCTCGACCAGTTGAGGCGAATCGAAGAAATCCTGAACGAGTGAGAGATTGAACCAACCCTTTTACTTCGAGAGTGAGTTGCCTACGCGTTGGACACCAAGACAACTGTTTCGACACTTAGGGAGAAGGTTGCGCGCTTTAGAGACGACCGAGACTGGCTGAAGTTCCACAATCCCAAGGACCTGAGCATTGGGCTCTCCGTAGAATCCTCAGAACTGCAAGAACTCTTCCTTTGGAAGGACGTGGAGTCTGTCAAGAAGATGCTCGAGGACAAGTGGCAGCTTCAAAGGGTAAGAGAAGAGATAGCCGACGTATTCATCTATCTACTGGGTCTTGTTGATGTTCTCGATATAGATCTGAGCGATGCGGTGGCGCAGAAGCTCGCGCTGAACGCGAAGAAATATCCCGTTAGCAAGTCCAAAGGATCAAATAAGAAGTACGACGAACTGTAGGAGTGCGACTTTACTCCGGCACGTCGCAGCAGTTCGTTGAAGACACATTCCAGAACCAAATCGCAGAGAAGCTTCGTCTGGCATTCTTTGATCAGTACAGGTACCAGCCATCGCCCGGCGAAATAAACTCGTGGCGAAACTCACTAAGGGCAATCTCGCAGGTGTTTCAGTACGGCAACTTGTTGGATCATGGCGTCATCCTCGAGTACCAGCTGCCACTCACTTCGAAGAGGCTAGACTGTCTGATCTGTGGGAGGGACGGGGCGATGGCGGACAACGCAGTCATAATCGAGCTGAAGCAGTGGGAAAAATGTCGCGAAGCCGAAGGCGAAAACGAGGTCACAACCTGGGTAGGCGGGGCGTCAAGAGAACTCCTCCACCCATCAGTGCAGGTCGAGGGATACAAGTCATATCTTGAGAGCACCCACACCGCGTTTCACGAAGGCGAACACCCGATAGTTCTGAACGCATGCGCCTATCTTCACAACTACAATTACTACTCCACGGATGTCCTATTCTCCCACAAGTTCGACGGACCGCGAAGTAGGTGCCCTGTCTTCACTGCCGACGACGTCCCCAAGCTCAAGGACCATCTCGTGAACAGACTCGAGAAGGGGGAGGGTATCGAAGTCTTGAACAGAATAGAGTCGAGCAAGTACAGACCAAGCAAGAAGCTCATGGATCATGTCAAGAACATGATTCATGGAATACCTGAGTATATCCTCCTAGATGAACAGCTCGTGGTCTACGACAAGATCCTGTCACTCGCGAGACAGGGGTTCCATGACAAACAGAAAGCGGTGATCGTCGTCAAGGGAGGGCCGGGGACTGGGAAGTCTCTCATCGCAATCAACCTCATGGCGACACTTTCAGGAGAGGGATACAACACACAGTATGCAACCGGCTCACGCGCGTTCACCGAGACCCTCCGGAAGAAGGTAGGAACCTACGGAGGAATTCAATTCCGGTACTTCAACAGTTACATGCAGGCGGAGAGAGACGCTGTAGACGTCCTTCTGGCTGATGAGTCCCACAGGATCAGGCAGACGAGCGCCAGCAGATATACTCGAAAGGAAAATAGGACCGACCTACCTCAGATTGAGGAGCTAATCAAGGCCTCCAAATCGAGCGTCTTCTTCGTCGACGATTATCAAGTAGTGAGACCGGGGGAAATTGGTTCCAGCGGCTACATTCGTGAGCAGGCCGAGCGCCTGGGCTGCAAGGTCCTCGAATATGAGCTGCAGGTCCAGTTCAGGTGTGCCGGATCTGATGCGTTCGTCAACTGGGTAAACAATACACTGGGGATAGAGAGGACGGCCAACGTCTTATGGGAAGGGACAGAAGGGTTCGATTTCAAGATCTACGAAAGCCCCGAAGAGCTGGAAGAAGCAATCAGGGCGAAGGTCGCCCAAGGTCACACCGGTCGAGTCGCCGCCGGGTACTGTTGGCATTGGTCTATGCCCGACTCGGATGGGAACTTGAAAGAAGACGTTGTGATTGGCAATTACAGGCGCCCTTGGGATGCGAGGCCAGAAGCGAGGAAGCTTGCACAAGGCATTCCAAAGGCGACGTTGTGGGCTGACGACCCGAACGGTATCAACCAAGTGGGCTGTGTGTACAACGCTCAAGGTTTCGAATTTGACTATGTGGGAGTAATAATCGGCCCCGATTTGAGGTATGACTTCGATAAGCAGATGTGGGTGGGTCACCCAGAGAGCTCACATGACCCTACGGTGAAGAGGTCGAAAGAGCGATTTACCGATCTCACCAAGAACACGTACAGAGTTCTGCTAAGCCGAGGGATGAAGGGTTGTTATGTCAACTTCATGGACAGAGACACTGAGAGGTTCTTCAGGTCTAGAATGGAACAGACGCAGAAGAGTCATTTGTTATGAAACCTGACTTCCGAATCTTATTCAGAGGTGAGAGGCCCCTCCGCGCTGAAGGATCGAATCAACGCAACTGATGTCTTCCTCTTCCCGGACCCGTTCGCCGCCCTTCTGGAGAATCCCCTGACGCCTCGCCACGCCACGTTTTTGCGGCTCAGGTAGCTTGCCTGTGCTCATATCCGGAGGGAACTCATCCCAGCGTCTTCGGTTCACTTTCATCATCGTACTCGTCTAATAAGCGCCAATGAAATGCGCCAGATTCTAATTGAGGAACGGGGCGGAGCCTGGCCATGGACGACTCGGCTAGGACCAAGGCCCTCCTGACGGAGTACCTCGACCGCCTCTCTAAGAGGCAGGAGTGGGGCTCGCTCCTCTCCGAAGGCTTCCTGCTCACGGGCACCATCGCCAAGGAGACCAGGGGCAGGGACGCCTACGTGAACAACGGCTTCTTCAAGCTCGTCAGGGGACTGAGGGTGAAGGAGACGCTGGTCGATGGGGACAGGGCCTTCGCTCTGGTCAACTACGACCTCCAGTCGCCGAAGGGCAAGACAGGGTCCTGCGACGTCGCGGAGTTCTGGAAGGTGAGGGCCGGGAAGCTCGACTCCGTGGCCATCTACTTCGACACCGCATGGTTCAACGCCTTCATGTCTTGAACGCTCGAGTGAAGAGTCGAAACGGATAGGGCTTGAAGGGATCAAGTGGGAGGGGTGTATTCGAATTGTGGCGCTCGTAGATTGAAGCCAATCTAGTCGAGCTCAACGGTGAAATCGTGTCCACGGCGCGGCAGGGGAGGAAGGCCGTCATTATTGGTCGTTCAATGACATCGACTTCATCCGACCCGTTCGGAAATTGGCCAGACCTGGCAAGCGGAGTTCAATTCGCGCTCACTAGCTCGAGCGAGGCATTCTACTAAATCGCGTCGGTGGAACCTAGCAACATGGTCCGTCGACTCACCGCCTCACCCGATCCGGTATCGCAGTCACAGAACAATGTTAGCATGAGGATTTGAGCGGAGAGACCATGGACTGCGTACCATGGAAGAGAAGCAATTCAAGTGCAGGCTGTGCGGCCAGAGCTTCAGCTCCTTCGAGGAGAGGGACGCTCACAACCACAAGGCGCATCCGGAGATGTTCTCGGGGGCGACGCAGCCCGGCGGGAAGGAACGAACTGGGTAGACCCGAACCCCGTCGTGCGGAGGGCCGCACAGGCCGGAGCCGTGAGGAGGAAGAAACTGGTCTACTGGAACAATTCTCCTGCGGGCAGATATAGCGCGACGGGATGGATGAGTCATGTCACTGGATGTGAACGTACGGGAGATCATAGGCAGCGACTTCCAGACAATTGAAGCGGGTTCCTCTGCGGCGGACGCAGCCAGCCTAATCTCGCAAAAGCCTGTCGGCTGTCTGGTCGTGGTTGAGAACGATCATGCCGTTGGAATAGTAACCGAACAGGACATCGTGACCGAGGTCACGGCAAACAAGGTCGACCCTTCGAAGATCTACGTCCGCGACATCATGTCGACTCCCGTCATGGCCGTAAGAAACGACAACACCCTGAAGGAGGCCGCCGAGATGATGGCGACGTACAAGGTCCACAGGCTGGTGGTCGTCGAAGGGAACGGCGCCGTCGCCGGCGTGATAACGACGGAGGACCTGGCGTCCTGGATATCGAAGGATGGCGCGAAGAGTCAGGAAGTGAGTCGACCCAGGGGACCGGAAGAGATGGGCGCCATGGGTCCCTACCAGTGAGACGCCGGCTCCACTCGCAGATAGCCTAGTTCGGACCGACGGTGGCGCTGCCTCGCGCGCCGCCGCCTGCCTGCGCGGAGGTGCCGGCTGGGTATCTGCTACGGGCGCCGTCTCCGGGCAAGGAACACCAGCGCAATCACGACGACGACCGCGATGACGACTCCAACAACGAGCCAGGTGAGCGACGATTGTCCCTGTGTTCCCGTAGAAGTTGCTTGAGAGGAGCTTGTTGTGCTTGAAGTGGAAGATCCAGGAGTAGTGGCGGTGGAGGACTGGGTTGTCGATGTGCTCCGCGACGTGGAGGTAGGACCTGTCGAAGTGCTGGTTCCGCTCGAAGTTGTCGAAGACGTTGAGAGGCTGGTCGACGTCGAAGATGTGGTTCCGCTGGACGAACTTGAAGTTGTGGTGCCGGATGTGGTGCCGGTTGTGGAGCTTGTTGAACTGCTGCTCGTGCTCGACGTGGTGGTGGAGCTCGTGCTGCTGGTGGTCGTAGTAGAGGAGGCAGGCGCCGTGAACTCGAGGACGCGGTTGTTGCCCGAGTCAGCCAGCCAGACGTCGCCCGAGCCGTCCGCTACGAGGCCGGAGGGAGACGCGAGGCTTGCCTGTCCGGTGCCAGCCGCTCCCAGCCCGAAGCCCGGCTGTCCCAGGACGGTCGAAGCGCTTTCCCCGGTGGCGAATGGGTAGAGGAACTCCAGGACCCGGTTGTTGCCGGTATCACCGACCCAGAGGTTGCCGCTCTTGTCGGCAGCCACGCCCGTCGGTCGGCTCATCGAATTGCTCCCCTGCCCACTTGAAGTGGAGGAGAAGCTGGTCTGGCCCAGCACCGCCGACGCGTTCATGCCCGTCAGGAACGGGGCCTGGAACTGAAGCACGCGGTTGTTGCCCGAGTCCGCAACCCAGAGGCTGCCCGAAGAATCGAACGCAAGGCTGGTCGGCTGGTCCATTCCGCCCCCTCCCGCTTCGGGAGAGCTGGTTCCGAACGATCCTTGTCCCAGCACGAGGCTGGCGGCCATTCCTGTCGAGTAAGGAGCTCTGTACTCCAGGACGCGGTTGTTCCCCGAGTCCGTCACCCAGAGGTCGCCTGACTGGTCGAACGCCACTTCGGTCGGGCGGATGAGGCCGTACTGGCTGGAGCCCAGGGCCGCCGTCGTGAATCCGAACTGCCCGATGACCAGCGACGCGTTCATTCCGCTCTTCAGAGGCGACTTGAACTCGAGGATCCGGTTGTTCTGGGTGTCGGCGACCCAGAGGTCGCCGGCTCTGTCGAAGGCGAGGCCTTCCGGGGACCAGAGAGCCGCCCTGGAAGTCGCAGGGAGCGAGTCCCATAGGTTCGGGGCGCCGACCACCAGGGTCGCGTTGATGCCAGTAGAAAGCGGAGCGGTGAATTCGGTCAACCTGCTGTCACCGGAGTCTGCGACCCACAGGTTGCCCGATTGGTCGAAGGCGGCTGCATGGGGCGAACTGAGGCCCCCGGAGCTCGTGGGCAGGTAGTGGTTGTAGAAGCTCGACTGGCCCAGCTCGACGGCGGCCGTCATCCAGCCCGCGTACGGCGGAGTGAATTCCAGGACCCTGCTGCTCCCGTAGTCCGTCGTCCAGAGGTCTCCGTGGGAGTCGAAGGCTATTGCCCAGGGGCTGAAACTCGACGGAGTAACCGAGTAGGAATTGGAGGTGAAGTTGCCGGGGGGCTGACCGACGACGAACGATGCGTCCATCCCATCGGCGAACGGGCCGGTGAACTCGAGCGCGCGGGCCCCCCTGCTGTCCGCCACCCAGAGGTTCCCAGACTGGTCGAAGGCGACCCCGGTCGGGTAGCTGACTTGGCTCTGGGTCGTGCCGGCGAGGTAACCCGTGAAGTCCTGCTGTCCTATGACCAGGCTGGCGGCCATTCCCGTCGAGTACGGCCCGGTGAACTCCAGGAGGCGGTTGTTGCCCGAGTCCGCGACCCACAGGTTGCCCGACTGGTCGAAGTACACGTCGGACGGCTGATCCAGGCCGACTTGGCTGGTCTCAGGAGTCCTCGCGTTGAAGTTCGGCTGCCCTATCACGGCCGACGCGGACATGCCGGAGGCGAACGGCTGGGTGAACTCGAGGAGCCTGTTGTTTGAGCCGTCGGCGACCCACAGGTCGCCCGACTGGTCGAAGGCGATTCCCTGCGGGCTAAGGAAGGCAGAGGCGGTCGTCCCGGCGGACGCGGATGTGAAGCTGGCCTGGCCCACGACCAGCGAGGCGCTCATCCCACTGGCGAACGGGGGCGTGAACTCCAGGACGCGACGGTCGCCGGTGTCGGCAACCCAGAGGTTCCCGTGGGAGTCGAACGCCAGACCGGTAGGGAAGTTCAGTCCGGACGCGGAGACGGTCGAAGAGACCGTCGTGAAGCTGGCCTGGCCGATGACAAGGGAGGCGTTCATGCCGTTGGAGAACGGCGGGACGTACTCCAGCACGCGGTTGTCGAACGAATCGGCGACCCAGAGGTTCCCCTGGGTGTCAAAGACCGCGCCCGAGGGATGCGCCATCCCTCCCTGGTTGGAGGAGGTGTACGAGCTCAGGAACGTCCCCTGGCCCACGACCACGGACGCGTTCGTCCCGTTGGAGAACGCCCTGGAAAGCGGAAGCGAGCTTACGAGCAGCAGGCCCGCGACGAGCAGTATCAGAAGAGATCCAAAGCCGGCACTCCTAGCCCTGACCCTAGTCACCATTGCCCCGCAAACCGCCCAGAGCCGTTCCCCGTTGTATATCTTTCGCTGGGGCCATGGGCCGCGGGCTTCACTGCGGTCGCGGCCTCCCTGGCGCTAGACGAAGTGCGCAAGGACGTAGGCGACCAGGATCAGCCCGCCCGTAAGCAGGGTGGCCATGACCGTGGAGGCCATCCCTGGGATCAGCTCCGCGGTCTTGTCGTAGTTGGCGTTGAGGGTGCGTGCAGCAGACCAGGCCTTCGGGACGGCGAGCAGGGAGATGAGCGCGAGCGGGGTGACCGCTCTGAGCAGGACCCCGGCGACTATGATGGCGTAGGAGCTGCCCATCAGGAAGCCGAATCGGTGGGCCGCCGCGCACTTCCCCCACCTGGCCACCAGGTGCCGTCGCCCGGTCTGGATGTCCGCCGGCGTGTCCGGGAACTCGTTGATGTAGAGGATCCCCGCCACGAGTATCCCGAGCGACGTGCCGACCAAGATGGGCTCGAGCGAGACGACCCGCGTCTGGATGTAGTACGTTCCGAGCACGAGGAGCGGCCCGAAGCTCAGGCCCGCCATGAGCTCGCCCAGCCCCCAGTGCGAGATGACGGACGAATACCCCGCGACGGAGATCGACGCCAGGGCGAGAATCACGATGAGCACCGGATCGAACGCGAAGCTGTAGATGAAATAGGATCCGATACCCAACCCGACGCAGAGCGTCAGGACGCCGGCGAAGAGCACGCTGTTGGGGGTCAGCTGCTTCGCGGGAAGAACCCTGCTTCCTCCGCTGAAGGGGGTCGGGGTCGTGGCCAGGTCGAGGCCGCTCCTGAAGTCGAAGTAGTCGTTCAGCATGTTGACGCTCGCGTGCATCCCCAGGGCGCCGATGAGGGTCAGGATCGCCGCCAGCGGGTTGAACTGGCCCTGGTCCCAGGCGATTGCCAGCCCCACCGGAACGAATATGGTAGGAATGAGCAGGAAAGGCGCCCGCACTTCCTTGATCCAGATGCTGCGCAAGTCAGAGGGGATATCTCACGGGTAACTTAGGCCTTTGCGGGGCCCCCGACCTGGGGCCGGAAGGCCCGTCTCGGGCTCACAGGTTCAGGTAGATCAGGAAGCTCGACGCGAGAAGGAAGACGATCAGGAGCACGAGGATGATCATCAGCAGCCTCCGGGTGCTGGCCCGCACGTTGCCGCGTGCTAGACGCCAGGAGAAAAGAGTGACGGAACGTGCCGCGGGTCCGGAGCGGAGCGCCGGCTACTCCCGTGCGCGTCGGACCAGCGGCGCCTCCGCGGGGCGCACCTGCAGCCGGATGCGGTTCCCCATCCGGACCACGCTCAGCGTGATCGGCTCACCGACCGGGCGCCGGGCCAGGGCGAAGAGCAGATCCTTCGTCCTCTTCACTTCGACCCCCTCTGCGTCCGCGATTACGTCGCCCACGCGCAGGCCGGCGTAGTCTGCGGGGCTCCCGGGGACCAGCTCGACGACCAGGAAGCCGGAGTCGACCGGTATGTCGTATCTCCTGGAGACGGCCCGGTTGAGGTCGACGCCCGAGATCCCGATCCAGGGCCTCGAGACCCTGCCTTTCTCCATGATCTCGCCGGCTATCCTCTTCACGGTGTTGATTGGAATCGAGAATCCGACTCCTTGGGCGAAGGGCAGCATCGCGGTGTTGATCCCGATCACCTGTCCGTTGAGGTCCGCCAGCGGGCCGCCGCTGTTTCCTGGGTTGACCGCCGCGTCGGTCTGGAGCAGTCCTTCGAAGATGAAGTCCGAACCCGGCAGGGGTCTGCCGGTGGCGCTTATCACCCCGAGCGAGACGGTCGGCCCTCCCGGCAGGCCGAGCGCGTTCCCTATCGCGAGGGCGAACTGCCCCACCTTCAGCGTCTCGGAGTCCCCCAGACTGGCGGCCGGCAGGTCTTCTGCATCGACCTTGACCACCGCGATGTCCGTCGCCTCGTCGGACCCGACGACCTCCCCGATGTAGCTCCTGCCGTCCTTCAGGGTGACTTCGACCCGGGTGGCCTCTGCGATGACGTGGTTGTTGGTTATTATCAGCCCGTTCCTCCCGATCACGACTCCCGATCCCTGCCCTTCCAGTGGCACGACGCCGTAGGGGAACCTCCTCTCGAGCCTCTTGCTGCTGATGCTCACCAGGCTTTCGCTGACCTTCTCCACCGCGCCGGTGACCTTCGACTCCAGATCGGTCATCTCCAATTCATCTCACCTCTGGAGACCCCAGCTCGACTTCCGAGTGGGGGTGATCTTCACTCCGACGTTCGAACCGTTTCTGAAGGGCTCCGCGTAACCTCTCAGCTCGATGCCGCGCGGCCTCCAGGGGCTCGTCGACTGGAGGTCGTCCACGACGAAAGCGACGCGGTTGTTCTTCATGATGTTGCGGAACTTTAGCGACTTCCCGGGGTTGAATCCCCCGAAGTAGATGCTCGTGCCGTCGAACCTGTACGCCACAGGAACCACGTGAGGCTCCTGCTCATCCGACACAGTGGCGATCCTGCCCAGGACGTTCTCTGCGAGGTACTCAGCCTCCGCGTCTGTGAAGCTGACGCGGCCTCTTGACTTGATTCCGTTCTCGTCTTCGGATTCGAGCCCTTCCATGCCTGACCTGTTCGCGGTCACGTTTATATATCTGGTAGTCCAGCGCTACTTAGTAGGTATCACAAAGTTGAGTAAGTCAACGCAGCTAGACCAGGAGGTCCTCGACTCCTGCAAACTCGTGCACGCCGCCTGGAACGAGCTTACCAGGACCTGGACGCTCCCCACGATACACTCGCTGGGACTTCAGGAGCCGGCAAGGTTCAACGAGCTGAAGAGGAGGATCGGCGGGATCAGCGCGACTTCGCTCGCCGAGAGGCTGACCCAGCTGGAGAAGTTCGGGATCGTTCAGAGGAAGGTCTTCCCGGAGACGCCGCCGAGGGTCGAGTACTCCCTCACCGTGAAGGGCCACGAGCTCCACAAGGTCCTGGGCGACCTCGCCGATTGGGTGCAGCGGTGGGCGGGAAAAGAGCCCAACAGCAAAGAGTTCGTAATCCCAAGATAGCTTGCGGCGCCCGATTCTTCGGATAGGAGACGCCGGCCGGAAGGGCAAGGGCGTCTTCGCCGTGTCGGAGATCGCCGGAGGCACCGTGGTGGTGAGCTACCGCGGCCGGGAGAAGTGGGTTTGGGACATCCCGAAGCGCCTCTGGGAGAGATGCCTCCAGGTGGACTACGACAGGTACGTCGTCCCCTCGAGGGGGTCCTCAGGCTGGTACATCAACCACTCCTGCTCCCCGAACTGCGGAATCGCGGGGGAGCGGGACATAGTTTCGTTGAGGAGGATACTGCCGGGCGAGGAGCTGACCTTCGACTACTCTGCCAACGTGGGGTGGGAGGGCTTCGCGATGGAGTGCCGTTGCGGTGAGAAGGAGTGCAGGGGGACGATCAGGAGCTACTGGAACCTGAGCGACCCGATGAGGAAGAGGCTGGGAAGCAACGTCTCAGCCTACTTGCTTCGACGCAAATCCCTTAGAGAAGTTAGGACGAACTAGTCTCTTCGCGGGCACGGGAGGTCCGGTAGACGAGGAGCCCCAGGAGGATTGCGACCAGGACCGGGACGAGTATGACGACGGCCTCGAGCGGCTCCCCGAGCCCCCTTGGGACGCTGGGCTGAGGCGCCGAAGCGGCTCCGCTCGCGCCGGACGTGGTTACGGAATTGGCGACGGCCGGGCCGAAGATGGCATCGAGGTTCGAGGGGGGCAGGGCCCTGGAGGACGATTCGGTGGTTGTGACAACAATTGTTGTAACGGAGCTAGGCGGGGATGTCGAAGAAGCCTCGGTCGTCGTCGAAGTCATGGTCTGGTTGCCGACGTACGCCGGGACCGAGTTCGACGTGGCCGAGGATGCGATCGAGTAGGTAGCTGAAGTCTCGGTGCTCGCCATGGACACCGTGCTGGTTATGGTGCTCACGACAACGGTGGTCCGCGGCGTCAGGCTGCCGTTTGCAGCCGATGCGGGCGAGCGGGAAAAGGCCGCGTAGTTCGCGGAGGCCACTATGGCGAGGGCGAATACGAGCCCGACGGCTATCCCGACCGCAAAGCGCTTCCTCTGCATGCTCATTGTATGTAGTCCCCTGTGGCGTAATTAGTTCTAGTCATCAGAACGGCTTCCTCCTCCAGACCCTCCAGGCCTCGTACCAGAATATGCCCGCCCCGCCGAGGCAGCCGATGAGCGCGTACAGGTCCAGGAAGCCGTAGTTGGTGAGAAGGTAGGCCGCCGCTATGGTCGTGAAGAAGGCGGCGTAGAAGCCCAGCCTGGGGAGGGTCAGTCCCGCGATATTCACGAAGGAGTGGAGGATCCCGCTGTCGACCTTCCGGGTGAGCACGTACCTCTCGAACTGGTCCTTCTCGACTATGTTGAGGCTGATCAGCTTCTCGAGGTGGTGAAACGCCACGCTGGGGCTTGAGAAACCCAGCTCCTTCTGAATCTCACGGACGCCCATGGCTTTGCCGTTCCGCAGGAGATAGAGGTAGACCTGAAGCGTCTTCCCCCTCAGCTCGTAGTCGACTCGGTCCCTGCTCACGGACTCGGCCATCCTGCCATTACCCCTCCCGACCAGAATTAAGGCCTTTGTCGCCCTGCTCGTGAGGGGTGTTCGCGAACCTAGAACAATATCGGGACGTTTTCGGATGAGACGCAAGCCGCCGCATCGCCGATAGCAGGGTTCGCCGGGACCGTCGGGGACCTCTTAGGTGTCCTCGAAGGGATGGCAGAGGTCGCGGCGGTCGTGGTGCCCGTCGGGCTGGTCCTCTATGCGGTAATCGCGCCCCTCAGGCGTAAGCCGCGGGCCAACCCGGAGGTCAGGCCGAGCTCGGGGGCGTAGGCGAAACGGCGGTCTCCTTCTTGTGCTTCCTGTAGTAGAAGTACACGATGGCGGGTCCCGATATCAGGAATATCGCCACGACGACCAGCACGAGGTAGGCGAGCAGGTTGGCCGTGCCCGGGCTGATGAGCAGAGCGCTCAGCGGGCCCAGCGGAAGAGCCGACAAGTCGGAGACCCGGTAGGGGACGGTTTATAGAAACGTTGCGCTCCAGACCGACTAGTTCATATTCACCCTGGGCCGCTCTTCCATGACCTTGGGGAGCTCGAACGTCTCGCCGGTCGAAGTGATGAGGTCGAACCGCGTGATCGCGGTGGTCGGGGCCTCGAAGAACCCGGAGAAGGACGCCTACACCGTGCCGGCATATCTGAAGGAGCATGGTTACACGGTGGTGCCCATCAATCCAACCGCGGACACCATACTCGGCCAGAAGTGCTATCCGAGCCTCCGTGAGCTGCCGCCGTCGGTCGCATCGAGCATCGAAGTCGTGGACGTGTTCAGGCCCAGCGATGAGCTGCCCGAGATCGCCCGCCAGACGGCGGAGCTTCGCGGAAGGAGCGGCAGGCCGGTGGTGTTCTGGGCCCAGCTGGGGCTGGAGAACGACCAGGCGAAGAAGCTGCTGGAGCAGGAGGGGATCCCCTACGTCATGAACGCCTGCATGCGGGTCGTCCACCAAATCCATCTGGCCAGCTCAGCCTAGGCCTTCGCAGCTCTAAGGTAGTTCGCGACCGAGTCCTCGTTGTTCTCCGTCTCCAGGAAGACGGGCACGTTCCTCTGCTTGGCCGCCTTGAAGGAGACGAACATCCACTCGCCCGTCTCCAGCTGGGCGGAGCGCTCCAGAACCTCGTAGGGCAGGGCGAAGGCGTCGGCGATGACCATCCTGTCGTACATCCTCGGGAGGGTGCTGACGAAGTAGCTGTGAAGCTGCTGCAGGGCGTTGACGTTCAGGCGGGCGACCCTCTGGGTGGCCAACCAGCAGTGCACCCTGTACTTCCTCCCCTGCCTGAGCAGCTGCTCCACGGCCCGGTTTGACTGGGTTGTGAAGTCCTTCGGCGAGTGCTCGTCCGGGATGTACTCCTGCGCCTCGTCCAGCATGACCAGCACCCTCTGCCTGTTCCCGTGCTTCTTCTTCAAGAAGATCAGCCTGCCGATGAGCCTCTGGATGACCTGCCTCGCGTCCATGGGCTCGGGGGCGTAGACTATGTTGAGCCTCGCCGCCGTCCCCATCGCGAGCTGCTCCGCGAGCTTCTCCGGGTTGAGCCCCGTGTGGCTCGAGGGGCCGTAGTCTCCCGTCTCCAACTGCTTGAGGATCAGGTCGATGTCCTTGACCAGCCCAGACATCTGGTGGATGTTCGAATGGAACTCGGTCAGGATGCCGGACAGCTCGCCGGTGCCTTCGGCGTCCAGGTCGGTCAGTCTCGTGCTCGGCTTGAGCCCCCTCTTCTCGTAGAACTCCATCGAAAGCTCGCCCAGGGCCAGCTTTGCCGCGGTGCCGCCCGGCTTGCCGCTCTCCATGGCGTTCTCCAGCAGCTCCTGTATCCAGCCGATGTCCAGCCCGCCCCCTTCCTGGAGGGTGAGCCGCTCGACTCCCCGGGAGTACACTCTCTGCAGCGCCTTCTGGACCGCCTCCCTTCCGGAAGACTCCTCGAGGCTTTCAGGGATCGCCTGGGAGGTGAAGAACTCCTCGGCGCTCTCGATGGACTCCGTCGTGATGACCTTCGAGTCTTCGCCTAGGAGGTCCAGCAGGTTCACGGAGTACTCGCCGGCGATGTCCAAGACGACGACCGAGAGCTCAGGGTCGTCTCTGAGGGCCTTCCTGAGCAGCGTGCTTGCGAGGTTGGACTTGCCGCTCCCGGTGAATGCGAAGAAACCGCAGTGGTAGCGGATCAGGTTTCCCATGCTGACGGTGAACGGTAGTCCGAATCCCGTCATGGTGCCGATCTTCTCGCCGTCGGTTTCACATAGGAACCGCTCGACGGCCTCCTTCGACAGCAGGTGGGCGGGCGAGCCCGGCAGCGGCGCGTGCGGGGCTCTCGAGAACTCCAGCCCTCCGCCGCGGATGGTAGCCACGTACGAAGTCGGGATGGCGTACACGTCGATCCAGGTCTCCTGCGACTTGCCCCAGCTCTCTTTGATCGTGTCCAGGTACTCCTTGCGAAGCAGCGTTGGCATCGAGGCGTCCACCCCCGGCAGCTGGTAGTGGGTGGGGTTGACTCCCACGACCTCGTGGACGAAGTACTTCGTCGCGTCGCCGATCCGCCTTTCGATCGCTATGAAGCTAGGGTAGTAGAGCCTGTCCAGGACCCTGTAGCTGAACTTCGCCTCGACTATCGCGAGGGGGTTCGAGACGGTGAGCTCCCTGCCGTCGCTCCTCGATGACCTGGACTGTATCGTCGTGTGCCTGAGCCTGGCTTCGAACTCCCCGTCCATGTCGTCGAATGCAGGAGCCTCCCGGGTCGTCACCCTGTTCTCCCTCCCGCCCTCATCCGCGACTGCTCGGCCTCCGCGCGCTGCTCCCTGTAGGTGGTAATCAACCCGAATATCTTCTTCCTCCTGGTGACGCCCCCGACCCTCAGGTCGGCCACACCCCTCAGAGAGCTCCTCAGCATCCGCACCTCTGCCTTGACTGCCTTGTCTGCCAGATAAAGAAGCTGATTGTGCCCGAAGGCTTCGAAGACCTCCGGGTTGTCCATGAGCGAGAGCAGATACAACGAGGCGTTGGAGAGGCCGCTCAGCTCTCTTCCCTCGAGGTACGGCTCAATCTCCGAGGCTGTCCCGTTCTCCATGACCACGGCCTTCCTTACGGAGCCCGAGTCGTACCTCTCGTCGTAGATCCTGTCGAAGAGGAAGACCTGCGACCTGATGGCAGGATCGGACTTCAGGCTGCGCAGCTGGAAGAAGGACCTGGCGAAGAGCCTCTCCCTCGAGACCGTCTTCCTGGCGCCGACGAACTTCCCCTGGATGCTGACTATGGTGGAGAGTGCGGAGTCGTAGCCCTTGGTCCTCCAGGGGGTCTTCAAGGACGGATTCTCCGAGCTCAGGATCGTCAGGAAGGCCCTGTCGTTCTTCAGCCGGGGCGGCGGCGCGACGAGGCTGATGAAACCGTTCTCGGAGGAGAGCGGGATCACCGCCCTGGAGATGTCGGTCGCCGTGGTGTCCTTGGCGACGCCTATGACGAGGACGTGGCTCTCACGGGCCCGGCTGTGCAGAAGCTCGAGGAGGAAGAGGGAGAGCGTGTTCACGTCGAGGATGGTGAGGTACTCGTCGCCTCCAACGGCGAGCGGATGCCGCCTCGCCTCGAAGACGGACCGGGAGTACTCCAGTGCGAGAGAAGAGATCCTCCCCCAGTACCCCGCGGCCTTCTCGTCGAGAGCCAGCCTCGTCGGCGTTCGGTCGGATAGCAGCCTGCCGCCGTAGCGCTTGTCGATTCCGACGAGCCACCTCGCCGCCCGCGCGACCTCCGCGTCCGTCGCGTTGAGTTCCGAAGCGAGCTCGGAGTGCGTCCTCCCGCCGCTCATGAGGTGCCGGAGGACCCTGGTCGCGAGGAAGCGGCGTCTGTTCGGAAGGGGCATCTGCGGCGCTCCGAGCACGAGCCCTAGGTAGATGTCGAGCATGGAGACCTTCCCGCCGCTCCACTTGACCAGCTTGCTGTCGCCCTGCTTCAGGAGGTTTCGAGCGTCCCTTGCCAGCGTCGAGTAGGTCCCGGACATCGGCCTGTCCAGAAGGATCACCTTCGACCCTTCCGAGGCCCTGGCGGCCAGGTACAGCTCGCCGAGCGTCATGAAGGAATTGGGGATCCTCTCCATCGAGTGCTCCAGCTCCAGGTCGATCTCGGGCTCGAGCGAGAAGACCGCCCCCAGGTCCTCCGCCCAGAGCGGTATGGCCGCGCTGGCCGATAGGCTCGACTCTCGCCGCGCCGAACCGAGGTCGAACTCGGTCCTTTCGCCCACCCGAAACGGGCACGAGTAGGCCGCGGCGTTGGCGTAGAAGAGCATCATCTGGAGCCTCTCGTCGAAGTCCATGGAACCGTCGATGCCGGTGGCGGTGTGCTCGCCTTCGCCCAAGAACTCGCGGATGAACCTGCTCGCCGAGCCGGGGTCCAGCTGGGCCGTAAGTCCCATCAGGTCCTTTCGGCCCACGAACGCGTCTGCCCTTTCCTCGAACCTGGCGACAAGGTCCCTTGTCTGGGCCGAGAGCTCTTCGGCAATCCGGCTGGACATGCTTCCACCGTCTCCCAGTCCCTGCCCGTTAAAAGCCACCATGCCTCGAAGTTCGAGACGAAGCCCCGGGTATATCTTAATAAGCGGAAGGGGGACTTTTCGAACCGTTGAAGCTCAGGCTGGAGCACGCGCTCCCTAGGCGCCTGCGGTACGCCAAGGTGTACTTCGAGGCCGGGGCTGCCTCTCTCTCCTTCTCCATGGACGGGTCGACCGCGAACTGGCGGGCCAGCATAGGCCGGAGGAGGGCCGATCAGCTGGAGCTCTCCGACAGGGAGTACGCCAGGTTCAGGGCATCCACCCCGGCGGTGGAGATGCTCGACGACGACGGAGAGGTCGTCGTGGTGAGGAACGCCGACGGATACGAGGAACGGTGGAAGAGGCCGCAGTGGGTCCTAATGGGCCTGAGGAAGAGCAGGCACGGCGAAAACGTGCCGACGGCCGGGCCCTAGCGCCCTCCGTTAGCAGTTCCGTGCTAATAGACACCGACTTGCAAACACACCTTAAATCTTGATGCCAGGGTTTTTCACTCTGGATGGAAAGTGTGCTTCTGCTCCCCGCTGACGGGCTAGACGCAGCTGAAAAGATAATCGATTCAGCTGAGAGCAGAGGGGTCTCCGTAAGGCTCCTTGGAGGCCTGGCTTTCAAGTATCTCTGTCCGAGCACAAAGGAGGAGAGGTTCTACCGCAAGAACAAGGACATCGACCTGGCCGGAAGGCGCGAAGACGTCAGGGAGATCATGAAGGTCATGGAGTCCATGGGCTACAAGCCACGGGAGATCTTCAACAAGCTCAGCATGGGCCAGCGCCTGATCTACTACGACATGGTGAACAAACGCCGGGTCGACATATTCCTGGACGAGTTTGCCATGTGCCACAAGCTGGACCTCAGGCAGTGCCTGCTGCCCGGGACCTACACCATCCCCATAACCGACCTCGTGATGACGAAGCTCCAGGTGGTCGAGATGACCGAGAAAGAGCACCTCGACCTCATCGCTGCCTTCCGGGACTTCGACGTCACCGCGGACGACTCGGGGATCAGCGGGAAGAGGATAGCGCGGGCCTGCTCGAAGGACTGGGGGCTCTACACGACCTTCGCGAAGAGTCTGGCGAAGATAGAAGCGAAGGCCGAGTCTCTCCAGAACCAGGACAGGGACCTCGTCGCCGCGCGTGTCGGCAGGCTGAAGAAGATGATGGAGGAGGAGCCCAAGAGCCTCTCCTGGAGGGTCAGGGCCAGGATAGGGGAGAAGGCGAAGTGGTACGACCTGCCGGACTCTGACGTGGACCAGATGCTGGACTAGGCCCTCTGAATCTTGATTATCGCTCCGCCGAGCCCGCCGACCAGGTAGTAGAGCTTCGAGCTGGAGAAGCGGACGTCGTCCGAGACACCCGCTATCGTGCTTTCGATGACCTCGATTCTGGACTCGGCCTCCACGGAGACGGTCACCGGCGACCCCTTCCTGAGCCCCGCCCGGTCGCACATCTGCTTCGAGAGCGTCAGTCCCTCGTCCGCGTCGTCGAACCTGACGTCGACCCGTTCGCCCTCGAAGGACGAGGAGCCGACGTAGCCCTTGCCCGCGAACGAGGAGACGTCGACCACAAGGATCACGTCATGACCCTCCGGAGGCTGCCTCGGGGGAGCGCTACTCTTCTTCGGGTGAGTCTTCTTCGAGGTCGACTTCGATCTCCTCCTCGACGATCTTCTCTCCTCCCTCGCCTACGAGGTCTTCTATGGGGTACCAGTGTTTCTTCCGGTCGAGCGAGGGCATTTCGACCTCGCAGAATCCCGCCAGGGTGGTGCCGGTGAGCAGACCGCGGTTGCCTTCAACTGGAATGGAGACCTTCCGGACGTCCACGGACTCCTCGCCGAAGACGGCTTCGCGTTTGGCGTTCACCTTCACCTTGACGCCTTTCGCCGGTCTGATTTCCAACTTTGGCCGCGAGCCGGGCGACGGGCTACTTAAAGTCTCAACGACTGGACGTCCTGCATGACCCTCCGGACCTCTTTCGCGAGGTGCGCGAGGCCTGCGGGCTCCCTCCTCTTCATCACGAAGGACGAGGCGAGGAGCGCCACGCCCGGGATGTCCGTGATCGGATCGGGCGACGCCACCAGCACGGCTCCCACCTTCCTCATCCCACCGTACACAGACTTGGGCTTGACGACCTGCTGGACGGAGCTTCTCAGAGGCTGTGACCGCAGCACGCCTGCTACGCCGGTCCTGTCATCGGCGACCCTCGAGATGGAGTCCACAGACGAACCGACCAGGATCGAGCAGCGCTTCGCACGCAATCTGCCACTCGATTCTCGGCGACCCAGATTAATCAGGGTGGTCAAATGTGCTTGCCGCTCGGCTAAAACTTGTGGCCGCTCGCTATCAGGCTACGGGTCGGCAAATTAATTACCTGGGGGCTCGCGAGCGGGGCGTTGCCGCGACTCCTAACGGGCGAAGAGGTCAGAGAGGCGCTTCGAAAGCTTGACGGATGGACCCAGAAGGGGAAGTTCATCGTCAAGGACTTCGAGTTCGCGGAGTTCATGGACGGCATTCGCTTTGTCAACGCCGTCGCCGAGGTCGCCGAGCGTCTCGAGCACCATCCGGACGTCAGGGTGAGGTACACGAAGGTGACGTTGTCCCTGCAGACCCACTCAGCCGGCGGAGTCACAAGCTGGGACCTGCAGCTGGCCAGGGCCCTGGACAGGCTGGAAGCGAAGACCGTCTCGGCCAAGTCGTAGCGGACAGAGTCTCCCGCACGGCGCAATCGCCGCCCCCGGCTCCGATGACCTCCGGAGAGGCCATCCGAATCGGATCCGCCTCGCAATTCAATCCTGGAAAATTTATATACAACACGTAGTTGTATACCCGCCAGTGTATTTCTATGTCAACAACTGCTATACCAGCTGTTACACAATCTGGTCAGCCCGTACTAATCCTTAGGGAGGGCTCGACTCAGAACAGGGGCAAGGAGGCCCAGAGGAACAACATCGCTGCCGCGAAGCTGATCGCAGAGATCGTGAAGACTTCGCTCGGCCCGAGAGGCATGGACAAGATGCTCGTCGACTCGCTCGGCGACGTTACGATAACCAACGACGGGGCAACCATGCTGAAGGAGATCGACGTCCAGCATCCCGCGGGGAAGATGTTGGTCGAGGTCTCCAAGACCACCGACAACGAAGTCGGAGACGGCACGACGTCCGCCGTGGTGCTGGCAGGCGCGCTCCTTGAGAAGGCCGAAGAGCTCCTCGACCAGGACGTCCATCCTTCGATCATAGTGGACGGCTACACCAAGGCCGCGAAGAAGGCCTCCGAGGCCCTCGCGGATGTGGCAGAGAAGATCAAGCCGGAAGACCGCGATTGGCTGGTCAAGGTCGCCCGGACGAGCATGCAGACCAAGCTCGTGTCCCGAGAAGCCGAAGACCTGGCCGAACTCGTCGTCGACGCCATACTCGCCATCGCCGAGAAGGTCGACAGGGGCTTCCGCGTCGACATCGACAACGTGAAGGTCGAGAAGAAGCCTGGTGGCTCTCTCAAGGACACCAAGCTGGTGAAGGGCATAATTCTCGACAAGGAGGTAGTCCACTCGGGCATGCCGAAGCGCGCGGACAACGCCAAGATCGCGCTGGTGAGCGCCCCCTTCGAGATAGAGAAGACCGAGTTCGACGCCAAGCTCAACATAAACGACCCGTCCATGATGAAGAAGTTCCTGGACGAGGAGACGAAGATTCTGAAGGGCATGGCCGAGAAGGTCGCCGAGGCCGGGGCCACGGTCGTGATATGCCAGAAGGGCATCGACGACATCGCGCAGCACTACCTCGCAAAGTCCGGCATCCTGGCCGTCAGGAGGGCGAAGGAGAGCGACATGAGCAAGCTGGCGAAGGCGACGGGCGCGAGGGTGGTCAACAACTTCGAGGACCTCTCTTCGAAGGACCTGGGCTTCGCCGCGGTGGTAGAGGAGAGGAAGGTCGAGGAGGACAAGTGGGTGTTCATCGAAGGCTGCAAGAACCCGAAGGCCGTCTCGATCCTCGTGCGCGGAGGGACCCAGAGAATAGTTGACGAAGGCGAGCGCTCTCTGCACGATGCGCTCTCGGTCGTGAAGGACGTCGTCGAGTGGCCCGCCGTGGTGGCCGGAGGGGGCGCAGCGGAGGCCGAAGCGTCGTACCACGTGCTGAAGTGGGCCGAGAAGCTCTCGGGGAGGGAACAGCTGGCGGCTCAGAAGTTCGCCGAAGCGCTCGAGTCGATACCGATCGCGCTCGCGGAGAACGCCGGGATCGACCCTATCGACGCGCAGGTGGAGTTCAGGGCCAAGCATGCTGCGGAGGGCAAGTGGTTCGGGATAGACGCCGCGTCGGGCAAGATCCGCGACATGTACCAGCGCGAGGTATTCGAGCCACTGGCCGTGAAGGAGCAGATGATAAAGTCGGCCACGGAGGCGGCGTCGATGCTCCTCCGCATAGACGACGTGATCGCCGCTGGCAAGCAGAAGGAGTCGAGGCCGCCGCCAGGAGCCGGAGGCATGGGCGGCGAACCCGGCGAATTCGACTAGTCGCCAAGAAGATACGGGCCGTTGCAGACCAGGCGTCCGGTATCGGGCGCCTCTGCCACTGGCCGCCACCCACTCAACCGAACTCTTAAAATAAGAATCGGGTCGGTTTTTTGACCGTGCGAGCTGCTGGCGAGAAGGCAACCTCTCAGAGAATCCTGCTCGCAGCGGCCAGGCTGTTCGCGGAGAAGGGTTTCTCAAACGTCTCGATAAGGGACGTCTGTCGGCAGAGCGGCACGACCGCGCCGGTGATCTACTATCATTTCGGGAGCAAAAGAGGGCTCTTCGAGGCCGTGGTCGGAGAGAAGATCTCGATCCGCGGGTTCGTCGATGCCCTGGCGAAGGTGGCCGCCAAGGGGAGAGCGGTGGAAGGGCTGGAGGGCTTCGTCGACAGCTACCTGTTGCACTTCCCCACGGAAGCGTTCGAGCCGGGCCTCTACCTGAGAGACAAGGCCACGTTGGACAGGCACACGGCCAAGACGATGAGCGCGGATCTCGACAGGATCCACGACATCGCCACCAGGCTGGTCAGAAGGGGGATCGACTCGGGGGAGTTCAGAAAGACCGATGCCGGGCTCGCCGCGGACTGCCTGCTGGGGATGCTGAACAGGGTCATCTTCCAGGGCATCCACTTCTGGAAGGTCTCCGACAAGGAGGCCTACGGAAGGTACGTGACCGACTTCTTCGTCAGGGCCCTGCGGTAGGTCGGACGAGTCTCGGCGCCGCTAGAGGCCTCGGACGTAGTCTTCGAGCTCCTTTCTGTACATGCTGCGAGGGGGGAAGCCTATGCTGCACAGGTATGTCGAGAACCCTAGGCGCTTTTTCTCGTCCTTGATCTTCTTCTGGAGCCCTCTGATCTCCTGACCGACGACCGCGTAGCTCGTCGCGTAGCCCGGGAACATCCCTTCGTGGGCCGGGAAGAGCTGGAAGTAGATGCTGCTCCTGGGCACCCCGGTGTAGCGGTTGGCCCAGTCCACGAATTCCATGAGGCCCTGCTTCCCGGAGTTCACCCTTACGTCCCCGACGACCCTTAGGAACCTCACGAGGCGCCAGCGCCTCGTCCAGAACTCCAGCTCCATGTTGATCAGCCTGAGCCCCCCGAACTTCTCCATCAGGTCTGCGTAACCGCGCTCGGCCCGGGTGAGCCTTGGCTTTCCCTCCAGGCGCTTTGAAGCCTCGAAGAACTCGAGCTCCCGATTGAAGGAGAGGCCCTCGGTTATCGGCCCTGCCAGGAGCGAGGTGTGAACGAGCTCCAAGGGCCCGAGTTTCCGGACGAAGCCCGTGACGCTGTTCGAGTGGTGGACGCAGTGGCCGTACTCCTCGTGGACTAGAAGATCCAGCAGCGCCGAGACCGAACGGTCTGGGTCCCGGTTGGGGTCGGTCGTCTGGAAGAATATCTGGAACGGCCTCTTGGTGAACGTGTCGAAGAACTGCGCGGCGCCGGTTGGCATCGTGCCCGTGAGGTAGCCAGGCGTCTCGATCACCCTGGTCCGGTACTTCGGGTTTATGCCGTGTACGTCCTCGTTGACGAACCGCTCCACGACCTTCCTTATGCTCTGGGTGGTCTTCACGAGCCGCTTCGGATCGAGCTGCATGCGGGCGTTGATCTTGCCTTCGACCACTTCGGGATCCGGTTCGCAGCCGAAGTGCCTGGCGAGCCGCTCTGTGATCTTCTTGTACCGTGGAAGCTCCTCGTCTATCCATGAGATCGCCTTCTCCTCCAGTTGCCTTGGCGTCTCGTCGTAGTCCATGCCATCCCTGAGGGCCCTTTCGTAGAACCTCTCTCTTCCCAGGCTGAACCCGTATTTCGAGAACACCTTCTCGATGTTTTCGAACTCGCCGCTGCCGAACCCCTCGAGCTCGAAGAGCTTCACGAAGGCGGCCGCCTTGGCCTTGAGGCTGTCGCACTCCTTCCTGAGCTCCTTGCTCCTGGTCTCCTTCTTCACCGCGTCCAGGATGCCGATCACTCCGTCCAGTCGATAGAGCGTCAGCGCCTTGACCCCGCTGGGAACCTCTTTTCCCTCGAACCTGAGACGGGTCGCATCGAGGGCGTCGGACCCGGACCTGAGGAGCGAGATCAGGTGTTCCTCGTTGACGCCTTCCTTGGCCAGGTGGATGAAGATCGAGTTGAGGATGTCGTCCATGACCAGCTGGGGCTCGTCGAGGTCCAGCTTGGTGAGCATGGCGTCGAGCACCTTCCTCTCGATCACTGCCGCGCTCCGAGCCTTCAGGGCCCTGACCCTCCTCTTGGCCGTCGCGAGGTTCTGCTTCGACGGTATGAACAGCCTCCCCGCGTTCTCGTCGAATCCCATCAGGTAGGCGTCTGACGGCCACAGGGCCTTGTAGAGTTCAATCACATCCTCCTCCGTCTTGCTGGGCACGCCCGCGCGAGAGCGGCCAGGATTATATTAACTCGCCACGTCCAGCGGCTTGAACTTCTCCACCGTTTCGGCGAGCTCCTTCTGGAGGCGCTTCTTCCACGCCTCGAAGCCCGCGGGCGACTCGGGGTACTCGAGGTTGATGCCCACGAGCCTGGAGCTCATCCCCACAGTATACTGGAGCCCTCTCGCGAGCGAAAGCTGGTTCAGGATTCTGAACCACATCGCCGGGTTCGCGAACCGCGTCCGGTTGAACTCCGGGTGTTTCCTCTCAGTGATCGACTGGACGTCCTCGTCTGACAGGAAGTGCTTCATGCCGTAGTTCATCTGCTCGTCGGTGACCGTCTGGAGGTAGCGCCTCAGGACCTCGAAGCTCGCCATCGGGTAGCCGTGGGTCCTCATGTAGTCGACGTTGTACTTCCACATCCCGGCCTCGCTCGTGTCCCCGGCCTCCAACGCCTCGGCGACCACTCTTCCGAGGATCGTGCCGCCGTAGATCGAGGGGCTGATCCCGCCCGCGTCTATCGGGCGCGGCATCCACGCCGCATCCCCCACGATGGCCAGACCGTCCGCGACCATGCAGTCGTTGTGGCGCCTGACCGGGACCTGCCAGTTGCCTTTGGTGTTGCCCGAGTCGGCGTCTCCCGCCGGCTGCCTCGGGTTCTTTATCACCGGGTTGTCGGCGACGTACTTGTCGATCAGGCTCTGCAGGTTGTCGTTCAGCCGGAACCTCCTGTTCCTCCTGTCCAGCCCCGACTTCGACACTCCGAGGCCGATGTTGGTCTTGTTCTTGCCCTTCGGGAAGACCCAGGCGTAGCCCGCTGGCGCGATGAACTGGTCCAGGTGGATTATGCAATAGTCTGGAGAGAAGTAGGCCGGGTCCTCCTTTGCAGGGTCGAACTCAAGTATGTACCTCCCGGTCCCGACCACGTCGTCCATGTCTATCTCCTTCTCTATCTTAGAGCCAATCTCGAGGAAGCGCCTGAGGGTCGAGGACGACCCCGTCGCGTCCACGACGACCTTGGCCGTCAGCTTGAAGGTCGAGCCGTCGCTCCTCCTGCCGGCCACTCCGTTGACCCGGCCGTTGTCGTATACGAGCCTCTCCGCGGTCGCGCCATACATGAACTCGGTCCCGAACTTCTTCGCGTCGTTCACCTGTCTCTTGGGCGCGAGCTTCCTGTTGAACAGGAACCCCTCTCCCTCGAAGAGGACCTTGGTCTTCCTGTCGGGCGAGTACAGGTATACGCCCTTGACCGGGTGTTCGAGCTCCGGAGAGCCGTATCGTATGCCGACGTGCTCCGCCAGGTAGTCGAGGCTGCGTTTGCTTGTCGCGTCGCCGCAGGTCCAGCCGTTGTGCGTCTTCTTCCCGGGTTCGCTTTCCAGGTTCCTGTCGACCACAAGCACGCTGGCGTGCTGCTTGGAGCTGTGTCCGATGGAGGCGGCAGTGATGAGACCTGCCATGCCGCCGCCTGCTATGATCACGTCATAGTCAGTCTTGGAACTCGTGCATCTCCCCGCCGCAGGTTTGAACGTCACCGAGGCACTATCTAAGCTCTTTTCCCCGCCCCGCGAAGAACGGCCCCGAGAGCAGGGGAAGGGCAGGGGCCGGGGGACGTCGCTGTCGCTGGTTGTCCTGCATTGTAGGAAAAGGAGGGAAAAGGCCGTCCGGCCGGGCGCCGGGCAGCCTTTGTGCGTCTACCCGCTTGAGCTGTAGATGGACTCGCCAGACGAGTTGGGAACGTCGGGGAGAGACTCGTTGATCCTCTTCTCCGCGATGGCCGCGGCCTCGGAGAGAATCTTGTTGGCCTCGTCGCTGTTCTCCGCCATGTAGAAGTTCGTGCCAGTAATCTGGCCGACGTCCGCCATGATGGAGTTCAGCTGGGCGCCGATCTCGCCGAGGGTGCTCTGAGCGTCAGGCATCGCCTCGCCGAGGGTCGTCCTCACGCTTCGGATCACCCCGATCGCCGGAGCGATGGTCGCCGCGAAGTCGCCCACGTCCGTGACAGTCTGCAGCCTGGTCGTTATCTGTTCCAGAGCGATCTTGGACTGCGTGACTATCTTCTGCATCTTCCTGACTTCCGCCAGCTCGTTGGAGTAAGCCTTGCTCGACTCTTGGTCGTGCGCCTGGACGGCCGTCACGGTCTTCTTGAAGATGGAGTTCTCTCGCTGCTTGAGCCTGTTGTTGGCTGCGTCAAGCCGGTTGATCTCTGCCGCGAGCTGCTGGGTGGCCTTCTGGATCTGCGGCTTCAGCGGCTGCGGGCCGCGAACCGCCTCCCTGGTCCTCTTCGCGAAGCTGTCCGTGTTGTCCTGGGTCTTCCATTGCTTCTCGAACTTGCTCAACGTGAATTCTAGCCGTGATATCGACGCAGCTGATGATGACCAATGATAGCAAGAATGGTTGATGCTGTGGTGAAAGTTGGTTTACAATCCGCCGCGGGAGGTCAATGACACCGTCGAGCTGTCGTCCGTTGAGCCGCGAGCAGAGCGGTGGGCGGCTCGTCTGGCCGCCCAAGAAGGAGGTTCTGCAGAGGTTGTACGTGGACGAGCGCATTTCCGCGGCGAAGATCGACTCCTGTTGGGGCCTAAACTACCGGTCCGCTTCGACCGGCCAATAGTTCAAACCCCAATATATCATGGGGATGTCGGCGATGTGCACGTTCCTCAGGAGGTGCGGGAGGACCCGCATGTTCTTGAAGCTGGGGGTGCCGATCTTCAGCCTGTAGGGCCTCGGCGAGCCGTCGCTGATGAGGTGGAAGCTCATCTCCCCCCTGCCAGCCTCGGTGCGCACGTAGACCTCGCCGGGAGGGACCCGGGGCTGCGGCCCGAGCTTCAGCCTGACCGGTCCCGGTGGCATCTTCTTTATGACCTGGCGGATGATCTTGACGGACTCTCTCATCTCCAGGGCCGTGACGTAGGCCCTCGACCAGCAGTCGCCCGCGTTGAGGGTCGGTATGTCGAACTGGAAGTCCGGATAGGCGCTGTAGGGTTCGTCCCGCCTTACGTCGTGCTTGACCCCAGAAGCGCGCAGCACGATGCCGGTGGCGCCCAGGCGGATCGCGTCCTCGCGCGACAGCACCCCGACGCCCTCGGTCCTCTCCAGGAGGATCGGGTTCCTGAAGAACATCTTGTCGTACTCGTCGAGGCGCTTCTCGAACCAGTCGCAGGTCTTCAGCACCTTGTCTCCGAGCCCCTCCGGCATGTCGTTGCGGACTCCGCCGGGGATCGTGTAGGCGAACGTCACCCTGGCCCCTCCGATGCTCGCGGCGAGGTCGATCCAGAAGTCCCGGTCGCCCATGCCCCAGGTGATCATCGTCGTGTGGCCCGAGAAGAGCCCGAAGATGGCCAGGTAGTACATGTTGGAGATTATGCGGTTGAACTCCGCCATCAGGACCCTGAGGTACTCCCCTCTGGGAGGCACCTTGTTGTTCATGAGCTCGTCGACGGCCAGGGCGTAGGGGAACAGTATGTTCGAGCTGTCGTGTATGACCGGCCGCTCGAGGTGGGGCACGTTCTGGGTGTAGTTCCTGTACTCCGCCATCTTCTCCTCTCCCCTGTGGACGTAGCCGGGGTCGGGCTCGACCCTTACCACGAAGTCGCCGTCGAGCCAGAGCCTCAGACGGAAGTGGCCTGCGCCCGGGTGCTGGGGGCCGAGCGAGACGGACATTATGCGGTCAGAGTCCGGAGAGTACTCGGATTCGACTGTCATGGTCATCTCCCCGGAGAAACGTAGTCCTTGCGCAGAGGCGGGAGGTCGTTCCAGTCCTCGGGGAGGAGAAGGTGACCCTGGTTGGGGTGCCCCTGGAAGTTGATCCCGAACATCTCATGGGTCTCTCTCTCCTGATAGTCGGCCCCGAGCCAGACGTCGATCAAGGAAGGGACGACAGGGTTGTCCCTGGCCACCCTCTCTGCCAGGGCCAGGATGAAGTCCTCGTAGCCCGGCCTCGAGACGCTGCCGACGAAGTAGATGACCTCGAACTCGTTCTTCGCTATCCAGTCGACGCCGCTCACGGCGCTGATGTGGTCGAAGCCGAGCTCGTCTCTCACGAACGAGCCCAGGGCTTTGAGATCGCCCGGCTGGGCCGTCACCTTGAGCCTCCTCTCCCTGGCGTAGTCCACCCTGACCGCCTTGAACCGGGAGGTTATCCGTTCGGCCAGCTCGTTCGCCCTTACGGCGCTGGGCTTTGGCAGCGGGGGAGCGGCCGCCTGGGGAGCCGGAGCGGGTCTCGGAGGACCCGTCACGGCCGGTTTCGGTTGCGGTGCTCCTTGCTGGCTCAACTGGGGACTACGCTCCGCTGAGGCTTGGGAGTCTTCTGACCTTTTCCTGGAGCAGGACTATCCCCTGGAGAACCGCCTCCGCGCGAGGGGGGCAACCGGGGATGTAGACGTCGACCGGGATGATGTCGTCGATGCCCCTCAGGACGTTGTAAGAATCGAAGTAGAGCCCGCCGGTTATTGCGCAGGCTCCCATGGCTATGACCCACTTCGGCTCGGCCATCTGGTCGTAGACCATCTTCAGGCGGGGGGCGAGCTTCCGCGTGATCGTCCCCATCACGATGAGCAGGTCGCACTGGCGGAGCGAGCCGAAGGCCTCAAGCGCGCCGAAGCGCTCCATGTCGAACCTGGACCCCGCCGCCGCCCCCACCTCGACCGAGCAGTTGTGGACGGTCGCGTTCGAGACGAGGTACGTGTTGTCGGTCGTCTCCAGGTTCATTACCGGTCCCGAGTAGCTCACTTCGGAGATGCTTCGTATGGGGACTGCGACGAAGTCCTGTCCGATCGAGAAGTCAGCCGTCTTTCTCTCTGAGGTCAGCACGCTTACTTCATAGGCGTCGTGCGTCTTCACCGTTCGTCCCATGACACTGGAGACCCCGCCACGGCGCCCGAGCGAAACCCTGGCGAACTCGCCGAGTCTAGCGTAGGCAAGCTGGAGCTGCAGGGCCAGGACCTTCGAAGTCGTGTCCGCCCTGGCGAACACCGGGCCTCTCGGGTCGGTTGTCTCGCTTCCGTCTCCATCGAGGTAGCCGCGAATGAACGCCTTGAGGAGTCCTGTGTCCGTGTGGTACAGGAGGAAGTCGGGGATCTTCTTGTTCTCCGCCAGGTGCCCGCACCACTCCCTCAGCGCCCTCGCCAGGATGCTTGACGAGAATCGTACGACCGTTGTCGTCTCCCTGGCCTTCACGGACGGGAAGTACCCAAGCGACTCCGCGATCTCCTTGACGCGGCGCACCAGAGGCCCCTCATCGTGGCCGAAGGAGAAGTACACGTCGTGATTTCGAGTAGTCCAACCCTCGGCGGCGTAGATCCCCAGGAGCCATGCGGTATCGGCGTTCAGCGGGAACGAGAGAGGAGGGTTTTCCCCGCGGCCTCTCACAATATTCACGCCTCTTCGGGTTGCATTCGGACCCAAGTCGATCGACGTCGGCTCGCATTGTCCCTTCAGTCGTGGAATCAGGAGGCAGTCGTGCCTGCCGGTGGGATACAGGAACTTGCCGTCCTCTTTCACCCGAGGGGACGGGACCAGGTCCCGGGCCTGCTTCCAGACTCTGTCGACGGAAAAGGTCCCCTTCCCTCCGCTCATCCTGCGTTCAACGGTGAGGACTGGATGCTCCGGCGTCACGAGAAGTGGCAGCATGCCCCTCCCTGCCAGTCTGATGAGGGTACCTTGGTGCTCTCGGTGAAACGTTCGGGTCACCCTCCCGTGCCCGCTGGCGCCTGCCACTCCATCGCCGACGGCGTATTCGGAGATCGGTTTGTTGTCCCCCAGGATGAGCGTGTCAGGCGGCGTGCAGCAGGCAGTCTCAAGGTGCACGGGCCAGAAGGAGTAGAGACGCCCCCAGTTGGCCAGATACCTCAGAGGGTCCCCGATGGCGTACTGCAGGATGTCGTCGACCTTGCCCACGAGTATCTGGACTGTGCCGTCCTTCGGGACTGCTACCACAGCTCTCTCCTCCCTGCGAGGTAGAGCGCGAAGCCCATGGGGACGAAGAGCATCCCCATGAAGAGCGTAAGGACCCAGTTGGACGAAAGCCCGAGCCCCAGAGGCTTGTAGGCAGCCGCCCAGGCGTACAAGAACATGGCCATGACGTCGAAGACGATGAACATGAGGAGGTAGGCGTAGTACTGCATCATGAAGTGCATCTTGCCGGCCCCGACGGGGACCTGCCCGGTCTCGAACGCCAGGTTCTTTATCGGGTTGGGCTTCTTCGGGGCGAAGAGCTTCGGCACGATCACCACGGGTAGGGTGAATGCGACGCCGACGACGCCCATGATGAACACCGCCCCGATGTCACCGAGGAAGGCCATCAGAGAAATCGCCGAAACCCCTCGACGTATATAAGTATCGGTCGGCTTCAGTCGATTCCGTGGGACTCCTCGGCCTCCTCCCTCAGGAAGCCCTGAAGGAGCTTCTGCTCCCTTAGGAAGTCACGGATCGAGAGGACCCCGAAGAGGGTTCCGTCGTCGTTCTCCACGAGGACGTGCCGGATGTTCATCTCCATCATCAGCCTGGCGGCCTTGGAGAGTGGGTCCGAGCGCTTCACGGTCACGAGCTTCTTGGTGGAGATCGAGTCGAGCTGCTGGCTCGGAGACGTCCCGGCTGCTATGGCTCGGACTATGTCGCGCTCTGAGATGACCGCCTCGGCGCGGACCGGGCTGGCCGTGGAAGCGACGACCAGCAGGCCGACCTTCTCCCGCGCGAAGACCTCGGCCGCCTGCTTGATGGACATGTTGGAGCCGATGGTCACCGGGGTCCTTCTGACGAGAGACTCGACCCTCAGTGCTGGGCCACCGCCGTGGCGAGCCGCTTCTCGATTGGGACGTACTCGAGCCGTGGGGGACCCACGTACTCCGCGCGGGGCCTGATGAGCCGGTTGTCGCCGTACTGTTCGAGGATGTGCGCGATCCATCCCTGCGCTCGGCCCACGGCGAAGACGGGTGTGAAGAGGTAGCTGGGGATTCCCACGTGGTTCAGGGCGAGCCCCGAGTAGAGGTCCACGTTGGGGTACAGGTTCTTCCAGGTCTTCATCATCTCCTCCGTCTTCTCCAGGATCTGGAAGACGCGCCTCTCCTTCTCAGACTTCGCGAAGTCGCGCGCCATGTCCTTGAGTATGCGGGCGCGCGGGTCCATGGTCTTGTAGACGCGGTGCCCGAACCCCGTTATCTTCTGCCTCTTCGCCAGCATGGCGTCCACGTACGACTCCGCGTTCTCCGGGGTTCCTATCTCGATGGTCATCTCGATGACCTTCTCGTTCGCGCCGCCGTGCAGCGGGCCCTTCAGGGCACCGACCGCGCCGGTCACAGCCGAGTAGACGTCCGAAAGGGTCGAGGCGATCACCCTCGCCGCGAAGGTCGAGGCGTTCAGCTCGTGGTCAGCGTGGAGAATCAGGATCACGTCCATGAGATTGGCGTCCTTGGCGCTGGGCTCCTGGCCAGACAGCATGTACAGAAGGTTTGCAGAGTAGCCCAGGTCGTCCCTGGGTGCTATGATCTCTTGGTCGTGCTTGTGCCTGTGGATGGCCATGACGATGGTCCCCATCTTGGCGGCTATGGACAGGGCCTTCTCCTGCTGGGTGTACATCGGGTCGTCGAAGATGCCCAGGGCCGCAACGCCGACCCTCAGGGCGTCCATGGTGTCGCAGTTCGTGGGGAGAGTGGAGATGATGGAAAGGACCTCCTTCGGCACCGGTCTCTTCGAGTTCAGGTCTGAGGAGAAGGAGTGCAGCTCGGCAGCGGTCGGGAGGCGGCTGTTCCACAGAAGGTAAGCTGTCTCCTCGTAGCTGGACTTCGCG
>DATJAJ010000049.1:0-35182 GCA_035516335.1 Nitrososphaerales archaeon
GTGCGGGGGGTGGGATTCGAACCCACGAACCCCTAAGGGACGAGGTCCTGAGCCTCGCGCCGTTGACCAGGCTGGGCGACCCCCGCAGGCGGACTGCCCGACCCACCATCTGGGAACTAAAAGAATCTAACCAATGGCCCGAAGTGCAAGCCGTGCGCTTCCCGGCGTTTCAAAGATTAAATCCATAGCCTGTTCGCCGTGGTTCCGAGCCACGGTGGCTCAGCCTGGCCAGAGCAATCGGCGGCTTCAGCGCCACCTTGGTATGAGTCCCACAAAGAGGTGGATGTCGCGGGTTCGAATCCCGCCCGTGGCTCTTCTAACTTTCCTTCGCGCCGACGGATAAAGTGCCGAGGGAGGGAGTTGCGCCTCCATCGGAGGCTTCGCACCCTCGACCCCCAGATTTCGTATCCCAGCCCAGGATTATGAGTTTCACCCTTGCGGGCGAGCCTGGTGCCATGACTAGGCTAGGCCACCTCGGCACGGCCTACACCGTCCTATCGTTCGGATTAAAACCTCTCTTCTGGCGTCGGGTTCCGGTCATGAAGCGACAGGGATTTGGCACCAGCACCCCTCGCAACGCTTATTATCCAAACCCATTTGCGTGGTGACAACTTGCACTTACCAGTGCTAAGCGTGAACAGCTACTACGGCTTCCTGAGCACGCTCATGATCGCGCTGTTCATTATAGCCATCATCGTGATCTTCGTGTATGAATACGAAGCGCTCCGAAGATCGAAGCCCTAGCTAGGGGCTCCTGATTCTCTCCACCACTGTGATGCCCGAGACCTGCAGGTTCCACGCCCCCATCTTCGTGGCCTTCGGCGAAGCCGCGACGATCCTGAGTCTCTGCCCGGGCTGGATTCCGAGGAGCTTCTCCGAGAGCTCGCGCCAGGCGACGGCCCTCATCTCCCCCGTATCGTCACCTATCATCAGCTCGCCCTTCTTCACGACCGAGCCGTCCTTGACGTTCACGTCGTCAGCGGTTCCATGAGACAGTGCGATCACCTCGACCATGATCGACGACGCTTCGTCTTTGGCGTCCCTCAACTTCGTCGATAGGCTCTCCAGGCTGGGGAAAGAGGCGTCGTCCTTGAGAGCCATGGAGCCGGGCGACCGGCAGACGAGCCTGTCCCCGTTCTCCTGGTCGGGGGAGACCTCTATCACTTCTCCCACCTTCGCCGACCTTTGCCCGAGCTCGCTTTCCAGTATCTTGATCCGCTTGTCCCTGCCCGCGGCGTAGATCAGCGTGCTGCTGGGAGTCGAGCCGATCGCGCAGACCCGGAGTTCGGCCTTCTGGACGGGCTGGTTCAGCAGGACGGAGCTCGCCGCATCCCCGTGAATCTCGATTTCTCCCCTGGAGGACTTCTTGGTCCTGAGGCTGGTTATCCTGACCCTCTGGCCCACCTTGACTTCGGGCCTAGATGCCGGACTCCAGATCACCACTCTGTACTCCTTCTTCCCGCCCTGGCCGGTGACCCCAAACTGGAACAGCGAGCCGCCGGAACCGTCCGCCCTGACGAACTCCGAGTAGCGGGGCTCAGAGGACACCAGGCAGTCCAGGGCGATGTAGGAACGCTCCTCGGACACGTTGCCCAGCCTCTCGGCCATTTCGTCCACCCGCGCCAGCTTGGAGGCTATCCTTTCGTCGCCGATTACCTCGAGGCCGCCCCGCTTGCCCAGGCTCAGGTCGGGCTTGCCGTCCAGCCCCTGCTTGACGTAGCCGCTGACCACCCGCACCGGGGTGTCGACCTCCAACTTCAGCCTCTCCAGGTCGTCGACCTTCTCCTGCCAGACGGTCAGCCTGACCACGCGGTCGCGGTCGAAGAGCACCACTCGCCTGTACTTCCCCTCTCCGCCTTCCTTCTTCTTGTAGGTCGAAACAGGGTAGACGCCGAGGACCCTGGCCACGAGCGTCACGTCGTTGGCTCCCACGTACAGGTCTTTGAGAGTCAGGTCTGAGGAGGCCTCCTGCTGGAGGGCGATCCCCATCTCTCCCGCAAGGAGGAAGAGGGCGCCCTGGTTTGTGAGGTAGCCGGCCCCCACGGTGTTCTTCTTCTCCTCTATCCTTTCCATGAGGTCCTTTCTGGTGAGCTCTGGCTTGCTTCGAAGTACTTCTTCGATCAGGCTCTCAAAGTCGTACATAACCTAACCTTTCATGGATGCCTTGTTCGTTTCGGATATAGCTTCCTCGAGTATGTCCAGACCCTCCGACAGCACATCTTCGGAAGTGTTCAGAGGCGGAATGACCCTGATGGTGTTCCTGCCGGCCGTGATGGCCAGGAGCCCGTGGTGGAAACAGTACTGTATGATTTGCTCGGCTTCCTCAACGCCTCTTTCCTTCGTCTTCTTGTCCTTGACTATCTCCACGCCTATGAACAGGCCGCTTCCTCTGACGTCGCCCACTATCTCGTACTTCTCCTTCATCTCCTGAAGCCTCTTCATCGCCTTCTTCCCGAGCCTTCTGGCGTTCTCGATCAGCCTCTCGGACTTCACGACCTGCAACGTGGCCAGCGCAGCCTGCACCGCCACGGGGTTCGCCCCGAAGGTCGACGCGTGCTGGCCCGGCTCCCAGCTCTTCATCACATCCGACTTGGCCACGGTGGCGCTAAGCGGCAGGCCAGACGCTATCCCCTTCGCAACGCTGACGATGTCAGGGACCACCCCGAAGTGCTCTATCGCGAAGAACCTGCCGGTCCTGCCCATCCCAGACTGAATTTCATCGTCAGCGAACAGAACCCCGTCCTTTCTGAGGAACTCCATCCGCTTGAAGTACTCCGGCGGCGCAGGAACGTAGCCTCCTTCTCCCTGAATCGGCTCGAAGAAGTAGGCGGCCACGTCCTCGACGGGTACGAACTTGTCGAGGTACTGCTCCTTGAAGTAGTCGATGCAGTAGTAATCGCATTCAGGAAAGGTCTGCTTCCATGGGCACCGATAGCAGTACGGGAACGGGAAATGGATCACCTCCGGAACCAGGGGGAAGGCATTCTTCCTCTGGATGGGCTTGCTGGCCGTGAGGCTCAGGGCGCCGAACGTCCTGCCGTGGAACGCACCGCTGTGGGCGAGGAAGAGGGTCCTCTTGGTGTAGTTCCTTGCCAGCTTCATCGCGGCTTCGTTCGCCTCCGCGCCGCTGTTGCCGTAATACACCATCTTCCCGAAGTTGCCCGGAGTGAGCGAGATCAGCTGCTTTGACAGCTCGACGATGTTCTCGTAGTAGAAGTCGGTGTACGAAAAGTGCACGAACTTCTCGGCCTGCTGCTTGATGGCTTGAACCACCTTCGGATGGGTCGATCCGGTGTTAAGGACCGCTATCCCCGAAGAGAAGTCTATGAACTGGTTGCCGTCGACGTCTCTGACGAGGGATCCGTGAGCCGACTCCACGGCCAGCGGGTAGAACCTGTCGATCGAAGGCGAAACATATTCCCTTGTCTTCTTGACGACCTCCGAAGCCTTTCGTCCTGGAAGGACGGGTGCGACCTTAGCGTACCTCCTACTCTTCATGTATGAGGGCCCCAAAGCTGGCCTCGGGCGTACCGCTATAATCCTTTACTTTGGTATCGAGAGCTCGATTTCGAGCACCGGAAGGTTCAGCTGCCTCCCGTCTCTCGAGATTACGTTCTCACCGTCGATGGTTATGTTGGATATCTCGACGTTGCTGACAAACCGCTTCTTCAGCACTTGGGTGACCTCCACAGCCATGTTGATCGCCTCTCCCCTCGCCCTCAGGACCACGTGCTCCGCTCCGCTGTTGAACATGGTGATGCAGGCCGTCACGTAGTTGAGGAGGGGCTTCGACTGCCCTACTATGACCGTCTTGGTTTCGGCAGAGGCTGTTTTCAACTCTTCCGACATAACGGAATTCCTTTCTCAGCTCGGCTTTATAATGTCATGCCTTAGAACGGAGAACCAGGTAAACCGATTCATCCCGAGGCGCTCGGCGTAAACCCCCCTGCGTGTACCGGCGCTACGCCGACCGAGCCCGCGGAACGACCGAATCGTATTTCAACTCGAAAAGTAGGCGGAGGGGGTCCGGCACTTGTCTCGCAAGGGGAACTCGACGAAAAAGAAGACTCGAACGCCATACGCCCTGGCGGCGCTGGTCGTGGTGGTGATAGTGGCCGTCGCCGGATACTATGTGTACTCCTCGAGCAGCGCCTCAACGAAATCTTCAACTTCCACCCAGCTAACTGGAGGGTGTCCTGCCGTGACCCAGACTGGCGGTCCCAACCTGATCTACGCGTGCATCAAGACCAACTGGGGCTCGATGGAGATTGAGCTGTTCCCTGCCGACGCCCCCAAGACCGTGGCCAACTTCGTCAATCTCGCTAATTCGGGGTTCTACAACAACCTGATCTGGCACAGGATCGCGCCCGGTTTCGTGATTCAGACTGGCGACCCTACCACGCGCAACGGTGAGGGGAACCGGTCGCTGTGGGGGCAGGGCGGCTCGAGCCAGACCGTCCCTCTGGAAATCGACCCGGCGCTCCACAACACCGCCGGGTTCATCGGCATGGCAAGGAGCTCCGATCCGAACAGCGGAAGCTCGCAGTTCTACATCAACCTGGGTCCGAACACGAACCTTGACGGGAACTACACCGTCTTCGGCGAGGTCATCAGCGGCATGCCGGTAGCGTACGCCATAGCGGCTGTCCCCACCTACGGAACTTCGAGCACCCAATACTACGAGCAGCCGGTCAACCCGGCCAACGCGGTGCTGATTAGCGTAACGATACTCAGCGGCGCCTAGGCCCTAGCCCTGGAAGAGCTCTATCCAGATGCCGTTGGGGTCCTCGACGTAGGCCCACCGGCTCTTCTCGGTCTTCACTTCGTGAATCGCCGTGTAGCCGAGTTTCTTGGCCCGGCGCAGAACAGCGTCCAGATCGGCCACCCCGAAGGCAAGATGATCCAGACCCTCGCCAGCCGCATACTTCACGTAGTAAGGGCTCCCCCGGTCGTAATGGTTCAGTTCGAGGTCAAGCTTGCCGTCGCTGGACTTCAGCCCGGCCACGGTACCCTTCGTCGCTTCGATCGTGTGCCTTTCCGTCTCTTTCATTCCCAGAAGCTTCGAATAGAACTTCACGGATTCGTCGATGTCCTTGACCCGTATGCCGACGTAGTAGAACTTGGCTTCCACAGTGGCGCTCTCGGCGGAGGCCTAGAAAAGAGGTTCCAATCAGGCAGACTTATACGCGGCCCAGGTCGAATCCAAAGACCGCTTTGTCCAACACCTCTGGAAAGAAGAAGGCCCTCTTCGCCGAGGGGAACGTGCCTCCTGGGGGAGTCTGCCTCTCCTCATTCGTCGTGATTTCGAACGGTCCGAAGATTCTCGTGGGCAAGATGGTGAAGCCCGAAGCCTGGGTCGAGCGCTTCTTCGTCGGCCCGAAGTTCGCCGAAGTGTATTCCAAGAGCGGGAAGTACATGATTCCGGCCAGGCATCTCGCCTGGTACGAGTCACCGCTGGAAGCGGCCGAGAGCGTCATCAAGGACCAGGTGCAGCTCAAGGTGCCCAGCAGCAGAATCTCGTTCCTCGACCTGCAGTCGCACGTGAGCGGCGACGTCGGGGACAAAGAACAGCCTCCTCACTGGGACTTCTGCTTCGTCTACGGCGTCGACCTGAAGGCAGACGAAGCCAAGAAGGTGAAGAGCCCAGAATGGTTCGGAGACCTCGGATTCAGGCCTCGGTCGGAGCTCAAGCCGGAGCACTTTACCAGGGGCCATGGAGACGTGCTCGAGAAGGCCGGCGTAATCAGGCCAGGGAAGAAGACCGGAAAGTAGAACCGGCAGCACTCGCCGCTAGTATCCGGCCTTCACCAGGCCCGCGTAGTCGAAGACCATCACGCCGTCGCTGTTCTGTAGCGCGTATTGGAACTGCGAGTGGTAGTCTTGAGCGCCAGAAGTGGCGAAGACGCCGACGCCGGCTACTATGCCCGGCTTGATGAACTGCTGGTAGGCCGAGCCATAGGTCTCGAGGACCAGGAGGTCCGGCTTCAGCGGGGAGGTCATGTCCGTGGTGGTCACCGCGGTCTCACCGTGGAACGCCGCCTGCAGGCTCGCCAGGTAGCTCTCTTGCGTGGCCAAGCCTAGCGCCGACATGTCGAGGCTCACCCCGTCCTCGCCCAGGCCGTACACCGAAGCAGGCAGAGACTGGGTCGAATCAGTGATGTAGAGCGCGAAGAAGATCCTCAGCCCCCCAGCGTGGGTCTGGTTCACGAAGACCCGCAACTGCTGCGTGCTGAAGAGCAGGTCGCCCTGCCTGTAGATCTGGAAGAACAGGGTGTTGAAGCCGTGCGAGGCTGCGAACCGGAGCATCTCTCCAAAATTCGACTCGTTGACCGCCCCGTTCCCCTGGTTCACGTACAGGATGACAGGCTTCGTAGGCGCATGGGAACCGCGCAGGTACACCACCCCCAGCGCCGCGGCCGCCAGCAGGACGATTGCGATGACGACGAGGTACCACCGCGCACTCGATCTGCCTCGCCGCCTGTCGCGCCTGCCCATACCGGAACTGGGTCGGTTCCAGCACTATAGAATATAAGGCGAGTCTGGAGGCGTCCTCTGTCGGGGGTCGTGGTGTAGCTTGGTCAACATGCGAGCCTCGGGAAGGCACCTGCAGGTGCGCTCGAGACCGCTCGTGATCCCGGGTTCAAATCCTGGCGACCCCACTCTTTCTCTTTCGTGAGAGACCGGGTTCCAAATCACTTTCAAGGCTCCCTCTGTCGGAACCAAAGCCGAGAATCTCTTCCGAACTTATACGTCCAACGCGGACACGAGACCGGTTCTCGCTTGAGCGCCACGGCGATGTCCGCAACTATCACGAAACCCGCCGGCGAAATCCGCACTCGCACCGCATACGACGTCAAGTTCTCCAGCGGGCGCGCACTCCTGGGTCTTCTCTCCAACATCCAAAGCGTCGACCGCCTGGTCGGCGGACTGAAGCAAGACTCGATAGTCCTGCTTACCGGCTCGAGGATTCGCCTGAGAGTCATCGAATCCTACTGCCTCAGAGCCCAGCTGTCCGAGGACCGCGGCGGCCTCGACGGGTCGTCCTTCTTCATCGACGGTGGGAACAGCTTCGACGTCTATCTCTTCACTTCGATCGCCCGCGCCCACGGCCTCGACTACGGAGAGGCGCTGGACAAGCTGGTCATCTCCCGTGCCTTCACGCCCTACGAGCTGAAGCAGCTCGTCTGCAAGGATTCGGCCGAAGTCTTCAGAGCAAGGCAGCCGCGGCTACTGGTCGTCTCGGAGGTCTTCAGCCTATTCGAACACGACATCGAAGCCGACGAGGCCGCGCGCATGACGAACAAGATTATGGGCTCAATCGTCCTGACAAGCAAACTGAGGCGGGTTCCGATAGTCATGACGGCCGCCAGCGTCCCGAAGGACCTGGAGAAGTTCGCCGACTACGCCTGCAACACGCGCGCAGAGTTCACGGAGGATGACCACAGGACCATCGGAAGGCTGCGCAAGCATCCCACGAAGCCTCCGGTGGAGATGGTCCAAGAGGCATCCCGCAGCTACAACCAGTCGCTGATTTCGCCGCTCAGGGTGACCACCCTTGGGTAGGACGATTCCTTCATTCAGAATCGCGCTGGAAGAGGAGATCTCCAGCTGGCGCGCCTTCAGGGCCTCGCTGGGGACGGGGTCCCGCCGGCTGCTCGACGAGCTCTTCAACGAAGCGAGGACCTACTGTTCCGCCTCCTCCAACTCCGCGAGGCCGTCCAGGTTCGACGGAATGCTGATGGGGATGCTGGCGGCGCACGAGGGGAGGCTGGAACGGCTCTCGGCCGCACTGGAGCAGACGAGGCTCGAAATCCATGTCGAAGACTAACCCTGAAGTCACAGCGAGGCTGCTCCGGCACGAGCTCGACAGCTGGAGGCCTTTCGCCGAGGCGCTGCACGAGGACGAGCGCAGGGCGTTCAGGAACCTGCTGGAGAAGGCGTGGAGGTACAGCGAAGCGATCGAGTCATCGGGGAAGACCTACCTGGTGGAGCCGTTCTTCCTCTCCATCCTCCTTACGCAGGAAGAGCGCATCGCCTTCCTCCAGGACGAGCTGCAGAAGCTGAGGAGCGAGGTCGAAGCGTGGAAGTCGAAGGCTGGATCCTAGACGCATACGCCGGCGACCCCGGCCAGATGGTCATCTGGCTGAAGACGCCAGACGGGGCGGCCGTCCGCCTTACCGACAGGTGGAGCAACACCATCTACGTCGCCTCCGACAGCGCGTCCGCGCTGGAGCACCTGTCCGGGCGGCCCGAAATCCGACCCTTCGTTTCCTCGGCCGGCTTCGTAATGAAACGCGAGAACGTCTTCGACTACAAACAGAAGGAGGTGCTCGCCCTCCAACTCTGCCGGGCGAACGACGCGGAGCGGCTCGCCAGGACGGTCGAGAGATGCGAAGGCAGCGACGAATACCGCATCTACAACGCCGACCTCCTGCCAGCGCAGGTCTACTTCATCGAGAACGACCTCTTCCCGCTCGCCAGGGTGAAGGCGGTCCAGGATTCAGGGAAGGTCGAGTGGGAACTCAACGACGCGAACACCCGCTCGGACTATGAGATTCCTCCCCTGCGGCGGGCCCTGCTGACCGTGAAGGTGGACTCCGCGGGCGCGATTCCCACGTTCAGCGACCCCGTCGGCAGCATAGGCGTCAAGACCAGCCAGCGGACCGTCGAGATATCCGAAGGCAGCGAAGGGGAGAAGCTCCTCTCCATGGTCAGGGCCATCCGCGACGCCGACCCCGACCTCCTGTTCGTAGAGCACGGCGACGAGTTCACCACCCACTACCTGGCGGAGAGGGCGTACCTCAACGGCGTCGCGGGCGGCCTCGTGCTGGGCAGGGACCCCATGCCGCTGCGCCGGATGAGCAACCGCGGTACGTCATACTTCGCCTACGGGCGTGTCCTGCACACGCCGACCTCGCACCAGATATACGGGAGGATCAACCTGGACTCCGAGAACTTCTTCGTGTATACGGAATGCGGCCTCGACGGCCTGTTCGAAGTGGCGAGGCTCAGCAGGATGCCGCTGCACAAGGGCAGCCGCGCGTCCATCGGGAAATGCCTGAGCAGCATGCAGGCCTACATCGCCTTCAAGGACAACCTGCTGATACCGTGGAAGCCCACCAGGGCTGAGATTCCAAAGACCGCGAACACGCTCCTCCTTGGAGACCGGGGCGGCTTCATCTACGAGCCGAAGCCCGGGGTCCACGAGAAGGTCGGCGAGATCGACTTCAGTTCGCTGTTCCCGTTCATAATGACGAAGTACAACATCAGCGCCGAGACGGTCCTCTGCAGGTGCTGTCCGGACTCCGACGCAGTAGTCCCGGACGTAGGCTACAACATCTGCACGAAGAGGAAGGGCGTCATCCCCCGGAGTCTGGAGCCGATACTCCAGAAACGAATGCTCTACAAGACGCTGAAGAAGCAGGCGAAGGACCGCGACCCGGAGCGTGTGAAGGCCTACGAATCGAGGGCGGGGGCGCTGAAGGGCATCCTGGTCTGCTCCTTCGGGTATCTGAGCTACAGGAACGCGAAATTCGGCCTGATAGACTGCCACATCTCTGTCTGCGCCCACGCCCGGAAGATCCTCCTGGATGCGTCCAGGATTGCCGAGAGGCGGGGCTTCCAGGTGCTCCACGGGATAGTCGACTCTCTCTGGGTGAAGAGGGACCGCGCGGGACCCGGAGACTTCCAACAGCTCTGCGACGAGATCGAGGAGGAGATCGGGCTTCCAATCTCGTTCGAAGGGGTCTACAAGTGGATCGCCTTCCTTTCGAGCAGGATGCACCGGGACGTCCCCGTGCTCAACCGCTACTTCGGGGTCTTCGAGGACGGCGAGATGAAGCTTCGCGGAATAGAGGCGCGGAGGAGCGACACCGTCAAGCTGGTGGCCGACTGTCAGCGGGAGATACTCCGGCTGTTCGCCGCGGCGCAGGACACCGAAGGTGTGAAGGCCATGCTGCCCGAGGCGCTGGGGATATACGCGGCCCGCACCCACGCCGTCCTGAAGGGCGACGTGCCGCTCTCGGACCTGGTCATCACGAGCGCCCTTTCGAAGGACTGGAACCAGTACAACACCAACCTGGCGCACGTCTCAGCCGTGAACCAGCTGGCTGGCGAGGGGCTGGAGCTCCTTGCCGGCCAGACGGTCTCCTACGTCGTCACCGACTACAGGTCCAAGGTCCAAGAGGAGAGGGTGCGGCCCGTGCAGCTGCTCGACGAGTCCGTAGGCTACGACAGGCGCCGCTACGCCGAACTCCTGACCAGGGGCGTCGTCTCGATACTCCAGCCTTTCGGGGTCGAAGAAGTCGACCTGTACGCGGCAGCGGGGATCAGAAAGCGCCGCTGAGCCGACCTCACGGCGACAACAGCTTAAATCGAGCCGGGAGCCGCGAGCGGAAGCTTGGCTCGGGTGATTGGGCACGTCGACCTCGACTACTTCTACGCCCAGGTCGAAGAGGTCGAGAACCCGTCGATAAAGGGGAGGCCGGTGCTCGTGTGCGTCTTTTCGGGGAGAACGGAGGACAGCGGGGTCGTCGGCACCGCCAACTACCCGGCGAGGGAGCTGGGCGTGGGCTCCGGCATGCCCATCGCCTTCGCCAAGAAGAGGCTCGAGGGGAAGGACGCGGTGCTGATACCCATGCACCACGAGAAATACGAGGCGATTTCGGAGAAGGTCATGCAGGTGGTCAGGGAGAGGGTCGACGTGCTCGAGCAGACCGGCATAGACGAGGCATTCTTCGACGTCACGAAGGACTGCGACGGCGACTTCTCGACCGCAGAAGCGCTGGCCGTGGAAATCAGGAGCGCCATACGGGGGTCTCAGGGCCTGACCGCTTCGATCGGCCTGGGCCGGAGCAAGGTGGTGGCCAAAATGGCCTCCGACTCGGCCAAGCCGGACGGCCTCAAGGTGGTGCTGCCCGAGGCCACCGAAGGTTTCCTCAACCCACTACCGGTGATAAAGCTCTACGGCGTGGGACCGAAGACGGCCCAGGCGCTGGAGGCGATCGGCGTCCGCACGATAGGCGATTTGGCAGGCGCGGACACGGAGAAGCTCAGGAGAACATTCGGGGACAGGACGGCCTTCTACCTCCACGAAGCCGCCACCGGCACAGACGCCGAGCCCGTGGCCGAGCGGCAGGGGGTGACCCAGCTCAGCAGGATCATCACGCTGAAGAGAGACACCAGAGACGCCGACCAGATGCTCGCAGAGCTCTCGCCGGCGATAGAGGACCTGCACAACAGACTCGTTTCGAAGGGGACGGCGTTCAAGACGCTCTCTGCGATGGGCATAACGGCAGACCTTTCTGCGAAGACCAAGAGCAAGACCTACGAAGTTCCTGTCGAGAGCCTGGCCGGCTGCAGGAACGACATCCGTTCACTGCTGCGCGAGCTCGCGGGTTCTGCCGGGAAGGATCTCAGGAGGGCCGGGATCAGGCTGTCCGGCCTCTCCACGAAGAGCGACCAAACATCATTAACACAGTTCCAGTGAGGCTTTGAACCGGCCATCCTTGAGAACAGAAGAGACCGCGGAGAGCCTCAGGCGGCGCTTCCCGCAGTACCACAAGCACGGCTCGAAGCTGGACCGGGCCATCGCCGTCGTGCTGGCCGGCGGCGTGAAGGAGCATATCTTCCTTCCCAGCGGCAGGAGGGTGTACACGGTCGTGGGGAACCTGGGCGACGAGTTCATCGACCCCGCGAAGCCGTACTGCTCTTGCAGTCACTTCTTCTTCCGCGTGATAGGCCACAAGGACGAACTCTGCTACCACCTGCTCGGATACATGGTCTCCGCAGCGTCCGGGCTGCTCGACACCGTCACGTTCAGCGACGAGGAGTACGCGCCCTTCATGGCGGCGTTGGTCAACGACGTGTTCCGCATCCTCGGGAACGAGGCCAACTCCTAGCGCCGGATTGCCCTTCCACGGCGGCGGTCGCCGGATCATGGCGGGCTGACTCCGTCTCTGCTCCAGGAAAGCAAATAAAACAAAGCCGAATCGAGGGTCCTCCAGGCCACGGTAGCTCAGCCTGGCTAGAGCATTCGAGCACCGTCGTCTCGGCTTAGCTGCCTTGTAAGCAGAAGGCCAAGGGTTCGAATCCCTTCCGTGGCTCTTTCTATAGACCGCGCTCAATCAGGCTGCGGTTGTCACCATACGTCCACGCCGCACCGCTCCGTTCAGGCAGAACGCTCTTGCCGGTGTGGCGCGCCGCTCTGGGCGACCAGGTTGTGGACATAGACCCAGAAGTCCTCCCAGGTCACGCGCTTCCACTTGTCCGCGCCGCTGGCCGACTTGTACCATTCAATGAGAGTCTTGCGCTTGCTGGACCCCCATCCCACGAGGGGGATGCCCTTGCGCGATTCGACGTCGATTTGGAACCACCTTCTGCCGACCTTGCAGAACGTACCAGGCGCAAACTTCGGATTGAAGCACTTGCGAAGTTCGTGCTCGAAGAGCCCCTTCGGGACGGAGTGGACGACCTCCTTGTCCGTGAAGATCGTGAATGCCAGTCTCTTCCCGGGTACCGACTCGAAGATGTCCACCCGCTCTTCAGGGTGTCTTGGTACCTCGACGCCTTGGGAACCCAGGATGGTCGCATAGGCTTCGGTGATTGTCTTGAACACGAGCTCCGCCTCCGGGCTCCTGTTCCTGTCGGGATGATACTCCAAGGCGAGCCGCTTGAAAGCAAGCCTGACCTCGGACACGCTCGCGCCTGGGTTCAGCCCGAGGACGCGATAGCACCTGTAGAGTTCCATGGGGTAATCACACTGAATCGCCGAGCGGTCCACCCGCGGTCTGGAAGGAGCCGAGCCGTGAAAGGCCATCTCGACGGCCCATTCGAAGGCGCATAGGCAACCATCACCCATCTTCTGAGGAGAGTCCGCTCAATCGACAGGGAGCTGGCCGCACTGGCGATTTAAGCCCAACGACAGCGTGCGTCACATTCGCCGATTGACCCGCGCCGCCGCTGCGACAGTCCTAAAGCCACCCTCTCCAATCCCGTTTCCGATGGAGTACAGGAGCCTGGGCAGGAGCGGGGAGCGAATCTCCACCATCGGCATGGGAACTTGGGAGATTGGCAACGTCAAGGAAGGACGCGGGAGGCAGGAACAGATACTTGCGCTAAGGCGGGGCGTCGAGCTGGGAATCAACCTCATCGACACGGCAGAGATGTACGGCGACGGGAGGGCTGAGGAGCTGGTGGCCGAGGCGTTCCGTGGTGATAGAGACTCTGTCTTCATAGCCTCCAAGGTCTCTCCGGGCCACCTGCACCACGACGACGTCATCGCCGCATGCGAACGCAGCCTGAAGAGGCTAGGGACCAGACACATCGACCTGTATCAGGTGCACTGGCCGAACCCCCATGTCCCGATCCGCGAGACCATGGGCGCCATGGAGAAGCTCGTCCGAGACGCCAAGATCAGGTATGTGGGCGTTAGCAACTTCAGCGTAGAGCAGACCAGGGAAGCCCAGGAGTCGCTGGGCAAAAGCGAACTGGTGTCAAACCAGGTCGAGTACTCTCTCTCGAACCGGGACATCGAGGCCGAACTCCTTCCATACTGCAAGAGGCAGGGGCTCTCGATAATCGCCTACAGCCCACTGGCGCGCGGGCACCTGCCTGCGTCGCGGCTCCCGCAAGCACTGCTTCAGAAGCATCAGCTGACACCGGCTCAGCTCATGCTGAGCTGGGTGACCCGTCACGAGAACGTGGTGGCAATCCCGAAGTCGGCGAAGCCCATCCACGCAGAAGAAAACGCGAACTCGGTGGCCTCCAGGCTCGCCGACGACGAGTATCGCTCGATCTCCAGGGCTTTCGAGTAGGCTAAACTGGGGAGCCCCTTCAAGAGATTCGGTATAGCCGCCTGATTACTGGGTCTTCGATTGCCGTCGAGGACGGGACAGCCCCGGTCCGCCACATTAATCGTCATCTGTCGGAGTCGACTACGGCTATCGCCCAAATTTAAATATCGAATCGGCACTTTTTCTCACTATGCAATCGTACACGCATCGGTGTATCTGGTGCGATAGCACAATCGACCCGACCAATAACCTGGAAGTGGCGTACCAGACGTGCGGCCGATGCCTCGCACCGGTGCCGACGGACTAGCTTCTAGACCGCCTAGGCCTTTATGTGATGCATCCGAACTAGGTCCGCTTCAAAGGGCTTGAGGTTCGTGGGTATCCTGGTCTCAATCTGATCCCTCAGAGTGAGCCCCTTACCCCTCTTGGCCTCCCAGACCTGGGAGTTGAACTCCAGGATGCTCTGGCCCACCTTCTCGCTCACGTCGTACCGCTTGGGCTTCGGGAACTTCTCTAGATGGATGTTCTGGGTGCCGTACAGCTTCCTCCAGACGTAGTCTGTCACGTAGGGGGTGATTGGCGCGAGCAGCAGCAGCGTCTCCTTCACCACCTTGTGCAGAGTGAACCACGCCGCCTCCTGCTCTTCCTTGGTCACCCCGTCGCCGTAGGCCCTCCCCTTGGCCATCTCCAGGTAGTGCGATGCGAAGACGTTGCGCAGGAACTCCCTGGTCTTGTTGGCCACGGTGAAGAAGTCGTAGTTCTCGTAGGCCGCTGCGCACTCCTCCTGCAGCTTCGCGAGCTCGGTCAGGACCCACTTGTCGGTCCAGGTGAGCGTCGCGTCCTGCGGCTGCGGGAACGAGCTGATGAACCTGGCAGTGTTCCAGAGCTTGGTGAGGAACTTTCCGGCGCCGGCGATCCTGTCCTCGCTCAGCCTGAAGTCGAAGCCCACTCCCGCCTCGGCCGCTCCCCAGAAACGGAACGCGTCGGCTCCGTATTTCGCGAGCAGCGGCTCCGGGTCCACGAAGTTCCCGAGGCTCTTGCGCATGGCCCTCCCCTGGGCGTCCTGGCCGAGGCCGCCCACCCAGGCCTGCCTGAACGGGCTCCTGCCGGTGAGCAGGTAGCACCTCAGCAGGGTGTAGTAGAGCCACGTCCGCACGATGTCCTTCCCCTGCACCCTCAGCGTAGCGGGGTAGGCGATCTTGCTGAATTTCTTATTCCTGAGGTACTTGCTGATGAAGAGCGGTGAAATGCTAGAGTCCATCCACGTGTCGAAGGTCCGCGTCTCGCCGACGAACTTGGTGTTGCCGCACTTCGTGCACCTCTTGAACGGCGCTTCGTCCCTCCAGGGCCTGTAGTACTTGCCTGGCTTCGGGAGGTGCGGAGCATTGCACTTGCTGCAGTACCACACGGGTATCTCGGTGGCGTAGTATCTCCTCCGCGAGATGGGATAATCCGTCGTGAGCGAGTCGATCCAGTCCAGGAGTATCTGCCGGTGCATCGGCGGATGAAAGTCGAGCTTCCTGGCGAGCTTCTTCAGAGTGGCCCTGTACTCCAGCTGCCTGAGGTAGTACTCCTCCATCGGTATGATCTCAATAGGCGTGTGGCTCCTCTCGCAGAGGGGCGTCCTGTGCTGGATCTGCTCCACCTTGGCCGTGATTCCCATCTCTTGCAGGTCCTGGATTATCTGCGAGCGGGCGTCCTTGACCGCCATTCCGGCGTACTTGCCGGTCGCCGCAGTCATCTTCCCGTCCATGTCCAAGGCGACAACTTCCTTCAGCTTGAACTCCCTGAACAGAAGCACGTCGTTGTAATCGCCGTAGCTGCAGACCATCACGACGCCGCTGCCGAACTTCGGGTCGACGCTCCTGTGCGCCCTGATCTTGACGTCCCTGTTGTAGAGCGGGACCGTGGCCGTTTTGCCTATCAGCCGCTTGTACCTGTCGTCTTGAGGGTTCACGACCAGCGACTGGCAGGCTGCGAGCAGTTCAGGCCTGGTCGTCGCCACCAGCAACTCTCCGCCGTCTTCCTTCATCTTGAAGCGGTTCGTTATCAGGTAGGTGGGCAGCTCCTCGTACTCGATTTCCGCGTCGGCGATCGTGGTGTTGCAGTCCACGCAGTAGTTGTTGGGACGGTTTGCGACGTAGATCAGACCCTTCCTCCACATTTCTATGAAGGACCACTGTGTGAGCTTCCTGTATTCCTCGGAGTCTGTGCGGTACTTGTTCTCATAGTCCCCCGAGACGCCGATGGTCTTCAGCAGGTCGACCATGTAGCTCTCGAGGTCGTCCAGGGCGTGCTTGCAAAGGTTGATGAATTCCTCTCTCGGCGTTTTCCTCATTTGCACCCTGTACTTCCTTTCTGCGAAGATCTCGACTGGCAGGCCGTTCCTGTCTATCCCGATGGGATAGAGGACCTCGAATCCCTTCATTCTCGCAGACCTGGCAATCATGTCGATCTGCGAATACTGCGTGAGGGCTCCGGGGTGCCAGGGCCTTCCAGAGGGATAGGGCGGGGGGGTGTCCATGATGAAATTACGGTTTTTGTTCGGTTGGGGCTTAAACTCGAACAATCTTTCGGAATTCCAAGTCTGCCTTATCTCTAATTCCAGCTTTGGATCCCACGCGGTGGCCTCCAGCTTGGCCACGAACTCTGGCTGCAAGTGCAGACACTCACTAGGTTGACGACCTATATGAGCTTAAGAGCATTTTCTTGCGTTTTCAGACCTGTTTTCCCTTGATTACGCGTGTGACCGCCGTCAGCAGCGCGTAGCCGCCGAGGCCCACCGCCACGACCTCCCCCGCGGCCACATAGGACCAGCTCAGCACGATTGGGGTGCTGGTCAGGTAGGCGAGGTAGCTCCCGACGATGAAGGTTATCACCAGAATCTCGACCGCCACCGCCGAGACCCAGGCTCCCCTGAACTTCCTCTTGCAAATCTGCCACGCGAGAGCGGTCGCAAGGACGTTCGCGACCGTCCCGCCGACCACGTCGATAGGCCCCAAGGAGAACGGGTTGGCGAAGTTGCCGATGAAGACCCCGATGCCGAGGCCCACCACCGCCGGCGGCCCGAACAAGATGGAGAGAGGCAGCAGCGCGTCGGACACCCTCACCTGCACCACAGCGAAGCTGATTGGAGCGAAGAAGTACACGCCCGCCGCGTAGAGGGCAGCCAGAATGGCCGCCAGGGCAACGTCTCTCGACCTCGTCGACTTTCTTGTCTCTTTCATTTCCTCCTACTCCGGGATTTGTAAGGCGGATCGGGTGGAGGGCACTCACCCGCCTGTTAACATCGCCTCGGCTCCGCAGGATATAAGCCGTTAGTGGAAGATTTCTTCCAGGCGCGCGGAGTCCTCCGGCGCCAGCTCCCAGCCGGTCGCCGAAGCGTTCTCCTGCACGTGCGTCCTCTTCGAGGCCCTCGGGATCGGGAAGACGTTCCTCTTCTGCGACAGCCACCGGAGCGCCAGCTGGCTCTCGCTCTTCGAATACTTCGCCGACAGCTCGCTGGCTCGGGAGTCGGACGCGGTGAGCCTGCCGTGAGCCAGCGGGTAGTAGGCCATGACCGCAATGCCCTCCTGGTCGCAGTAGGGCAGGATGTCCCGTTCGACGGACCTGTTCACGAGGTTGTAGGGCATCTGGATGGAGGCGAGCTGGGACTTCTTCAGCGAGGCGTTAGCCTCCTTGAGCTGCTCGATGTTGAAGTTGCTCACTCCCACCGCCAGGACCTTCCCCTGGCTCACGAGCTCCTCCATGGCCGACATCGTCTCTCCAATGGGCACGCTTCCGCTTGGAAAGTGCACTTGGTAGAGGTCGACGTAGGCGGTCTCCAGTCTCCTGAGGCTTCCTTCGAGCGACTTGATCACGGCGTCTCGCCGCAGGTGGTTCGACCAGACCTTTGTTGCCAGGAACAGCCCGTCTCTCTTGTGCCCCCTGATTGCCTCGGCCACCAGCGGCTCTGACTGGTAGATTTCCGCGGTGTCGATGAGGGAAATGCCGCATTCGAGCCCCGCCTTCAGGGCGTCGACCTTCTGCGCCCTGCCCCTCTTCCAGCCGACGAACCCCGTGGCTATCCACGCGGGGTCGTAGTAGGTCCCCATTCCAATTTCGGAGACCTTGCGGCCAGTCCTGCCGAACTCCTTGAACTCCAAGGCGCAGGCCTCTGGGATTCCTAGGCGCGGCCCTGCGCCTTCGGCCTGGGCTTCGCGTCCGCGGTGAGCGCGTCCGACGGCAGAAGCGAGTACAGGTCAGGGTGCTCCTGCCTGAGCGTGGAGAAGGTCGGTGGCAGGAGGCCGTTCCGGCGAGCCCTCCGGACGTTGTATTCGACGAAGCGCCTCATGTCCGCGGTCTCGCCCGCAACCGAGACGAAGGCCCGTATCTTCTCGATGGCTTCTTCGTTGTCCACCTTCTTGACGTTGACGAGGTAGGGAGCGAGGACCAGCCACACGAGCCTGTGCCTCCCATCGGACACAGGGTGCTTCAGAAGCTCCTCCACGTACGCGTAGCCCCTGGTCGACCTCGGCTTCTGGGTCGGCACGTAGCGCACCAGGCTGTCGCGGAGCTCGGTCAGGACCCTCGGAAAGGCGCCTCTCCTCAGGTTTTTGGTACCCTCGGCGATGATCGCCTGGGCGCACTCCCCGAACAGGTCGTTGAGCATGTTGTCTGTAAGACGGATTACTCCCTCCTCCAGCGGCTGCCGGGCCAGCTTCCACTTGGAGGCCTTGACGAGCTCGGTCCTGGTGACCAGCGGGATGTACTCCTCGAACCGGATCGAGTACGACGGGCGCTCGTTGGTCTTGGCTTCCAGGCCCACGCTGACAGAGAAGCACTCCTTCATCACAGCCGCCTTGGACTCCGGGGTCTCCCTGACGAAGAATCCTTTTGATCTCTCTCCCTCCTTTTTGGCAAACTTCGAGGTGAGGAAGCCGTCCTGGCTCGCCACCAGAGCCGCTGCGAAGAAGCTCGAGAACTCTATGAACTCTGACAGGTGGGGCTCGTAGTTCGCCCTGCCCAGGGCGTTCATGAGCCTGCTCCCGGCCTGCTGGACCACCTCCCTGCTCTCCAGGCCCTCCTCCATAGGCATGGACTCGAAGAACTTCCTGGACTGCGCGATGAACGGGTACCTGAGCTCCAGCTCCGTCAGCACCGGCGCCGAGTACGGCAATGCTGTTCTGTCCGAATACGGGCCCGGTCGCCTTTAAGGCTCTTGCTAGCCGCGCTTTGCTGTCGAGATGATCGAGAGGACGTCCCGGTCTCGGACCACATAGTTCGTCGGCAGGTGCAGCCCCGTCCTCGCGTCTACGGCGTAGACCAGCCCCTTCACCAGCTCTGTGTGTACGGTCTTCGCGAGGTCTTCGACCGTCGACCCCGTGGGGAGCAGGTACACGTCCGGCAGGACCTTGCCGCCCTTGTCGGTGAGCTTCTCGGCGTCAGCCACCGGGTACACCGCGTTCATCTTCAGGAGCTTGAACACCGCGATGTTCATGGCGAACTGGACGCCCGTCCTCAGGTACTCGCCGAAGACCTTTCTGCGTATGTAGGCGAGGGCGCTCTTCTGGGCGTCGTTCAGCTCCTGGGGCTTCAGAATCTCGAACCTCTCCTCGCCGGGCACGTACTTGATGAGTCCCTTCGCCTCGGCCCGCCGCAGGGTGAGCTCGGCCTCGCCGCAGGTCGGCACGACTATCAGCCCCTGGTACTTCTCCCTCAGCTTCTGGAAGTTCTCGGCCGCGAAAGGCAGGTCCATCTTGTTCGCTATGATCAGGGTGGGTTTCGAAACCTCGCGGAGCGCCCAGCAGAAGTTCTGGATGTCGTTCTCTGTCCACTTGTCGAATTCCTTCTCTTCGAGCATGGCCTCGCCGAGCGACCTGACGGCGTGCTCCTTGCGCACGCCTATGCCTTGCATGGTCTCCGCCACAGCGTCCGCCAGTCCATAGCCCGGCACCTTCGAAAGCTTCGAAATCTTGCCCATGTTGGCCGTGAACATCTTCACGTACCACAGCACGAGCTCGAGCTCCACGTCGGCGAAATCCGCCAGCGGGTCGCCCGTCCCCGGCTCGGTTATGCGCCCGTCCTTGTCCACGCTCCCAGAGGCGTCGACGACGTGCAGAAGGACGTCCGACTGGGCGGCCACGCTGAGGAACTGGTTGCCCAGGCCCTTGCCCATCCACGCGCCCTTGATGAGCCCGGGAAGGTCGGTAACCTCGACCGGAACGAACCTCCAACCATCCTGGCACTTAGAGTTGCCCGGGTTGTCCTGGACGTTGAACTCCTTGTGGACGCACAGCGTGACGACGCTCGCGACCCCCGACTCCGGCGACTTCGTGGTGAACGGATAGTTCGAGATTTCACCCGAAAGCAGAGTCATCGAGTTGAAGAGCGTGGTCTTGCCTGCGTTCGTCTTCCCGATGATCCCGATCCGAATGACCATCTTCTCACTCGCCTTGGCTGCTTCCATAGACGGCTCTACTTATAGTTGCAGGACTCAAATCGCGTCTCCTCCGGATCTCTCCGTCAGCCGCCCCCCGAGGTCTCATTTCCAATCACCGTGCAATCTTCCGCCGTGCCCGCCGACGAACACGGCCTAGTGCCCGCAGGCTCGACGGTTTTGAACACGCATCACGGAGACGGCATCGATCTCCAGGCCCTCTGGGCCTCATACCAGAAGAGGGCCGCTGCCAGCACCAGGAAACCGGTCAGCCAGATCAGCACCGGCACCAGCGAGAAGAGCGGATACGCCACCAGGGCCAGGTAGACTGCGAACACGGTGAAGAAGACGGCGTAGAACACGAACCTCGGCACGATCAGCGTCCCCACGCGCAGGAAGTCTCTCATCACGTCGACCTTCACCTCGTTCACCACCTCGTACTCACCGTTGTTCTCGGCCAACAGCCCGAGTTCCTTCAGCTTGCCCAGGTGGTATTGGGCCAGCGAGGGGTTGGACATTCTGAGGGCCCTCTGGACCTCCCGGACCCCCACCTTCCTGTTCTTGAGAGCGTACACGTAGACCCGCAGAGTGTTCCCTTTCAGCTGCGCATCCACAGTAGCATCGCTCAAGCTTCCCCGCCCCAGAGTGGCCACGCGCCGTTCAAAAGTTGAACGATGTTCAGCGGATTAGAACACCGTCTGTTTAAAACAGTTGATTCAAATCCCGCCGAAGGCACGCCCTCTCAGATGGAACCGCGGACCAAGGCTCTCTTCTCCGGTTGCCTGGCGCTCGTCCTAGCCCTGGTCATCATCCTCTCGGCGACCACCTTCGGGTTCGCCCCGGTCGGGGCTGGATCGCTCAAGCCTAGCTCCAGCGGGAGCCTCGCGATAATGCTGACCGACCCGCCCTCGTTTCCTCAGGGCGTCACGGCTGTCTATATCTCCTACGACGCCCTCCAGATCCACGCCGTCGGCTTCACTTCATCCAGCGGCTGGGTCGGGCTGGACAGCCGCGGGACCATAGAGGCGCTGAGCCTCGCGAACCTCACCGAAACGATAACATCGAGCAACGTGCCCAGCGGCACCTATGACTCCGTGGCCTTCGGCATCACCGGCTGCCGGGTGGACTACCAGGGAAGGAACTACACCGCGACGGTCGACGACACCGCGCTCAGGGTCCCGTTCGTCAACCAACTGGTGGTCGCGCCCTCTGGCACGAGCACGGCGTTGGTCGACCTGCACTCCACGATCTTGAACCTCGGCAGCAGGGCCAGCCCCCAGTTCCTCGCCCACGCCGCGGCCCAGGCAGTGGAGGTGCCGCCGGCTGAGGTCCAATCGCAGTCGGTGAACGTCGGGTCGAGGTCGACCCTGAAGGCAACGAACTGGTACACTAACTTCACGCAGGACTACGGCGACCGCCTCACCATCGGCTCCGTTTCACTCACACCTCACTCGCTGTCGCTGGCCATGGATAACCCCACTCACGACTCCATCGCCATCAGGATGATCGTCATAATGCCGGCGCAGACCGCTGTCCCCCAGAACGTCCTCGGTTCCGCCCTCTCCGACGCCACGGTCCTGATCGTTCAGAGGAACGGCTCTCTCCAGCTGCTCCAGGCGGGCAGGTCAGGGTCGCTCGCGAGCACGATCCAGTCCGTCTTCGAGTCGTCGGCCTTCCTGCTAGCGTCCGGGGCCTCGGCCACGTTCACCTACGCCGGGAACCTCAATCTTCCGGCCGGCGCCAGCGTGGTGGGCGGCGGACTGTACTCGGTCACGGCGATCGGGAACCAGCTGCTCGTGGGAACGGTAACTTCGTCGGGCTAGCTCTGCCTGTAGCGGAGCAGGGCGGCGACCCCTCCGAACGTCCTGAACATGTTCCCCTCCTCGGTCCCTGACGAGATCATCTCGACCTTCGACCCGACCTGGAAGGCCATCTCCTCCAGCACGTCCACTATGTCCTTCTCGGACACGTCGTAGTCTAGGGAGCCGCACTTCGTGCAAGGCTCCGCGATCATCTCCTGAATCTTCTGAACCTTGTTCCTCGTCTGGGCCGTCTCCTGCCTGACCGTTTCGCACTTCCTGCACCTGGCCGAAATCCTGAAGGTGTCAAGGTCGTCGGAGACCATGACGACCTCGGCGTTCGCCTTCTGGAGCGCGTCCAGCACCCTCGGGAGCCCGTACACCGCCAGGCCGCCCTGCTTGTTCACTTCGCCCAGGAACCGCTGCACGAGCTTCTTCTCTTCCACCAACCTCACCCCCTGCAGGACGTCCGTGGCCTTCTCGACGAGTTCCCTGATCCCCTCCCTGCCGGAATAGGAGGTGTCCAATATCGCGATTATCTTCTGGCGGAGCTGATAGTTCAGCAGTTCCGACTTGAGGAACGACTCCTTGGTCGGGCCGGGTCCGCCGATGATTAGGCCGGTGACCTTCGCGTCTTCCAGCAGTATCTTCGTGGCGTGGTCTGCGACTCTGTGGTAGAAGTAGGTGAGCTCCATCTCGCGGCCCCTCTCGTACCTTCGGGCGCTCTGTCCTCCCTTCCGCGTCTTTCCGGATATGCCTGAGGTCATGTCGTCGGGGATCTCCAGGCTGTCGCCGCTCAGGATGCCTATGGCCGATTCCGACGAGTCGATCACGAGCAGCCCGAAGATCTTCTCCTCCCTGAGCATGTCCTTGAGCATCTCCACGTGGAAGTGGTCGTCGCACTGGTAGGTGTAGGCCCGGACGGGCTTGGGGGGCTCTATCTCCCATATGTTCACCACTTCGCTTCCCGGATTGTCACCAAGGGCTCCGCAGAAGATTACCAAGCCGTTGTCCGGCGGCTCGCGGTAGAGCTTGAGCCTCTGCATGGCCTTGACCAGGGCATCCTGGACGTGGTTCCTGGTGGTGTCTGACTTTATGTTGCCCGCCGTCCCCCACTCCTCACGGAGGTTCGCTATCACCTCGTGAATCGGCTTCTTCGGGGGGACGTAGAGCGTGACCAGTTCGGTGCCGCGGCCCTCCTTGCTCGCCAGCTCGGAGATTAGCTTCCTTACTTTGTATAGCTTGACAGATTCGGACTTCGACAACTCACGCTAGCACCTTCGTCAGGAAGTCACACGTGGCGATGCAATCCGAGATAACATTCGGACACCCGTCGATGGTCATACTTGTTTATAAAACCTCTCACACCACAACAGTGCAGCGGGGGTAAGCGAGACACACTGAAGATAGTGCTGAGGATAGGTGGTTCCGTCCTGGGGTCCCCACCCGAGGCGAAGCTCGTGGGGGGATACGCAGACGTCATATCCGAGCTGACCGCCGAGGGCAACTCGGTGGCCGTGGTCGTCGGAGGAGGCGCGGTGTCGAGGAAGTACATCGAGTCGGCAAGGGCCCTCGGACTCTCGAGCTACCAGCAGGACACGATAGCCATCCACGCGTCGAGGCTGAACGCGAGGCTCATGGCGATGAAACTGGGAGGAGTGAGCTCCATTCCGACGTCGATCGACGGACTCCTGCAGAGGCTGGCCCGCAACAGGGTCGCCGTGATGGGAGGGCTCAGGCCGGGCATAACCACGGACACGGTCGCGGCTCTTCTGGCCGCGAGCTGGCACGCCGACCTACTGATCAAGGGGTCCGACCAGGAGGGGATATACACGTCCGACCCTCGCATCAACAAGAAGGCCAAGAAGCTCGACAAGATTTCGCACGAGGAGCTGGGCGGCATACTCGGCGGGAGCCACAAGCCCGGGATACACAGCATCATCGACCCCATAGCCGTGGAGCGCCTCCAGGAGTCGAAGGTGAAGTTGATAGTGCTCAACGGCTTCGAGCCCAAGAACGTGCTGAAGGCCGCGAGAGGCGTCAAGATAGGCACCCTTGTCAGCTGACCGAGCTGCGGCAGGCGGCACCAGAGAATGGTAGCCGTCTTAGTCCTCGTGAGCCTCGCAGCTGCCGCGGCCGTGGCGTTCTGGTCGTCCCTGATTGAGGCCACCTTCCTCACGCTGAGCCCGCTGTCACTGAGCGTCACGGTCACCGGAGGCTCCCGACAGGCCGCCAAGACCCTCGCCATCGTAAACGAGAAGACGAAGCTCGTGAGCGTCACCACAATGCTCGACACCATAACGAGCGTGATCATAGCAAGCTCGATCGGGCTCATCCTCACCGACACCTTCGGCCCCATCGGATGGGTGTACACCGCGGTCCTGGGCTCGCTTGCCATCATGATCTTCCTCTACCTCCTGCCGAAGGCCATCGGCATCGAGAACTCGCTGAGGATGGCGATGGCTCTGGCACCGAGCACGCACGCTCTCCTGGCCGTGCTTTCGCCGGTGGCGGTCCCTATGGCGTCCCTGGCCAGGGTGCTCTCCGAGAAGATCGTCGGTAAAGAGGGCTACAAGACCGAGGAGCTGGCCGACGAATTCGAAGACGTGGTGCTCATGCTCGAACGGTCGGGCCACATTGAACCAGACGCGGGCAGGCTGCTCCGCGCCGCGGCCAGCTCGTCAAGGAGCACGGCTGGGGACATAATCACGCCCGTCGAGCAGATCGTCTACGTCCGGAGCGACGCGACAGTCCTTGAGGCCCTGAAGACCATGGGCAGGACCAACCACTCTAGGATCCCGGTCTACGACGAAGGTCGGAAGCTGTTCATCGGCGCGGTCACGTTCCACACAATCTCCAAGGCTGTGGGCAGAGACCTGCTCAACGAAAGCCTGCTGGACTACACCATCCAGCCGGCGAAGGTGAGCAGGGACGACACCCTGTCGAGCGTGATGCAGACTCTAGAAGACTCCGGGACGACCATCGCCTTCGTCTACGAGGGCGAGAAGGTGGTTGGCGTGGTTACGCTCTCCGATCTGATCGAGACGATGATGGGCGTCAAGGTGTAGGCCACCCCCGAGCCTCTGTCCCGGTACCGCTCTCGCTCTCATGGCTCAGGTTTTTAGGTCAAAGTCACATTCGGTCGCCGATGGCGCTGTCGAATGCTGCGAAATCAGGCATTGCCATCTTTGTCGGAGCCGTCCAATTCGGCATCCTGATGATAGTCGCCGAAATCATCGACTCGGAGGCCACCGCTCCGCACGTTCTTGGAGCGGGCAACGAGACGGGATACGTCTACAGTGTCTCCTCCAACTATGTCAGCGACCTGGGTGCGAACTGCCGCACCAGCTGCTACATACCACCATCCGCCTATCTCTTCGACGCTTCCATCGCCCTGCTGGGGATCCTCATAATCGTGGGAGCCTACTTCCTCCACCGCGCCTACAAGTGGATGCCAGCCACGGTCATGATCGCGCTGGCTGGGGTCGGAGCGCTGGGAGTGGGCCTCTTCCCTGAGACCACAGGAATCTGGCACCACCTCTTCTCGCTGGTCGTCTTCCTCTTCGCCGGTCTGTCAGCAATCTTCACCTACAAGTTCCAGAAGAAGCCCATGGGCTACTTCTCGGTGATCTTGGGCCTGGCGACACTCATCGCCCTCGTACTCTATGCCGGTGGCGTCTATATGGGACTGGGCGCAGGCGGCATGGAGAGGATGATCGTCTACCCCACGCTTCTGTGGGCTCTGAGCTTCGGCGGGCACATGATGGCCTCCGAAGACAGCCAAGTTCCAGCAATGCCCTGATCTTCGCGCCTAGACGCCAAAGGGGACAGCAACGGCGAGCGTAGCTCCTCGACGACTCTCTGGGGAGGCATGGGCGCACGCACTACAGGAAAGCTGGGAGGAACGTCACCAAACCTATCACGAGCTGTAGCGCGATTGCCTTCCGCACGGGAATACCGCTCCTGCTCACCATAACCAGGGCCAGCACGTTCGCGAACGAGCCGACGGGGTCGATGTTCCCGGCGAGGCCCGCTTCCACCGCCAGGATTGGAGCCGCGTGCGCGGTTACAGTCGACGTCGACAGGACCAGCTGCGTCGCGGGGACGTTGCTGATGACGTTGGAGAGCGCCCCGACGAAGAAGGCGGAGTACGGCTGCTCGCCGGCGGCTGCCGACGCGACATAGTGTTCGACGAAGGGCCGCACAACCGCGGCGGCCGCCAGCACCGAACCCACGAGTACGCAGAGTATGAGCAGGCTCCTGACGTCGAACTCCTTGGCCACCTGCGGGAGCCGCCTGAAGTTGAACGCGAAGCCCAGGACGAAGACGAAGGCTAGGGCGAGCACGTCCGGCACCCCGAGGAGGTTCAGCGAGAACACACCCGCGGCGACTATGAGCAGGTAGATTGCCGGCGCCCACGAGCCCACCGGCGTGGTCATCTCCCTCGCGCCGCCGGTTCTCTTCTTGAACGGGAACAGGAGGGCGACCGCCAGAACCCCGGAGATCAGAAGGGGGAGCCAGGTTCCGGCGACGAAGTCTCGCGCGCCCACGCCCGATGCCTGCCAGAGGAGTATGTTCTGCGGGTTACCGAGGGGCGTCAGCGAGCTCGAGATGTTGGTGAACGTTATCTCCGCGACGAGGAGCGGGGTTATGTCGACCTTGAACTGCTTGCAGTACCTGACGAGGACCGGGGTCAGGACCAGGATGAGCACGTCGTTGAGGATGAAGGGCGAGAAGACGGCGGTCACCACGACCACCGCGTAGAGGATGCCTAGCCTCCCCTCGAGCGAGGCGATCAGCCTCCTGAGGAACACGTAGCCGTCGGCGGCCCTGAACTGGGCTGCTATCCCGAAGAGGAAGGCGAGCGACGCGAATATCGTCAGGTCGACGCTCAAGGACCACGGGTCTCCTCACTGCCCTTCTTGAAACTTGGCAGAGGTGCGGGTGGGCGGGACTCTCGCCCAGCACGCTGGGTGGGGAGCTGACAACGTGCGCACGACGTTCGATGCCCCGGCAGAAGGGCCCAGGCACCTGGCACGCAGATTCATCCGCTTGGTCAGGTCATGTCGAGAGTCAGCCGCGGTGGCCCCGTCGTTCCCTCGCTCTCGACTTGTTCAACCCCGCCGTTTCGAGAATGAGCGCTTTCAAGGAAGCCTCATCCGCCGTGTCCCCTTCGTGAAAGTCGATGGCACGGACCGTCCTGCTTTCCATACGCGTGTTGAAGAGCCGCTTGGGATCCTTCAGCTGGGCACCATTGGGGAATGTCAGTCTCACGGCGTTCTTGAGCGTCTCTCCTATGCAAACTATCCCGTCATGCGACCAGACTGGGACCCCCATCGGGTTGCTTGGCTTTTTCCACTTGACTTCTTCGACCACGGCGGGATCGGCTCTCTGGATCAGGGCCCGTAGCTGCGACAGCGTCTCGCCCCGCCAGTCATCCGCCTTCTTGATTATCGCGTCTATCTGCTGGGAGGGAGACTTGCCTTTCGGGGAAGGACTCGGCCGTGCCATCTCAACCCACCGCTTTCTTCACGAGGGCGACGATTCTCGCCTCTTCGGCCCTGGTCAGCTTCTTCAGCGCGAACGAGACCGGCCACATCGAGCCTTCGTCAAGTTTCGCCTTGTCGGTAAAACCGAAAGTCGCGTACCTGGTTTTGAATTTCTGCCCGCTTTGAAAGAAGCAGACCGTCTTGCCGTCTTTGTCGGCATAGGCGGGCATCCCATACCAGGTTCTTGTCGTAAGAGTCGGCGCGTTGGCCTTGACGATTTCGTGGACCCGCTTGGCCATGGCGCGGTCAGGTTCCTTCATCTCGGCGATCTTTGCGAGCACCGCCTTTTCCCCGTCAGCGCCTACCTCTGGACGTGCCCCTTGTCGCTCTTGGAGGTACTCTTTCATCGCGGCCCTTTCCTCGTCCGTGAATCCGGCGGACTTGCTGGCGGCGGGCCTCTTGGAGGACATGTCAGGCCCCTGGTCCCTCATATTACTCAACAACGCGCCCACAGTGTTCGACGGCATTCTTCATACGCAAGGGTCGTTCCCGCCACGCATGCTGGGTTGGAAATGTCTTCCCTGCCTAACTAGGAGTGCGGGGGGTGGGATTCGAACCCACGAACCCCTAAGGGATGGGATGTCCCGTCCGGTGCAGGCGTTGGATCTTGAGTCCCACACGTTTGACCAGGCTCCGTAACCCCCGCGCACCAGCATCCTACTCAACAGTCTGCATATAGAAGTGTCCCGACGCGTACAACACCATGTGTCTTGGCGCTCATTCGCTTTTATAGCAGATGGGCTATCATCCGCCGTCTTGAGCCAAGAACACCGCGTCGCCGGGGCGCCCGACAACCTCGTTCCACTTATGAGGTGCGGGGAGTGTCACAACTGGGAGCCATTGGACACCATGTCGGCCATCGGCGAATGCAAAGGGCGCGACAGCCCGTACTTCAGGAAGCCGATCTTTCGCTCCAACCCATCACCCAGCTGTTTCAAGGCGAGAGACCTTCACAAGGCGGAGTTCCTCTGGTGTGAAAAGTGCAAGGAGACTGTGGCGGAGCAGATGCTCGACAGGCACGTCGGCCACCCGCTTTTCATAGGGACGGCCCAGTTCTCGGTCGAGGACAACCTCGAAGTAACCCACTCAGGGGACTAGCGGTCTCTCTTACTCCACGTGCTGTATGGTGGCCACATGGCTGGATTTCCTAAGCAGCCTGTGGAAGGCTATCTCCGTTATGACGTCGCAATACCCCAGCAGCTGACCGAGGTAGGATACCAGTATCCTCGAGTAGTCATACTGGCCCGAGCCGAACATCTCTCTGCTGGTCTGCTTCTCCAGATCCAGGGCCCGGTTGATCGACCCCACGGACTCCTCGATGAGCCTGATGTCCGGAGTCCGGAGGCTCTCGGCCGTCGTGTCGAACGCCTTCCTGGTCGCAGTCGCGAGCGCCGTTAGCCTGCTGACCACGTCCTTGTCCATCTTCACCTTCCTCTCCTTCAGCCTCAGGAGTTCCTTCGACATGTTCAGAACGATCGTCCCGATCTCCTCCAGAGCCTTGGCCATCATCCTGTCGCCCGACGCGTGGAGAGGCGACTCGATCCCGATCTCGGCCGCCATCTCCCTCCTGCTGAGCGCAATCAGCAACTGCCTGATGACGAGCCAGTAGACCTCGTCCACTTCCTCCTGGCTCCTCCGCAACTCCTCCAGCTTCGAAGTCCTCCTGAGGTCGAAGGCGTCTATCACCCCGTCCAGGCCGCGCGACACCAGTATCTGCAGCCTCCTGATCAGCGAGTCCACAGGGAACTTCGTGGGGTCCATGAAGCTGTGAGCGACCACCCGGTCGTCCTCGACTTCCACGACCTCGAGGCCCCGCAGCCGCTTTATCGTCTCCCTAGAGCGCTCGACGGTCGCCCGGCTCAGCTTGCCCTTCCCCGCAACTTCGATGACGTCGTAGCCCAGCGCGTAGGAGCCTATGATCAGCCGCGAGAGAAGATCGAGGTCCTCTATCTGGTCAGCCTTGATCGCGGCCTTGCTGATTCTCTTCTCGCCGGCCCCGGGCAGCAGCCTGATGGTGCCGTCCACGTCTTCCCGGAAGAGCAGGCTGTCGCCCTGCTTGAGGTGGTGCTCCTTCACGAGGTCCTTGGGAATGGACACCGCCAGGGTCGAGTAGCCGACCTTCTGTATCCTTCTTACTTCGTCCACAGGCGCACCACGCCCGTTCGGTATATCAATCCTCTCGAAAAGGACGGCTCTTGTAAATACTCTATAGACTATACCAGCCATAATCTTATACACACGTCCGGCACAGGCGGCCCGAAGTTAGTTGGAAAGAAACGACTTCGCCTGGATGATCGGCGGGGCTCAGGGCACGGGAGTTGACACTTCAGCCAACGTATTCGCCAGGGCCGCTGCCACTGGCGGGCTCTTTGTCTACGGAAAGAGAGAGTACTATTCGAACATAAAGGGAGAGCACAGCTACTTCCAGGTGCGGCTCTCCAGGACCCCGATCCACTCGCACGTCGACACCGTCGACATGCTTTCGACGTTTGACGAAGAAACGCTGTTCAGACACGCCTTGGAGGTCAGAAAGGACGGCGCGATAATCTACGACCCAGATCTGGGGACCAAGAAGCTCGAGGACGTGCCGACCCTCGAGGGCCCCGTCGTCAAGCGCGTCAGAGAGTTGCTCGTGAAGAACGGCCTCTCAACGGACGTGAACGGGATGCTCGAACTCGTCAGGCGGAACGGCGTGCACATCTACGCCGTCCCCTACCTAGACATCCTGAAGAAGGTGGGCGAGAAGCACGGGGAGTCTTCCCTCAGCTCGCTCGCGCGCATGGTCAACGTCATGGCGGTCGCCGCATCCTTCGCGCTGCTTTCGTTCGATCAGGACGTGGTCAAGGACGCCGTCAGGCGCCAGTTCAGGTCGAAGCCCAAGGTCGCCGAGATGAACGCCGACGCCATCGGTGCCGCGTTCGAGTACATCGAATCGAAGTACAACGGGAGCTTCGGCTACAAGCTCGAGCGCGTCAAGATCGAGGGCGACAGGCTCTACGTCAGGGGGAACAACGTGGTCGCGATGGCGAAGCAGCTCGCGGGCTGCAGGTTCCAGACATACTATCCCATCACCCCGGCCAGCGACGAGAGCGAATACCTTGAGGCCCACGAGGTCATCGAGCTCGACGGGTCCGCGGCCAGCGACAACCCGCAGGTGGGCGAGGTCCAGGGCCTCCAGAAGAGCGCCATGGCGGTGATCCAGACGGAGGACGAGATTTCTGCCATAACCATGGCCATAGGCGGCGGCCTGGCGGGCGTCAGGTCCGCGACCTCTACGTCGGGTCCCGGCTTCTCATTGATGGCCGAAGGTCTCGGCTGGGCTGGCATGAACGAAGTCCCGGTCGTGGTGACGCTTTACCAGAGAGGAGGGCCGAGCACCGGCCTCCCGACCAGGCACGAGGCCGCCGACCTGCTTTTCGCGGTGCACGCCGGCCACGGCGAGTTCCCGAGACTGGTTCTCTCCAGCGGCGACCACCATGAAGCCTTCTACGATACCATCCGGGCGTTCAACTATGCGGAGAGGTACCAGACGCCGGTCATCCACATGATCGACAAGGCCCTGGCGAACTCCGACGCCACGATGGAGCCGTTCGACACAGACAGGGTGAAGATCGAGCGGGGGCTCTTGACCAAGAATCCCGCACCGCCCGAAGGCGGCGAGTTCCCCAGGTTCAAGTTCACCGATTCCGGAATCTCTCCCAGGCCCCCACTGGGCACCAAAGGCGGCGTCTACTGGAACACCGGGGACGAGCACACCGAGCTCGGCCACATCACGGAAGACCCCGAGATCCGCGACATGATGATGGAGAAGAGGATGGGCAAGATCGAGTTGGCCGACAGGGAGATACCCATCTCGGAAAGAGTGAACTTCTTCGGCCCCGAGGACGCCGACGTCACCATCGTCAGCTGGGGCTCGACCAAGGGGGCCATACTCGACGCGATGGAGTGGCTCAAGCAGGACGGCCTTAAGGTCAACTTCCTGCAGATCAGGCTCATACTGCCCTTCCCCACCGAGTACGTCAAGGGGGTCCTCCAAAAGGCCAAGAAGGTGGTCGGGGTGGAGTCGAACTACTCGGGGCAGCTGATCAGCATCGTCAGGGAGAGGACCTGCATCCCCGTCGAGCAGCTCGTCGTCAAGTACAACGGGAGGCCGATGTCCTCCGAAGAGGTCTACAACGCGATCCGTCTAATCGCGAAGGGCGACGCTCCGAAAAAGGTGGTTTTGACAAATGGCGCTTAAGCTGGCAGACCTGAAGTCGGACGTGCACAACGACTGGTGCCCCGGCTGCGGAGACTTCGGCATCATCAACGCGGTGCAGATGGCACTGGCCGAGATGAACGTCGAGACGAGCAACGTCGTCATGGTCTCGGGCATCGGCTGCTCCGGCAAGGTCCCGCACTTCGTGAAGACCTACGGAGTACACACGCTGCACGGGAGATCCCTCCCGTTCGCCCAGGGGATCAAACTAGCCAACGCCAACCTGGAGGTCATCTGCGAAGGAGGCGACGGCGACGGCATGGGCATAGGCGTCGGCCACTTCGTCAACGCCGGCAGGAGGAACGTCGACATGGCGTACATAGTGCACGACAACGGCGTCTACGGGCTGACCAAGGGACAGGCTTCGCCCACGCTGAGGCTCGGCATGAAGACGAAGTCCCTGCCGCTCCCGAACATCAACCAGAACATCAACCCGCTTCTGCTCGCCATGGCGTCGGGCTTCACCTTCGTCGCCAGGGGCTACGCCTACGACGTAAGGCACCTGAAGGACCTCATAACCAAGGCTATCAGGCACAAGGGCCTCGCGTTCCTCGACGTGCTGCAGCCCTGCCCGACCTACAACGACATCCAGACCAAGGAGTACTGGGCGGGAGACGGCAACCTGGGGCCAGACGGCAGGCCGAAGCCGCGCACCTACAAGCTTGAAGAGGGAGGCTTCGATCCGGTCGTCCACAGCGCCGACGAGGCTGAGATGGAGCAGAAGATCCAGCAGGCGATCCAAAAGTCGTTCGAGTTCGGCAACCACACGCCCATCGGCGTCTTCTACCAGAACGAGTTCATCCCCACGTACGAGGCCAGGCTCACCGCAAGGATGCCGAGCTACAAGGCCGTGCCGCCCGCCGCCCAAGAAATAGCCAGACCGGACGGGACGCCGTTGGCCAACATCAGCAAGATGCTGGACGAGCTCAAGGTCTCGTAGCGTCACCATCGCTTATCAACGGCCGCAGCAAGCCATCCGACCATGATAGTGGCCATCGGCACCAAGAACCCAGCCAAGATAGAGGGCGTCCGCAGGGCGTTCACCAGGTACTATCCAGACGCCGAGTTCAAGACCGTCGACACCGCCACCTTCGTCCGCCCTCAGCCGCTCGGCTTCGACCAGATAGCCGAAGGCGCGGTGATCAGGGCCAGATACGCTCTGGCCAACGCGGGCGGCGACTACGGCGTCGGCGTCGAGGCGGGGGTCTTCATGATGAGCGGGTCCTACTTCGACCACCAGCAGGCGGCCGTCGTCGACGGCCTCGGCAGGGCTTCTCTGGGCCACTCCGCCGGGTTCATGCTCCCCGCCGGCCCCATCGAGAAGATGATCAAGGAAGGAAGAGAGCTCGAGCAGTACGCGGTCGAGCTGACCGGCATAGGCCAGATAGGCGACAAGGGCGGCCTCATACACCACCTGACCAACGGCCAGATGTCCAGGACCGACCTCACGGAGCAGTGCGTCATCACGGCCCTGGTCCCCTGGCTCCACAGGGAAGTCTACTCGGCAACCCTTTAATCGCGAGGGCAGCCGCTGAGCGGCATGAATTTTCAGCAGCTCTTCCACGACAAGCCCATGATCGGCATGATTCACATGCCAGCCCTGCCGGGCGCTCCGGGCAACACGATGTCCATGCGCGAGCTGACCGAGTACGCGCTCTCCGAATCGGACAAGCTCGAGACGGCCGGCCTGGACGCCGTGATCGTGGAGAACGTGGGGGACGTGCCCCTCCTCAAGTACGACCTGCCCCCCTACACGGTCGCGGCCATGACCAGCCTGGTGAAGGAGGTGGTGGGCCACACGAAGCTGAAGGTCGGGGTGAACGTGCTGCGCAACGCCTGCGAGGAGGCCTATTCGGTGGCCCACATCGCCGGTGCCCACTTCATCCGCTGCAACATCTTGATCGGCGCCTACGCCACCGACCAGGGGATCATCGAGGGGTGCGGCGCGAAGGTGGTGCGCCTGAAGAAGGCCCTCGGCTCCGAGGTCCTCATCTTCGCCGACGTGCACTCCAAGCACGCCTATCCAATCTTCAACGTGGAGATCGAGTACGCGGCCCAGGACCTCGCAGAGCGTGGCGGGGCCGACGCGGTGATCGTCTCCGGCGCACGCAGCCCCATACCGCCGTCGTTCGAGCGGGTCAAGAAGGTCAAGGATGCGATAGAGAAGCCCGTCCTGATCGGGAGCGGCCTGGGCCTGGCGAACATCAAGCAGTTCTACGAAAGATCGGACGGCCTGATCATAGGCGAGCCCGACTTCAAGATCAAGGGGGTCTGGGGCGGGCCTAGCGACGAGAGGGCCTACGCCAAGGCCGTCAAGCTGTGCCACCGCTGAACCCCGGCACCGACTCCACGTTGCGCGGGCCGACGGATACCCTTAATTCGCCACTTCTGACAAAGAGCAGTGCATGACCGAGATCTCCCGCGGGAGGAACGCGTGGACCATGTGGCTCGTAGTGGTGGTGGTAGCCCTCCTGGCCCTCGTCACCACCGACAACGTATTCGTGATCGTCTTCGCCGCCGCGGTGGTCTACCTCCTGTGGACCTACCACGCGAGGATAAAGAAACTGGAGGAGCGCCTCAGCACTTCGGAGAAGCCGTCGGGAAGCGGCGACCAGACCGTCTGACCTGGACCCCTCCGCAGCCCGCCGACGGCGGCGTCATCACGTCCCTGGCTAGGAAGACTTCGCCAGCCTCCCGGAATTTAGCGGTTCGAGCGGCATTTAACATAAACGCATATATACAGACCTCAGACCGTGGGACAGTTTGCGCACGATTTGGCGGCGTCTGTATCGAGCAAAGGGCATAGCCCGAACGCCATGAAACGCACGACCTCCAGGTGCGCGTACAAAAGTGGGGATCTGACGTCACACGTTAGATCTGACGTGGGTTGTGCTTTACACCTCGCAGAAATGCGTGGTCGTACTCCTCATTAATCGACTCCGGTTGATCCTGCCGGACCCGACTGCTATCGGATTGGGATTTAGCCATGTTAGTTGCGCGCCTTCCGGCCATACGGGAGGCGCAGCGCACGGCTCAGTAACACGTAGTCAACCTACCCTGGAGACGCGGATAAACCCGGGAAACTGGGGCTAATACGCGATAGATGACCTCATCTGGAAGGAGAGGTCGTCCAAAGGGCTGCACGGGTATGCTCCGTGCTTTCGCTCTAGGATGGGACTGCGGCCGATCAGGCTGTTGGCGGGGCAATGGCCCACCAAACCTGTAACCGGTACGGGCTTTGAGAGAAGGAGCCCGGAGATGGACACTGAGACAAGGGTCCAGGCCCTACGGGGCGCATCAGGCGCGAAAACTTCGCAATGCGCGAAAGCGTGACGAGGCTAGTCCGAGTGCTTCCTGCTAAAGGG
>DATJAJ010000050.1:0-10333 GCA_035516335.1 Nitrososphaerales archaeon
GTTGACGTCGTTCATGGCGAGCTCGGAGGCGATCGTCGAGATGACCCCGGACTCCTTCTCGATTTCGATCCCCATCGACACGACGAGTTCGGCCATATGCTCCAGCTTCCTTAGGACGACCGACTTGGGGACCAGGGACTCGAGTCCTGCGGAGTTCTTGGAATCCAGCGTGACGCTAACGGCCTCCATGCTCGAGACTACTCGGAATGTCTCCCCGTTGGCGTAGTTCACCCCCTCCGAGAAGCGGGCCACCGCCTTCTGCACTTCCCTTTCGTTCTTCAGCGAAAGCACGGTCACCCCGTTCTTGAGAGAGAGCTTCAGGATCATCCTGCCCAGGACCTGCCTCCTCGCCGACGACTGCCGGATCGGGTACCTCCTTATGGCGCTGAGGATCGCGTCGAAGCTCGCGCCGTCTGAAGTGGACTGAATCCATCTCGCGAGGGCCCTGTGGTTCACCAGGCCTCTTGCAAGTCCGTTGCGGACCACCCCGTCACGTTCTACGACCTTTCGCACGAGCTCGCCCGCAGACTGTGTCTTGTCCGACATATTTGCGCCACCTCCGACCGATACGCTCTATCTACGCCATAACCCTTTTCCTGTCTCCAGGCAGGAGAGTCAACCATGGGTGCGACGAACGAACCAAAAGACGTGGTGATGTCCTACATCGAAGCGCTGGACGGGCTGGACTACGACGGTGCTCTCCGGTTCCTGAGCGACGACGTCCGCATCAGGGGCCCGGCTGGGGAGACCTTCGGCGTTCCAAAGGGCTTCATCGCGATGCTGCGGAAGTATCGCGGGAGGTACGAAGTCAAGAGGGTCTTCGCCGACGGAGACGACGTGAGCCTCTGGTATGACCTGAAGACAGGCGGTCAGACCGTGTTCATGGCTTCCTGGTACCACGTAAGGGGCGGCAAGATTACCTCGATTCAAACCATCTTCGACCCGGGCGCCTTTGACACTCCTCCGGCAAAAGGCGCAGATGGCGGCGCCCCATGAAAGCGATCAGGACCCACTCTCGGGGCGGCCCGGAGAACCTGGTCTACGAGGATGCGCCCGTACCCACCGTTGGTCCCAAGGACGCTCTGATCAGGGCCCACGCCGCCGGGATAACTCCGACGGAGTTCACCTGGAACTCAACTTTCACGAACGCGGATCGAAGCGACCGGCTGCCTGTCATCCCTGCCTTCGAGGTATCCGGCACCGTGGAGAAGACGAACTCCGATGAATCCAACCTGTCATTTGGCGACGAAGTTTACGGCCTCTTGAGCTTCTGGCGGGATGGAGCGGCCGCAGAATATGTCGCCGCTCGCTCGTCCGACATGGCTCCGAAGCCGGAATCGCTCGATTTCGTCCACGCCGCCGCCGTCCCTCTCTCGGGGCTCACCGCGTGGCAGGCCCTCTTTGACCACGCCGAGATCTCACAGGGAGACAGGGTGCTCATCCACGGTGCAGGGGGCGGGGTAGGGTCCTTCGCGGTCCAGCTTGCGAAGTGGAAAGGATCCCATGTAATCGCCACCTGCTCGAAGGCCAACGCCGGGCTAGCGCTCGAGCTCGGCGCGTCCGAAGTCATCGACTACACGAAGACCAGGTTCGACGACGAGGTGCAAGAGGTGGACGCGGTGCTGGACACGATAGGAGGCGACATTCTCGAGAGGTCTTGGACGGTCTTGCGCAGAGGCGGCACCCTGGTCACGATCGTGGGCGACGCTCCGGAGGACAAGGCGAAGGGATTCGGCGTGAACGGCGTATCCATGCTTGTCGAGCCCAACCGGGCTCAGTTGGTACAGATGTCTCGCCTGATTGACTCAGGGAAGCTTCGACCGATCGTCAGCGAGGTCTTTCCGCTTCCCCGGGCCAAGGAAGCGTACCAGAAGGGACTCGAGGGGCACAACCGAGGCAAGCTGGTCTTGAAGATAAGCGACCGATGAGGCGCCCGAAGCCATCCTCAACCTCCCGAGACGCGACTCATAGGTGCCATCTGCGGAGGCGCAATGAACCATGAATACAGTCGGTTGACCTGAACATAAGGGTCCCAGGTTAAATAGACAAACCCCACCTTCGCGGCAGACATGTCAGGAAGACTACCCCTCACTCAATCTGACATGGAACTCTCTCAGAAGGCCTTCGAGCTAGCGTTCGAAAACGAGCGCAAGTACGGGAGTTGCCCACAGTGCGTGCTGCTGGCGGTCAGCGAGGTGCTAGGCGTGAAGATGGACGACGCGGTCAAAGCCGGGCATGCACTGGCAGGAGGAGCGGGCCTGTCTGGATTCGGGACCTGCGGCGCCCTTTCTGGCGGGATGATGGCACTGAGCTTCATGCACGGCAGAGGGGCCAAAGACATGGACAAGGGAAGGTTCCTCAACTCGTACAAGCTGGCCAAGGTTCTGTATGACAGATTCGTGCAGGAGTTCGGCGGCTGCTCCTGCAGAGAGGTCCAGAAGAGAATCTTCGGGAAGTCCTTCGACATGTGGAACGCCGAAGACTACAAGGAGTTCGAAGCCGCGGGAGGCCACGTCGACAAGTGCCCTGACGTGGCCGGGCGAGTGGCGAAATGGGTTGTCGAGATCCATCTGGGCCGTGAATCCTTGGTTCCGTCCGTCCCATCGCACGCGCCGTGATGCGGGCGTCCTACGTTCAGCCGGAGCAAGGGGCACCCCAGCGACCGCCGCGTCGGGGCGCAACATGCCCTACCTGGTTCCAGTCGGCGTCCGCTCGAACTCCACCGCGTCCTCCCCGTCCGGATAGTACCTCTCAATCACGACTCCCGTCTCGCCGAAGGAGAACTTCCGGTAGAGCGCCATCGCCGCTTCGTTTGACCTCCTCACCAGGAGGCGGACCCGGTCGCATCCTGCCAGGGACCCCATCGCCGCCTCCACGAGGGCTGCGCCCACACCACTCCTCCTGAATCTCGGAATGACCGCGATGGACTTGATCCACCCTTCGCCACTCGCTTCGCGCGCGGCCAGCACGTAGCCTGCGACCTCGCCGTCGATGCACGCGACCACGAACCCACTTCGACGGCTCAGGATGTGCGCCGCGAACTCGGCCCACGGATACGGGTCGGTGAAGGACTCGTTCTCAATCGCCACGACTCTGTCCAGGTCCCCAATCCTGCAGGGCCTGACGGTCACCCGACCGCTCATCCTTCGCCACCCATCTCGGACATCCCCCACATCCTCATCTGCTCGAGCTCTCCCACCGGACCCCACTCCGCGAGTCCTCGTAAGAGATTTATCGCCTCCGGTGCCCTCGGCGCCCGTTAGGGTTGCTCTACGAACCGCCCGTCACGAACCTGCGCCGAGCCGCCAGGTTCGAGATAGAGCCCGTACCACCTTTCGACTTCGGCCTGACCGTCAGGAAGCCCGCCGGGTGGGACCTGTTCACCCGCGGGGAGGTGTTCAGGGACGGGACCCTCTGGACCGGAATCAGGCTCGACGACAGGTTGATTGGCCTCCGGCTGGAGTCCACAGGAACGATCGCCAAGCCAAGGGTCGCGGTCGAAGCATATTCGAAGGGCGGCCTTTCCGCAGGACGGTCGGAAGCGCTGCGCTCGACCCTCACGACCTGTCTGGGCGCGGAGCAGGACCTGGCGGGGTTCTACGCCTTCGCACGGAAGGACGGGATTCTCAAACACGTCGTCGAGAGCCTCTACGGGATGCACGATACGCAGGTTGCGACCCTCTTCAACTCGGTGGTCCTGAGCATCTGCCTCCAGATGGCGAGGCTCAGGAGAAGCAACCAGATGATGGAGGCCATCGACCGAAGCTACGGCGAAGCGATCGAATTCGACGGGGTGCGGGTGCTCATCCAACCCTCCGCCGATAGGATCGCAAGGCTCGACCCCGGCTCGTTTGCGAAGGAGTGCAGGCTCGGCTACAGGGCCAAGTATCTCGTGGCGTCGGCGAAGATGATCGTCGGAGGCTTCCCCACGATGAGCGAGATAATGGCGATGCCTCCAGAGAGGGCCAAGGACGTGCTGGTCGAACTGCCGGGGATTGGTGATTACGCGGCAGACATCATCAACCCTCACGCGGGCTTCCCGATAGACGCCTGGTCCGTGGACGTATTCGGACTCCTCTTCTTCGGCAGGGAGCCAGAGAACAGGAGGGATGCGATAGAGCGAGTGAAGCGGGAGGGAATCAGGAGATGGGGACGGTGGAGCTGGATGGCGTTCTTCTATGTGGCGCAGGATCTCGACAACCTGTCAAGGCGCCTCGGGGTCCACCTGAGGCGGGAGTGAAGCAAGCAGGCGCCTGGAGGCCGGATGAGCGGCCCTCCGCGGAGGCGAGACGGATCACTCGCACCGCGGGAAAGGCTCGTTTCCCACCAAACTCTTGGGCAGGTCCCTGCAGAACTCCCATGACGAAGGATTCGAAGGCCCGTTCCGGCGGCGCGACGAACCGGTCCGCGGCAATAGCGGCCATTGCCGGACATCGGTCCCCCATCCGCCATAGACTGGTTTATCTCCCTCTTTCAACCGCGTTGTTTAGGAGAGTTCCGGCCTGGTTTGGCCAGCAAAGAATCCAATGTCCAACATCCTTCAGAACCACCCGCCCCTGAGGAAGGAGTCCCAGCAGCGGCGGGAAAGGGAGCCAAGCAGAGGCTCCCGATCTTCTCAATCCTCGGCTCAATCGACTTCTCTGAGCACTTCGTGATCATCGGCGACGTCGGGACGGGAAAGAGCACCGTGACTCCCATCCACGAGTTCGAGTCATACAGAAGGGGCAGAGAGATCGTCATCCGGGAGCCCTCGAGGGCCGCCTGCAACGCCCTGTTCTACTCTCTTCAGGCGCTTCATCCGGAAACGAAAGACGAGCTGTCTGTCATCACAAAGGACACCAAGATCAACATCGGCGGCAGGATCAAGATAGTCACGGACGGCGTCCTGCTGAGGATGCTGGCCGACAACACGATCTCGGACTCTTCGATCTACTTTGACGAAAGCCATCAGATGTCTTCCCAGCTGGAGCTGTGCCTGTCGCTGGCCAAGAAGGAAGAGGCCGAGGCGGGGAACCTGTTCCGAATCATGAGCGCCACGATAGATCCGGGGGAGTTCCTCTCGTTCATGGGGATCTCGAGGCTCTACACGCTGAGCGGCCGCAGGTACCCGGTCAGGCTCGAGCTGGAGCCTGCGAAGGACTCGGACGAGATGTTCAGAATCCTCTCGCTCTACCTCTATTCGCAGCCCCGCGACGAGTCCTGGCTGGTCTTTCTCCCAACGCGGCGGCTGGTGGAGAGGTACGCCAGCAGCTACGGCGGGGTCTTCATCCATGGTGGCCTCGAAGGCTCTGAGATCAACAAGATCCAGCAGAGGGCCGAGCGCGACAGGAACCTGAGAATCTTCGCGACAAACGTCATCGCATCCTCCGTGAACATCTACGTCGACAACGTGCTGATATTCAACGAGGTGGTGGACGGCAAGGAGAGGCTCGGCCAGAAGACCCTCCAATACAGGACGATAGACAACAACTCCCTCCTGCAGATGATGGGCAGGATAGGCCGCTTTAAGCCGGGCCGGGCGGTGGTAATCTCCGACACGCCCGTACCGAAGAAGATCAACCCCATACCCGTGCGCAAGGCCCTCGAGACCGAGACCCCGTTCGACCTGGTGCTCCTCATGTCGAAGTACGGCCTCAAGCTCTCGGAGCTGGAGTTCATGTCGAAGGTGAACCATCGCGAGGTCGCCTTCGCCGAGGACTGGCTCATCGGCATCGGCGCGATCGACCGCCGTAGCTACAGGATCACCCGGAAAGGGCTTCTGATGAGCGAGATCCCGTACGAGCCCGACTTCGCGCACATGATCTCCGACGCCCTGATTTCAGGCGACTACGACGCGGCCAGATTCCTCCTGGCCAGCGGCGCGTTCGGCGATTCGCTCAACCACGCCCACAGGTCCGAGCTGGAGGGCCTGGCCCGCCACTTCCTGTACGGCTTCGACAGGTCGAACGAGCTCAACATCAAGGCGCATCTTCTCAGGGGGTACGCGGGAGACAGGGAGGGGTTTACGTCAAGGATGGTCGCCAACGGCATCTTCGTCGCGTTCGTTGACGAAGCGTGGAAGAACTACGAAGCGGCCAGGGAGGCGTTGAACGATCTGCTACTCGCTTCGAAGGGCGAGCCCATCCCGCAGCAGGTCCTGGTGGACTTCGACACCCTCAGACTCGAGCCGTATCTCGCCGACTGCCTGTCCTTCGAGAGGTTCGATCTGCACCAGAAGAACGAGTACAACCTTCACGAAATGGAGATAGACAACCAGTTCTTCGCGAGGACCGTGACCATGAACTACAGGCGCCTGTTGTTCGATGTCGTCGTGATCAACGGACCGACCAGAAGGCGCCACCGCCGCGGCAGGAGATAGCGGCAGAATCGGTCGGTGCCCTGGGGCTCTGCCCTCGCATCGTCAGGATGTCTTCGATGACCGGAAGCGCCTACGCTCAAGGTGGTCGACGCGGGATCAGAGCGCATCTTGGCGGAGGCGCGGTGGCCGCAAGCGCAGGGAATCGGCCATGACGTATATCTCGGTCCCGTCCAAGGGGACGGTCGTTCGCTATGCACCTTGAGGTCTCCCTGACCGCGAAGGTCCCACGGGAGAAGGCGTACAAGGCATACACCGACTTCGAGTCCATGCCCAAGTGGTGGACACCCCTTGCATCGGTGAAGGTGACCAAGAGGGAGGGAGACACGGTACACCTGGATATCGAGGGCGTTTCTGGGGGAAGGCGCCGGAATGTTCCAAGAACAGTTCAACTTTCTCCGCCCTGCTTGGTCGAGTCCGAGTCCGAGACGCGGTTCACCAAGACTAAGAGGAGTGTCATGTTCGAAGAGGTCCCGGAGGGGACCAGGATAACGGCGAAGCTCGACGTAAAGGTCAGGGGGGCCTGGGCAAGGGTTCTGACCACGCGAGATAGCGACGAAACGGAGTCCTCGGCTCTTGAAGAGCTGGCCGCTTTCACAAATTACGTGGAAGGCTTGCCTGGCTAAGGACCAGTTACCTAAGACGCGGGGTAATATTTCACAGTCGGTTGCGTTCGCCGGCGTTCTTCTCAGCTGATCGCTCCGGCGAGGTTGCGACGGGCCGCACGTGCTCCAGTTCGATTCCCTTATCTGGCGCGCCAGCAAGAAGCGTCTCATGGCGAAGGTCCAGGTTTGGTATCGTCGATGACGTCAGCTAGTCAATAACGTTCTACTGCGACCATCTCGGATTCACTGAACTCATGTATCCCGGCCCGACCTTCGCGATGCTCGAGCGGGCTAAGCCCCTCCAGCCTTCTGAGGGCCGAGCGACCCTGCTCGTTTGGGACACGCCTTTAACCAACTTCGCCTCGACCAGTTCGTTGAGCAAGAAGGATCCGACCCTCTCATGGCTGCTTGAGAGTGATCAACCGGCAGTGAGGTACCAGACGCTCGTGGAGTTGATGGGGCTATCGGAGAACGATTCGGATGTCAAGGCTGCCCGTTCCCAGATTCCAAAGAAGGGCTGGGCGGCCGACATCCTGCGCAGGCAGAAGCCGGGAGGCCATTGGGAATCCGATGCCGACCTGTACCGGCCAAAATACACAGCCACCAACTGGATGGCGCTGGTCCTCTCCGACCTGGGCATGACCAAGGAGGATCCCAGGATAGCAGAGACCGCGGATCTGTTCTTCAAAGTATGGATGGACCCGGAGAAGGAGAACGTCTTCGAGGACGAAGTCTGCATCGTGGGCAACACTGCCCGCTTTTTGACCTGCTTCGGCTATTACGGCGACCCGAGAGTAAAGAGGCTCTTCGACCGCCTGCTCGAGGACCAGAAGGAGGACGGCGGCTGGCACTGCCGGAAGACTGACAGAGGGACTCTCGACGGCTGGGAAGCGCTCGCCGCGTTTGCTGTACTTCCAAAGCAGAGGAGGACGAGGCGGATCGAGCGCTCGATCGACCGCGGGGCCGAGTTCTACCTCCGGCGTCGGCTCACGGACGAAGGAGAGGCCAGATACCTTCCGTGGTTCAGGCTGCACTATCCTGTCCACTACTACTACGATGTTCTGGTGGGCCTGGACGTCATCACTCGTCTCGGATTCGGAGGCGACAGGCGGCTCGAGCCGGCCCTCGAGATTCTGAATGGGAAACAGAAGGGCGGGAGGTGGCAGCTTGACCGGGTCCATCCCGACCCGACGAGCTACGCGTGGGGCAAGCACAACAGAAAGCGCAGGACAGTCCCCTTCGCGCTCGAGGAAGCCGGACGGCCCAGCAAGTGGATAACGCTCACGGCGCTCAAGGTACTGGCAAGGGCCGCAGAAGAGTAGAGGCCATGCGGATCGTCAGCGGCCGAACTGTGCGCGTCGCCCCTCGTCGATCTTGAGGAATGGCAGGATCGGAGACGGCTACAGAGCTCAGAGGCTAGCAGGATTCTGAACCGCTCTGTCGAACCCGCAGGCTGTGTCACGCCCCCCCGACTCACTTTACGGTGTACCTGTGCTTGCGCAAATCCGAAAGGTCCGACACTTCCCGGACCAGGCCACCGCTGACCAGGCTCCCCAGCGCAGCCTGTATGGTCCTCCTGGGCAGGCCCGACCTCAGACCCAGCGTCGCCTGGTCGATGGGATGCTCGGCCTTTATGAGGTGATAGACGAACTTCGCCGCCGGCGACCCTTCGAAACCCTGCGGGGTCGGGGACACTCCGAGAGTCTCGGCCGTCAGGCCCAGCCTCTGCATCTCGAGGACGAGGACCTCATCCAGAGGCAGGCCCGCGAGGTTCACCGCCGGTCCGAACTCCAGTATCAAGGCCGTTAGCTGTTGCTTCTGCTGGGTCTCGAAGATCAGGTTCGGGGGGCCGAACGCCCCTACGACTTCATTCAGGGTATCCCACTGGATCCCCCCGCCGGGGCCGTAATTCCCGGTGCCCTCCCGCTCCTGCGGCACTTCGAGCACGACCCGGTGGCTCTTCAGCTCGAGCGCCTGCCGGACCCTTGAGATGACCCGGCTCGCAGGAGGCGCGGGCCTGCCTCCGCTTCCAACCTCGAGCAGGTACTCCATCGAAAGCTCGGAGACCTCGTCCGCCACCCTTCGTTTTGTCTCGGGCGGCATTTCTCCAGCGATTTCGCTGATCTCCACCGCGTCGAATCCAAAAGCCCTGAGCCTCTCCAGCACCTTGGGGAGGACCCCCTTTTGGACCGCGACCTCTACCAAGGTTCCCCCGCTCATCACCTTGATTCCCAGGTCGTGGTACCGACGTATCCTTTCCAGCAGCCTCGAGTTCTCGAACATGAGTGGCTTGCTCAGGCCTATCTTTGCGTAGTCCACGTAGTCTGCGACCTGCTCCAGCAGCCCGCCGTCTAGCGAGCCTGGAGGGTCTGAGGCCACGGTGAGCCCTGTCTCCCGCGGCTTGCCTTCGCGCGCCGTTTCTAGGACTTCGTCCAGCAGTCTTCCGCTCATTGTGGATCGGAGTCCACGCAGAAACTGCGCTTATCATTAAAGATTATGCGTGGATGACACGTATTATGTAGGGTGGCCGAGGCACGCCACCCTGACTTGACAACCACGGACGCAAGCCTGGTTCTGGACACGCGGGGCTCTCTCTGCCCGGTGCCGATCATGAAGACCAGCCAGGCGATCAAGCAGGTGAACGTGGGGGAGGTGCTCGAAGTGCTCGCGACCGACCCCGGCTCAAAGCCTGACATTTCCGCATGGACGAGGATGACGGGCAACGAGCTCGTCGACGTATCCGAAGAAGGCGGGACACCGAAGGTCTACAGGTTCCGCATCAGGAGGCTGAGGTGATCGCCATGACCCTCGTGGCGCAGCAGTCAAGGCAAGCCGAGGCCGACAAGAGGGCGAACCGCCTCGTGCTGGTGGTGACGAAAGACACCATCGACCAGGTCTACCCGCCGCTCATCTTGGCCGCCACAGCCGCGGCTTCGGGGTTGGAGGTAGACATCTACTTCACGTTCTGGGGCCTGAAGCTCCTCGACAGGAAGAGCCACACCAAGACCAAAATGGCCCCGGTGGGCAATCCCGCGCTCCCTATGCCGAACATAATCGGGGTCCTGCCGGGAATGACCGCGTTGGCCACGAGAATGATGAAGGGCAAGATCAAGAAGTACTGGCCGACGATCCCTGAGATGATGCGGCAGGCGAAGGACATGGGCGTCAGGTTCCACGCCTGCTCTCCGACCATGGGGCTGATGGGGATGGAGGAGAAGGACCTGGTGCCTCTGACCGACGACATAGTCGGCGCGTCGACCTTCTTGGACTGGGCCACGTCACCGGGCACGGCAACCATCTTCGTGTAGGGCGAAGCGAGGAGACTCTGATTGGAGACGCGCGAAGAAGTCGAGCGGCCAGACTTACTCCTGCT
>DATJAJ010000051.1:0-2130 GCA_035516335.1 Nitrososphaerales archaeon
GACCCCGATCAGGCCCTCCTGATCATGCCCATCGAGACCATAAGGGAGCTGAACTCGGAGGGATGGCCGATAAGGCCCGGGGACCTTGGCGAGAACTTCACCACCAGTGGAATCCCCTACCAGGCGTTCGGCATCGGCAAGGTCTTCACAGCAGGCAGCGCGCGCTTCCGGATAACCAAGGCCTGCGACCCCTGCGACAACCTGTTTCTGCTCCCCTATGTCGGGGCGCCCAGGGGGCCAGACTTCCTGAAGGTCATGCTGGGGAGGCGGGGGTGGTATGCGCAAGTCCTCGAGGAAGGGCAGGTGAAGGCTGGGGACCGCCTGGCAGAGGAGGGCCCGGAATCGGCGAGCGCCTAGTCGCCGGGGTTCAGCCTTGGAGCTCTCCGAGCAAGGGAGGAACCTGACATACGCGGTCATCGGGGGGCTGGTGATAGGCACTGCCTTCGCCTTCATAGCGATTGACCAGGTTCCGCTGTACGGGAGCCGAGTCCCCCTGTACGAACTCTTCCTGCAGTACAACCGAGCGGTCCTCGACGGATGGGTCTGGCAGCTTGTCACGTCGATCATCATAGCGCCTCCAGGCTTTCAGGGTATTCTCGACGTGGCCTTCAACGCCATGGCCCTGGTCTGGCTGGACGGCATACTCTCATTCACTTACAGCAAGCGCCAGTACTACGCGGTGTTCATTGCCACGGGAGTTGCGGGGAACATCTTCAGCCTGGCCAACGGGCCGAACGTAATCAGCTTCGGAGCCTCGGGCGGGATCTTCGGGCTGCTCGCGGGTGTAATCTCGTTCGACCTGGTAACGAACAGCCGGGTGAGCCTGGGTCTGCTGGCGTGGTTCGTGGCAGTCTTCGCCATAAGCAGCGTCGCCCTCGGGTCAGTGGACTGGGTGGCGCACGCCGGCGGGGCGCTTCTAGGTCTGCCGATTGGTTATGTGGTCGGCGTGCGCCGAGGCGTGGACTCGACGTTGCCGTGAAAGAGAGTGGTCCTAGCGGACTAGAGTCTGGGTGCTCGCAAGTCACCGCACCCGCCAGAGGGCGACCTGCTCAACTCTGTGGTATCTTATCTCCCGCCCCAGATCGAGCGACGACTTGGCGACTTCCATTATCCTTCGGAACGCTTCGTCGGGCATATCAGAGGGATAGCCGTAGGCGCGCTTCTCAAAGAAGGACAGCCTCTCCCCCACCGTCGTGACGCCCCTGATGTCGTCTATGGTCAACAGCTCGCTCGGATGGGACGTAGAGATGAACTCCTCCTCTCTTCTGAACCTCCGGCGCCAGTCACCGGGCGGCCGCTGCAGAAGATAGCCCAGTTCCTCGGCCGCCTTCCGGACTGCCTCTCTGATCTGGCTCCTGTCTTCAGCAGGAGCGGAGGCCCCGCGATCCTCCCTTCTCACGATTGCCACTATCCCTCTCCTTGCGATCGTCGTCAGCATGCCGAAGGTCGCGGGCGGGTCGTCCAGAAGGTGGATGACATGGGCCAGCACGACTGCATCGAACGACTTCGCCCTGAATGGGAGCAGGTTCGCGTCTGCCAGGAACAGATTCCGCAGCCCTTTCGCTTTGGCCTTCTGAAGCATCCCTCTCGAAAGGTCCGCACCGACGCAGTCGAACCCCCTCTTCTGGAGCGGCAGGGCAATCCGGCCGGTTCCCACTCCCACCTCAAGGAGCCGATCCAGTCCGTTCAGGGAGAGCACCCGGGCGAGCCTGTCGACCGCCTTCCTTGTCAGCGGTTCCCTCGTTTCGTCATAGACCCGGGAGACCCGGTCATACCTTGCGGCGACTTCGCTGGCCCCGCTCAAATGTCAGGCCTCACTGATATCCGCTCCCCTTCGGGAGAGCCCAGGTTCCATCTCTTGTCGCGCATCGCACCTTCGCGAAATCGGTCTCGCTATTTATTCAGAAGTCCAGGCATCGCCTTGCCGCCTCCACGTCGGGGTTCTCCTCCCTTGTCGTTGGGGCGCGGTCTGGGGATGTCGAAGATCGGCTCTGGGGGCTCACTCATTAGGAGCGCTTCACAGCTTTTAACAGAGGTCACGTGACGGGGCGGAAGGTTGGCAGATATCATAACAGCGGAGGGTCTCACCAAGGTCTATCGCGGGAAGGTGACGGCGGTTGACCACATCTC
>DATJAJ010000052.1:0-5725 GCA_035516335.1 Nitrososphaerales archaeon
TCCTCGATGTCGTAGCCGCGGTAGAGCAGGCGGCCCTCCTCCCCGTCGATGAAGCAGATCGAGCTCTGGCCGGCGATGACGTCCTCGAGCCCCTTCCCCTGAGTCGCAAGACGGTGAATCACCTGGTCCATCGACTCGCCCCACTTGGCCATGGCGATCAGCTTCGCGTGGGTGTCCTCAGACACTTTCACGACCTTGGATTTCGGTTCAGTCACCTTGGGAAACCAAGGTTACTTCGTTTACCGACATATTTACGGTTTGCTCAGGCGCACTGGCCCTGCAGGGGCGGGAGGGCCCTCGGCTCCGCGTCCGCAGCAGGCGACCCATCGACAAGTAGAAATGCTCCGCCTTGGCTGGCTTAACGCAAGGTCGGAATGGCTTGAAGATCGCCGTGGTCGGGACCGGGGTGGCGGGCGCCTACCTGCTGAATCGGATCCCGAGAGAGCACCAGGTGGAGGCTTTCGAGATGAGGCCGGAGGACAAGTGGTACACGGTCTGTGCCTGGGGGACGAGCGAGCCGTTCATCCGGGACATGGTCAAGAAGGCCGGCTTCAATTTCGACGACTACGTCCTCCACCGGGGGAAGAAGATGGTTGTGGATCTCGGCGACGAGAAGCTCGAGATGAAGTTGAAGGGCCTGGTCACCTATGACAAGCACAGGCTTACCCACGACATGATCAAGGGGCACAAGGTCCACTGGGGCGAGCAGGTCAAGGAAGTCGACGGGAACCTGAAGGACTTCGACCTGGTGGTGGACGCCACCGGGCTCCACAGGTCCCTCCTCCCGAAGGTGAAGGACGACATCGTGATTCCCTCGCTCGAGTACCAGGTGAAGTCGAAGGAACTGCCCTACGACGACTTCTACATACGGCCCTACTCCAACATAACCGGGTACTGGTGGTACTTCCCGCTGGGAGACGGGCTCGCCCACGTGGGGGCGGGAGACTACATGGGGAAGTACCGAGGCGAGCTCGACGAGTTCGTCAAGAAGTACCATTGTGAGGTGGTAAGGAGGATAGGCCGGCCCGTCAGGGTCTCGCCGCCGCTGTACTGCCAGCCTTTCAACGTGGGCAAGGTGGTCGGCGTGGGCGAGTCGATAGGCACGGTCTACCCATTGCTCGGTGAGGGCATAATCCCGAGCATGCAGTGCGCGGACATCTTCGTGGACCACCTGGGCGACTGGGAGGGATACAGGAGGGCCGTCCTCGAGCAGTACGCCGCCTACGCGAACGTCTACAGGTTCATCAGGGCGAAGATCGACGGCAAGTTCAGCCTGGCGAGGATGCTTCCGACGCTCCTCTCCATCTTCATCTACATGAAGAGGCGCGAGACCAGGTACGGCCTCGAAGTCAAGCTTTCGGACTTCTACAAGATAGTCACGAGGGTCTGATTGAGCCTCGAAGAAGCGCGCACCCACACGGCGCTACACGTCGTGAAGGGGGCGGTCCAGAAGACCCTGGGAGCCAAGTGGACGGCCGCCACGTTCGTCAGCGGCAAGCACGGTAGGCTGACCGTCCAGTTCGACCGGAAGCCCACCGACGAGGAGGTCGCCAGGATAGCGCGGGAGGCCAACCTGAAGATAGCGGAAGGGGCCGAAGTGATAGAGTTCGAGATGGACAAGGAGGAGGCGGAGAACCACTTCGGAGATGCCATGTACGACGTGTTCCCGGTCCCCAAGAGCGTGACGAGGCTGAGAATAGTCAGGATACCGGACTGGAACGTGAACTGCTGCATAGAGAGGCACGTGGACAACACGTCGGCCATAGGGAGGCTCTCGCTCGCAAGGCCCAGGTTCAGGAACTCGAGGAAGGAGCTGGAAGTCGAGTTCGACCTCGTCGAGTAGATTGCTTGGGAACACAGGTTCCGTCCCCGGGGCGCGCGGCGCCTTACACCGTCTGACGAGGTCTCACCGGGGTGGGACCGCGGCGCGAACGGAATGTGTCAGATCCGACGGGCCGTGTGGAGACCGCGGGTGTGCTGAGGATAAACAAACTTTAAACAAAGAAAGATTGACCGTGCCGTGGGCCCGTAGCGCAGTTCTATGTTCGAGCGGAGTACGGACAGCGCGGCAGACTCAACCAGACCGAGCCTCCTATCCACCCGAAGAAAGCTGTAGAGACAAAGGGTCGCAAAGGTCATGGGTTCAAATCCCATCGGGCCCGCTGCAAACCAAGCTCAGAATGAACTCCGTTTGCCAAGCAGAGCTGGATTTGAGTTCTTGCATCGTGATATCCCGGGCGCATGCCGCTGCAGGATGGCTTCGCGGTGATTGTCACGGTACGCGACTCGACATGTGACCTCATCTCTCCTACTCGACTTTCCAACCATTCGGAACCAATGTGACACAGCGATGTTCTGACAGCCCTCTCCCAAGAGAAGGGATCAATACTCGTCAGCTTACTCTGAGCTCACCGCTCTGCATCGCCCAGTGGATCGTGCAGAATATTGAACAGTATATCTGGAATGTCCCGGTCTCGTCTGCCACGAAAGATATTGTGATTGCTTGTCCTGGCACCACGCTCTGAATCTTGCTGTCGAAGTAATGGGTGATTTGGAACCCGTGCGCCTGGTGGTCGATGTTGCAGACAGTGATGGTAACTGTCGATCCCTTCGTCACGTTCAGCACGGGCCACGGTTTGGCCGGCACCCCGTGGTCCACGCTGTCGTTGTATCCCTTTATGCTGGCGACGATAAGGAAACCCCCTGCAGGCTTCGAACAGTAACTGGGAAGACTACTTGCTGTCGTTGATGCTGATGGTGCAGGGTGACCGTAGAGGGCGTAAGCCGCTGCTCCAGCGATGACGATGACCATGGCTGTGAGCCCAACGACCATCGCCTTTCGATTCTTCAAACAAAGAACTCCTCCGGCATCTCACTCCTACGAGTGAAAGAGCGCTGCGAAGTAGATCAGCAGGAAGCCTACGATCAGTGCCAGGGATAGCTTCAGTGCCTCATGATTCTGAGGTGTGCCTTCAGCCTTCAGAACCTGTCTTGCCAGCCTGAACGCAGCATAGATCGAGGTCCCCGTCCCCAGCGCAAAGAAGTACGTCGCATCGTAACTGATGTAGTACCCTGTCGCTGCCCCAACGAGCGATGGAAGGACGAAGAGCAGCGCAAGAATCAGTATTTCTTTGGCGCGAGTGCTCATGCCTGCCTCGCGACCCTTCGAGTACGCGACGTAGATCGCTCCCACCATCATCGGCTCGAACATCTTGTGTAGAGCGTAGGCAACACCAGCGGAGAGGCCGCCGAACGCATCAAGAAGAGAAGTGCTGGACGTCAAGGCTGCGGTATTCCCAAAAGCTGTTCCCTCTCCCAGACCGTGAATCCCCACCGCGAGAGCAGCCAGCATGGGCACAACAAACCCGATCTCTCTTGCTGGTGTCATGGAGAATGCGGTCTTGTCTGCATAGAAGACGAACAAGATTCCGACGACAAAAAGCAGCACGATGACGACCTGATCGATTCCTCCGGTGAATCCGGCATTCACGTCGAGGTCGGCGGAACCCTGGATGGTGTCCACGAAGAACCAGAAGAAGATGCCCAGCGCGAAGGCTGCGGAGTATCTTGGAGACGTCCGTCTGCCGACGACCGTGATCAAGGCGAGCCCGACAAAGGCAGGGACGGCGGTGGAACCGATCCAGGCGAGGAAACTCTCGCCAAACGGAAGCATGAATCCCGCGGCCTCGGGAAGTCTTTCTTACGCGTTGTGCTTTTCTCCTAGATGGCTTCTTGAGCGTGCATTTTTGCAGACTCATATGACTCTCAGAACTTGGCCACGACGGCTTTTGCTACATGATGCCTGCGTGACTCGCGACTCTTCGCATCCTTAACTACCGTTTTTCCGGATGGCATTTCAGAGATGCCCGACGTCTCCCTCTTTATTGTGGCTACAATGCCGGTCATGGTCCTTCTGGGAACGAGGCATGCGCTCGACGTTGACCACATCGCTGCCATAGACAATCTCGTGAGGACGCGCCACGTGGTCAAGTCTGCGAGATGGATCGGCTCGCTCTTCAGCGTGGGCCACATGCTCGCCGTTTGCGCGGAGATGGTCGTCCTGATCTACATCGTGAAGAGCCTGGAAGCACAGTCAGCGTTCCAGCTGTTGGGCGGCGTCGTTGGAGCAGCCGCCCTCGCGCTGATCGGAGGAATCAACATCTACGGTCTGAGGCGGTACGGGCGGTCCGGGTTCGGCATCTTGTCGCAGAGGATGACTGATACCACGAGGTTCGCTGGCAGCGTCGGCTCTCCGCTGATGATCGGGTTCGTCTTCGGCCTGGGCTTCGACACGGCAACGCAGATATCTGCACTGACCGTGTCGGCGGTGGCTTCTGCCACTCAGGGTGTCCAGGTGGCACTCTTGCTGTCCGCCTTTTTTGCCGCAGGGATGATCCCGACCGACACCCTCGATAGTCTGGTGCTGAGGGAGGTGTTCTCGAGGATGACCAAATCGGGAGGGTTCAGGATGATATCCTATGCCCTCAGCATCTTGGCCCTGTCGCTGGCCCTGCTGGAAGCGACTGGTTTTGCCGCAGGCGTGGAATTGATTCCGTCTTGGTCTGGGGCATTCCTGGCTCTGTCCGTTGTCTCAATAGGATTCTCGTATTCATATTACAGAAGAGTCGGGAACCAATCGAGGTCTATTCAGACCAACTGATCGGAGGGCAGGCAGATGATTTCTGGCAATCAATTGCTGTGCCCGAGCAACTATCTGACTTGTAGGGGGGAATATTCGAGGTATTTGGTTACGGACTTGAACCCGAAGGGCTGTTATTCCCTGCGACGAATCCGTACCCATTTGAACTGGGCCATGAGCTCCAATCTGCGGGTGCCCGACATCACGACCTCTTCCGTTCAGGCCCAGAATAGTATCAAGGGGAGTTGACAAATCCCATCGGACACGCTGAAGTCTTCCGTCATTGTCTGGGTTCGAATGTTGGACCTAGAGAACGATGAGAGTAGCTGATGGTACCACGTGAAGGAGTCGGTCCTCCCGCCGAGCGTGGGGAAGTTGATCCGTTCCCGCCCCGCGTATCCCGAAGTACTGACATTTGCAAATTAGAGCAAGGGACTGACGAGGTGGCTCAATCTAGGCGGCTCCTCGGAGACCTAAGGAGACTGATACGATGCCACAGTTGCCTTGGTCAACTAATGACATGGCAGCGAAAGCTCTTTTGAATGAAGACGCGAAGGCAGATGCGGAATTCTTCCATCAGAACCAGCCTCTGAGAGGAATGCCGACCATGTTGACTAGGCGGGAGGTTCATAACGATGCCATCAGCGACCTTGGTCCTCACGCATGAGGATTCTAGCCCTCTCGGACGTTCACTATCCAAGTACGGACAAAGAGGATCTCGCCAGCGCACTGAGACAAGCCAAGGCCGACAAAGTCGTCTTCCTGGGGGACACCGTCGAGGATCGGGGCCGCGCAGAGGAGTTCCTCGAAGTTGTTCGAAGCACGGGTTGCTGGGACTACACCTTTCTCCAAGGTGATGAGGATGAAGGACTGCTGGGGGAGAAGTATCTAGAAGTCACGGCTGCCGGAAAAAGGTTCATCTTCACCCATGGAAATCAATTCAACATACACTCCGACCGCCTGACAAGGCGAATCGTGCGTGCCCTGAAAAGGATTCACCACTCCCTCCCGGTACTAGCATACGTAATCCGAGCGAAGCTGGGATTCCGGACTGATTCAGGCTACCTCATTCTCGGCCATTCTCAT
>DATJAJ010000053.1:0-4630 GCA_035516335.1 Nitrososphaerales archaeon
ACTGACGCCCGACCTCAGGCTGCTGGAGGTCGACAGCAGTTGGGAAGGGAAACCGACCACCATCGTCGTCGCGATGACGGAAGAGCAGGTCAGGGAGATGTTCGGCCGAAGGACGAAGATGAGAGGGCTCGCGGGTTCATAGCGCGCCGCAGATTAGCCCGAACCCATGGAAGTGGCTCTCGGTGCCGTCTGGTTACGGTTATCAGCTGCCTGGAAGCACCAGGTGGGAATGGCGCCCGGGCTCAGGGTAGGCGCCGCATACATCGCCACCGCGTTCGCGATTGCGGGATTCGTCGAATGGGGAGTCATCGGCAGCACATCCACATCTACCCTCAATCCCACCGCCACAGGCAACGCATTTCTCTCTTTGCTGGTAGGCACCGCATCTCTTTTCGTCGCCGTAGTACTTTGGATCTCCATCCTGATCGTCTCGCCCGACCGCCATCACGATTCGCGTCCCTGACCGGAACGGAGCCGGCGCTGATTTCTTGGAAACACTCAAGAGAGACGCCCGATGCAATCTCGCAGGATGGACCGCGAACGCGCCGCGGCGCTGGTTCTCCTGGTCCTCGGGCTAGCATTCGTGCTGGTCGCGGAGAAGCTCGTGTTCCAAACGGGCTGCAACGCGCCGAACTTCATCGGCTGCCCGATGGACTTCGCCTCCTGGTGGGCGACGTACTGGCCCAACTTCGTCCTGATGGGGGCCGGCCTGCTCTTCCTGTCTGTCGGGGCCTTCGGAGCAGGCGCGCCAGAGCTTCCCCCTCGCCTTCCCGCGGGGGTCGGCCTCCTGCTGGTCGGGTCGGTGCTGCTGCCTCCCTCGATCGACTTCGGCCTGAACGCCCCGGTTTGGATGGGCTCCTGTCCGGCGAACGGTTGCGCCCCCTGGACCTTGTACCAGACGTGGGTGAACTACTGGCCGAGCTACGCGGCGCTGGCGCTGAGCTGCGTCCTTCTCTCCTGCGGCTTCTGGCTCGCGGCGTCGGGGGCGCTGGAGGCGCTGAGGGGTGATCGGTGGATCCACGGCGCGAAAGTTCGCTTCCGCGGGGTGGCGGGGCTGGCGGGCCTCGGGATCGGCTTCTGTTCGGGCGTCGTCGCGCTGATTCTGGGAGAAGTCGAGTACGGGCCGTTCCCTCCTCCCTCCTACTACTATCCCATCACCTACGTCGCCCCATGGCAGGGCCTGCTCGTCATGGCGCCGTTTCTGCTGGCTGCGGGAATCCTGCTGGGCGGACTGGGTCTCACAAGAGAGGGGGTTGTCGGTCCACCCGCTCTTTCCCAGTCCGAGTGAAGGACCGGCTCCAGCGGACGGCGCATCCGGCCGTCAGGCGTCGTCCCCGGCCGCGGAGGCGTACCAAGCGCCCATGTCGACGAAGATCAGGCGGCCTCACGGTAGAGGTACCGGTCGTGCTGGACGGAGCCCTTGTCGCTCCTCCCCGTCGCCTTCGAGGCTGGAGGGGCCGAGAAGATCGGATCCTTCGGGACGACCTGGCCCTCGACCAAGGACCTCACAGCCTCCCTCACGACCTCCTTGATACTCTTGGACCTCCTCCTGGCGTACTCCTCCAGCAGCTTGTGCTCCTCCTCCGTCAGCGTGGTCTGCACGACCTTCATGTCACATCCTGCATGTCGCATTCAACATTCAGTTTAAGGGTTGCGAGGTCTCCCTTCTTTGAGGGCACAGCAGGCGGGGCCGCGCGGGGTTTTGGAGCCAGGCGCCTGGGTCTGCCTCATGGCTTCCCGGACGCGGCTGCCGGCCCTACCCTATGTTGTTCTCTGCGTAGCCCGCGGCGCCGTTCTGGTAGTAGGTCAGGTCCCAGGTGTTCGGGGTGTCCAGGTTGAACGGGATCATGTACGTCGAGTTGAGAGGCTCCGGAGAGCCCCCGACCGGCGTTATCCGCATGTCCGTCAGCGAGCCCTTCAGCCCGTAGTCGGTGATGGGGTGGCTGTTGCAGCAGGGCTGGAACTCCATCTGGGTGTACGCCCCCACGAAGGCGCCCCCGGAGTACGGGATCGAGGCGGTCATCGTCTTCGATATCGTCTCGTCCACCTCCTTGAACTCGATCTTGTGGCTGCTGGACAGGAAGAGTATGGAGAGCACAATCACGCTCCCGGCCGGGGTGGAGAAGTCTCCCGCGAACGTGTTCGCTTCGCAGTCGACGCCGGGGACGTACCACGGGTCGATCTGCCCGCTCTGGTCCAGGTCCATCCCGAGCTGGAAGAACCCGACGCAGGTGCCGCCCGGCGTCTCCGAGGCGGTCGTGTTCAGGGAGTTGATCTGGAAGCTGAGTATCCCCGACTGCGGGATCGACCAGCTGTCGAGGGTCATCACCGCCGTGTAGTTCTGGTACGCGGGCAGGAGCTGGACTATGCCCGCGGAGGAGACCCTCTGGCCGTACCCCTGCATGTTGTTGTAGCCCTGCACCACGTTCGCGATCTGGTAGGTCGACACTATGATGTTGGTGTAGTCGACCGTCCCCTCCGTCGTTTCGATCAATGCGCCCGTGTATCCGCCCGCCTTGGGGACCTTGAGCGTCGCGGCAGCGCTCATGGTCGAGTCGACGAAGACCTGCATCGTCCACTTCCCGCCGCCGCCCTGGGTCACGTCGGCTATGATGTACACCCAGCCTGCCGGGTACGCCGTCCCGGTCGGCACGGCCTCGACCTCGCTGAGGCTCGAAATGTCCTTCCCGGCGTAGACGTCGCTCCCGTTCACGCCCACCACCGCCACGAACTTCCTGTCCGTCGACCCGAGCCCGAAGAACCCGCTCGTCCCGGCCGGGGCGTACATGGCGACCTGGAACGAAAGGGCCACCTGCCCGGTGACGAAGTCGGCCGTGGCCGAGTCTATCTGCGGCTTGCTCCCGGCGGTCGAGCTCAGGGCAGGCTCCCCGGAGTAGTTAGGGGAGGCCACGACCACGGGCGTCTGCCCCTTGACGCTGGTCCACCCGTCCAGCGCCATGTCTTCGAAGTTCGAGACGAAGGCGAACCTCTGGGTGTTCTGGGAGTAGATCGGACTCTGGACGAAGGGCAGCAGGGGAGACTCATGCGCGGGCTGGCGGAGCTCCGCAGCCTGGACGGAAGCCGAACCGAACAGCAGCGCGATCGTGAAGAATGCAAAGACGGCGAGTATGGTCCGCCCCAAGCCTGCCGAGGCTGGGGCCGAGCCCGCATTAAAGCGCTGGCATGTTGGTCGGCGTCTGTCGAACTCTCCTGGAGCGCCGAAGCACACCTCCGTCTGTGCGGGCCCGAGCACGTCAGAGCCGTGGACTCCGGCGTAGTAGATGCCCGCGAGGACGGTCGAGAAGCCGCTGAGCGGTGCCGTCAGACGACGCGATGAACGCTCCCCGAGTTCGCCACGGGCACGAGACCTCCGGTTTGACCGCGGCGCCGGCCGGATTCGACGTTCCAATCGGATAAAATACGGCAAGTCGGTCCGGCGGCAAGGCTTATTTGGAATCGGGGCTGACAACTCCCCATGATCAACGGCATCGCCGACGTGGCCATAGTCGTCTCCAATTCGAAGAAGGCGCTGAAGTGGTACACAGGAGTTCTGGGGCTGGAGCCCAGGGACACCGAGGGGCACTGGATCACAGTCTCTCCCAAAGGGTCAGAGACCGTGCTTCACCTCTGCGAGAGCAAGAAGCCCGAGAAGGGCAACACGGGCATCGCCCTGTCTGCGAGCAACCTGAACAAGACCTACGAGGAGCTGAAGGCGAAGGGCGTGAAGTTTCCGCACCCGCCGAAGGACGACGGATGGGGCGTGTTCGCCCAGTTCGAGGACCCTGACGGGAACGTCATCTGGCTCTATCCGGCGTAGCTCGAAGGCCTCTCTAGGCTCCCGGTCGGGCCGTCCGGCGCCCCGGGGGATTCCAGGTTCGCTCTGCGAATTCGATTCGAACTTGGTCAATATATAGCCCGCACGACCCAGCGCAAGAGCGTGTCCGAGCTGGAGATCAGGAAAGCCGTCAAGGAAAGATACGCCAAGCTAGCGCTGTCCTCCCAGTCCGACTGCTGCGGCGGGGACGACTGTTGCGGGGGTTCGGCTGCGGCTCCCCTGACCGAGGCCGTTCCGGTCGAAGCTTCGTCGGTCAACGCAGGGTGCGGCTCCCCCCTGCTCCTCATAGCGCCGAAGGAAGGGGACGTGGTGCTCGACCTCGGAAGCGGCGGCGGCATAGACGTCTTCAGGGCCTCTCAGCTGGTAGGCGGGAGGGGGAAGGCGATCGGCGTGGATGCCACGCCTGAAATGGTCTGGAGAGCGAGAGAGACGAAGTCGAGGTACGGGGACAAGTACGCGAACGCGGAGTTCAGGCTCGGAGAGATCGAGCACCTGCCGGTCGAGTCGAACAGCATAGACTACGTCATATCAAACTGCGTGATCAACCTCTCGCCCGACAAGCTGGCCGTGTTCAGGGAGTCCTTCCGCGTGCTGAAGGAAGGCGGGGTCTTCGCGGTCGCGGACGTCACGCTCCTGAAAGAGATCCCAGACGCGGCGAGGAAGGACATGGACTCGTGGTCGGCCTGCATCGCGGGGGCGCTCACGGACTCCGACTACGTGAGGCTGCTCGCGCGTGCGGGATTCCAGGACGTGGAGATCGAGCACGTGTCGGACTCGAACATCGGGGAGCATCCG
>DATJAJ010000054.1:0-3402 GCA_035516335.1 Nitrososphaerales archaeon
GTCCTTCTCAAACAATTCGAAGAGAGAAACCAGATGCCGGTGTATCAACTCATGAAACAAATCAAGAGGATGTTCGACCCCAAGAACATACTGAACCCGAACAAATACGCGCTGGGCGATCTGGAAGACCAGCGACCTTGAAGGAAGGGGATTGGCACTAGGACGGCGAGGTCACTGGCGGCCTTGCACGCGTGGGGGATCGCAGGGGCAGCTAGTGCTTCCGAGCTGCCTGCGGGGCCTTCTGAGAGCTGGCGGGAACGACTTCCTGGACGCTCGACATCAGGAACTCTGATATGTCGAACACTTCGCCCTCCCTGCCCAGGTTCATGAGGCACACCGGACACGCTGTCAGGATCTGCTCTGCCCCTGTCTTCTTCAGCTCCTCATACCCGGCCTTTGACACTTTCTCCGCGATGCCCGGATACAGGAGCTCGTCGGGCCCGCCGCAGCACATCGTTCTTCTCCGGCTGCGAGGAGGTTCGACGTTTGTCGCGGCGCTGTTTATGAGCTCTCTCGGTCTGCCGATGTAGCTGGAGTGTCTCGACAGGCGGCAGGGATCGTGGAAGGTGACCTTGACCTCCGACTTCCTGAGTTTCAGGTTCAGCAGGTCAAGATAGAACACGACCTCAAACGGAAAGTCAGTGTAGAGGGGGTAGACGTTCTTCAGCAGATCGTATGTGTGAGGGTCAACGGTGATTATCTTCCTCACGCCCTTCTCCTTGAATTTCTTCGCGACGCCCGTCGAGTACTCCTTGAACTGACTCCTGAATCCCAGGTCGTGTAGGTACGTCCCGGGGTAAAACTCGAGCTCTTCGTCGTAGTAGAAGCTCACATCCGAGAGCCTAAGCAAGCCGACCATCGATTGGAGGATCTTCTCGGTCCTTTTCCTGGAGTCCTGGTCGCAAAGAAACTTTGAGAATTTGATGAGGAACGGGGCATGAGTCCCCACCGACGCAAGTCTCCCTGGACCCGATTGTCCGAATCTCTGGGCGAGTTCGACCAGCCTCGACCCATAAGGCATGATCTGGTACATGCTGCCGGTGAACAGCAAATACTCACCGTCCCTGGGAAGGTCCAGCGGTTTGGCCCATTCCCGACACTCGCTGCTCAGTCCGAGAGGATTGCTGTACTTGATAGTCGATCTCGTTACAAATTCAGAGATGGAGTTGGGGCTTACCTCCCCGTTGCGCTCTGATTCAAACAGGCTCCTTGCTAGTCCCGACACCTTCCCCGGGTTGAGGCCGACGGGGCACTCGACGAAGCAGGCATAACAATCCAGGCACGTGTCGAACGCCTCCTGGGATTCCCTGAGTAACGACGTGAGTTCATCGTCACCCGTTCTTGCTATTTCCTTGGCCAGAATCATTCTGCCCCTCGCACCGAAATACGAGGAGCTCCCCTGAGCCGGAAACGTTGGGCATGCGGCTTCGCAGAAACCGCATCTGATGCAGCGGTCGGCCTCTTCTCTGATTGCCCCAAGAATGCCTTCTGACTCGGAGCGTGTCAAGGAAAGGGGGCCTCCGGCTGACAGGAAGACATCAGACCACTGCTGGAAAGCGCGAACAAGAAGTATATATCAGCACCGCGGCGATTGAGGGCGGAACGCGGTCGGAGCTCGCGCCCCCTACGATCTTAACCCCCCTAGCGGCCACTGGTCGCGCCCGCTGAGAGCGCGGGTTGAGTGGCTGTCCCCTCAGCTCGACCTTGCCCGCGCAGTCAAGAACGGAATCGCCGGGTCGGTCGCGCCTCAGCGAGGGGCATGTCGCGACAGCCAGGGTGTGACTTCATTCCGCGCTCCCTTGGCTCTAGGTGGGGTGCTTCTTCCTCACCATGTTAAGGGACACGGCGGCTCGAATGAGAGCCTTGAACGCCCCGTCGTCGATTCGGTCTCCCTCGCCGATGACTATGGCGCGGGTCGTGCTGCCTTCGAGGTTGGCGTTGAAGAGGCCGCTCGGGTCCTCGAGAGAGGCTCCCCTGGCGAAGGTCAGCCTCAGATGGTCCTTGTAGGTCTCGCCGGTGCATACGATTCCTTCGCGATACCAAACCGGAATCCCCTCGGGGTTCGACGGCTTCCTCCACTTCGCCTGCTCGTCTACCTCGGGATCGGCCTGTCTGATGAGGGTGCGGATTCGGGCCAACTTCTCATCGCGCCAGTCGCGCAGTCCTTTGGTCCGTGAATTTGTCGGCCGGGAAGCTGACCCGGCCCTCGGCGCGTCCTTCCTTTTGCCCATGGTCACGCGCGTTGCCTCCTTGCCTTGACTAGGTCGCATATCATGTCCGAATGTATGTTCAGCCCTATGTTTGTCATGTTATAGACGTGCTCGCTTGCGACCACGTAGACGACTTCGCACACCTGGCGGTCGGTGAAGCGCTCCTTCATCCTTTCGAAGACGCCCCTGTCCACTCTCTTCTCCTCTGTCAGCTTCGTCGCGTAGTCGAGCATCGCACGCTCGGCTTCATCGAAAAGCGGGCTGGACCTGTACCTGTCGAGGGCGTCGAACTTCTCTTGGCTCATGGGTGCCTGTATGGCCCCCGCCCTGTTCGAGTCCGTGCAGAATGATCAGACGTTTATCCCAGCGACCCTCTGGCGGATGAGCATGGCCTTCTCCGGACCGATTTCGAGTTTCCTGTCGAGCTCTGAGATTTGCCCATAGAAGTTGGTGTGGAATTCCCATGGCATGCGGGCCGAGAAGACCTTGAGCGGCGTGAGGACCTTGCCGAAGTACCTGGACGTCGTCTCGTATGCTCGCTTTGCTCCTGGGTCCGTCGGATCCTCGACCGGAGGAAGGAACGGACCATCCGAGTCTCGTCGGCTCATACCTGGGTCGCCACTCCGATTGAACGAGCGCCTTCAGTAGCGCGCCGGCTGCGAGATCTGGATCAGGTTCCCGCAGGTGTCCTTCAGCATGGCGATCGTCGAGCCGGTCACCTGGGTGGGCGGCATGGTGAACTCGCCCCCGAGCGCCTTGATCCTCTCATAGTCGCCCTTGACATCGTCTGTGAAGAGCATGACCGCGGGCTGGCCCTGCTGGAACAGGGCCTGCTGATAGGCCCTGGCCGCCGGGTTGTCGTTGAGTGCGAGCTGGAGCTCGATGCCGTCCGGGTCTTCCGCTGAGATGACCGTCAGCCATCGATAAGGCCCGTTGCTAACGTCGGTCTTCTTGGCGAAGCCGAGCACCTTGGTGTAGAAGCGCAGTGCTTTTTCCTGGTCGTCCACGTACACGCCGGTCACTTTGAGTCTCATTGCAGCTCCCTCCGCGTCGTCAAGTCCGCCGTGCGTGCCCCGCTTGTCTTTGAGTTCATGCCCGCCGAGGCGGCGAGTCGCAATTTGAATCCTTGCCTAAGCGATTCAGGCAAAAGGGAAGCGACGAATAAATAGGGAGCTCCGACACAGATTCCAGC
>DATJAJ010000055.1:0-8940 GCA_035516335.1 Nitrososphaerales archaeon
ACGCGAGCGGCGATGCCCGCCTTGGCGCAGTATGCGGCCAGGGAGGCGCCGAGGTTGCCCGTGGTGACGCAGGTGCACTCCTTTACCCCTCGCGATTTGGCGAGGCTCACCAGGACCGTGGCGCCTCTGTCGATGAACGAGCCAGTCGGGTTTCGACTCTCGTCCTTCAGCAGGAGGTTCTCGAGCCCGAGCTCCGCCCCCAGGCGTCTGGCAGGAAGCAGCGGCGTTCCTCCTTCGCCGAGCGTCACCCGAGTACCCGCGGACACGACTGGAAGAAGCAAGGAGTACCTCCATACGCCCAGTGGGATTTCCTCGAACCTCTCGGCCTCGACTCGGACTCGCTGACTGTCCGCCAAGACGACGGCGGAGGAGCAGCGTTCGCAAACCGGGTCAAGCAGGCTGCTCTCTTGAACGTGGCCACACCCGACGCACCTCAGGATGGGCAACGGGCAATCGGCCGGGCCACCTAATATATAGGTTCGGTCTTATATATGTTGCCGCGCTCCCAGGCCCGGACGCACTTTGAGGGCCGCCTTGAAGAGCATGATGGCCGCGCTCGGTCAGGATGCGACGACGATCTCGAGGAAAAGCGCAAGGTCAAGGGTAGTCGCGACCACGGCGATCTTCACGGCATTCGTGGCCGCTTCAACCATGGTCTTCACTCTGGCAATCCCTGCGACCCCCAGTGGCTACTTCAATCTGGGCGAAGTGATGGTCTACATCTGCGCCCTTCTGATGGGACCCTATGTGGGCGCCTTCGCCGGAGGCGTGGGCTCGTCCATCTCAGACGTGGCCCTGGGCGCGGCGACCTATGCGCCGGGTACCTTGGTGATAAAGGGGGCAGAGGGGTTCATCGTGGGCTACCTGAGCTCGATGGCTGGCACCAGAATCTCGAGCAGGGCATGGAGGGCGACCAGCGTCGTCGTCGGCGCAGTCGTCGGACTCCTCCTGGGGTTGCTGGGCGCAGTCTACTTCAGCGGCGCGTACCAGCTGACGCTCGGCTTCCCCGTAGGCCCCCAGACCAACGTCGGGTTCTCGCTCCCAGAAGCGCTGTGGATAGCAATAGGGCTCGTGGTCTTCGCGGCCATATCCGCCGCCGGCTACTTCACCGACGCGAAGGTCGGCTGGACCGTTCTCTCCGTCCTCGCTGGGGGTTCGGTGATGTTCACCGGCTACTTCCTCTACAACTATGCGGTCCTGTCAATCGGGCTCCCCGCTTCGGCGGGCGAGCTGCCGTTCGATGTCGGGCAGGCGCTCATCGGCCTGGTGGTCTCCATCCCAATAGCAGGGAGGGTGAAGAGGATGATGTCGCGCACAGACCCCTCCCGTCAGGGACCGCAGATCTAGCCGGGCTGGGAGGGCTCCCGCATGGATCCTCTCCGACAGCCTGAAATCGGCGGGGATCGGAGCGCTGCGAACGTGGGCCGTCTTTCACTCGGGAAGATCCCGATAAGCGTCCTGAACCGAACGGTCCTCAGGATGAGAGGTGCCCCGACGGACCGAATCCTGATGGGGCCGGAGGCAGGTGTGGACTTCGGGGTAGTCAAGCTCGACGGGCAATACATGATCGTCTCCTCGGATCCGATCACTGGAGTCTCCACGAACATAGGGTGGTACGCTGTCAACGTCAGCGCCAACGACGTCGCCACCAGCGGGAACAGGCCACAGTACATGGAGTCGGTGATAATGATGCCAAAGGACGCGACGGAGGGAGAAATTGCCGCCGTGGCGGGTCAGATCCACAGGTCCGCCAGGAAGGTGGGCCTGTCGATCGTGGGAGGCCATACAGAGTTGACCCCTGGACTGGAGAGGCCCATCGTCGTCGCGACGGTCTTCAGCTTCGCCAGGAGCTACGTCTCGTCCGCGGGCGCCCAGGACGGGGACGCGCTGCTGATGACGAAAACCGCCGGGCTCGAAGGCACCGCCGTGCTCATCCGGGAAGCGGAGAGGCTCGGCATCCACCTGGACCCATCGCTTCGAGGGGCTGCACTCCGCTTCGAAGCCCAGCTTAGCGTCGTCCCCGAAGCCGTCAGGGCCTTCAGAATCGGGGTCGTCCACGGAATGCATGACTGCACCGAGGGGGGCGTCCTGGGCGCGGTCTACGAAATGTCGGTCGCATCGAAGACGGGCTTCGAACTCAGGCGGGCGGCAGTCCCTCTGGACCCTGCAACGAAGCGCCTGGCGAAGATGGCCTCGCTGGACCCAATCAAGCTCATCGGCTCTGGGTCGCTGATTATGGCGGTGGAGGAGCGACTGGTAAAGAGGGTCCTGGGAGAGCTGTCGAAGACCTGCCCGGTCGCGGAGATAGGCAGGTTCCGCAAGGGAAAGAGGCTGCTGCTGGAGCCGGATGGCAGTGAGAAACCGGTGCGGGAAGCTCCCACCGACGAGCTCTGGAAGGCGTTGGCCAGAATGTCCTGAAACCCGTCTACTCGGGTTGCGGATCTTGCTCCCACTTCGCCCGGGATTGCGACACCCACGAGAACTTCCTCTGGAGCGACTTCGAGTATATCTTGGTCCAGTCCAGTCCGACGTGGTCGCCCCAGGTCTTGTAGACCCGCGGGTCGATGTAGTTCTTCATCGACGTGTTCAGGTTGTAGTTCTTGGTGCGTCGGTAGAAATCGAGCTCCATTTCGAGCTTCTTGATGTGCTCGGGTCGAGGCTTCTCCTTCGACCTCGCCTCGGCCAGCTTCAGTTCCTTCTTCTCCAGAGACTGCTGCCAGGTCTTCGGCGGAGTGCGCTGGTGGTTGCAGAAGACGGCGGCGGCGAGGTTCGCCTCCTTGGCGGTGTAGAGCTTCTCCAGGTCGTCGGCCCCGTCCACCACCCGGGACCCCAGGTAGTTCTTCGCCTCGGCAGTGGCGTGGTAGGTCCTGAAGACCTTGGCGCTGACTCCCGGGACGATGGAGGACAGGAAGTCGTTTACCCTGCCAGACGTGACCGCGTGGAATATCTCGTCAGAGGGCTTCTTCCCCGCCGTGAACTCCTTCAGGTTGCGCAGCACGGCCCCGGGGGGCGCGTCCCGCTTGTTCCATGGGACCGAATCCTTCCCCAGGAAGCTGAACTCGAGCGAGTCGCCCAGGAACTTCACGTGCTCGACCCTGAGCGTGCTGGCGCCTACGGTGTCGGCCTCGTCGGGGTCCTTCTCGTCTCCGACTCGCATCCCTAGCCTGTCGATCAGATAGCAGACGGTGGCCGTCTGGCGCTCCGTGAGGTCGCTCGACGACAGCCTCGCTTCAATCGCTTTGCGCACCCTCCCCAGGTTCTTTCCGACCTTCATCGCGTTGTCGTACTTCGCCTTGCTCCGGGACTGCTGGAGGGGCGAGCTCTCGTGGAGCCACACGTACTTCTCCTTGTCCGTGAGCTTGTCTATCCATTTCGCCATCCACATGGATTTGTGGTCGTGGACGATCTCCTTCCAGTCTCCTGGCGGCGGCGTCGCAGCCTCGTCGAGGTTCAGGATCACGTCGTGCTGGACGACCCTGGGCTTCCAGTGGCCCCTCATGGGGTGCTTCCCGCGGCCCATGAAGAGGCCGGGCGGCTCGACCATCCAGTTCGCGATCTCGACGCGGTTGCCGTCCAGCGTGGCGTATCCGAAGCGGCTCTTCAGCTCCTCCCTCTCGGCCTTCCGTGCGGCGGCCTGGCTCTTCTTCTCTTCCTTCCCCATGGCCTCCTTGGCCGCCTTCTCTCTGTCGACCTTCGCGAAGACTTCGGAGAAGTCCACATCCTGGTAGGCCACCCCTAGAAGCGCCTCGGAGACCTTGGGGGAGAAGTCCGACATGAAGTTGGCCGTGAAAACCGAGTCCTTGACGTAGTCTGTGTCCTTCTTCTTGGCCAGGTGGTAGGCCATCTCCTCGGCCAGAGGGTTGAGCCCGAACGCCTTTCCTTTCACCCGGATGCCAAGGCCATCGGGCGCGTACTCGGGAGGAAAATGCACGCCGTTGTGAGATAGCGTGGTCCAGTGGGCCGGCATGAGTCAGTTGAAGCCGTTCCTTCTCCCGTCCTATTTAAGATGACATGTGCGCCAGCCGAAATCGCCATCTCCTGACGGCCGCCTGGCCGTAGCGACGGACTGTTTTATAACCAGGGCGGCGGCGTGGATGGAGAACCGACTTGTGGATGAAGTTCGACTCCAAGCAGCTTCCAAAGCTCAAGAGCCCTGTGCTCCTCGTCGCCACCTCTACATCGCTCCAGCAGTACCGGGCGCTTTACTCTCAGGCCAGGGAACTCGCGAAGTACATGCTGGCCAAGATGACCTTCGACCGGGTTGCCACCGTCCATTCGTCAGCGTTTGCCCCAGAGATCCTTGTAAGGGAGGACGGCCTGGGCGTCCTCCCCGCCTGCCATATCTACCTCCACAGAGGGAGGCGCGACATCCTTCTGCTGTCGGGCGATTCGAGCCCCATGGATGACCAGCACGAGTTCAGCAGAGCGGTCCTGGAATTCGCGAGCAGGGTGGGAGTGAAGGAGGTCTTTTCAATCGGAGCGAGGTGGGCGGACAACCCGGTCTCTCCCTTTCAAGACCCAGAGATCAACGGCTTCGCAAGCTCGAAGGCAGGGGCAGAAAGGCTCGAGAAGAACGGCGCGAAGCTGATCAAAGGCGAGCCGGCTCCGTTCTTCGCCTCCATGGTGGTCGGCTTGGCCCCGGGGTACGGCATGGAGGGGTACAAGATATCGGTAGACCACGGCGAACCCATCCCCCACGCACGGACAGTGGTCAGGATGCTCGAAATACTGGAGAAGATGATCGGTTTCGAAATCGACATGGACGAACTGAAATCAAGAATCGTCGCGCCGCCTTCCACCAACCTTCCTGAAGACGGCGGCATCTACCACTGACCCGTCCGGGAGCGCGCCGCTTGCCGCTCAAGCCGCCTTGGCTACGCGCCTGCCCGCCGCCGCTGCCACCAGTCCCACCCAGTAGGGCAGGTTGCCCAGAGCCGCCGTGAGGCCCAGGCTGTAGGCCGAGTATCCGAAGGATATCAGCAGGCCGATGAAGCCTGCACCGCCACCCAAGGCGATGAGAGCGCGACCCAGAGTCCGGTGTCGAAGCAGGCTGCAGACCCCGCCCGCAACGATTGTGAAACCCCCAAGAGATATGAGGAGGACTACGATGTCCACCGCCAGCGTGGCCGTGAGGCCTTCGATCCCACCAATGTAGCGGGGGATCTCTCCCTCCACAACGCTCAGGGCGGAAAGGAGGAGACCGTGCGCCTCGAAACCGCTCGCGATCACCAAGAGCCCCCCCACGGCCGCGAGCAGGCCCCCCGCAAGGGCCGCAGCCCTGCTTCCGCTCAACCCTCGAAGACCTGGCGTCGGGGTAGAATAGGGTTGCCCAGCTTCCGAAGGCGACCGAACGATTTATCCATAGACGCAGCAACGGGGCGTAGGTTTGCTACCGGGAAGGACCGACAGGACAATGAAAGACACGCTCGACTGGGCGGTCGCCCGCATGAAGGAGAAGGGCTACCAGATCCGATCTCCCGTATCCCTCACCGTCGACCCAAAGCTGTCGATAATGGGCTTCGCGAAGAAGGAAGGGAGGGTTCACAAGATCGTCATCTCGGAGTGGGCACTTGATTCCGACATGCTCGGAGGGCTGGTCCTTCACGAGCTGGCTCACATCTACTTCACGGAGAAAGGCGCCTACTCCCACAGGGCGGACATGCTGGAGGAGACTCTCGAAGAGGTGAAAGAGAAAGAGGGCCTCAGGGCGAAGGAGACGGAGTGCCTCATCGACGCGTTCAACCACCTCCAGAACATCCTCGTGGACGACATAGTCTTCGACGTCATGGGCGGCCGGGAGCTCGAGGCAGCACAGAGGTTCTTTGGGGAATGGATCTCGGACAGGCCGAGCGGCGACCCTGTCGTGGACACCACTCTCCTCTGCAGGAACTCGTTCGCCATAGCCTCCCTTAAGAGGAGGAAGCTCTTTGACCCGAAGGGAGAGATGTACTACAGGAACAAGGCGTTTCTTTCGGCGCTCGGCGACACCGCCGAGAAAGACTTCGACTGGCTCGAGAGTTTTCTGGAGAGATCGGACCCAGACCTCAAGCGGAAGGACTTCCGGGAGGCGCTCGAGCTGTACTTCGACAGGCTCATCTCTCTGATGCGCGGAGAGGCCAAGATGCACGACCTGAGGTAGGGCATTGCAGACCTCTCCCAAACCCCGCTGGAGCCTCGCCAAGATCGCGGTCGTGGTAGCCGTGGTGGGGGCTCTGGTCTTCGGCCTCGTCCTGGGCCTGCTGGAATATCAGAACGACAGCTTTCCTGCGACGACAAAGCCCTTCGGCGACTACGCGGCGGTCGTCGCGTCTGAGTTCAACGGGACCGAGGTCTATTTCCAGATTGAATGGACAGCCTCAGGGAACTACACGCCACTCTACGCTCAGATAACCTCTGACACCGACATCGCGAACAGCCCGGTCTGCCTGCTCGGGATGAACTCGATTTCGAAGGGCCAGACGGTGGATATGCCCTTCGCTGTGGCGGGAACCACCAGCGCGCTCGCAGACGTGAATCTGGCGGTCGCCGTCAGAGCAAACTCCAACATGAGCGAGTTTACGATCCAGTACCAGATGGGGCAGGTCGAGGCCCAGCCGGGGAACATACTCCCGTCGACCTTCGCCTGCTCCGCCCAGAACCAGAATCCCGCCATCTAGGGCGGGCCAGCTCGCCTACATCGGATACCTTGGAACCCTGGGCAGAGGATGATAGGGCTGCCCCGGGCTTGGGAAAGTCGGTTCATCAGGCTGGAAGGGTGGCGCGGACATGCTACTCTTCAGCCTCCTTCGGCGTTACGGTCAGATCCGACGTCCTCTCGCCTCTCAGAACGGTCAGGGGCACGCTCTTCCCGATGACGTCGGCGCTGAGGAGGCCGTGCAGGTCGCCTATGTCGGTCAGGGGGCTGCCGGAGAACTTCACCAGGACGTCCCCGATGGTCAGTCCCGCCGCCTTCGCGGGGGTGCCGGCCTCCACGGACCTCACGAGCAGGGCCGTCTCCTGGCCCACCTCCGGCTTGGAGGCTATCTCCTCGGGGAGTGCTACCGGCTCTGCGACAATGCCCAGGTAGCCTCGACGGATTCTGCCGTCCTTGACCAGCCGGCCGGCCCTCTCCTTCAGGGTCTTGGCGGAGACGGCCACCCCCCTGCTGGAGAAGCAGGCGACGTTCATGCCTACCAGCCTGCCCCAGGCGTCCACCAGCGGCCCGCCCGAATATCCCGGGTTTAGCTGAGCGTCCGTTATCACGGCATCTTCGATCATGACACCCCACCAGCCCTGTATGCCACGGCTGGGGCTGGTTACGACACCGGAAGCTACGCTAGGGTCCTTGCCCGCGAGGTTGGCGAACGCGAAGACTAGCTCCCCGGCTCGAAGTGCCCTCCCGTTCATCGCCTCCAGCGGCACTAGCCCGCCAGCGCCCACCTTCAGGAGCGCCAGGTCGTTATCGGGGTCGCGCCCCACGACTTTGGCCTCCATCCTCCTTCCGTCGTGCAGGGCGACCTCCAGAACGTCCGCCCTCCCGACGACGTGGTCGGCCGTGAGGATGTGGCCCTCGCTGTCCCAAACGATTCCCGTCCCCTGCCTGCGTCCGTCCCCGACTCTCACGACTGAGGGCGAGATTCTCTCTGCCAGATCAGCCACTGCGTCCGAGAGCGACTGCAGCAGCCCGGCGTTGCTTTGCTTGCTCATCTTGAATATGTCACGCCGGGGGTAGAGAAGTGCCAGCACTTGTTGAGTGGGTATGCGTCTGACTTCGTCACATGGCCGCCGGTCTGAGGCTCGAGTCCGTGGTCGCTGAGAACATCATGCGGACGCCCCTCCCCTGCCCTGAATAGAGCCTGGTAATCCGGCTCATCAGCTGGTGTGCGAGCTTGACGGCCGAGCTCGCATCGGTGCCTATTCGGACTCTCGCGTCGATGTCAAGCTGCCCCTGTGAGAATCGCGCGTCGAGCTGCACGGAACCGTCCTCGGTCACCCACTTCAGCGTGAGGCCCTCCTCTGCCTGGGAGGTCCCTATCCACCGGAGCCTGTCGAACCACTTTCCCTTCAGCGACTGGACCACGACCGCCTCCCGGCCGTCGTAGGGGAGGAGGGTGTGAAGCAGCGGGATGCGGGTCCGCTCATGATCTGATGAGCTGAGCGACGTCTGGCCCCTAGCACGCTCGGTGATGGCGTAGCCGTCGGGGACCCGCGCGACTATGCCCACTTCCTCGAGGCGCTCCAGTATGCGCGATAGCGTTTCAGGGTGCGTTCCGGTCAGCCTCCGCAGCCCGTCGAAGGAGAAACCGGTGAGACCCTCCTGCTCGATGTGGTGGACTATCGCGGCGTCCCTTTCGCTGAGCGCGAGCGGCTCCGACTGCGGATTTCCGCTGATGTCCACGTCCCGGGTCGAACGGTCCGCCAACAAGAGAACGAGGAGGATCGGTGGCTTTTATTTTTGCCTCCCCGGCTGTCCGGGGAAGGCGAAGAAGGAAAGAAGGCCGGGGGGAGCGACGCGTCTCCACCGAGTCGCTCCACCTATGACCACGGCCCTGGTTCGTTGCGCTAGCCGGTCCCGCTGGACGACGAGCTCGATGTCGAAGTTGTGCCCGACATGTTGGGGCAGCCGTGCCCTGCCGAGTAGCCCTGGTGTGCGCCAGAGCTCGTTTGTGTCCCTGACGAGGATGAAGTCGACGTGGTCGTCTGCGCGTGAGCTGGCAGCACCGCCAGGAGCCCCGCGATCGCGAAGAGCGAAACCGCTGCGATCACGAACAGGTGACGCCTGGTCACTGCCATGCCTATTTCTCTTATGGTGTTCACCTCCCGATCTGAAGTCGATTGCCGCTAGTTAGCAGATTTCCGAGATTGCTCCCAGATCCCTAGAGAATCGCCGCAGGATGTTTCCTGATTTGGTTCAGGACCTGTGGAGCGCCTCGACCGGGGTCAGCCTGGAGGCACGCCAGG
>DATJAJ010000056.1:0-19061 GCA_035516335.1 Nitrososphaerales archaeon
CCAAGTAATCCAACCCAACCCTAACGAGCTTGACTGGCATTCCCAAGTCCTTCAGGATCCCACCGATGGCGTTGGCTTCCCGAGTTCCCGCAGGGGAGAAGACCACGACTTTGTCAGCCTTCATCCTCGGAAGTCCGGCGATATGCGCTTCCTTGGATTCGTTCCCGAGAATCAAGAAGTGGGTTGTGTCCACAGGATATCTGGGAAATATTCTTCCCATATAAGTGATTACCTGTCCAGAATGGGTATGTACGCCATGGCTCAGACCAATCTGGCGGCAAAGAAACACTCTCCTGTGGAGGAAAGTGTTCCCGGGATGAAAACTAACAACGGATTCGACATGTCACAGCTCCAAGGTCTGGTAGACGCGGTCAAGGGTCACCCAAACCTTGCCCAGGCAATGCTGTCAGCGAACGTCGAGTGGCGGGAGGGATTCTACACAGAGGCCTATGTCAAGGATTTCGTGGCGGGCGGAGCGAAGAACGAAACGAGCAGAAAGAGGCCCTTCGTGGTGCCTCAAGACCATCCCTACGAACTCGGGGGAGGGACCAACAGGGGAGCAACGGCCGGGGAACTACTGCTTGCGACCCTTGGGCATTGTCTCACCGGCGGATTCGCCAACGCAAGCGCCATCATGGGCATTCCTCTCGATTCTCTGAATGTAGAGGTCGAGGGGGAAATCGACTTGCATGGCGTCCTGGGATTGCCTGAACCAGGAGTAGTCCAGCCTGGATTCCAAGCGATCCGAGCCAGGTACCACGTCAAGAGCAAGGCCCCGCGAGAACAACTCATGGCAGCGGCCAAGATAGCAGAAGACTTGTCCCCTGTAAAGGACTCGTTGAGAGCCGTCAAGTTCTCGTCCCAACTGCTGGTCCAGTAGCCTCTATGACGGAAAGACGGTGATCAAGGGCTAGCCCAATCTCCTGATCTGCTCAAGGCTTGGCAAGCCCTTTGGTCGGTCGCTTTCTGGTCGGAAATCCCGTCGGCTCCATTCTGTTCTGTACAACACCACGCACACGACAAGATGCTAATTAGCCATAATCTAGCCTTTTTTTCGTCAAACGGAGTTCATTCTGGGTCATTTCGAAATGGGCCGGAAGGGGCTCGAACCCTCGGCCCATCCCGTTTGGACATCTGGACCAAAAGGTCTAGATGTAACCTAGATATCGAAGTACAGGTAGAACTCGTAGGGGTGCGGCCGCGCCGAGACCGCCCTGTAGCTCTCCAGCTCGAGCTCCATCATCACCTCGACCAGGTCTTTCGGGAACACGCCGTCCAGGAACGCCGAGTCGCTCTTCAGGCTCTCCACCGCCTCCAGAAGGCTTCCCGGAAGCTCACCGACGGCGCTCTCCCTCCTCTTCTCTGCCGTCAGCTTGTAGATGTCTTCGTTTACCGGGTCACCGGGGTCTGTCTTCTTCCTCATGCCGTCCAGCCCGGCAGCGGCGATGGCCGCGAACGCGAGGTAGGGGTTGCACGACGGGTCGGGCGTCCGGAACTCCACCCTCTTGCTCCCTTCTGACCCCTTGTCATAGGCGGGTATCCTGACGTTCGCCGACCTGTTGGACTTGCTCCAGGCTATGTACACCGGGGCCTCGTAGCCGGGGACCAGCCTGTGGTACGAATTCGTGGTCGGGCAGACGATCCCACAGAGGGCCCTGCTGTGCTCCATGATGCCCCCGATGTAGTACCTGGCCGCCTGGCTGACCTCCGCGTAGGCGTCGTCGGGGTCGTAGAACGCGTTCTTGCCGTCCTTCCAGAGGCTCGAGTGCACGTGCATCCCCGACGCGTTGTCGCCGAAGATGGGCTTCGGCATGGTTGTGGCGATCATGCCTGACCTGTTCGCCACCGACTTCACAACGTACTTGTAGGTCATGGCCGAGTCTGCCATGGCCACGAGCTCGTCCCTGTAGATGTCTATCTCACACTGTCCCGCGGTGGCGACCTCGTGGTGGTGCGCGTTGGAGAGGATCCCGAACCCGTCCCTCATCGCCGTGACGCAGGCGGCCCTGTAGTCGCTGAGCGTATCGACCGGCGGCGCCGGGTAGTATCCGTCCTTGAACCTGATGGGGAAGTTGGTCCCCCTCGCCTCGTTGGCGGACTCCTTCGACGAGATTCTGAACCCGGACGCGAACGGGTTGTTCGCCTCCCAGGTCGCGCCGTCGAACACGAAGAACTCGACCTCCGGACCCCAGAGCGACTCGGTGAACCCGGCCTTTCTGATGGCCTCCTCTGCCTTCCTCGCGACGCCGCGGGGGTCCCTGCTGAACGAGCCGCCTCCGAATCCCCGGTTGACGTCGCAGATCAGCCTCCCCGTCTTCACGGGGGCGTCCAGCCAGGGGACAATGCCCCAGGAAGAGGAGTCCGGCACGAGCAGCATGTCCGACTCCTGGATGTCCACGAACCCCTTGATCGAAGAGCCGTCGAGCTTGTCCACGCCTTCCTTGAACATCCTCTCTCGGAGCATCTCCGAGGGGAGCGTCACGTGCCTGAAGCGCCCGGGCACGTCCGTGAACTGCAGGTCCACGAACTTCACGCCCTGGGTTCGCAAGGACTCCATGACGTCCTGCGGCGAGATCGCCGTCTTCACGAAGCTTCCGTCATCGGCCACTCTGAAAGGCAATTGTCAGCCCAAGCAAGCAAACCAATATAAGGCTCCCCGAGCAGAATCTGGACGAACATGGAAAGAAGTGGGGAACATCTGGACAAACCTGCGGGAAATAGAGGCGAAGCCGGTACCTTGGCTGGACAATCGTCCATCGACCCCGTGGACCTGAAGATACTGAGGCTCTGTCTGTCGGACGGACGGTCTTCGTTTCGGAAGATGGCCGCCGATCTGAGGCTCTCGACCACGACGGTGGCGACGCGGGTGACCAAGTTGGAAAGGGAGCGGATCATCCGTGGCTACGCCGCCCTCGTGGACTTCCAGAGGCTGGGGTTCGAGCTGACGGTCGTCACCGAGTTCTCCGTCTCGAAGGGGAGGCTCCTCGAAATGGACAGGGAGATAGCGAAGCTGCCTGGCGTCTGCGCCGTCTACGACGTGACCGGCGAGATAGACGGAATCGTGGTCGCCAAGTTCAAGTCGAGGGAGCAGCTCAGCCACTTCACGAAGGGCCTCCTCGCGCTGCCGTTCGTAGAGAGGACCAACTCCCACGTGGTGCTGACCACGGTCAAGGAAGACTTCCGGCTGGCAATATAGACGCTTAAATCACGGGTCCGAGTCAGGCCGGGCAGAAAGCGGCTTGGCCAAGATCAGGGTGAAGGTGGGGACGGCCGAGGTGGAGGTCGAAGCTGAAATGGAGCGCATGAAGGAGGCGATCGGGCTCATCCCGGACGTGCTCGAGAAGCTGCCCGCTCCCGAAGCGCCGAGCGCCGCCGCTCTCGTCCAGCCGCTCGCCCGGGCTGCCTCCGACCTAGAGCCCAGGAGCAGGTCCGAAGATCTGCCCGCGGTCTCGCTTGACAAGAGCGACTCCCTGGCCGATGTCATCGGGAAGTTCTTCTCCGACCCCTGGGGGAGAGACAGGAGGAAGCTCTCCGACGTGCGAGACGCGCTCCAGTCATACGGGTTGAATTATCCGAAACAGTCAGTCGCGGTGGCGCTGCTGAGACTGGCGAAGGCCACGAAGATTAGGCGTTTCAAAGCCGAGGACGGGGAGTACGTCTACACGGCGTCGGCCCCCTTTGTGGTCATCCAGGCCCCACAGCCTTCCGAAGGCGCTCTCCGCTCTGGCTAGGCTTCCCCTAGAGCGCCTCCGCTGGCCATCGCAGTAGGTCGTTTGACCGGATCCCGGTCGAAGAGACCTGCGCCTTACGAATAGAATGTCGCTGAGATCGTTTCGCTCTGGGTGGCCGAACTGAAGTTGATGACGAAGAGCGTCACGGTTCCAGGCGTTACTGGGATTATCCAATCGTCTGGCACCGTGCTGAAGAAGAAGGTGAGGTACGCTCCGGAGTAGATCGGAGAGTGAACCGCGTTCGAGTACACCATCAACACCATCACTCCAACGTCGTTGATGTCGCTGGTTGATGTCAGGTTGACAAGTATGTAGCCGCTGTAGGGTGCGCTGAACGTCGAAACGGTCGTGTTGCCGATGGACGTCGATGTGGCTGCGGGTACGGCGAACGTCTTGGTTGAGGTGAGGACCGTCGCGTCGCTCAGATCAAGCGACGCCGTCATCTGCCTGACCTGCGCCTGAAGCGTCGTAATCTGAGTGTTCAAGGCGGTGACCTGGCCCTGCAGAGACGACACCTGCGAATTCAAGGCGGTCACCTGGGACTGGAGCGAGCTGACCTGGGTCTGGAGCTGGGTAATCTCAGAAGCCTGCGAAGAAATCGTCGAGTTGGCCTTCGTGTAGCCGGTCGTCAGGACGCTGATCTGGCTGTTGTCGGCCGCGATCTGGCCGTTCAAGGTCACGACTTCGGCCTTGTCCTGATTCAACGCGTTCGTTGTCGTCGTCAGGTTGGCCTGAAGGCTCCCGATCTGGTGCTCATCGGCCAGCACCGCGTTGGTGAGGCTCGAGATCTTGGCGCTCTGGTTCTGAATAGTGGCCGACTGCGCCTGGATTTGAGAACTTTGGACTGCCATGGAGGAAACCTGCAGCGCGATGGTGGACGACTGGCTGCTGATCGTATTGTCCTTGGACGTGAGCTGCTGCTGGGACGTCATGTAGTAGTAACCGAGGAACGCGGCTACGACTATGACTACTACGACGAGGACCGCGGCGACCTTGCTGAACCCGCCGGACTTGGGAATCGTTGGACTTGCTGTATTGGATCCTTCTGTGCTAGTCATTTCAAATAATACCTATGGCGGCCGTTTGAGCGTCTGAGTGCGGTATACGGGTAGCCCCTAATCCGCAAAGAAGTGTTCATGCTTCGGTGAATTACGCATCCCATGCTGCGAATTTCAGAGGCAGGTCGGTCGCACGGTCCGTCCTGCGGCGTGCATGAAAAACGGAACTCATTTAAGCCGTGGGAATTTCACCTGCGACGGAGTTATCAGGCCACATGTCTTCGGAGCACGAACTTTCCGTCTCGGTCAGCTACGGCGATACCAAGGTGCAGTTCTCGGGCCCCCCCGACGTGGTAATGCGATCTCTCCACGAGTTCGTCTCCAAGGTTGTCCCAAACCTCGACCTGGCCCGGACCATCAGCGTGAACTTCTCGCTCAACGACCTCATACAGCTCTTCAAGGACTACATCCGGATCACCCCGGAGGGGCCAAGGGTCTGGTCCCAGGACAAGAAGCTGAGCGACAGGGATGTAATACTACTTCAGCTCATAGCCGCGAGGGCGTCCAGCCTTTCGGGCAAGACGGCGACCGACGCCATGAGCGTCGCGGAGATACAGGCCGCCACCGGCCTCTACCCAAAGACCATATCATCCAGGCTGAGCGAGCTCACGAAGCAGACTCAGGTAGAGAGAATCGACGCTGAAGGAGGCGGAAAGTACCGGATCGCCACCGTGGGGATCCACAGGCTGAGCGAGCAGCTCTCGAAGAAGTTCAGGGGCGCTCAGGGCGCCGCGCCCGCACCGTCCGCCTGAGGCTTCACAGGGTACTTCTGGACGTACCTGTAGTTCCTCATTCCACCGTCCCTGAACAGCGTTCCTTCCCGGACGAGGTCAACAAGGGAGTGCGCTACGGCGGTCCTGTCGTAGTGATAGCCCCGCCTGCTCATCTCGTCGTGGACCTCTGATAGCATCCTCGGAGTGGCAAACCAGCCCTCCTTCCACATGGTGGTCAGAAGCCCTCTGCAGGTCTCGAACCTCTCTCCGCTGGGTTCGGGCTCGGGCACCTCGAGAAGGGCCGGCTCCTTGGAGCTCATCCCCGCGAGGACGCTTTCGACGGCCTGCTGGACCCTCGCTTCGGGTGCGGTGATCTCGATCTCCCACGACCCCCTCTTGAGCCTGACCGTCACCGTCCTGGGTTCTTCTGACAATCGTACTCTTGCTGCGCCCTATTGCGCAACATGCCCCATATAAGAACGGCACGCACGTCGGGGTGGTCTCATCCCCCATAGACCAAGGCCGGGGAACGAAGTCGCCGGACCGTCGGCTCGATGCAGCCGTCCGTGCGTAACGCTTTAATACCTATCTTGCTCAAGCGCATGTTGCGCAACATGGCCACGGCAACAAGCCTAGTACCGGACAGCCAGCACCTCGGCGTCCTGGATTCCCTCGCACTTGAATTCAGGGACGGCCTCGAGCAGCTTACCGACGACGCCGAGAGGGAGCTCTGCGGCAGGAGCTTCATCTTCAGCCGGTACGGCAAGGAGCTGTATCCATACTTCGAGGATGCCGGCGCGACCATGGTCCCTGGGTGCATAATTCCCATCAAAGAAGGGCGGCCGGTCGCGTCGGTCGACTCGACGTGTGTGCTCATCGGCGAGACTTCCGACGGCGCGCTCTACGCGGCGAGGACGGCGGTGGGCGTATCTGAGGAGGGCTCCCTGAGGAACTTCTCCCGCCTCGGGCCGATACTCGTGTACATCTCCGGCAGGGGGATAAGCGGCCTGCGGTCCGAGCTCTCGTCTCCGGAGGTCTCGCTGCTTCTCTCGGACCACGCGATCGCCGAGCGTGTGATCCGAAACATGGTCGAGAGGCGGGTCATCGAGACGCTGCTTTCATCCGGCGACGGCGGGATCGTGATGGCGGACGGCTCGCTCAAGCACCCCTTCGGGCAGTTCTCTGGCTCCGTGATAGGGGCCGGCAGCGTCTCCGGATGCCTGGTCGGGTTCTCCAAGTGGAGCAACATGATCTTCTCAGAGGACGCCATGAGCTCCCTGACGAAGGCTCGGGGACCGGCCTACCACCTGATGGACGGCGGCGTCGTCAAGACGGTGCTGGCGAAGTTCTCCACCGACGGCCTGATATTCAGGCTGGACCTCGCAGGCGCCAGGGAGCCCGTCGAGGACGTCCTCGGCTCCGTGCTCTGGAACGACGCGTTCGCCTCCGGCTACCCGGAGTCGCTGAAGGCCGCGCACCACCTTTCAGTCTTCTCGAAAGCCGAGGACCAGGGGCTGAAGGCGCTGGTCACGAAGCGATTCAGGCTGAGGCGGATGCCCACCTTCTCACTCCGGACCATAGCCCTCGGGAGCTTCAAGGGAGGCGCCTAGGGGACGAAGATCCTCAAGAAGGAGGGCGACGACATCCTCATCGTGGCGTCGGCGGGGGAGGAGGCGAGGGTGGGCGACTACCTCGTGGTGCAGGACGGGTCGCAGAGCCTCGTGCTGCAGATCTACGACGAGCGGTACCTGGACATCGAGGGGATCGAGGAGGAGATAGCGAGGGAGGAGGTGCTCTCCGGGTCCACCCCCGGCGTTACCGAGGACCCCGCGGGGCTCGCTTCAATCTCCGCCCAGATCCGCGACATGAAGATCCTGCAGTGCAAGGCGAGGGGAACCATGACAGGAGGCCGCCTGACGCCGCGCTCGGACTGGATGCCCTCGCGGACGTCCTCCAGGGTCTCGAGGCTGATGATCAGCGAGCTCACCGCAGGCATGACCGCGCTCGGGAGCAGGCGCATCCGGGTCGGGAGAGTCGACTCAACCTCGGTCTTCTCGGTCCCTGCCGAGGCCCTCGACGGCAGGATAACGGTGATCACCGGCCGGAAGGAGTCTGGCAAGTCCCACCTGGCCAAGATGCTCCTCCGCGGTCTCCTGGAGTACAACGCCTACAGCATAGTGTTCGACCTGAACGACGAGTACGGGTCCGTCGCCCAAAGACGGGACGGGAGCAGGCTGCCCGGGTCGGGAAGGGTCCGCGTGCTCCGGCCGGGCAGGGACATGAAGTTCTCGCTGAAGGCGGTCGGGCTCCGCGCGGTGACGTCGCTGCTGACGCACTCCCTCGAGATGCCGGGGACTTCGCTGCGGGAGTTCGTCAAGATCTGGGAGGCCCTGGAGTCGCGCGGGGAGCTCTCCATGTCGAGCCTCGAAGACGCCATCCAGGCGTGGAGGTGCAACGAGTTCGTCCGGGACGCGCTCTTCGCCCGCTACCACACGCTCATGGCCTGCGGCCTCTTCACCGACTCCGAGGAGCGCCAGTTCGACCTGCTGGACTTCTTCACGGGCAGCCGGGAGGGCGGGTCCCTCGTGGTCTCGCTGAGCGGGGTCTCGCCGCTCAACCGGAAGATGACCGTGGAGCTGATACTCTCGAAGCTGGTCGAGCTCCTGGAGCTCAGGCTGATACCGCCGGTCTTCCTCTTCGCCGAGGAGGCCCACCTCTACCTCAGGGACACCTACTGGGAGGACCTGATCACGAGGATGAGGCACTTCGGGGTCTTCACCGTGTTCATAACCAACCAGCCCGACGCCATCGACCAGAAGATATACCGTCAGGTGGACAACATCTTCCTGTACAACTTCAGCAACGACTCGGACCTTTCGCTGATCTCCCAGGCCTCCATGGCCGACACCGACACCGTGAAGGCGATCGTCAGGACCCTCCCCGCCCGGATGTGCCTCCTGCTGGGGCACGCGGTCAACAACCTGCCCGTCGTGGTGAACGTCGACGCGTTCGACGCCCCGGAGACGGGGGTCACCAGGCGGTTCTTCGAAGAGCCGCTTGAGGCCCGGGTGCGGACCTAGGATCCGGCGGGCGCGCGGGTCTCGGAAAACTAGATATCCTGCGCCCCGGGCGTGACCACGATGGAGTCCTTCCCCGACGACCTGAAGCGGATCCTGGGCCCCAACGAGCAGGTCCAGCTCTACATACGGCAGAAGTTCTACGGTCCCAAGGTCAACATCGACTCGGTCGCAATCACCAACGAGAGGGTGATCCTGCGACACCCGCACGCCCTCCGCCTGCGCCAGGACTACACGGACTACAACTACCAGGACATCTCGAACGTGACGCTGGACAAGGGCATTCTGAGGTCGAGCATAAAGTGCACGCTCAGATTCGGAGGAGACCCCCTGGCGCTGAACGACATCCCCACCGGCGAGGCCGAGAAGGCCTACGGAATAATCAGAGAGAACCTGGTCCGCTATCAGTCGCCCCTGACCGCCGGGCGGGTCGGTATCCCGCCCTTCCAGCAACCGGCAGCGGCCCCATGCCCGAAGTGCGGCGCGCCTGTGCCCGCGGGGCAGAAGTTCTGCGGCAACTGCGGCGCGCCCGTCTAGCTCCCGGCGATTCGAAGGGCAGGGTCGCCGTCGGCCCGGCTATAGCATGTTGACCAGGAATCCAAGGAAGAATCCCAGAAAGATGCCGAGGTAGGCGACGCTGAGCTTGGACTGGTCGGGCTCCCTGAGCAGGCCGCCCAGCATCGGAAGTATCACGTACAGCATCGCCCCTATGGCCACCCCGTAGAACGCCATGTCGAGGAGGGCCGAGTTGTAGTGATATCCGACCGCGCCGCCGAGTATGGTGGGGACGCCGCCCACCAGCAGGGCGCCCGCGATCAGCGACAGCTTCCCGTCTGTGTCCCCGTGGAACGGGGCGGTTATGGGGAATCCCTCGGTCACGTTCTGGACCATGAACCCCAGCAGGACGACGAGGGTGGCGCCGGTGAGCCCCAGCGTGACACCCAGGGCTCCGAAGAGCAGCCCCTCGGTCAGGTTCTGGAATCCTATCCCCAGCGCAATGATCAGCGCCAGCTGGTTGGGGCCGAGGGAGAGCTTCCTCTTCTGGCTCGCGAACAGCAGAAGCAGGAAGCCCGCGGCGAGCGCGGCCGCGAAGACCACGTCGTAGGCGGGAGACGACCCGTAGCCGTACAGCGAGCCGTTGTACAGCGAGCTCGCGGCGTCGACGAAGACGTCGCCTATCAGGAAGATCAGGATGCCGATGGCCACCGCGTCGAAGAGCTTCGTCTTGGCTCGGCGGTAGTTCCTGTTCAGCACGACGGGGAGGGAGAAGTAGATTGAGAATCCCATGACGGTCGATAGCAGGACCGTCTCGGCGAAGTCGACCACACTCCGGGTATAACATATGTGATATTTATGTCTCTTTCCGCCGGGCACGACCTCGCGGAGCGGGGCCTGTTTGCACCCGCGTCTTCCGCCCTCCAATATACGACAAATGTTTAAATTTACTTAGTCAAACGCCCAACTAGTTTGCAAGCAGCCAGCAGCGACGGCGTCGCCAAGATCGCCGGCAGCGTGGTCGCAAGCGCTGATCCGGGGCAGGCGCTAAAGGCCTGGCGCGAGAAGCTCGGCATCAGGCAGGTCGCGCTAGCGAGAGAGATGAAGGTCTCGCCGTCCGTGCTCAGCGACTACGAGAGCGGCAGAAGACCCTCGCCGGGTGTCCAGTTCGTCCGCAAGTACATCGAGGCGCTGGTCCTGCTCGACGACTCAAAGGACCGCGTGATATCCAAGCTCGTGTCCAGCGAGAAGGACCAGGCAATCCTCTCCATCGGAGAGTTCCAGACCCCGATCACCGCCGCCCAGGTGATAAAGGCCGTCAACGGAAAAGTCCTCACCGGAGAGGAGAATTCGGCCAGGATCTACGGCTACACCGTTGTCGACAGCATCAAGACGATCTACGCGCTGTCGGGCTACGACTTCTACAGGATCTTCGGTGCAACGACCGAAAGGGTCCTGATCTTCACGAAGGTGGGAATGGGGCGCAGCCCGCTCGTGGCCATACGCGTCTCCCAGTTGAAGCCCAGGATGGTGGTCATCCACGGGCCGACGGAGATGGACCCTCTGGCCGTGGAGTTGGCCAAGCGTGAAGGCATACTGCTCGCGCTCTCCGGCTCCCTGAGCGAAGAGAGCCTCATCTCGTCGATGGAAGCGCTCCGCTAGCCCGCAGGCTCATCAGGAGCCTGGCGGTCCTCGCCGCCCCCGCGTAGTTTCTGGGCTCCTCCCGGTGACCCATGCGCTCTGCCATGAGCTCCTCCAGCCTCGAGAGGTCCGCGGGCCCGTAGCCGGCCGACTCCGCGTTGCGCTCCTGCTCCGGGTGGTTCTTTATCGGGATGGCGATCAGGGGCGTCCCGGCGCTCGACGCCTCGTCGATGGTGCTCTTGCCTGCGGTCGAGACGACGAGGTCCGCCGAGGCGACCAGATTCTGGCCGTCGCGCACCGTCCCCAGGTCGAAGACCCGGTCCCCCGCGACCGTCCGACCCCGGTTCCCCGCTATCACCAGGAAGGCGCCCGGCACCGCCATCCTCCTGAACGCTTCAAGGGTCCGCCGGAGGAGATAGTCCCCGATCCCCGAGCCGCTCATGCTCAGGAGGATCATGAACCCCTCGGCGGGCAGGGAGTACTCTTCCGAGAGCTGGGCCCGGCCGGAGGTGACCGGTCTTACTATCGGGCCGACGTGGTGCCGGTTGCCGCCGTCCGCCCCGAAGTCGGGGACGATCAGCGCCTCGACCTCCTGCTGCAGCCTTGAGTACCAAGACTCGACCCTCACCTCGACGTACCGCGCCAGGGCGGAGCGGGCGAACCCGAGCTGGAGCTCGTCGGCGATGAGCGCGTGAGGCCTCTTCGCCTCCAGGGCGAGCGAGACGCCGGAGAACTCCTCGTCCCCCACCACCAGGTCCGGCTCGAGGGACTTCATCAGCGCCGCCATGGCGGCCTTGCTCCGCCTGTAGCCCGACCAGTATCTCAGATACCAGAGCGAGGCGTTCTTCATTTCGCCTCCCCTCACGGCCGGCACCGGCTCCCTGATCACGTCGCGGACGTTCATCCCGTAGGATGAGAGGTGAGACGCGGCATTCCCCCCGCTGGCGAAGACCACTTCGACCCCCGCTGCCTCCAGCTCCTGGCCAACCGCGACCCCGCGAGACGCGTGCCCCAGGCCTATGGGGCTCACGCCGTAGAGCACGAGGGTCAACTGCCGACGGCTGAGGAGCCAGTTATTTAACGAGGGGCGGCGGGCCGTCATCCCTGGTTGGACGCCAAACCCCTCCTCCGCGCCTTCTCCGAGCTGGAAGACTCCATCCTGTACGAGGAGGAGGGTCCGGGGCTCCAGGCGGCGCGCCTGAGGCTGATTCTCTCGCTGAACCAGGAGATCGGCAAGGCCGCGACCTCGGACCCGACCCACGCGCCCTGGCTGAAGGCGCTCCAGAGGAGGGTGAACGTCGTCACGGTCGCCGTGAAGATGAAGAGCGAGGAGAACGCGAAGCTGGCCCTGAAGGAGGCCACGACTTCCCTCAGGGAGCTGCTGGACGTCCTCCACGCGCCCTAGCGAACCTTTTTACCAGTCCCGCGGGCTGCGCGGCCTATTCTTGGCCGTAACGTTTGACACAGCCCTGCTTGACTTCGCGGTGGTAGTCGCCTTCGCCATGGCCGCAATCCTGCTGCGGGCCCTGGACAACAGGGGCTTCCTCGCGAGCTTCCTCGTGGGCTTCTCGATCATAGTAGGCGGCGGGATCGGCTGGTTCGTGATAGTGGCCGTCTTCTTCGCCCTGGGGGTGGGCTTCACCTGGTACAAGTACGAGTACAAGAAACGCATCGGCGGAGCCCAGGAGAAGGGCGGCGCCCGAAACTGGCCCAACATACTGGCCAACGGGGGGCTCGCGTCCGTCTTCGCCGTCGCCGAGTTCACGATAGGCGGGTCGGTCTTCGCCGTCCTGTTCCTGGGTGCCATCGCGACGGCCGCAGCCGACACCGTCGCCACCGAGCTGGGTCTACTCAGCCGTAGCCGGCCCAAGCTCATCACCAGTCCCTCGACCACCGTCTCCCCCGGAACCTCCGGCGGCGTGACCCTTCTCGGCTTCGGGGGCGCGATGCTGGCCTCGGGCGTGATCGGCGTGATGGCCGTTCTGCTGGGCATAATCTCCAACCCAGTGCCGGTCTTCGCCGTCTGCCTGTTCGGGGGAGTCGTGGGCGCCGTCTTCGACAGCCTGCTCGGCGCCGTTGTGCAGAGGAGGGGTTACTGCGTCGTCTGCCACAGGTGGACCGAGTCGCTCAAACACTGCGGGGAGCCGACCGTGCGGACCGGCGGCGCCCCCTTCGTTGAGAACAACGTCGTGAACCTGCTCGCCACCCTGGGCGGGGCCGTCGGGGCCCTGGCCCTGGCGGTAGGGCTCTCCCTCGTCTAGAGCCTCTTCGCCGGGAACCTCGTCAGGCCCCTCAGCCTGACGGCCAGATCGTCGATCGGGACCCTCTCCTGCGTCCTCTCGTCGCGGGCCCGCACCGTCACGGCGCTGTCCTTGAGGCTGTCGTAGTCCACGGTCAGGCAGTAGGGGACCCCCACCTCGTCCGCCCTGGCGTACCTCCTTCCGATGGAGCCCGAGTCGTCGTAGAACGCCTCAAGGTCGTCGGAGAGCTTCTCGCAGATCTGCTCGGCTAGCTCCGGCAGGCCGTCCTTGTTGACCAGGGGGAAGACGCCGGCCTTGAGCGGGGCCAGGTAGGGCTTGACGGCGAAGTACCGCCTCTCCCCGTCGACCCTCAAGCCCAGCTCGAGGATGGCGTAGACGCTCCTGTCGACGCCCATGGACATCTCGAAGACGTGGGGGATCAGCTTCTCGCCCTCGTCGCTGACGGTGAAGTCGCTTCCGCTGACCTTGGCGTGCCTCCCGAGGTCGTAGTCGTTCCTGTAGTTGCAGGCCACAAGCTCGAGCCACCCCGTGGAGACCTTGACCTCGAGGTCGTAGGCCACCGTCGAGTAGAACGCCCTGTCCTGGTCCGACAGCTTCCTGAACCTCATCCGCTCCGCCGGAATCCCGGCCGCGAGGTAGAACTCCTGCAGGAGGGCCAGGTAGTATCCGATCAGCCTGTTCGGGACCAGCCCCGACTCGATGGCCTCGGCGACCGGGCCTTTCGTGTCGGTCTGGTCGGGGAGCGCGAAGGACAGCTCCGACGAGGCCGCCCTCTCGAACCTCGGGTGGTCGGCCTTGGCCGGGTTGAAGAAGACCTCGATCTCGGCCTGGTTCAGCTCCCTCATCCTCACCAGCGCCTGCCGCGGCGCGATCTCGTTCCTGTAGCTCTTCCCCACCTGGGCGAACCCCACCGGGAGCTTGATGCGCTGGGTCTTGAAGAGCAGGGGGGAGTCCACGAAGATGCTCTGGCAGGTCTCCGGGCGCAGGTACGCCTCCTCCTGGACCGCGCCGACGCCGACCCTGAACATCATGTTGAACCGCTTCGTGCCCGAGAGCCTGGCCCCGCACTTCTGGCACCTTACGTTGTTCTTCTCAAGCAGAGCGTCGTACTCGGCGTCGGAGAGCTTCTCCGGGACCTGGGCGTGAGTCTTCTCTTCTATCAGCTTGTCCGGCCTGAACGCCGACCCGCAGTTCGAGCACTTCACGAACGGGTCGGTGAAGCCCGCCAGGTGGCCGGACGCCTCGAAGACGTTCTTCGGGAGGATGGTGGCCCCGTCGATCTCTACCATGCCGTCCCTCCTGACCAGGAGCCTCCTCCATAGCTCGACGAAGTTGTTCTTCAGGGCGACTCCCAGCGGGCCGTAGTCCCAGAATCCGGCGGGAGAGTTGGGGTAGGACTCCGCGGTCTTGAAGAAGAAGCCTTTCTGCTGAGCGAGCCTGACGACTTCGTCGAATGACATTACGAGGTCACTCTCCGACTTCGTCAGAATATATGCGATTGCTATGCCGTCCGGCGGGATCGTCCCGTCGCAAGGTTAATTGACCCCGCGCCTGCGCTGGCGGGACGAGACTCTTGGCATCGCAGGCGGCCTGGACGGGGCCTTCCATCGAGGCGAAAGCCGTGTTCAAGAACTACGGCTCGGTCACAGCCCTGGCAGGACTGGACTTCAGGGTGGAGCCTGGCGAGGTCTACGGGCTGCTAGGCCCCAACGGCGCAGGCAAGAGCACCATGATCAGGATCATCAACGGCCTCACCGAGCCGACGTCGGGGACGGTGCGCGTTATGGGGTACGACCCTTCGGTGAACCCGGTGGAGGCGAAGTCCAGCATAGGCTACGTCTCGGAGACCTCGATGCTCTACGAGTCGCTCAGCCCCAGGGACTTCTTCGAGTTCGTGGCGTCCGTCCGCGGCATCGACCGGAGGGTCGCCAACGAGAGGGTCGCGAGCCTTTCGGCTGCCTTCGGGCTAGGCGACTTCTACGACTCGCCCATAGCGACCCTGTCGATGGGGACGAAGCAGAAGGTCTCAGTCATCGGGTCCCTGCTCCACGAGCCGAAGGTGCTCCTCCTCGACGAGCCCCTGAACGGCCTGGACGCGAAGAGCAGCAGGATACTCAAGGACATCATATCCCTGCACACGGAGAGGAACAACGGCGCGGTCCTCTTTTCGACCCACATCATGGAGATAGCCCAGAACCTCTGCACCCGCATCGGCATCATCTACCAGGGGAAGCTGGTCGCCGAGGGGTCGCTGGAAGACCTCAGGAGGGAGGCGAGCGCCCATGGAGAGGACAGCAAGGCCACCCTCGAGGAGGTGTTCCTGAAGCTCACCCACGAAGAGGAGGAGATCGCCGAAACGCTGAAGACTCTTCGCGACGCCTTCTTCACCTCCAGCGGCTCCGGGGCCGAGACCGCGAAATGAACGTCCGTGAGACCTGGCGCGTCAGCAAGCGTCCCTACGTGGAGATAACCTACAGGTCCACGCAGCTGACGAGAGGGAGCTACAGTCGGGGAGGGGCGTTCGCCTCCGACCCCCGGAAGCAGGTCGCCTCCGCCATAAGGAGCTCCAGGCTGAGCAAGATCATCTTCGCATTCTTCATCAGCATTGGGGCGGCCGTGCCTCTCGTCGAGTACCTTGCCAACAAGACGCCGGTCAACCTGACGGCGTCGGTCTCCTTCAGCCTGGCGATCACCCTGGCCTACATCATCCTTTACTCGCTCCAGGTCCTACCCTCCTTCTCCAGCGCCGACCCCTTCGCCCTGCTCTCCACGCTGCCGTTCAACGACAGGGACTTCTCGCTGGTGGCGATGTTCTCCTTCCTGAGGACCTTCGACTACCTGCTCGTGGGGGCCGTAGCCGCCCAGGTGGTGGGGACGGCCCTGGTGACCGGATCGGCGGCCGCCGCGCTCGTGGTGCTCGTCGCCGCGCTGGTGAACGTCACCTTCGCGATCACCATCTCCCTGTGGCTCTCCCGCATGTTCTACCGCAACATAACGCGGGGCGGAAGATCGAAGGGCGCGGCGCTGACCAGGATGGTCTTCCTGGTGACCTGGGGGCTCGCGGCCATGAGCACGGGATTCATGTTCAGCCTCATCGGCGACCTGCTGCCCGCCATCGAGAACCTCTTCGCGGGGGGCATGACCCACTCGTCGCTCGGATTCGTCCTGGCCTTCGTCCACCCGTTCACCCCCGGCCTCATCGCGGCCGGGGTCACCTACCCGAACTTCCTCGGTTCGGAGACCAGCGGCGTCCTGGGCGGCGGGGTCCTGCTGCTCTCGGTTGTGGGCATCTACATCGTCCTGGCGGTGCTCGGCGGGCGCCACACCCTCGGGTCGATACTCGCGGTTGCCCACGGCCAGGGCGCGAACATCATTCGGCAGGCGACCAAGGAGTTCCAGATCAAGCCGCGGCGCCAGATGGCGGCCTACGTGCTGAAGGACCTGCGGGTTGCGTCGAAGACGCCCGGGACGGCGATCGTCTTCGCGCTCCCGGTCTTCGTCATGGTCGTGATACTGCTCAACGCGTCCTCCATCGCGATAATGACCGCGACGACGGTGCTGTACATGACGGTCCTGGGCTGCTTCTTCATCATCTTCTCGAGCTCGGTGCTCCTCGGCACGGAGGGCGTCGGGCTCGACTACACGATGACCCTGCCGCTCGGCCCTTCGGTGATCATCGACGCGAAGTCTCTGGTGGCCACGGTGTCCTTCCTCCCGGTGCCCGTAATCATAGCCGCCCTCATCGCCGCCAAGGGGGCTACGTCCGGGGCGCTGGCGCTCCTCCCCTTCGTCGAGATCCTGGCGGTCGCCTCGGCGGGGATGGCCCAGCTGACGTTCTTCATCAAGGGATACGCCAAGAGAGCCTCGGGCGGGGGGCGCGGAAAGAGCTCCTTCCAGCCTCGAGGCTTCAGCCTGATGTCCGGAGGAGACCTGTTCCGGATGGCCGAGGCGCTGATAGTGGCCGCCGCGCTCCTGGGGGCCCCTGTGGTGGCGTACATCGCCAGCTACTTCGCGACGGGCGCGCACTTCGAGGCGCTCGGCGTGATGGCTGTCGTGGCTGCGGCGGAGTTCGTCGGGGTCAGGGCCTACGTAAGGACGATGTAGCGCGTCCTCCTCCACCAACTCGTAAGGGAAAGAGCTTAAGGCCCCAGCGGACTCGCCCGCCCCGATGCTTCGGATGAAGCCGGGCGACACGGTCGCGCTGCTGAACACCTATTCGCAGAGGACCTACGACAGGATCACGGGCACACTCCAATCCGCGGGCCTGAAGGTGATCACGGGGAAGTCCTTCTGGCTCTTCTCGTCCCCCACGACCGACGTTGTCCCCGAGGACGAGCTCGCAGAGCTGTTGAAGCGGGCGGACGCTGCCTTCTGCTCCGGGGGGAGGAGGCGCCTCAACCTCACCCGGCGGGTTCTGGAGTCGACCGGCCGGCTTCGGGGAGTGACGACCGCGTCGATCGGCGCGGACAACATAGACATTCCAGCCGCGACCGAGGCGGGCATCCTGGTCGCGAACTCGCCCGTGCCGGGCAACTACAACAACGTCGTGCAGCACGCGGTCGCGCTCGCTCTGGCCCTGGTGAAGCGGTTCAGCTACTACTCGGACTTCGTGAGAAAAGGGGAGCCGAACTGGGAGCTCTTCGCCCTGCCCGACGCCCTGCCCATCTACCTGGATTCGAGCAAGACACTGGGGGTCGTCGGGTTCGGGAGGATAGGCTCGAGGGTGGCGAAGGTATTCCGCGAGTTCGACATGCGGGTCCTGGCCTACGACCCCTACGTCTCAGACGAGAGGGCGGAGCTGCTCGGAGTGAAGATGGTCGACAGCCTCGACGAGCTCCTTAGGGAGTCGGACATAGTCTCGATCCACACCTTCCTATCCGAAGGCACGACGCACCTGATAGGCCGCAGGGAGCTGGGTCTGATGAAGAAGGACGCCTTCATAGTCAACACCTCGAGGGGGAACATAATCGACGAAGCGGCCCTCATCGAGGCCCTCAGAACGCACGCGATAGCCGGGGCGGGGCTCGACGTGACCGAGGTCGAGCCGGTGGAGCCAGACAATCCCCTCCTCAAGATGCCCAACGTCATCGTAACGCCGCACATAGCCGGCGCGTCGGAGGCCCTGTTCACACAGGGGACGGACTACGCCGTAGAGAACATCATCAGGATGCTACGCGGCGACGCGCCGAAGTCTCTGCTCAACCCGGAGGCTCTGCCGAAGTGGAGGGAGAAGTTCGCCCTCCGCCAGGGATCCTAGACGGACCGACCGTGGTCAGAACAGACGGCTCCTCACCGCGCTTCCTCTTCGGGAGGAAGAGAGAGGCCACGAGGCCGACGCCGACCACGAGGGTCCCGAAGGCAAAGACCGGCAGGTAGGATGAGTGCGCCGTGTCGAGAATGAAGTAGCCCGGTATCAGCGTGGTCGCCGCCCCTGCTAGGTTGCCTCCCGTGTTCATCACGCCCGCCACCGTGCCCGCGACCTTGGGCGAGAAGTACTCGGTGGTGAGCGGCCAGGAGTTCACCATGGCCGAGGTCGCGGACCAGAAGACGACCAACAGCACGACCGCCACCTGGTACGATACGGTGCCGTAGACCGCCACCAGGGCCGTCAGAAGCCCCACCGTGATGGTGGAGACGAGAAGCGAGGAGATCACCAGCCTCCTGTGCCCGATCCGGTCCCCCAGCGCACCCGCGATGGGCTGCCCGACCACCCACGGTAGCACCGAGACCAGTGTGAACACCAGGGCCGCGTTGACCCTGCTCATGCCGTACACGTTGACGAAGAAGAGCGTGAGCCAGGCGTTCATGTTGGAGCCTCCCACGAACCCCACATAGGCGAACGTCAGGACGTACAGGGTCGAGGAGTGTCTCAGCACGTGGGAGATCGACTCCGTGCTCTCGCCGGCGGCCTTCTCCTGCGCGGGCGCGTCGACGATCGACTTCAGCCCGACGTCCTCGGGCCTGTTTCGCGCGAACCTGAAGACCAGCGGTATGGCCACGACCATGGGCAGGCCGACCACGAAGTAGGCGGTCTGCGGGACGGACAGCCCCAGCACCTTCGTCGTCCCTCCCACGAGGACGGGCA
>DATJAJ010000057.1:0-2878 GCA_035516335.1 Nitrososphaerales archaeon
ATCCCGAGGATCTTTCTGGTCGCGAGGGCCTCGAACTCGTTCGCGCTGAGCCAATCTATCAACCCTTCATTCTTGATCGCCTTGAGGAGGCTCCGGTAGTCCTCAATTCTGTCCCGCACGTCGGCGGTGTCCAGGAAGAGGGTCTTCCGCCCGACTCGCCTCCTGATCTCCCGGAGAAGGTCCGTCCCCTTGCGGTTGGCCGCCCAGTTGACGGCGCAGACGACCCGCGATTTCTTCATGGCAGTCCAGTCCCTGACGCTCAGGAGCGACGGCCCGAACTCGCCCGCCCCGCCGAGATGTCCGAGCATCACGTTCACCTTCCTCGGGCCCCGCATGCCTTCGATTGCGACCGTCAGGCCGGGTTCGAGGTGCTTCACGCTCAGGGTCACGGGGAGACCCTCGAACCCGTCGCTGAGGATCTGCCTGTGCGGGAAGTCGGAGTGGGTGATCAGATAGGTTGACGTGCCCAGCCTGCCCAAGGCGTGCGCCATATTCACCGCGTTTCCCCCTCTTACATCGACCTGGAAGACCCCGTGGATTCCGCCGCCGCCGAGGCCGCCCTTTCGTTCGATCGAGCTCAGCAGGTCGTCGATTTCTTTGGAGAAGACGATCCTATCCACGAAGAAATCGTGGAGTACGACGGCGTCACAGGGTGCCATGGCTACTTCAGAATCTTTATGCTCTTCACCATGGGGAGCTGGTTCAGCTCCTGGACCATTCCCACTGCCGCCCCTTCGACGATCAATATCATCTTGGCATCGGGCACTATGTCGGGGTCTTCGGCAAGAGCCTGCCTGATGACCATGTCGTGCCTCGCCAGGACCTCGGCCACCGCCGCCATCACTCCTGGCTTGCGGGGGTCAGACTCGATTACTATGGCCGAGTAGCCGAGCTTTGAAACGACGTTGAGGAGGCTCGACCCGAACGGCGCTATGTTCGAGAAGATGCCCTCGAGATACGGGTCGCGTCTGATCTGCTGGACCGTCTGCTTGACGACTCTCCTGTCAACTCCCACGGCCTTGGCGACAGCGGTGTAGTCCACCTCGACGTCCCCGACGAAGAGCTTGTCCTTGTCCGCAACCCTGATTCCGCATTCAATCATCTTCTTGACGATGTCTGCCCTCACAACCTGCCTTTCGAACCGTTTCTTGACGTTGGGCCACATCTCTGCGGGACCAAGACGGCTCGCCTAATAGCCGTTTACAGAAGACGTGGAGAGCCTCGTGGGGAACAGGTTCTCGGTGGTTTGCGGAATTTGAGTCCAAGGTTATGCGACGATTACACGAGTTCTTATGATGAATGCCGGCGACTAAATTCCGAATGACACTGCAAGAGGCGATGGTCCTCATCCACAACGGCGAGTACGAGAGAGCGATACGCTCGCTGGAAAGCGAGGCGTCAGACGAAACCAAGGCGCCGTTTGAAAGGGCCGAGTACTGTGAGTGGGTGGCCGAGTGCTACACCCGTTTGGACGATCGCAGGACCGGGGGAGACTGGTACCTGGAGGGCATCAAGAGAATCCTGTCCCAGGAGGTGGAACAGAAGACCAAGGCGCAGCAGGCGATGCGGCTTTGCGACAAGGCTCTCGAGTGCTACAAGCTGGACGGAGACCCCGCGGACGTGCTCATGACGGCGAGGGTCAAGCAGTACCTGATCGGCCTAATGAAGTAGGGCGAAGCGGTCCCACGCAACGGCGGGCTGTCCGACTAGCGTTGCCCATGACTCGCCAATTGACGCCAGCCGGGCAAGAGCGCCGCCTGGTTAGATAGGTTATTATCCTCCATCTCGTTCAACAGGACAAATGGAGATTATCGAGGGGAGCGCGCTCGCTGAGCTCCTCCTGGAAAAGTACGCCAGGAATCCGAAAGGCTGGAGCTTTCTTGCCGCCCCTTCGAGGGCCAGCGGCTTCTTCGACGCAATCGTTTCGAACGAAACGCAGGCCTGGCAGATCAAGATGGATTCGGTCTTCAAGCCAGCGCCGCTGATGCTGGGGGCCCAGACGGAGGTTGACCACGTGAAGATCGGGTCTCTAAGCCCAATGAACTTCGGATACCGGGAGCTCAATCCCGGCCTGCTCCTACGGGCGCTGAAGAACTCCCACGACCGTGGCCAAGACGAGTCAGCAGGGAGAAACTTCGGGCTGGACATCGCGTCCATTCTGAAGTCTGAACCCACTGTCCCCCGGCTGGGCGGCAGCTACGCCCAGGGACCCTTCGTATTCTCTCACGAGAACGTCGTCAAGCTGTCCGGCGGGGCGGAGTCGGTTGACGAACGGCTCTCTTCGGAGATGCTCCAACTCTTCAGGCGAAGGTACCCGAGCTATCGGTAGATTCCGTCCGACAACCTCGGAGCCGCTAGGCTGAAAGGTCGTCTTTGCCGAGCGGCGACTTCTTGCGATAGAAGCCTACTCCGGTGCCGTCCATGTGAAGGACGACCAAGCCCTGCGCGGCGAGCCCGTCGCAGCTTCGCTGCACCTCGTCGGGATCGAAGTCTTGGTGGAACGTCTTCATCAGTTCCCCGGTTATCGTCATCAATCCCTTCTCTTGCATGTCGGCCAGGACGCCCAGGATCTTCCCGTCCAGACTGTCGGACGCGGGGCCCCTCGGCAACTCCTCGATCACCTGGGTGCCCGACTTCAGGCGCTCTACCACACCCACCCAGTCGTTGAGATTCCTCTTCCTGCGGCCTGTGAGTTCCTGCGTGAAAACCGCTGACCGGCTTCGACCGCCTGCGGTCCATGTTACTTCGAGGCGCGGAGAGATCAGACCCTTGTGACCAACCACCTTGTCTATCGAGGCAAGCGTGATGAACGTGTTCTTCGGGTCCTCCGGGATGGTGCTGAGGTCCTCCACATCAGAGTAGAAGAATGCGACCTTGC
>DATJAJ010000058.1:0-3018 GCA_035516335.1 Nitrososphaerales archaeon
GATGTCCTGCGAGAGGGTTATCAGCCCGGAGTTGTGATAGATGTAACCGAGATAATAGAAGGTGGGGCTAGCACCGTACGGTATCCAGCCGAGCGCGCCAAATCCCGCCAGGAAAACCAGCGGGGCCAGTACGCCCGCGAATGCAGCGAGGACGAAACCCAGACTTGGATGGAGGACCCTCGAGACGAAGACGTAATCGCTCCCGGTTCTTGGCATCGTGACAGAAACAACGTAGTAAGTGAAGACGACGGGCAGAGCGAGAAGGACGGAGAACACCACCCATTCCGCCGGCACACCACCGATGAGTGCAGAGAGCAAAAGAGGGGTCGCGATTAGAGCTGGGCCCGACCATCCCGCGACGTTATATGAGAAGACATCGAAGAGGTCGAGATCCTTTACAAGACCCGTAGCTCCGCGTGTAAAGACAGGGGAGGACGAGGCAGGCTCCTTCTTGACACCCTGTTCGGAATCACTCACGCAACCGGAGACTTTCCTACGATTTTATAACTAAAGTGGCTCAAAATAGCAAATAATTTAGACATTGAGCCATTGAATTGCTCTGTAAGAGCGGAATGAGGCCATCAGCCAGAGGTCGAGTGACCGGGTGTATGGTTAGTGCCAGGTACCGAGTCCGGGTAATTGAAACCGAAGAGAAGCAGGGAGTTGGTAATCACTGCGGTCGAGCTTACCGCCATTGCCATCGCAGCAAGCAACGGGAGATAATCGAAGATCGAGAGACCTAGAAGCGGGACCAGCGCCCCGGCCGCGACCGGAATGAGGACGACATTGTACGCGAAGGCCCAGAAGAGGTTTTGCTTGATCTTCGAGAGAGTACTGCGGCTGAGCCTGGCCGCGAACGGCACGTCCATCAAATTGTCCTTGATCAGGACAATCCCGCCAGTCTCCTTGGCGACGTCTGTCCCGCTTCCAATCGCCATGCCGACGTCTGCCTTCGCAAGTGCGGGGGCGTCATTGATTCCATCCCCCACCATGGCTACTCCTCGGCCGCCCTGCCGCAGAGACTCTATGGCTTCCTGCTTCTTCTCCGGAAGCACCTCAGCTACGAACCTCGTTATTCCAACGTCTTTTGCCACCGAGGCGGCGGTCCTCTCGTTGTCTCCCGTGAGCATGACAACGTCCATGCCCATCTCCTTCAGTGCCCCGACTGCCGTCCTTGCAGGGGTACGGACCGTATCGGCCAGCGCTATCATTCCTGCAATCTTCCCGCCCGTCGTCACGATGATCGTCGTCCTGCCGATTCGTTCAAGTTCCTCCAAGCTGGTCTTGACTGGAGAGAGGTCGATGCCCTCCTCTTCCGCCAGCCTGCTTGTGCCGACCATGACCTTTGCACCGTTGATCGTGGAAACGACGCCGCTTCCCGAGATGTTTTGGAACTGAGAAGCCTCGGTTGTCGGTATCGAGCGTGCCCTCGCTTCTTGAACGATCGCTCTTCCGATGGGATGCTCCGAGCCGCTCTCGGCCGACGCCGCAAGGCCCAGTAGCTCGTCCGCCGTGCGCCCCGGGGAGGGGACGAGGTCAGTTATGGCAGGTTTGCCCTCGGTGAGCGTCCCGGTCTTGTCGAAGACGACGGTCTTGACCTTCGCCATACGTTCCAGGTATTCGCCTCCCTTGATTAGGACTCCGTGCTGCGCTCCGACGCTCGTGCCAACGAGCAGGGCCGCGGGCGTCGCCACGCCCAGTGCACAGGGACAGGCGATTATCACGACCGAGACGAAGGCGAGCACTGAGTAGGCGGATCCGACGTGCCCGATGAAGTACCAATAGAGTCCGGCAACAGAGGCGGTGAGGATAACGATGGGAACAAAGTAGGTCGCGATTCTGTCAGCCAGCCGCTGCACCGGCGCAGTCCCCACCCGCGCCTCTTCGACCAGCTTGACGATCTGCATGAGAGTCATGTCTTGGCCGACCTTGTCCGTTCTCAATCTCAGCAGCCCGGACTTGTTGATCGTCGCTCCTATGACCTCGTCACCCGGTCCCTTGTCAACAGGTATGCTCTCACCGGTGATCATGGACTCGTCAACAGCAGACTCTCCGGCCGTGACAACGGCATCCACGGGTATCCTCTCCCCCGGTCTGACCACGAGCACGTCGCCCACGTTGATCAACTCGATTGCAACTTCAGACTCCGTCCCGTCTGGGTTGAGCCTGTGAGCGATGGAGGGGCTCATCTCCATCAGCTTCCGCACTGCGTCGGACGCCCTGCTCTTGGTGACGTTCTCCAGATAGCGCCCCGCAAGGACCAGAGTGATTATGGTCGCTGAAGCGTCAAAGAACACCCCCGATGTGGGGAAGAGAGCCGGCCTCAAGGTCACGGCAGCAGAGTAGGCCCAAGCGGCAGACGTGCCGAGAGCTATCAGGATGTCCATGTTCCCCATCCGGTTCCTGATGCCGTCGTAGGCGCCCTTGTAGAACCGCCAACCAATGATGAACTGGACAGGGGTACCAAGAGCCAGCAAGACATAAGTGAACAGTCGCGAATCGAGAGCAGGTCCAGTCAGGAAGAGAATGGGGGCGGTGAGAATCGCGGCCACGATTACCTCGAGCTTGAGCTTCCTCGCCTCCTTCTCGGGGGCCAGAAAGTCGCGCATGCAGCTCTCGCTACAGAAATAATAGGTGATGCCACGGACCTGGGCCTTTAGCTCCGCTGTCTTCTCGTCGACGAACATCCCGCAGATGGGGTCGGTCGCCATCTAACGAGCATCCTGCCGTCATGGCTCTTAAACCGTTGTCTTTACAAACGTAAAGCCTTTTATGATCATCAGGTTCGAGTCCTCTCATGCAATGTGACGAGGTGGATTTGAAGATACTGCAGGCGCTCCTGAACGATGGGCGTGCTTCTCTAAGGCAGATAGCCGAGCGAACTTCACTCACCACGCCCACTGTTTCGTCCCGGCTCACAAGGATGCTCAAGTCCGGCACGATCAAGAAATTCGTACCTATTCTTTCATCAGACTCGGTCCATGGAGGAATAGCGGCACTGGTGACCCTGAAGATGGA
>DATJAJ010000059.1:0-12090 GCA_035516335.1 Nitrososphaerales archaeon
CGGCGCGTTCACGTTCAGCTCGCCCTCCTGCGTCCACGCTTCAGGCCAGACGGTCGTCCTCGTCGATCCCTACGGGACGGAGATCCAACTTGGCACGTAGGTCGCGGGCGGCCGTCTCCACCTACATCGAGGTGTTCATCCTGATGGCCGTCGTCCTCGGCGGGTCAACGCTGGTCTACGCCGCAGCCATGGGCCTGGCGTATTCGTCACAGTCGGGCGCCTCGGTGCAGGTGACCGGGGCTGCTATCGAGCAGGGAGAGGCGGTGGCTGTCGAGACCGTGACCATAGCGAACACAGGGACGGTCTCCGTCAGCTCGATGACGCTGACGACCGCCGGGGCCGCAACCTCTGGGAGTTTCTACCTATCTTTGCTCAACCCCTCGACCGGCTCCACTATCTCGTCCGGATGTGGCGCTGGGACGAACCCAGCCTCCGTGCCCATGTGCTTCCCCCTTCCCGCAGGCCAGTCCGTTATCGCAACCCTGACGGTCGAAGCGCAGCTCTTCGCGGTCGGCGCGAGATACACCGTCATTGTGAGCGCCTCTCCGCCCGCGGAGGCGGCCGTTCAGGTCGTGGCGGCATCCGCCTGACCGTTAAAAGCCCGGAGAGACCGGTCCTTCGATGAAGCCAAGGTCGGGACGCAGGGGCGTGGCGTCCGTCATCGGCACGATGCTCTTCGTCGTGGTGCTGATGGCAGGTCTGGGCGCCTTCGCCTACGTCAACTCCCTCCAGACGCAGTCGTCCCAGGCGGCCCAGCAGGCCCAGCAACTGCTGAACCAGAAGGGCAAGGAATCACTCACGTTCCAGGCCCTCAGCGACGGGACGCTCGCGGTGGCGAACACAGGCGCGGCCGGATCCACCGTCGAGTATCTGGTCTTGAAGTTCGCAAACGGCTCGGTCTACCAGTTCGCACCGAACCAGGCCGTCCCGAGCGGAAGCCTGGTCTCCGTGCCTGGCCTCATCCCGAACCAGGACTGCGGCCTGAGCCCCTGCCTCTCAAAATACAACACCATACTCGCGAGCACGAACCCGGGTGACAGCGTGGGCGTGGTCACGTCGCTCGGGAACGTCTTCTGGGAGAAGCCGGCCCTCGCGGTCCAGGGAGCCAGCCCCGGCACGACGGTCCAGATGACCTTCACGGCGTCCGGAGACAGCGCCTTCGCCTCGAGCCCGGTCCTGGTGGTTGATGGGGCGAGCTTCACCCAAGGGCAGCTTCCCGCCACCTTGACGTGGTTCGTGGGCACACTGCACTCCTACGCGTGGGAGAGCCTTGCCCAGGGGACCGGCACGAGGGTCGCGGCCACAATCACGGGCTCCGCGCAAGCCCCCAGCGGGACAATCACGGCCACGTCCGCAGGCTCGATTGACGCCACGTTCACGACGCAGTATCTGCTGACAATCACGGGCGGGTCGGGAGTCGCGGCCAGTCCCCCGTCGCCGACGGAAGACGGATACTATCCCGCCGGGACCGGGGTGCAGATCACCGTCCCGAACGTCTGGAACGTCGTCGCCGGGCAGAGCCGGATCAACCTCGTCTCGTACTCTGTAGACGGAGGGTCTCCGACTAGCATCACCCGGTCTGGCAGCGGCAGTTTCGTCTACTCCGTCACGATGGACAGCCCGCACACGATCACGCTCAACTCGGTGACGCAGTACTACGTGACAGTGGCCGGCAGCGTTCCTGCCAGCGGGAGCACGGGAGCCCTGATGGTGAGCTACAACTACATCGGCCCGAGCACGAACCCACAGGCGGCCGTCAACCCGAACTTTTCCGGGGGCGTCCTCAGTCCGTGGACCCCGACCACTAGCTGCAACGAATGCACAGCCCCCGGATGCAACGGCGGCGACCAGGTCTCGGTCTCCACGGGCGAAGCCTTCCTGGAGACTCTGGCCGCTTGCTCCAACACGGAGGGATACATCGCTAGCGCGGTAGCCGAAATCCAACAGACGCTGCAGAATCCCCCGAGCGGGGTCACCTACACCTCCATGACTTTCTCAATGGCCGTGAGCATGTACGACTACTACGAGTACGGCCCGGTGGGCTATGCCTCGGTCTGCCTGTGGGTCATAGGGGGGACAGAGTCATGCACGACGACATCCGGAACTCTGACGGCGACATGGTCGGGCTCTACCACCGCCGTCCCGACCGTCTTCGCCGAAGCCGCATCTAGCGCGATGTTCTACAACGGTCTCGATGGCATCGCAATCGCTGAGGCGTACGTCACCGGTGCATCGTGGAGCGTGACCTACACAGGCCCGATATCAGGCAGCACGTTGTCTTCCTCGAACACGTTCTCGGTCTCTGGGACCAAAGTTGCCTACAGCTACGGGGTGGGCTACAACTTCCCCTCCGGCTCGACTTCGATGTCCTGGTCTGCGGCGTGGCCGTCGACGGAGGCCTACTCTTCGAACACTTGCACGGGGGTCACCTCGACGACCAACCCGGTCACCGGATCTCCCCCATCCACATCGGCATCTTGCACACTGACAACCGAGAGAGGCGGGAGCTACCCAATCGCCTTTGCCTCCCCTACGGGCGACGGCTGGTTCGACGGCGGTGCGACGGTGTCCCTTTCGACCGCGCCGACGGGCCCGTTCTCATTCTCGTCATGGAGCACTTCCGGCAGCAACCTGTCGATTGCATCAACGGTCTTGGAGTCGACAACGGTCACCGTGAACGGCTACGGGACGATAACGGCGAACTATGCCGTTGGCCAGTGACACTGTTTCTGGCAAGAGGTCTTTCAGGATAATAAGCCTGCGAAACAGCCCGCAGTCAGACCCAATCCTGAAGATAGAGACGGCGTCTGTATCAGACGCGCAGGAAATACTCGCGCTTCAGAAGCTCGCCTACAGAAGCGAGGCCGAGATCTACAACGACTATCGCATTCCGCCGATGGTCCAGACAATCGAGGAGATGTGGGACGACTTCAGTCGGCAGAAGTTCCTGAGGGCAGTGGCTGGTGGGAGAATCGTGGGTTCGGTAAGGGCCTACTCGAAGGGAGACACCTGCTACATCGGAAGGCTGATCGTCCACCCGCAGTTTCAGGGCCAGGGCATCGGGACGGCCCTGATGAAGGAGATTGAGAACCAGTTCGGCAGAAGCAGGCGGTACGAGCTGTTCACGGGAAGCAAGAGCGCAGGAAACATCAGACTTTACCTGAGGCTTGGGTACCGAGTCTTTAGGAAGGAACGAATGAACGACAACCTCACGATGGTCTTCATGGAGAGGACTTCCGCGGCGGTCCGGAAACAGGCAGGCGATAGGCGGAAAAGCGCGTCGGCCATTGCGGCAACGCGTTTACGAGACCGAGTCCGAACAGGACACGCAGCGGCTGCCCGACAGCGCCGACAAGGTCGGGATGCATCTCGCATCAATCTTTGGCAGGGACAAGCGTCTCTCGGCCCGCCAGGACCTGCCTAGGGGTTCTTCCGCCAGGTCAAACCCCGAAACCTGCGTTTGCTTCTACAGGAGTGGATTCGAACCCCGCTTCCATGCCCGTCCTTTGGCTTGCCGAGACATGGCTCTCTAGGCTTTGTCGAGTATTTCGCCCAGAAGCCGCTTCTTAGCCTTGCCCAGGTGCTCGACGACCGTGGAGTCCGTCAGATCCAGACGGGCTGCAAGCTCGTTGGCGGTTATCTTCTTCGGGACTTCGAAGTAGCCGAGCTCGTAGGCCAGAGTAAGTATCCTACGCTGCTTGGAGGTCAGGCGATTGATTGGAGCATGGGTCCCGAAGTCGGCGTCCTCCAGCGATACTACCCTGTACTTCAGCCCGCTGCCTTCGGCCCTGTCCAGAATCTCCTTTACCTGCTTCTGCGTTCCGACCATGGTGAATCTTAGTCTGCCGTCCTTGAACAAGAAGCCAACCATGTAGGCTCCTCCAGGCTTGGATGTACCACGGCCCAGGAAGAAGCCCGGTTGGGGCTTTGCTCTCCGGAACACAAGCGATGCCTCTCCGCCGTCCGCCTCTCGTTCGAGGACGCTTGCCTCAATGGTGACACCGTCGTCTTTGAAACAGTCCTCGACATTCGAACCAGGGTCATTGAGCGCTATCCTCCAGATGCCGACGATCTCGTCCTGGTCATGCCTGAGAAGCTGGACGAGTTCCGCCGACTTGATGTTCCGGTAGGAGCTCTGCCCTTTCAGGTTCTCGAGTTCTTTGCCGTATAGCTCGATGACCAGCCTCCGCATAGCCCAACGCAGGTCTGCTGCCCCCTATATGACTTGGCCGAAAGCCTCGCCTGCGAGGCAGCAGGCTAATCCGCAGAGTCTCCGCCACCGGCTGCGGGGCTTCGATGCACGAGCGAGTCATCAGGCAGACAAAGAGTGGTAAACGGTCGCCCTCGGCGCTGTGAAAGGCATGCGCTACGACCCATTGAAGATTGGCGGTCTTTTGTATATCGCTGCGGTCTCTCAGTGGTTCGTCTTCGAGCTCGTCGCCGAGACGCTCTACCCGGGCTACAGCGTCTCGAGCAACTACATCAGCGACTTGGGCGCGACATGCGTCCCTCCCACCAGCACCACCAACTGCGTCGTGCACCAACCTTCAGCCGCCATCTTCGACACGACAACCATCCTATTGGGCCTGATGCTTCTCGTGGGGACTTTTCTCGTGTACCTTGGCACGCGAAAGAGGCCATACTTGGCAGCCACGGCGGTATTCAACGTCGCCTTCCTGCTCGTAGGAGTATTTCCTGAAAACACCGGCCGGACCCACGATCTCATCTCGGCGGTCGCCGCGGTCTTCGCGGGAATCTCGCTCATCCTCGCCTGGACCATCGCGAAGAAAGGCGTCTTCAGATACGTTGCCGTGGCCTTTGGGATCCCGACGCTCTTCTTCATTCCTGTGAAGTATGCCAACGCGTTAGCTCAGATGGGCGTCGGCGGGGAGGAGCGACTGCTTGTCCTGCCTGCCCTACTCGGGGTGTTGGCCCTCGGTGCATATCTGACTGGCCAGGATTCATCCGCCCTGGTTGTGAAGCAGAAAGCACAAGGGTGAACTCGATGTCCAGTACGAATCCAACCGGAGAAGGACGCAGCTCTTTGGAGCTCACGCGTAGAGCTCGCCTTGCGGACCTTGTGGCCTTCGCGAGAGTCAACTCGCCGTACTACAAGGAGCTCTACAAGGATGTCCCGGACAGGGTAGAAGACGTGACTCTGCTGCCCGTCACCAACAAGAGGAACCTGATGGCTCGGTACGACGACTGGCCCACAGACCGCGAGGTGACCTATGAAAAGGTGCAGGCTTTCCTCGCAGATCCCAGCCTCATTGGGACGCGCTTCCTTGGCAAGTATCGAATAGCCACTACCTCCGGGCTGACCGGCACTCGCGTCTTCTTCGTGATTGACGAGGAGACCGACGCCGCTATCAAGTCCGTCACGAAGAGGTTGATGAGCTCCCTGCTCGGCCGGACGGGAGCCCTCTCTTTCTTCTTCAGCTCGCTGACCGGGAAGAATCGCACGGCGTCGTTGATAGCGACGGGCGCGCACACGGCGGCATTCTCGCGAGTGACCATGAACCCCGACGACAAGAGGAAAGTGATCTCAGTCCACCTACCCATTTCAGAGATAGTAACCGAGCTGAATCAATATCAGCCGAAATTCTTGCAGGGGTACTCCAGCACGATCGCTCTGCTCGCCTATGAACAGGAGGCGGGACGCCTGCACATCCGTCCTTCCTTCGTCTTCCCAACCTCCGAGGGGCTCTCTGACCGGGACTATGACCTCATTGCAAGGGTGTTCAAAGCCAGACTCGGGACGGCCTACGGGGGCACGGAGTGCGGGGCTCCGGTAGCGTGGTCGTGCAAGGAGCGCTGGCTCCACCTCAACAGCGACTGGGCCATACTGGAGGCAGTTGACGCAGACTTCAAGCCCGTCCCCCCTGGAGTGCAGTCCCACACGGTGCTGGTGACGAACCTGAGCAACCGCGTAGAGCCGATCATCAGGTACGACATGGGCGACAGCGTCGTGGTGCGGCCAGACCGCTGCCCTTGCGGCCAACGAACGCCCGCCATCCGCGTCCTGGGACGCGTGGCTGACATCTTAACCTTCGGCGGTGAAAACGGCGAGTCGGTCAAAATGACATCATTGCAGTTTGCCACAATATTCGAGCGCGTGCAAGGTGTCCAGTTGTTTCAGGTGGTACAGACGGCGCCCACCGCCATAAGGGTCAGGCTTCGGACTGCCGAAACGATAGATCGAGACCAGGTATGGCAGAAGGTCCTCACCCAATTGAGAGACCTGCTCGCAGCTAACAAACTGGATAACGTGAAGGTCGAACGCGCCGACGAACCACCGGAACAGGCTCTGGGCGGAAAATATCGCGAGATCATTCCGATGAACAAATGAGGATGAGCGAACTTGTCAACCCTTGAGCTTGTGAAAGTCAACGCAGGATACGATGGGAAGCCTGTGCTCCACCAAATCTCGTTCGAGGCCCGCGAGTCGGCAATATACGTGGTTCTGGGGCCTAATGGTGCAGGTAAGACCACCTTGTTCAGGACGATTGCGGGGATCCTCGAACCCTACTCCGGACAGGTGCGCTTCGACGGTGAGGACCTCCTAACGTCAAAAGAGGCAAGAAAGAAGATCAACTATCTCTCTCACTACAACGCCCTGCCCGAGGAGATGACGGTCTGGCGTGCCCTGGATTTCTACGCGAAAATCGAGGGAGGAAAAGCGGACGATGCAATCTCGCTGCTCGGGCTCGGGGAGCTGAAGGACAAGAAGGTAGGGGATCTCTCGCAAGGGCAGAAGAAGCGGGTCTCCATCGCGAAGGTCTTCCTCCAGGAGAGGGACATCTACCTCCTGGACGAACCAACCTCAAACGTCGACCCCGCCGTCTCGAGGGAGATACGAGATATTGTGCTCAAGATATCAAAGGAGAGAGTTGTCCTGTACTCCTCGCACAATCTCTACGAAGCTAGAGATATCGGCACGAACCTGCTGCTGGTGCGGAATGGCACCCTCGCGTACAATGGCAAGATTTCTGACATGAAATCAAAGGAGTACCGGGTTGGGTTCAGGACAGCGACGGACATCTCGAAGGTGGTGGATGCTAAGCTGGAAGGCGGCTACTATGTGATGAGCTTTGGCACGCCGGAAGAGGCTGGCCTGATGCTGAAGAAGCTCGTCGACAGTGGCGTGATTGTGACCGAGATGCGCGAGCTAGACAATCCCCTCGAGAACCTCTTCGAGGATGCATCTCCATCGTCTGCGGCATCAGGGGCTTAGGGAACGAAGGAAAACTGAGTTGATTTGACTTGAGCAGCAAGCTGGGCACGCTCATCGCCGGGAGAAGCCTGTCACTGGCGAAGACATACGTGGTGCAGGCCATCTTTATGACGGTAGTCGGAACCCTGTTTTCAGGTGCTTCCCATATTGCGAGCATCGCGAGTACGGTCGGAGTCCCGTCTACTGATGTCTCCTTTTTTACGTCCACTACTAGTATCTCATTCTTTGCCGTACCTCTGCAGGCGCTGGCGGCGATGTTCTTCGCCACGCCTGTCGTTCTGCTCTTCGTCTACGACAAGAACAACGGCGTACTGGAATATCTCCTTTCCCTCGGGATTAGCCAGCGAGACATCTACATGCAGTATCTGAAGGCGGGGCTTATTCTGGCCGGTGCAATCGGGGTTCTCGACATCTTCCTCGACGTGACAGCAGGGACGCTGTTCAGCGCTGGTTCGGTGCTCTTCGAGATTCCGATTCTCGCTATCGCCCTCGACGTCTCCGTGGTCTCCTTGGTGACCCTGATCATGATGTCCTTCGGTTCGTTCCAGAAGCAGAGAGTTGGGTCTAACCAACTACTCGGTACGAGCGTCGGGGCGGTGTTGGTCATGCCAACTTTCTACATCCCTTTGCTCCTCCCTTCGATTACTTTCTGGTTGGATCTCGGTTTGGCTTGTGTTATCGCCGGTCTCTCGATGGTGACCTTCATCGCATCGAGCCGACTCATCAAGAGGGAGAAACTGCTCCCTTAGGGTTGCTGGTGTTAAGTTGTCTGAAGTAATCCGAACGACGCGCACCGCCATTCAAGACCGAGTGAGCTGAGCTCTCGTTGCACCCAGAGGGCTATCACCAAGTGTCTGAATCGGCGGTCGTGGTTCAGAATCTAGTCAAGAGGTATGGAGACTTTACCGCAATCAATGGGGTGTCCTTCTCGATAAAGGAGGACGAAATCTTTGGAATCATAGGACCCAACGGCGCCGGGAAGACCACAACGGTCGAGTGCATCTCGGGGCTCCGCACGCCTGACTCGGGCTCGATTAGCATCTACGGGCTCTCCCCGCAAAGGGACAGGAACAAGATAAGGGAGTTTGTAGGCGTCCAGCTGCAGGAGAGTTCCATGCCTCCTCGCCTCAAGGCGCGCGAAGCTGTGAAGCTATTCGCCTCCTTCTATCCGAACCCGATGGACCCGGATGCCTTGCTCGAGACTCTTGGAATGACCCAAGTCAAGAATTCCATATTCAAGAATCTGTCCGGCGGGCAAAAGCAGAGGCTGTCAATAGCGCTCGCCTTGGTGGGGAACCCGAAAGTCGCCATCCTGGACGAGCTTACCACGGGGCTCGACCCGGAGGCAAGGCGTGAGACCTGGTCTCTCATAGAGAGCATCAGAGACCGGGGCGTCACCGTCATCCTCGTGACCCACTTCATGGACGAAGCCGAGAGATTGTGCGACCGCCTCGCGCTGATCAACCACGGCAAGCTCGCCGTGTTGGATACTCCTGAAGCGATCGCCGCGCTGGCAGGAGGGAACAGAGTGCGGTTTGTCCCCTCGCAACCGGTCGACGACAAGACTCTGCACGCCATCCCCGGCCTAACTGGAATAGAGAGAAAGGAGAGATACATCACTGTGACCGGTACGGGCGATCTTGCAGCATCTGTCATCAACTCTCTCGCGGGAATCGGAGTGCACGTCTCTGAGATAGAGGCCAGACGAGGGAACCTTGACGATGCGTTTGTGAAGCTGACAAGGGACGACCCGGCCGACGCTCCGGGAGGGGCCGAACCATGACCTCCGTCCCGAGCAAATCGAAAGGGAAGGGATCACGAGGCCACTTTTCCGCACTCCTCAAGGTCGAGGCAAAGCTCGCCCTGCGGACACCGATAGGGTTGGGAGGAGGACTCGGCATCACAACCGCCCTGCTCGCAATATTCGGCCTGATTGGAGTAGCAAGCCCAGGGAACGTCGCCGGGACGGACCTCACAATCATAGACCTATACGTTCCAACTCTCATGGCCATCAGTTTCACTTTCCTTGGAATCTATTCCTTGCCCTACACCACGGTGAGGTATCGGGAGATGGGCTGGCTGCGAAGAGTCTCTTTGACTCCGGAGTCTCCCTCGAGACTGCTCGCGGCCCAGGCAATCATCAATCTTGTGGTCGCCCTGGCAGCAATCCTGATTCTCGTCTTTGGGAGCGAACTGATCTTCGGGGCATCACTTCACGCGAACATTCCCTATTTCGCTCTCTCAATCATTCTCTCGATTGCCGAGTTATTCTCTCTTGGCCTGATTGTTGCGGCCGTGGTTCCAACACAGCAGATTTTTTCGGCCGTATCCGGGGTGTTGATGTTTCTGTCGTTTTTCCTTTCGGGTCTCTGGGTTCAGCCTTCCCAAGTGGGCGGGATAGTGGCCACGACCATGAACTATTCTCCGCCAGGCGCGGCGGTTGGGGCTTTACTTTCCTCGGCCTTTGACTCGGCGCCTTCCTATACGAGCATAGCGACGATGGTCGTCTACACCGCCATATTCGCATTCATTGCGACTCGCTACTTCCGCTGGGAATAACCAGTTCGTTGGCAGTGCCCTTGGGTCGATGGGTTCGGCACCTAAACGGGTCGAGCCCCTGGACGGGCTAACCTATCGCCTCCATTCCAGCGCCTTTCGACCATTACGGTCTGATTCTATTGATTTACGTCATTCCGAGGATTAATTTAACCGTTCCCAGAAATGGATGGAGGAAAGGGCTATTGGGCAATTCCGCTGTCCGAAGCGAATTCGTGGGCAAACTTGTTTAGTGCCTTGCGTTCGATTTGCTTCCAGCAGTTCCTTGCCTGGATTCCGATTCCGTGGTTTTCGTGACAACCTCCGTGCCTGTTTGTTTCGGACGCTCTCTGAGGAACGCGAGAAACTTTGCGTAGGATCTGGCCTTTATTCGAGTCGATACTATGGCGGTCGATAGATCGGCAGTCAAAGGCTCTAGCTCCCTGAGTACTTCTTCCCTAAGCATCTGCAGATTGACATCCAGTACCGTGAAGAAGTACTCGTCCGATCCGAGCGTCGAGTACGCCTCTATCACACGCGGCTCGTTGCGTATATACTCAAACAGCTCCTCGGCGGCCTCTCTGCCGAGTCCCGTCTGTGTCCCGACGAATGCGTAGGCCCCGACGCCAAGCGCTGGCCAGTTAATTTCTGCAGTCATCTTCAGAACGCCCTTCTTCTTCATTTCTTGGATGTGCTTGGCGACTGTCCTTACGTCTACGCCAATCTTGTCGGCAAGGTCCTTCTGCTCGAGGTCCCCATCGCCAACAAGCATTTCGAGTATCTTTAGGTCGAGGTCATCGACGCCCGTAAGTCCCACAAAAGATGCGTATTCTCTGCTGGTTTTCGGCATCTAATACTACTTTTAATGCCTAAACCCGCAGAGATAGTTAAATGTTTGTCGCAATTCGCTTTATTCTCCGGGACATCGAGACAGATGCTAAATCCAGTTGCCAACCAGCCGTCAAGAGCGACGGATGCGGCCATCTTGGAAGGTCGGGAATTGTCATACTGCTATCCGGGGGCGAGCAAACCTGTCTTCAGAGACATAAGCCTCTTCACGGAAAAGGACGAGCTAGTCGCGATAGTGGGTCCCACTGGCACGGGAAAATCGACCCTGCTGAGGGTCCTGGCGCAGCTCATCCCGCAGGCGTCGGGGAAGGTCTTCCTGGACGGGGTTGAGGTCAACCGGCCGTCGCCCAGGATCTCGCTGGTCCACCAGTCTATCGCGACCTTTCCCTGGATGACGGCGCTGGACAACATAAGACTCGTTCTTACCGGGACGGGAATGGAAGAGCAGCAGGAGGTTGCCCTATCCAAGAGGATGCTCAATGTCGTCGGGCTGCAGGGTTTCGAAGGCTTCTACCCCAAAGAGATGAGCGGAGGGATGAGGCAGAGGATCGCGATAGCGCGGGCGCTAGCCGCGTCTCCGGAGGTGCTGCTGCTGGACGAGCCCTTCGTTCACCTCGACGAGCTCACGGCCAACGAGATCAGGAAGGAGGTCTACGAACTGGTCTTCAACCCTGCGACGACCTTGAAGTCTGCGGTGCTCGTCTCCCACAACCTCCACGAGGTCGTCCAGCTTGCCGACAGGGTCTACGTCATGAACAGGTCGCCCGCCGTAATTTCGGACATAGTGAAGATCGACCTGCCCCGGCCGAGGACGGAGAGGGATCCGGGGTTCCTTGACTACGTAGACCTGCTCTACAAGGGCCTCAACGTGAAGAATGCGCAGCCGTGAGCGGCGGATGGATTTCTCGATTCCGCTGGCGACGCTCGCGACGGTCGGACGTATCTTCCTGCTCATAGGGCTCTCAATAGTCAGCGGCCACCTGCTGGCATACGCCGCGATAAAGAATAGGACGTTCGAGAACGTGTACGTCCCGCTCGTCAACGTCTTCGAGTCAATCCCGGTCATAGGATTCCTCCCGCTGGTTCTCGTGGCGTTCGTCCTGACATTTCATGGGACCATCGGCGTCGAGCTGGCGGTCGACTTCCTCGTCTTCGATGCGGTCTCGTGGAACGTCTGGATCGGGGTCTACCAGGCGTTCAAGACAGTCCCTCTCCACCTCGTTGAGGTCTCCGACAACTACAACATGAGCTTCTGGAAGAAGATGACAACCCTCTTCGTCCCCTACTCCGTCCCGCGGCTCACCTCCAACATTTTCTCCAGCTTCGCTGATGCGTTCTTCTACATCTCGGTCAGCGAGGTCTTCACAGCGGGAGCGGCAACGGCTAGCCTGTGTCCCGGGGGCACGTGCTCAACGTTCGGCATCGGCACGCTGATCACCCAGTACACCGCATCGGGGGACTACACAGAAGTC
>DATJAJ010000060.1:0-28691 GCA_035516335.1 Nitrososphaerales archaeon
CTCGCTGACGTCGATAGCGCACGCCTGGTCGGCCGGGACTGACACCGCCGAAACGGTCTCGAACGTGGCCATGTCCAGCTCCACTGCCGGCATAGGGACGGCGGCCAGCGGCGCCGACAACAACGTCCAGCTCTGGTAGTGCCGCTACCAGGCCGGGATGGTTGACTCTCGGCCCGGGCCCGTGGCCCTTTGGGGGGACCTGCGACGAAGCGCACTAGACGCATCTCGCCCCTCGTCGCTGTCGCCGTGGCTCTTCTTCTGGTCGGCAGCATCTACGAAGTACAGGCGAGGAAGATCAGCACCGAGACCCCCATAAAGCACGTCATAGTAATCGTGCAGGAGAACCACACCTTCTTCAACTACTTCGGAGCATTCCCCGGAGTCCAGGGTGGAATCTCAAGCGGGGTGTGTATGCCCGAGAACCCTCAGAACACATCCTGCATCAGTCCCCACGAGACCAACGATTCGATGCTTGGTATCAGGTGCTGTCTGGCACACGGGGAAGTGGCTGCACAGACCGCCTACGACAATGGAAGCATGGACGGGTTCCTGGAGGCGAACGACGACAACCCCGACGTAATGGCCTACTACAACAACACCGTTCTGGGGTACTACTGGGGGCTCGCCTCGAACTACACCCTGTTCGACAACTTCTTCTCCTCGTATCTCAGCTACTCCCTGCCGAATCACTGGGCGGCCGTCGCGGGTGTCGCGCCGAAGGTGTCGATTGGGAGCCACCTGTCGCAGTCAAACGCGTCCACCGAGGAGCTGATACAGCAGGCATCCGAAATCGGGACCATGCTTGAGCTGATCCAGAAGTACCCAAGCATCTCGGTGAAGTACTACGACGAGCCTGTCAGGTACGACAGCATCACTCAGGCCATCGAAGAGGGAGGAGACAAGTACATAGTCGACTACTTCAACCCCAGCCTCGCGAAGGCGGACACATACACCACACTGAGACCTGACTTCGTGAACCGAACCAGTATCTTTTCCGATATAGCGAGCGGCAATCTTCCATCCGTGAGCTGGGTTATCCCCAACCTCGAGCTCAGCGAGCACCCCCCGGACAACATCACGCTCGGGGAGCAGTGGGTCCAGAGCGTGATAGACGCGGTCATGTCCAGCAAGTACTGGAGCAGCACCGCGATATTTTACGTTACAGACGACTGGGGTGGCTTCTACGACCCGGTTGCTCCGCCGACCTTGGACGGGCAGCTGCTCGGATTCAGGGTGGCCGCTATGCTCATTTCGCCCTACGCGAATCGGGGAGTCGACCATGCTCAGTACTCGTTCGAGTCGATCCTCCACTTCATAGACTACAACTGGAACCTCAACTCCCACTTTCTTAACCAGAGAGTGGCCGACTCCAACAACATGCTTGGCGCATTCAACTTCGACCAGGCAGCTCTGCGCCCGTGGCTGGGCACCCCACTCACCCTGGCCCAGATGAGGAACGTGATTTCGAACGCGAGCCTGAACACCCCAGACATCGACTGAGGCGTGGCTCGCCACCCAAATAGGGCCTCTTCTCTGAGGAGTACGCCCGACTTCGCGGGCGAAACTTCGACAGGCACCTAACGACCTCCCTAACAGATTAGGGTCCTGCCCACACGCTTATCTACTCAACCCGACAACCCCCCGCCGCAAATACATGTTCACGAAAGCACGAACATCAATCCTAAGTCTCTCCATCATCTCCCTCCTCGTGATCGCGGCACCAATGACGGCCTTCGCCGCATCGACGAACTCCACAGTTCACTCTGCGACCGTGCTCCCATCAGGGCACAACATCACGCCCAACGCGGCCGCGAAGTTCTCGGCCGCAGCGGGAATCTCTCCAACAAAGATCGTAAAGGACAAGGGCGTGTGGGGCGGATACGGCCAAGTTGACTCAGCCAACAACATAGCGGGCGGAGCCGACGGCTGGATCGTGCCGACCACGACCTGCGACCCGACCAACGCGAACGAGCAGCTCTCGGCGCTGATCACCTGGACCGGGGCATACTCCGGATATCCGTTCTACGCAGGGCTGGTATTCGAATGCGCCCAGGGCCAGTCCGGACCAGCGACCATCTACATGGGTGACGCCTACCAAGGCTTCTACAGTGGACTCGCGAACGCGGGCGACGAGGTAACTACCTTCACAGCGGCCATCAACAGCACGACCGAGATCTTCTACACCGCCGATTGGACCAGCGGCAACAACGTACTGAGTTACTGGAACGCAGGCTCAGTGCCAACCAGTGACTTCAACGGGGTCGTCGACACCTTCAGCGGCTGTTCGACAGCCACCGGCATATGCCCACAAGTCAACTTCGGCACAGTCGATGACGGCACCTTCTTCTTCACCAGCCCATCAGTAGTATGCACGTTCAACCCCGACGGAACAACCCCTGCATTCCCATGCGTTGGATATGGAGCACCGTGGAACCCAAGCAGCACATACTTCTACCCAATCGGCAAGGCACCCCACACAGGCACGATCACCGTCTACAAGTACTTGATGACCGAGGGTGACACCAGCCTGTCGAGGACCTTCACTAAGACCGGCGGATTCGCCTACGGCGACCACGCCAGCCACACCTATCTCTTCAAGCACGCATAAGACGCAAATAACGTCCGGCAGGGATGGACCCCTCCGGATTCCTCCTTTTGTTCGTTGGAAAAGGATGGGCCTTCTAGGACCGATCTTTGGTCCCCGGTCGGATCGCCTGGAGGGCTCGAAAACCTTAATGCTCATCTCTGGTGGTGAAACGTCGTGCCAGTCTGCGCAGCGACTGCTCCGCGGTGACCTTCCTGGATACGCAGCAAAGAGCGGGCCGGCACAGCCACCGCAACGCGGCCTTGGCCACTGGAATCGCCCTTCTTGTGCTCGGGTCGGCGCTGTATCTCGCTGCGGCGGGTGCACCCGCCCGCCAGAGCCCGTCGGGAGCTTCGGAATCCACTGCCTCGCAGCCAACCACAGGACCGTCCTCGACTTCTAACTCGACAAGCGCGGGGTCAGCCGACTATGCCTTCTTCGTCCAGCCGAACCTCGCCAATATCGAGGCGCTCAGGGAGTGGTTCATGAGCCCGTTCGACGCCTCGACCCAGAAGATAGGCTACGACCCGAACTACGGGATGATTCGGGGGGGCTACTGGGCGGGCGGCTTCAAGGACGGCTTTGTCCTGATCGACACCCAGCTCATCCTGGCGAGTTCCCTCGACTACTTCAACTCCCTGAGCGGGGTTCACACCGACATCGAGGCCAACACGAGGAGCTGGCTGAACGGCAGCTTCATCGACCCCTCCACCGGCGCCGCAGGGACCTACAACGGGACGGACAGGAGAGAAGTCCTGTTCGGGGCGACGCCCGCCTGCATCAGGAACGACTCGGGTCAGGTCTTCTACGTGGAGAACCACACTCTGAGCGACCCGGTGCCAATCACGACCGCGCTCCCGACCTCGTGCGCCAGCGACTCCCCGGGCGGGATGAACGTCTACGCTCCCTGGATCGAGCTCTACTATCATGAGGGCGCCACGGGGAAGGCGGAGGCGATGTTCAACCTCACCCTGAGCGCGTGGACATCGACGCCGGGCACGGGAGTCGGTCACACCACCGGAGGTTATTTCTCCGACACCTTCGACTCGGGGCCGGACCAAGGCAAGTGCAAGAGCAGCAGGTCGTTGGGGTATTGGATCGAGATGGCTAGGGCCACGGGCTTCTGGAACCTCGACAACGAGTCCCGCACGGTGGCGGAGGAGGCCATGCACGAGCTCTGGGCGCACCAGGAGTCGGACGGGAGCATCAGCGTCAACTACCCCGGTTGCAAGAACGACGTCAAGGCGAGTGGGGAGAGCTCCGGGATTACTCTCCTGGCGTTCGACCCAAGAGTCCCTGCGTGGTTCGGGGCAGCCGCGACGAGCTCGTCTCTGGCTCCACTTCGGGCGTGGTCTCCGGGGTCTGGAAGCTCAGCGTCCCTTGACGCAACGCCCGTCCCATCGATGCGGGCCACCGCGCCAGCGCCCCAGGCTGCCTTCCCACCACTACCAGCGAGTTTCGGCTCTGGACCATGGAATTGCCCACCCATGGTGGCAGTGGATTACACGCCTTCCCCCGAGTCACAATGAGTACCCAATCAGCTTTGACGATTGTCCTGAAAGCGTCAAACGGGACAGGATGCGCGGCACACCCAGGCGCAGCATCAGCAGCCAAACCTTCTCTGGAATCCTAGCAAGATTGTTAAAGGGGTCGTGGGAAGCCCCTCCGAATTTGGACAGCAAGACACAGGCACCGAACCCGGGCCAGGCCGACGCCGTGGCCGTCAAGATACCCAATGCCCTCGCTTCACGCATAACTCGGAGGCTTAGCAACAGCGACTTCAAGACCATCGACGAGTACGTTGCATTCGTCCTTGACCAGGTGCTCACGGAGCTCGAAGGCAACGAGCCAGGCGCCAACAGGAACGCGGAGAACGTCTTCTCGAAGGAGGACCAGGCGTCGGTGGAGCAGAGGCTCAGAGACCTGGGCTACATGTAGCATCTGTCGTACCAAGAAGAAGCGCGAAATCAAGAGAGAGTGGGGTGCAGATTGGGGAAGCTGGTCGTCGTTGGCCTCGACGGTGCGACGCTCGACATCATGAGACCCATGTTCGCAGAGGGCCGCCTGAAGAACTTCGCGAAGCTGAGCCAGCGCGGGGCTACCGGGGTGCTTACTTCCACGATCCTGCCGCTGTCGGCGACCGCCTGGAACACCTTTGCGACGGGCAAGAACCCTGGGAAGCACGGGATCTATGACTTCTCGAGGCGGGTGCCGGGGACGTACCAACACGCGCCCACCACTTCCAGAGACCGGGGAGGGAGGACCCTGTGGCAGTACGCGTCCGACGCCGGCAGGCGCTGTCTGATTGTCAACGTGCCTCTGACTTACCCGCCGGAGCCGGTGAACGGCATCATGATATCCGGCTTCCCCTACCCAGAGAAGCGCAGGGATTTCGCCCTTCCGCCTGAGACCCTGGACGAGGTGGAGAAGGAGCTGGGCATCACCCACCTTCACAAGCCAAGCCCGCACTTCCTGAAGCCCGGGGACGAGAGGAAGCTGGTGGACGACATGCTGGCCATAACCCAGAGCCAGACCAAGGTGGTCCGCCACTTCATGAAGAAGGAGAGCTGGGATCTGGTCGCGACAGTCTTCGACGCGACCGACGTGGTCAGCCACTTCTTCTGGCAGTACATCGACCCCAAGAACCCGAAGTACGACCGGAAGAAGGCGGAGGTGTTCGGGCCGCTATTCTACGACGTCTACGACTCGGTTGACACCGCCTTCGGCGAGCTAGCGGCGGACCTCGGCCCGGAGGACAACACATTCGTTATCTCGGATCACGGTTTCGGCCCGGTGTACTACGCGGTCTACATGAACAACTGGCTGCTCGACAACGGCTACCTCAAGCTCAGGAGGACGGCCGGGACGAGGTTCAGGCGCGCCTCCTTCAGGCTCGGCATCACCACCGACTTCCTGTTCCGCACGGCCAAGCGCCTCGGCCTCGTCGGCTCTCACACCTACGCCTACTCGGGCAAGTCCAGAAGCCTGGAGCTCGCGAAGAAGCTTTCGCTCTCGCTGGACGACATTGATTGGGACAGGAGCGAGGTCTACTCCTACGGGAACTACGGGCAGTTCTTCATCAACGTCAGGGGTAGGGAGCCTCGAGGAATGGTGGAGCCCGGCGATCGATATCAGAAGATCGTGGGCGAACTGAAGGAGAAGCTAAGAGGGCTCAGGGACCCAAAGACCGGCCGGACGCTGTTCGACATCATCTACACGAAGGACGAGATCTACTCGGGGCCTTACTTCGACATGGCGCCCGACATAGTGTTCTTCGACAGCACCATGACCTACCGGGCACATCGCCTTTTCGAATTCGGAAGCCGCAGCATGATCGCCCCCGACCCGATCTACTCCGGGAGCCACAGGATGGACGGCGTCCTGATAGCCGGCGGCCCGGACATCGCGCAGGGTGCCGACCCTGCAGGCGCCCGGCTCCTGGACCTCGCTCCGACGATCGCGCACCTCCTCGGTCTCCCTGTTCCTTCGGGGATGGACGGGAGGGTCCTGGCTGGACTCTTCAGACCTTCGAGCCGTTTCGCGAGCCAGAAGGTTCAGTACCTTGACGAAGGTTCAGCGGAGAACCTCCGCAGGGCGACGAGAAGCCTCCTGAAAGCCGGGAAGAGGCTGTAGGCTCGAAGGCCCGGCCGGCCCTGTTTCGTCGGCGAGAACGCTTATGCCTGGGGCTGCCTCGACGCCGTTCCCGCCCCAGAGAGGCGCCCGAGCGCCCTCGTCGTGACCTTGGCAGGATCCCATATCAGGAAGAACGCCGCCAAGGCGCCGACCCCGGCCACGGCCCCGCCGAGAAGGCGGTACGGGCTTGAGGGCTGCGATATCACGTCCTGCACGTTGATCTCGACCGCACTGCTGTAGGACCCCGATATGGTGGTCGAGTCCGGCCCCGAGTCGGTCACCACGATAGATATGGTCCCGTTGCTCGGGACAGGGAGGTCCATCGTGAACTTCGTGCCGTTCAGCGGGTTCACCATGGGCTGCTCGCTCGCCGGCGGGTTCGAAAGCAGCACTTGGTAGGTCAGGGAGTACGCCGAGGAGATGCTGGCGGTCACCCAGCCTCCATCCACGGCGGGGCAGCTGAACGCCACGGACTGCGAGGGGACGAGGAGCGTCGAGATGGGCTGAGAGCAGAGCTGCTTCTCCTGACTCACGACGACCGGGGTCACCTTGACGCCCGTCTGATAGAACAGGGCGACGCCTATCGCGAGCACCACCAGGGCCGCGACTGTGAGAGAGAGTCTTAACGCCCCGAACTTTGTCATTCAGACCACGGTACCAGGAGAGCCCCGCACGGCGCCATGGCGGTCATTGTTGCGCTGGCCGGCTCCGGGGCCTCAGCCTTACGATCACGAGCAACAGCAGAATGATGACTCCTGCGCCGACCAGAATGAGGCCGGCATCAGCCACTGTAATGTGCGTCCCCAGAATCCCTCTTCCGGTCTGCACGCCGGAGGTTGTGGTCGCGGTGATCTTCGTCGCGGTCTGAGTGGTGGAGAATGTGGTCGTCACCCTGCTTGACGACGTCGTTGTAGTCACCGTGGTAAACGTCGTGGAGGACTGAAGCGCGAACGACGCTCCCAGCCGCGACGACTCCAGGACTCTGAAAACGACGGACGAGAGATTCCCGTAGCTGCTCGTGGGAGGAACGCTGTTCCATGCAGAAAGCACATAGCCGGTGCTCGGGTTAGCTTCGACCAGGACCCCAGCGCCCACGGGTACGACGATCGTAGAGGACCCGCCCGGCGGAACCGTTCCCTGGATCTGCGCGTAGCGGTACGAGACGGAGCCGCCTTCGCCGGACGAGATGGTCAGGTTGGCCTCCAGCGACGTTGGCGAAACCGCGAAGACCGCTGTCACCCCTCCTGTCCCGTTCACCAAGAGCGAAGTTGTCGGAAGCGTTGAGTTGGCGAGCGCCAGTTGGGTGGTGTTGGAGATCCACCGGTCGAACCTATACCCCGAGGCCGGGGTCGCAGTGACGTTGACCTTGCTGAGGGTTGCAAGCCAGGCGAGGGATTGGCTGATCGATCCGCCGGCTGCGGGCGTGGCGGTGAACCTCACCAAATCCTGTTCCGCGAAGTCGAGCTTCACCGTGGCGTTTCCATTGAGAGCCACACTCCCCGATGCGTTGCCGAGCAGCGTATATCTGATCCCCGATATGACCGAAATGGTCGCGTTGGTCGACCACGCATGTACTCCGTCCGCGGTTGCGATAGTCATGGACTGGTTCGTAGTCACGTACTTTTGCCCGTCCAGTAGGACTCCCCAGAGCTGACCCGTCGGGAGGTTGGACTGGAAGTTCAGGGTGCCGTTCGGACCCTGCTCTCCCAGGGCGAAGAGCCGTCCCGAGCCCATCCCCGCTTGACAAGAATTGCAGTAGCTCCCTAGGTACATCAGACCGTTCTGGCCTATCGCACCGCCGTCCGGGAATGTCTGGCCAGGTGGCGCCGCAAAACTCCACAGAAAGTCTCCGAAGCTATCGAATACCAGCAGCCTTGAAGCCTGGCCCAGCGTGGCGGTAACGTAGAGCGTCCCGTTCGAGTCCACGGTCAGTCCGTTCACCGTGCCGAAGGGCTCGCAGACCGACCCCAGGCCGTAGTAGCAGCTCAGGCTCCACTCCAGGAACCCGTCCGGAGAGAGAGCGTAGAGGACGGGACCGCCAATATAGATCGTCCCATCAGGACCCACGGCGGCTGGCGCGTTCATCGTGGTCATGTTGACGACCTCCCACTGAGGAACTCCGACCGGGCTGAGAGCGAGGAACGTGCCGTCCGCCGCTGTCGCGTAGATCGTCCCGTTGGTCCCTACCGTGGGCGTGAGATCCACCGGGTTGTCGTTGCCGATAGGATAGCTCCACACTATCGCGCCGTGCGGGTCGATGGCGTTTAGGACGCCGCCGTTGGTCGACCTCCGGCCGCCGCAGTAGAGGGTCCCCGCCTGCCCTATCGCGACCGCCGACGTGACGCACCCGGTGCTCAGGGTCCAGGAGACCTGCCCGGACGGGGATATCGAGTACAGGATCCCGTTGTTCACCGAGTATATCTGCCCGGACGGTGCGACCGTCAGGTCAGCGCCCTCGTTGAAGTCCGGCGTCGAAAGGTTCCACTTCAGGAATCCCTCGGGAGTGAACGCGGAGATGAACTTCCGAGAAGGCACGTAGAGGGTGCCGTCAGGCCCGAGGGCGGGAGAGGCCACCGGGTCGAAGACGCTGGCGTACCACTTCACCGAGCCGTTCGCGTTGATCGCATAGACGCGGTGGCCGCTCACCGCGTAAACTTCTCCGCTGGAGTCGATGACCGGCGAGAATCGGAAGGGCTGGGAGACTGTGAACGCCCAGTAGGTCGCGTTCGTCTGAGGCCCCACGTTGGGCGCCTGAGACGTGTGCGCCGGGTCGTGCTCGGCCATGGGCCAAGCCTGCTGGGCGGCCTGGGCCGCGGGTGGGAACTCGAAGAGAGTGGGTGAGACCAGAAGGACGACGAACGCGAGGGCGAGCGCCGCCCGCAGTAGACTCCTCGGCGATAGTCGCCCTCTTTGAGCCCCCGAAACTCCTTCGATGAGCAAGACGATAATTTCGACGGGGGTCGAGAGGCCCTATTATAAATCTCCCACGCCCACGGGCGCACAGGAAACGCCCCGAAGGGCCGCCCGCCGGATGGTCGCGCCCGCTGTCCTTCAAGCGATATATAGGGCCCAAAAAAAGGCCGACTTGATGTGCGAAGAGTTGCCGTTCGCCCCTAACGAGTTCGGCCTTCGGGGCACCCGCCTGGTTCCGCCTCCTTCATGAGGTTGTCATTTTGGTATCGAAACCTCACGGTGAAAGGCTCGTCGACCTGACGACCGAAAAGCGGACGAGTCCAAAAGACGCTTCGGAGCTTCCTGCCTTGAACATCTCACAGGAGGTTGCGTACACTGTGACGAACATAATCCACGGAGTCTTCAGCCCGCTCGAGGGGTTCGTCAGCGAAGGAGACTTCCATAGCATCCTGCGGCACATGCGGCTCCAGGACGGTCTGGCTTGGACGATTCCGGCGTTCTTGAGCGTGCCCGCCGAGGCCAAGGGGAAGTCGGTGACTCCCGGCCAGGACGTCGCGCTCCGCCACGAGGGAAAGGCGCTTGCCGTCCTCCACACCGAAGACGTCTACGGCTTCGACCGGAAAGAGTACTGCGAGAGGGTCTTCGGCACTGCCGATCCGGCCCACCCGGGAGCGAAGAGGATACTCGAGTCCTCCGGGACGGCGGCCAGTGGCGGCCTCAGCTTCGTTCAGGAGATGGCAAATCCCTACGCCGAGGACACGAAGATGCCTCTGGAGACCAGAAACCACTTCAAGGAGAAGGACTTCGAGACGGTCACCGCATTCCAGACCCGAAACGCGCCGCACATAGGGCACGAGTACCTCCAGAAGACGGCGCTCGCGTTCACCGACAGCGTCTTCATCAACCCGATCATCGGCAGGAAGAAGGCAGGTGACTTCAAGGACGAAGTGATAATCGACTCGTACAAGGCGCTCATAGCGAACTACTACCCTCTGGGCTCGGTCGTCTTCGGCATACTCAGGTACGAAATGCAGTACGCCGGGCCGAAGGAGGCCGTCATGCACGCCATAATGAGGAAGAACTTCGGCTGCACTCACATCGTAATCGGGAGGGACCACGCAGGCGTGGGCAACTACTACGCCCCCTACGCCGCCCAGGAGATCTTTGCCGAGTTCCCCGAGCTAGGCATAACGCCGCTCTTCTTCAAGGAGTTCTACTACTGCAAGAAGTGCGGGGGCATCGCCAATGAGAGGATCTGTCCCCACGACGCCAGCCTGCGCCTGAACTTCAGCGGCACCAAGCTGAGGGAGCTGTTCGAGAGCGGCCAGCGGCCGCCCACGGAGTTCATGCGGCAGGAGGTCTCCGACGCCATACTGAGCCGCAAGGACCCCTTCCACAGGTGATTGCGATGAACAAAGTACTCATCATAGGACTGGACTCGGTTCCGCCTGAGCTTCTCTTCGACAGGCTCCTGGACGAGCTTCCTAACATCAAGAAGCTCTACAAGACGGGCGCCCACGCGAAGTTCAGGACATGCGACCCGCCGATCACCGTCCCCGCCTGGATGGTGATGATGACAGGCAAGAACCCGGGCCAACTGGGGATCTACGGGTTCAGGCACAGGAGGGGTTACGGCTATCGCGACGGGTACATAGTCAACTCGGCCAGCGTGAAGGAGCCCACCGTATGGGACGTGATCGGAAGGCAGGGTCTGAAGACATGCGTGGTCGGCCTCCCGCCCGGATATCCTCCGAAGCCCATCAGCGGCTACTCGGTGTCCTGCATGATAACGCCGGGGCTGGACAAGGAGTACACGTACCCGCCCGAGCTGAAGAAGGAGATCGCGGACGTTGTCGGGGACTACGTCTTCGACGTGACATTCAGGGTGGAGGACAGGGACACCATCAAGAAGCAGCTCTTCGAGATGACGGAGAAGCGGTTCGAGCTCGCGAAGCACCTGGCGGCGACGAAGGACTGGAATCTCTTCATACTCCACGAGATCGGCTTCGACAGGCTCCATCACGCGTTCTGGAAGTACTTCGACCCGGAGCATCCCAAGTACGTCGCAGGCAACAAGTACGAGGGCATCGCCAAGGAGTACTACCGGTTCGCCGACAAGAAGATCGGAGAACTGGTGGCCGCGGCAGGGAGCGATGTCGACGTCTTCATCCTGTCCGACCACGGTTCGAAGGCCATGAAGGGCGCGTTCTGCGTGAACCAGTGGCTGGAGCGTGAGGGCTTCCTGACGCTGAAGTCCAAGCCCTCGGGCGTCCTGGACATAGAGAAGACAGACGTGGACTGGGAGAAGACGAAGGCCTGGGGCTGGGGAGGCTACTATGCCAGGATATTCCTCAACGTCAAGGGCAGGGAAGCCAACGGCGTGGTCGACCCGGCGGATGTCCAGAAGACGAAGGCTCTGCTGAAAGAGAGGTTCATGGAGATCAAGGACCCGAGCGGGAGGACCATGAGGAACTACGTCTTCGAGCCGGAGGAGGTCTACGGCGAGGCGGTAGGGGACAAGCCCGACCTGATGGTCTACTTCGACGACCTCGACTGGCGCTCCGCCGGGACTCTCGGCCACGACTCGCTCTATCTTTCCGAGAACGACACCGGTCCTGACGACTCGGTCCACTCGGTCAACGGGGTGTTTCTGTACCACCCAGCTGGCAGCACCCATGAGAGGGACCTGGGCACGCTCAACACCAAGGACTTCGCGAGGAACCTGCTGGAGCTCCTTGGGGTGGCACCGCCGCCGGACATCGGTGGCGCTTCGATGGGGCTAGGCGACGGAAGAGGAGGGAAGTGAGATGGGCGTCGATCGAGGGTTCGTTCTCTGGTTCACCGGTCTCCCGGGCGCGGGCAAGACTACGATCGCAAAGATACTGGAGCCCCGCCTGAAGGAGCTGGGCGCCAGGGTCCAGATACTGGACGGGGACGAAATCCGCGGGTGGCTCAGCCCCCAGGAGGGCTACTCAAGAGAAGACAGGGAAAGACACCTGCGGCGGGTCGCGCACATCGCCGAGCTCCTGTCGCGCAACGACGTCGTCGTCATCTGCAGCCTCGTCTCACCCTACCGCTCGTCGAGGGACTACGCGCGGAGCGTGATACCCAACTTCGTCGAGGCCTACGTCAAGTGCACGCTCGAGACAGCCGTCGGCAGGGACCCAAAGGGCCTCTACAAGAAGGCGAGGGAGGGGCAGATCAAGAACATGACCGGGACGCAGGACCCCTACGAGGACCCACTGAAGCCAGAGATGGTGGTCGAAACGGACAACCAGACCAAGGAAGAGTCGGCGGAGTTCGTCATGGGCCAGCTGCGCAGGCTGGGGTACATCAAGTAGCGGCCATCGGCAGGGAGCCCGCGCCCCTTGCAGTCCTCGTGGATGCCCTTTGCGGACGAGCCTGTGAGCTAAGGTGTCGACCTCCTCCTACACCAGTCGCGCCCTAAGACTGGCGCTTTGGGTAGCTAGCATCGCGGTTCCGTTCGCCCTGTTCGCCTTCGCCTACAGCTTCGTCGGCTTCCTTCACCCGCAGTCAATCCACCTGCACGACTACTCGATCCCCGGCGCGTTCGTCGAAGTGGGCGGTCACATCCTCTTCGGTCTGCTCGTGGCCGTTCCGTTCCTAGATCTGAGGCTCCTTCTCCTCTCCGGGAGTTTCGCGGTCCTGGTGGACTCGGACCACATCCTCGGTGCGCTCAACCTCCCGGTGGCCAGCAGGCCCGACCACTCGATAGTCTTCATCCTGGCTTCGTCCGTGTTCGTCTACGCTCTCTCCCGGAGGGCGAGGCTCGACCGCCAGACGTCCGCCAAGGTGGTGACCCTCGCGCCGGCCGCCCTTCTGTCCCACCTCTCCTACGACGTCCTCGCGGCGGTCGGCATATTCGGAGGAGCGGGCTACGCATTCCCCCTCCTAGCGCCGTACAGCTTTGCCCCAATAACGATGCCTGCCTACTCTTGGGTCGTCTTCGAGCTCCTGGGCGTCTCGCTGACATCGGCGACCGCGTACGTCCTCTGGATGAGGAGGGAACGGGGCGCCGCGCCCCTGAAAGCCGGAGCGCGGTCTTCTGGGAACACCGGCCGACGCTGGGGGGAGAAGCGTCCGATGCCGGGCGGCCCTGAATGAAATCCTAATAACGCCGAGCAACCTTGTCGTGCCCATGGTTGAAATCAGAAAAGATTATTTCACTTCCAGACTCGCGATTGTACTCCCCGACCACGGGCTGAAGCCCGGTCAGGTCCTTCCGCAGAAGAACGAGAAGTGCGCCTACTGCCCGGGAAACGAGGAGATGACTCCTCCTGCGGACCTGGTGCTGGTTAAGCGCGGCGACACGCTCCTGAAGCAGACGGACTCGGAGGGAGACATCATAAGGAACTGGTCGGTCCGGATCTTCCCGAGCAGGACCCCGGTCGTAACCCCCAACGCCACACCGATGTACGGCGAGTCGCCGCACTACAGCGAGCCGGGCGTCGGCTATCACTACGTCCTTGTGGCGACGCCAAAGCACGATCAGCCAATCTGGAAGATAGACAGCGAGCAATGGACGAACATCCTCGCCTCCCTTCAGGACAAGGTGAGGTGGCTCTACGCCCAGAAGAGCGTGAGCTTCGTTCTCTTCTACGTCAGCAGCCTCAAGGACGGGTCGGCCAGCTCCTCCCACCCCACCATTCAGATCGTAACCTTGCCCAGGGTGCCCCCCACGGTCGAGGTTGAAGCCGAGACGGTCCAGAGCTCCCTCAACGAGCTGGGCGTCTGTCCGATGTGTCAGGTCGTGGCTGCCGAGACCGGAGGCCCGAGGCAGATACTGGCCACGGAGTCGTTCGTGGCGTTCACACCGTGGGTCTCGACGCACACCTATGAGTTCTGGATCTACCCGAAGCACCACCAGACCAGCGTGCTGAAGCTTTCACAGAGGGAGATGACCGATCTGGCGCTCATGCTGAGGTCCACTCTGGGGGGCATGGCCAAGGCGCTGGATCGCTCCGACTTTGTGCTCGTCTTCCACAGCTCGTCGGAGAAGAAGACCACGAAGCAAATCCACTGGCACATCGAGGTCATCCCTCTCACTCGGTCCTCGACCGGCCTGGAGCTAGCCGGAGGGGTGTACGTCAACGAAGTCTCACCCGAGGCCGCTGCGCAGGTCCTCGGGGCCAGCGCCAGAAAGGAACTGGCTCAGCTCGTGGGGATCAAGTAGTCAGGAATTCTTCAGGGCGTCGAGGAGCTTCGTAGGCAGGGGGTCTCTGCCCAGGGCTACGGCGATGTAGTATGAGACCAGGTCCAGCTCGTATACCATCGTGACGAGCTCGGCGAGGCTGTTGGGTCCTCTTCCCCTGAACTCGACGGGCCTCCGACGCATTCGCCGCAGCAGCTCGACCATCGAGTCAACCCTTTTCCGCATCGTGTCTTCCTCGTGCGAGTGTCTGAGGAAGATCGGAACGAAGCCATGAGACGGAAACTCCCAGGACTCCACTTCGTTGTGGAACAGCTCGGGGATGACGTCCACCAGGGCGTGCTCCTTGGCGTTCTCGTTCAGCGCGTTCTTGAACCGTATCGCCGCCCCTCTGGTGACAGTCGTGCCGTATATGGCTGGGACCCTGCGCAGCAGGAGCCCGGCCAGCCTCTTTGCGTCGTTCGATCCCGATCTGCTTTCGACGTCAATCGTCTCCGAGAGTGTATTCATCTCCTTGATCGCCGCGGTCGCTTCGGCTTCGCAGTTCAGCTCCAGGGCCTTGTTTGTTATGGCGAAGCAAGAGAAGAGCACGAACGGGAGGACGTACCGTGGGGCCAGCACCCGAGGCATCGTCACGTGGGGCACGCCGAGGCTCTCCGACAGCTCCAGTATCTTCCCTCCGGAGGAAATGGAAACCACGGTTGCATTGCGCTCGACGGCGGTTTTCAGCATCTCAAGCGTCTCCCTGGTCTGGCCGGACGCGCTGTAGACGATAGCGAGAGTGTCGCTCATCTCGTGGAACGGGATGTGCCCCTTGCAGACCGACATCTCCCCCGTGCCTCTCGCCCTGATCCACCCGGTGAGGATGTCTCCGCCGGAGGCCGACCCGCCCATGCCCATCACCACCACCCGCCAGAACTTCTTCTTGGGAGGGTCGAACTCCACTTTCAACCCCTGCTGGGCGAGCCTGGGCCAGTCCCTGTAGGCTTCGTATACGCCCTCTTTGTCCACCCTCTTCACTCGCGAAATCGAGAACGAATCGGTCAAACTAACACCGTAAAGCGAAATGCTTCATGACCCTGCCTCGGTTACCATTTAAGCTAGACCCCGCGGGTCCGCACCGCCGTCGCGCCCCGCTCCCGGCCGAATGTTCTAGACACGGCTCACGACGTCAGGGAGGCCTGAGAGGGCCCTTCCTCACCTTGGCGAGCCTCCTCTCCATCGCCGTGCCTCTGAAGGCGAGCTGAAGCAGCGCCTCGTCCCACTTGCTGGGAGTCCTCCCCCGCCTCTCCATCATGCGCCTCTGGGTCTCCATGGCCGAGCCGAGTGACAGCTCGACCATCCGCCCCGACGTCCCGTCGTAGTACGTGAAGGCCGGCACGTCAAGCTCGACGGGACCCGCCACGTGGCTGCCTGCCCCCACGTTCTTCCCAGAGGATATCATGGCTCCGATGGACACCTTGGCCATGTCGCCGATAAGGACTCCGAACTTGATCATGCCGGTATCCACGCGCTTCCCTCCGACCGTCGAGCGAATCGTACCGTAGGTGTTCTTCAGGTTGCTCACCGTGCCTCCAGCGCCGATGTTGACCCACTCGCCCACGATGGAGTCACCGAGGTAGCCCTGGTGGGCCTTGTTGCTGTACGACATGACTATCGAGTTCTCGACTTCACCTCCCACCCTGCAGTTCTCAAAGATGGACGTGCCTCCCCGGATCAGCGCGGAGCGGATCCTCGACTTCTCGCCGACAAAGCATGGCCCGGAGAGCACCGAGAAGCTCTCGATGGTCGCCCTCTCTCCCACTATCACCGGGCCGAGACGGGCGTCCACAGAGACGAAGCTGTCGACCTCCGCCGTCCCGTCAATCCTGATGTTCGACGGCGCTCCTTTCACGGTCACACCGTCCGGAATCGGGGTGGGCTCCGGAGACCGACTGCCGAAGTCGACTATGGCCATTCCGTTGCTCTCCACCAGGTCCCAACCGCCCTGGAACAGCAGGTCCGGCCCAGCCTCCAGGCGTTCGAGCGGCTTGGCCGCCGCCATCAGGGCGCGCGTGGTCAGCGGGCCAGGGACCAGGGACGAGGCCCGCGTGCGGGCGGCCACCACGCCCCCTTCGGCCACAGCGACGAACTCTCCCTCGCGCGCAAGGACGGTCCTGAGCTGCCTGGACGGCCTGGCCCGGGCGTTCACCAGCAGCACTTCGGTCTCGGGCCGCAGGTTGTACCCTATGGCCAGCCTCTGCTTCGTGACCTCCCGGAGCTCTTCCCGTCCCCAGAGAGTGACCGACTCGCCGGGGAGGAAGTCGCGCAGGGTCTCGAGGAGGGTCTTCGTCCCCCAGCACAGCTGGCTGACGTGCCTGAAGAGCGAAACGGGCTCGAATCTCTTCCAGAGTTCGTCTTCGAAGACGACGAAGCCCGTGGTCTACAGCACCTTTCCCAGTCGCTTCACGTAGATGTCGTTGGCTTCCTTGTAGGACTGCCTGTCGCCGATGTCAAGGAACTCCCCCTCGACCTTTGCGCCGCACAGGACTTCCCCTGCCTTCATGGCCCGGTCGAAGGCCTTGTCCATGCCGAACATCTCGTTCGGGGGCATGTATGAAAGAAACTTCTTCTCCATGGCGTAGCAGCCCACGTTGATGAATCCGGTAATCTTCGGCTTTTCCTTCCAGCCCAGCAGGCGGCCGGCGGAGCTCGTCTCCATGAAGCCGTACTTGAGTTCGGTGCTGTACTTCATCAGCGCCATGGTGGCCAGGGCGGAATGGCGCGCGTGGAACCGGATGAGCTTCTTCAGGTCGAACTTCAGAAGAGCGTCTCCGTACAGGCAGACGAACCTCCCCCGTATCTTGCTCTCCGCGGCCTTCAGCTGGCCTCCCGTCCCCAGCGGGTGCTGAGAGGTCGCGTAGTCTATCTTGACTCCCAGCTCGGCTCCGTCCTTGAAGTATTCTTCGATGAACCGGCCCAGATATCCGGTCGAAACGACGATCTCCGTGATCCCGCCCTCCCGCAACCACTCGATGATGTGCTGCAGAATCGGCTTCTCCCCGACAGGGAGCATCGGCTTCGGCAGGACGAGCGTGTACGGCCTGAGCCTGGTCCCGAGGCCCCCGGCCAGAATGACCGCTTGGAGATTCTTGCTACTCAGGTCCTGGTCGCCTGGAGACCAGGCCCGCCAGCTCTTCTTTATACGTTTCATCGGTTCCCGATAAGATGCAGGGGTCGACGACCAGTCCCTTTACGCCGAGCTTGAGCACCCTGCCGACGTCACCGGGGGTGAGCCTCTTCTGGGTCCGCAGAAGCAGCGGCCTCGCGGACAGTTCGGAGATCAGGTGCAGGGTAGAATAGTCGAGCGCACTGAAGGGGTTGCCGCGCGCCTGGGGAGGAACGATGGCCACGTCCAGCGCATCGACCCCCTCCTGCCTCGAGAGCTCCTTCACCTGCTCGAGGATGTATCCTGTCGCTATCGCCACTACCTTCTTCACGCGATCGTCCGACATCACGAAGAGAGGCATCTGATGCGCGTACATCTCGACGAAGCTGAACTGGGTCGACATTATTCTCTCCCAGTATTCTTCGGTGAGGGGCTTCGCTCCGCCGATCCCTATCCCGCAGGGTATCGAAACAGTGGATAGGGCATCGTTGATGTAGGCGTCGTGGAGGTCGTAGCTGCCGAAGTGCCCCGAGTAATTCCCGTCCTCCCCGTCCACGTTCATCAGGATGGCGTCGGCTCCAGCCTGCTCGGCCTGGACGGCGAGGGACACGCTGTTCTTCGGGAGGTTCGCCACGACCGTGTACTCCTTGCCGTGGGGGACGACGTTCAGGACCCTACGGAGCTGCGACGTGGCCTCCATTCTGCTCTGGGTCCGAGTGATGCTCGGCTCCTTAGAAGAGAACTGCTCAATTGCGCATGACCATATGATATGGTAGTTTTAACTGGCGCGCGATGAAGGCGGGGAGAAACTAGCTCGGTCTTCCGCTTTGCAGGTGCGACCGCCTCATCCTCCCCTTCTCGGCCCAGGGCACCGTGCAATCGTAGATGGCCTTCGTAGTCTGCAGCCTCTCCGGTAGGAAGGGCCAGGATCGTGCCTCGTCTATGACGGTGAGGTCCTCCTTCGGATTGAACCTTGTCGTGAACGCCCACCAGAGATCCATCGGATCCCAGATGTCGACATCGTCATCGACCAATATGACGTCCTTCATCTCGTGCATCGTTGTCAGGGCGATGAGCGCCAGGTTCCGAGGCTCCGCGTCGTCCTTCTCGCTGCTCTTCTTGACTTGAAGCACGCTCATCAGCTTGCCCCCGCCGGCTGACGACAGATACACGTTCGATAGCAGGTGACCGTATCCGGTCTTCGCCGCGGAGCTCAGGATCTCTGCCTCGCAGGGGACGCCCACGATGATGTTGTGTTCCTCGCCGGGAGTGACCAGCGTCTGGAATATCGGTTTCGTCCGGTGGGTTACGGCCTTCACCTTGAGGACGTGCGCCTGCTGGGCCTCTGCCATGTATCCGGCCATCTCGGGCATGGAGAGCCCTTTCTTTGCCGAGGCGAAGTCCTCCGACACTCTCTCGTTCGGCAGCATCTCGCACTCCAACACGATCTCCGCGTTGGCCAAAGCCTCCGCGTTCACCGTCCTGCACCGGACCAGCTCCACCGGCGAGCCCATCAGGGACCCGGCCACGGCGAGCTCGTCCACGTCGGTGCCGGTGGGAGGGAACATGCCCGCCGATATCGTCGAGAAAGGGTCCAGCCCGATGTTTATCGAGAGCGGAAAGGGTTCGTTCTTTGCCTCCGCCTTCTGCTGCATCAGGCGTATGTGCCTCCCGGGTCCCATCAAGGCGCAGATCTTGTCAGGCCCGAGGATGAATATCCTGTGGAACGTGACATCGCCCTGACCGGTCTCAGGGTCTACCCCCCGCAGCAGCCCCTCGGTGATTGTCGGCCCTGCAGAGTCGGCGGTCAGCGTGGGAATAGGCAATTGTTCAAGGAGGTTGATTCCTCTTTCCACAACCACCTCCTGGCTGGGAGCCTGAGAGACGCGTGTGGGAGGCACGGGATTCCGTATTGCGTCCAGCATCTTGAATGGAATTCGTTCCTTGGCTATGCCGAAGTACCGCGCGACCCTCTCCCGGCTTGCGACCACGCCTACAGCGACTGGGATGTCGTATGAGACAACTTCACCTGAATCCTTGGTGCGAACGGCATCTTCGAAGAGGACGACCGGTCCGACCTTCGTGGGTGGCGGGGCGGGGATGCCTCCAGCGTGCCTGAGGTACTCCATCACAAGCGCGAGGTGGATGTTGACTGGCTGCTTGACACGAATCAGGTCGCCGTTCCTCTCGGAAAGCGAGAGGGCGCTCCTCAGGTCCGTTACCTTCTCTGGCATGTAGGCCCGAGCATCGCACGCGCCTTATTTGCGTCCTTCGAATTGCGTGCCTCCTCGCGTACCGCGTGCTCCTTGAGGCAAGCGGTGAGGAACCAGAGTCGGGCAGCGAATCGGCATGGGGACTGTGGCCCCGAAGGTTACCCTAGCCGCCCGCGTCGGCCGACCGACGCGCCAGGCGTTCAGCCTTCAGCCAGAAGTCGGTGGCCGCTGCGAACCCCAACAGGGCTACGGCGATGGCGAGGAGGACGAGCAGGAATACCCAGTGCACCCACCCGTTCACCCAGTCGGTTGGGGAGATACCGAACCCGAGTCCGAACACGAGCGAGGCGGGCGACACGGCTATGATGAGTGCGAACGTGACCGCCTCCAAAAGCCTCGACGTCCTTCGCAGGGACCTCACAGCATTCTCGGTCGTCTCCCTCCGCCCGGGCTCCGCGGGAGCTGAAACCAATCCGCGCTCAACGGTCCGCCTCCGTGGATTGTAATACGCGTTTCCTGGCATGGCGAGCCGGCCCATAGACCGGTTCCCCCGGAGGGCAGGCGAGCGGACCGTGACCCCCTGTCGAACTCCGCAGGGGGCGGGTGAAACGTCTATTACATCGAGGAGCGGTGAGGCTGGCCAGATTGGCCGAGGACGTCACGGCTCAAGTCGCGAGCAGATTGCTCGACAAGACCCTGGGTCTCAAGAAGGGTGAGTCCGTCACCATCGAGACCTGGAACAACGGCCTCAAGTTTGCGCTGGAGGTCGTCAAGCAGGCGAGGAAGATAGGGGCCATCCCGCTGCTGGTCCTGGAGGACGAGGAGACGTACCTGAAGGGGCTGGCCGAGGCGCCCAAGGACTCCATAGGCCTCATGGGGAAGCACGAGTACGGGCTGGTAGCGGGGAGCGACGCCTACGTGTTCATACCGGGGCCGCCGCTCGGGGCGTTCTACAAGGGCATCAGCCGAGACCAGTACGCCTCGGCTGTCAAGTACAATCCTTCCTGGTACAAGGCGGCTGAGAAGGCGAAGCTGAGGGGCGCGAGGCTTGCCTTCGGCTACGCCGGAAGGGACTACGCCAGGCTACTTGGAAAGAGCGAGAAAGAGATCGTGGGGGCCCAGCTCGACGCCGCCATGGCCGACTTCGCGAAGATCTCGCAGTCGGGGAGGGCCCTCGCTGCGCGCCTCCAGGACGGCAAGGATGTGGTGGTCCGCGGCGAGTCGTCCAGGCTGACGTTCAGGATAAAGGGCGACGTGGAGGTCGAGGACGGGATGGTCGACAAGGACGACGTGAAGGTAGGGTTGAACGTGGCCTATATCCCACCCGGCTACGTGCTGAAGGATGCCGCAAAGGGCTCGGCCACCGGCAAGGCCACGGTGACGCGTTCGCCTAGCACCGGGGGAATGGTGGAGGACGCCGTGCTCGAGTTCGAAAAGGGCAAGCTCAAGCGCTGGTCCAGCGCGAAGTCCCTCGACGCGCTGAACCGGGCGGTGGGCAAGGGCGGGCTGCCGCTGCAGTACTTCTCAGTGGGCCTCAACCCGAGGATGAAGTACGGTTACGGCCTCGACAGATTCGTGAAGGGCGCGGTCTGCCTCTACGGCTTCGGGTTTACCGCGGTCTGCAGGAAGGCGACCGTCTCCGTCGGCGGCAGGAAGGTCGTGGACGAGGGAAAGCTCCTGCTGTAGAAGCGAGGTCACTTCGACTAATCGGACTGGCTAGAAGAACCACACGTCCAAGACGACTACGATGAATATCAGCGTAAGATAGGGGCTCGTGATCTTGAAGAGCGTCCATGCGGTATCGACCTTCTTGTCGATGGCCAGCTTGGCGCTGTAGCCCAGCACCAGGGCTCCGAGCACTGTCGCCGAAACCGTGTAGAAGAGGCTCACCGACGTTACCAGGAATATTGCGATCGAGAAGCCCGCCAGGAGCGCGCTCGTCGCCGCGATGCACATGACCCCCACCCTCTCTCCGTACACGATGGGCAGCATCGGAACCTTGGCCGCCTCGTAGTCGTCCTTCACCGTAAGAGCCAGGCTCCAGATGTGTGTCGGTATCCAGACTATCACCAGGGCCGCCATGTAAATGGCCAGCGGCGACACGGAGTCAGCCACGGCCGAGTAGCCCACCAGGACCGGCATCCCACCGGAGATGCCTCCGAGGATTATGTTGACCCAGCTCCGCCTCTTGAGCACCAGGGAGTAGACCACGACGTTGTCCAGGATCCCCGCGAGCATGAATCCGGCGGCGTAGAGGTTGAACCAGAGCGAGAGCAGAATCGACAGTACCGCCATCACCAGGCCCAGCGCCAGGGCCCTCGGCGGCGCTATCCTCCCGCTCGGGAGCGGCCTCTCCTTGGTCCTCTCCATGATGGCGTCGATGTCCCTGTCGTGGTAGTTCGTCAGGGTGTTGGCCGACGCCGAGCCGAGAACCAGCGCGACGGCGCCCACCAGGAGTTGCAGGATGGATGGCGGGGTGCTGGTCTCGCGGTAGGCAACGAGCATCGCGGCCACCCCCGTGAAGACCAGGAGGCCCCATATCCTGGGCTTGGTAAGCGTGACGTAGGCCCTCAAGCTGTCAGACAGCGGCAAGACGTTTTGGAGCCGTCGGGCGCACCCATAAAACATTTGCCGAGCCCAGACCCGCTCAGCGCTCGGCCGACCGACAGAAAGGACCGCGGTCTAAACTTATATCGCCGCCGGCCACAGAGCGGGCCATGACTCTAGAAGAGAAGGTTCGTCTCGGCATGCTCGCCCTGACGGGCGCGAGCATCGTCTTCGCGTCTCTGGGGCTGCACCCGCCGATGGTCCCAATAGGCGGAGCGGGAAGATAGAGGGCTCGGCCGGGGCTAGCCCCGACCCTCCCTTATTCTGAGCAGCACCTCGTCGAAGTTCTGGAGGAGGGCTGCCTCGTCGAGCTGCCACCTTGCCGTCGACTCGTCGTAGAGCCGGTCGGAGATTGTAAACGCCAGTGCATTCGTCTGGTCGATCACGAAGTACTCCGCCCTGGTCCTGAACGGTTCCAGGACCGTGGCCAGGAACTGCAGGCCCTCGTTCATGAAGTCTATGGGGAACGCGATCTGCGCATCGTAGGACTCGCCCACCGCCTCCGACCACAGGAAGGGGAGTGCGTTAATCTTGGCCCTTAGAGCCATCAGCTCGGCCCCGTGGACGTTTCGCACCAGGAGCTCGACCAGGAAGTATCTGTGGCTCCTCTGGTGCGCCTTCTCCGTGGCGTAGTCGTACCTCGTGCCCATCCAGTTGAGTCTGTAGGTCTTGATCAGTCCTCGCGGGAGGACGTGGTTGTTGTAGTGCCACGCGAGCTTCTTGTAGTTGATGCCCAGCTTCTCGGCTATGGACGTCAGCGACTGGTTCGCCTCGATGTGGAGCTCCCTCATGATCAAAAGGTCGGTGCGGTCGAACTTCTGCCGTCCCGAAGGCATGTAGGCCGCCGCCTCGAAGTCAGGGGCTCCGGCCTCGGACCAATCATAGTCCCACCTGCCCGTGTCGAAGTCGTACTGCTCGGCCCGCATCGGGGGGTTCCTGTACCAGTCGAACATCATGACCTGCAGGTCTGAGAAGAGACCCTTCTCCTTCAGCTTCCCGAGGAACTCGATGTAACCGTCCACGAGCTCCTTGGGGACCGCCGCGTCCACGATGTACGACCCGCCGGGCAGCGTCTTCGCGAAGCCGACTATGTAGCACAGGTCGTTCATCGCCGCCATTAGTGACTGGGCGTACTTTGCGTAGGTCTCTGCGAATTCCGCTATCATTATGATCCTCCGAAGACCCAGCTTCTCCTGGTCGGGTATCGCCTGGACCGCGATTCCCTTGTCGAGGATCTTTGCCTTGTACCTGTATCGAACGGATTCCTTGAACTCTCCGAGCCTTCGACCGATTTCTGGAATGTCCGGCCCAATTTTAGCGAGCAGCTGAACGAGCGAGGCCGTCCTCTCGTTCACTTCGCTCTTTGGGTGCTTGCGTGATGTGGGTCTAGTTTCCAAAACTGAAGTGCTATCCCGTCAGACCATGCATCATGGAACCAATATTAACCTATGTGAATAGTCTACTATAGGCGATTGGAGGGCTCCGAAACTTAATTTTCCCTGTATTACAGGGCCAGGACGCGTGGGATTGTTAGAAAACGCATGAAGATTAGTCTCTAGATGACATGCGATATCATGCGTCCGGCGCCCCCCCTGGAGTATGCGCGGAGTTCGGCAGAACGAAAGGGCCGCGTGGACTTTGATCGACGGCGAAGGGACGCTTTGTGTCGTTCGATTCGAACTGGATGCAAAGCGTCGCGGAGAGTCCGAACGGGCGCGATTTGGATCGAGCCTGTCAGACCTGACGAGTTAGTATGAATTCTTAAATAGACGGACATGCGACTTCAACTCGAAGGGAAATGGCACTAGGAGACCCAGTGCAGTGGATAATAATTGGAGTCATCGTCGTCGTGATCTTCCTGTGGGGGCCGCAGAAGATTCCGGACCTAGCGAAGGCAGTGGGACGGGCTAAGAAGGAATTCGACCAGGCCTCGAAGGACATGCAAGGGATGGCCACGGGGATGACCACGCCGCAGACGGCTGCCGCTCCAGCGAAGTCGGGCGACCAGATGCTCATCGAGACCGCGCGAGCCCTCGGAATTCAGACTGAAGGGAAGACCAGGGAACAGATCGCGCAAGAAATCGTCAGCAGAAAGGCCTCGTACACGCCAGGTATCTAGAACGCTTCGCCGGGTTACGGGAAAAGCGGATGAAATGCGAGGAAGCCTAGTGATAGTGTTGTTTCCGATGGGTGGCTCCCCGACGCACGGCCCGTTGAGACTGGGCGCACGTAACCCGACCAATCGTAATAAGGGCCAGCTCTGCCCCTCAGGGCGCGTGCAATGAGCGGCCCGCGGCAAACGTTCTGGGAGCACATAAACGAACTTCGAGCCCGCCTCCGGGTCGTCGCCATCTGCGTCGTGGTGGTGCTCATCATCCTGCTGCTCTTCCCCATAAACCCCGTCTACCAATTTCAGCACCTCAGCCAGTATGTGAACCTACAGTTCGTCAACGGCACGGCGACCGCCTGGTTCCTCCACCAGGTCGACAGAAACATATTGCCTTCCGGTTGGAAACTGATCGCCGCGGGCGGGATCGGCGAAGGGATGGAAATCTACTTCATCGCCGGAATCCTGCTCACGATCGCGCTCTGCACGCCTGCCATAATGTACGAAGTCTACAAGTTTGTCGACCCCGCCCTGAAAGAGAACGAACGGAACTTGATCTATCCTTTCGTGACTGCGACGTCAATTCTCTTCCTCGTCGGCCTGTTGTTTGGCTACTTCGTGCTGGCGCACTTTCTCGTCCTCTTCCTCGCCCCGTTCTTCAACGCGGTGGGGATCTCTCCGCAGGTTGACGCGGCCCAGATCTACTACGTCATCTTCCTCATCATAGGAGCGACGGGTATCTCCTTCACATCGCCCGTCTTCATCTACGCTCTGATCTCTCTGAAGGTCATCGACCCTTCCTTCTTCTCCAGGAACAGGGTGATGATATGGTTTGTAATCTGGATAATAGCGGGCCTTTTCCTCACGCCGGACGGAGGTCCGTTGCTGGACATGGTCCTCTTCCTGCCCTTGGTCGCCCTTGTCGAGGCCGCGGTCTTCTTCGGAAGGAGGCGCACCAGAGGGGCGGGGAGCTTCCTGTTCGGTTCCAAGGCGAAACCAGAGCCCGGTCCTCACTGCAAGTACTGCTCGACGGAGATCCCGCCCGGTACCAGCTTCTGCCCGAGCTGCGGCAGGGCAAACCCCCTGTGAAATTAGGCCCCTTGGGAGTTCTCCGGGGCGATATATTTAATAACTTACCAAAAGGTAAGTTACCGAGAGGTAACGGAGTAGGATGACTCTCGAACTTAGGCTCGTGAGGGGGAACACCGTCCTCTTCAGCGTGCCGGTCTACGACCCTGAAGGAACCGTGGCCGTAGAGCGTGACATCGAGGAGGAGGACTTCGGGCAGCTGACCGACCTGTACTCTATGGCGGCAAACGGAAGGCGCCTTCGTATGATGGTTGAGTTGATGAAGAGAGGGGAGATGCGCTTCTCGGACATGATGGAGCTCGCGCTCAATCCCAAGCTGGTGAAAGACTGCGTCGAGCCCATGGTGAAGGCAGGGCTCGTGACGCATGAAGGCCGGGGGACGCCTTACAGGCCCACAGAGATGGGGGTGGCCATCGTCATTGCAATGACTTCAGGCATGGGGCGATTCCTGGACGCCCTGGAGGAAGAGATGGAGGCGGAAGAGCTTGAGTGACCCAGACGACTTCGATAGAATGTTCGAGGAGATGATCGCGATGACCCAAAAGCTCTTGAACGGAACACTCGCAAACGCAGGTCAACCGGGAAAGGTCCAACCTGCGGGGGCGGACCGCGACGAGATTCTCGAGGGGAAGGACTTCGTGACCTTCCTGCTGGACTCTCCGGGACGGGTGAAGGAAGACTTCCAGGTCGATGTGACCGAAGAACAGCTTTCGGTCAAGGCCCATGGCATCGATCTGAGGCGGCGTCTGCCCTGCAGGGTCGATCCGGCGAGCGTCGTGGTGAGTTATAACAACGGAATCCTGGACGTGAGGGTGAACAAGAAGAATTGAGCTCCGAACCAGACCTCCGACGCCCGATCGTCCGCCCGCCGAACAGGAACCCGCTGCCGTTCACGCCTCGCCCTTCGCCGCGGGGGGAACTCCGATGATCGAGTCGGCCCAGCGAAGGAGGTCCCTCTCCGAGGCGAGGAACTTCGACGACATATTCGACATGGTCAAGGCCGCCACCGAGGACAAGCTGGGGCGGCACAGAGCCGGTCTCACGCTCGTCCTGGGGGACATCCCGAACAACGTCGGCGCCTACCACGAGATGGGCTCAAACGCCATCGTGATGAACAGGAACCTTTTGAAGATCGTCCAGAAGATCTCGGGCTCCCGTGCGAAGACCAACTCCTACATCTTCATGATCCTCCTTCACGAGTACCTTCACAGCCTCGGCTTCGAGGACGACGCCCAGGTCAGACAGCTCTCGAGGACCATAACGACCAGCTACCTCGGCGGGAGGCACCTCGCGGCGGAGATGGCGGTGAAGCCTCTAGACCAGTTCTTTCCGGAGCTGCCGAAGTACGCTGGTTTCAGGGACAAGGGAACCTACGAGACCATCAGAAGGTTCGATTCGTCCAGCACGCCCTACATCGCCTAGGCGGCCGGCCGGACGCTGCCAGGGGTCTCGCCTCCTCTAATCCGGGCAATCCGTAAATACGCCTGAGCGGGCGCGCCAACGAGCGCCTACGACAGCTTTCAGCCTCATCGGCGTTTCAATCGACCTACTCTTCTCATGGTCGAGGATGATTCTGGCGCTCGGGCTGAGCATCATGTTCAGCCTTTTCATCGGCATTCTCGCTGCGAGGAACAAACGCGCCGAGTCACTGATCATCCCGCTGCTCGACGTGTTCCAGTCCATACCCATACTGGCCTTCTTCCCTCTGGTTATCGGGGCCGTCACGGCAGCGATCTCGGGCCAGGCCGGCATCAGCCTAGCGGTCGTCTTTCTGATCTTCACCAGCATGTCGTGGAACATAGCCTTCGGGGTCTACGAGGCGGTGAAGTCAATCCCGAAGGACTACATCGACCTCGCCGAGATGTCGGGCTCGAGCTCGCTGCAGAAGATAAAGTCGCTATACATCCCGGCGTCGCTGAGCAGAATCGCCTACAACACACAGACCTCGTGGGCGGTGGGCTTGTTCTATCTGATCTCGAGTGAGATATTCTCCACCGGCGCCGTGAACAAGCAGGTGAGCCACGGCATAGGCGTCGATATTGTGACCTTCTACGTCAACGGGGACTTCAACGGCTACGTGTATTCCATCCTGCTCTTGCTGGTGGCCGTCGCCATCTGGCAGGTGGTCTTCCTTCGGGAGTTCTCGCTCTTCTCCGAGAGGTACAAGTTCCTTGAGGAGCCCCGCGGAGCGCACCAAGACCCGCTGCTGCGATTCTACGGCTGGGTGAACGACAAGAGCATCTCCAAGCTCTTCCTTCTCAGTCACGTCGGAGGGGTCAACCGCGTGTCCTCGGTCCTGTTCAGGTTCAGAAAGGGGATCCTCTACGCTGCAATAATCGCTTTCGGCATATTCGCCGCGTTCGAGTTCAGCACCTTCGTGCCAGGACTCGCGTCTGGCATCGAACACCTCAGCAGCGCTGCAATCCTTAGCGCGGAGGGAACGGTGCTGGTGTCGCTGGGCTACTCCTTCGTCAGAATCTGGTCGGTGTACTTCCTGGCCGTGGCCGTGGGGCTGCCCATCGGTATCGGCGTTGCTCTGCGCACACGGTTGTATGAGGCGATGGTACCTCTCCTGGAGGTGGTGGCCTCCATCCCGGCACCGGCCCTGCTTCCTTTCATCGCCGCCGCGGCCATGGAGCAGGGAGAAATCGTTGCCGCTTTCATAATCTTCGTCGGTATGATATGGTACATCATCTTCAACGTAATGGCAGGGATTCGGACGCTCCCGGCCGAGATATTCGAGCTGAAGAAGGTCTTCCAGCTTTCGAGCTGGCAGGCATGGAGGCAGATCTACATTCCGGCGAGCACCTCGGCATTTGTGACCGGCTCGATCACCGCCATAGGGGCAGCCTGGAACACCCTGATCGTAGCCGAGATCTTCCAAGTGGTCACCAAGAACGGCGTTCACACTCTTACGAAGGTGGGGAACGGCATAGGGCTCCTGCTGGTCCAGGTCAACAACGCCAACCCCTACACAGCGACGGACGCCGCCACCTTCATTCTGGCTCTTGTGTCCATGACCGTTCTCATCATCGGGTTCAACCTGCTCGTCTGGAGGCGAGTGTATCATCGTGTCACAAAGAGATATGCGTATAATCGCTAGGGCGTGGGCAGGGTTGGGAGATCCATGACCGACGCGAAGAGCCAGGCGATGCAATCCGCCTCTCTGACACCCATAATCACGGTTGACAAGGTCTCCCTCGACTTCACCAAGGAGAAGGAGCTCA
>DATJAJ010000061.1:0-19293 GCA_035516335.1 Nitrososphaerales archaeon
GAACAGGCCCCCTCGGAACCTGGAATCCCCAGTTTGGTTCGACAATCGACTTACGGCGCTTCGGCTGCCACCAGGATTCCCCGCCGAAGAGCTTCAGCGGAAACGATGTTGAGGGAGCGGCCTGCCAGAAGCTGCTCCAGCTCCTCCCTGGAGGGGAAGCGCACGTCGTGCCTCATGACCCTGTTCTCCAGGAAGCGGAGGATCCTCCCTCTGGCGGTGTTCATGTCTATCTCGACGACGGCCAGCAGCCCGCCCTTTGCGAGGAGCCTGTGCATCTCCGCCAGCGCTAGCCCGCGGTCGGTCATGTGGTGGAATGAAGCCACCGCTGTGACCAGGTCGAAGCTGCCGTCGGCGAACGGCATAGCCTCCGCCACCGCCCTGACGAACTGGGCGCGCCCCCTCTTCGACCCGTAGGCGACCTTCTTCGCCGACGGTTCTAGCACCACGGCCAGCGGGTAGGAGGCAGACAGCATGCCGCCCAGGGCGCCCGTGCCCCCGCCAACGTCGAGGCAGGCGTGGTGTCCCCGATCCTTGGAAAGTTCTACGAGCCTGGCAGCCAGCTCGCGGCCGGTCTTGTTTGAAAGGTTCTCCTCGGCGCCCAGGGACAACAGCCTCTGAACGCGCCCCGAGGGGTCATAAAGGCGTCGGCATCCCGTCCTGTCGCCCGTCGGCTAGGCCGGAGGCGGGCCTTCTTCCTTGCCGGTGAACATGTCGTTGTAGTGTCTCGGGTTTGTCCTTCTCGTGTAGTATCTGTCGTAGAGCGAGACGTGCTTGCTCGCCAGGCCCATGAGGTACTCGTGCACGAACTGGGCCGCCTCCCTGCCCTGGGCCATGGCCTTCACTACCAGCGACTCGCCCGTCGTGACGTCGCCCGCCGCGAAGACTCCGCTCATGGATGTCTGGAAGTGCTCGTCCACGGTGATCGCGTTCTTCTTCCCGGTCTTCAGGCCGTACTCCTTCGGTATGAAGGAGTTGGGGCCTCTCCCGACCGCGACGAGGACCGTGCTGCACGCCATCTCGAAGTCCCGGTCGGCTATCGGCTCCGGGCTCCTCCTGCCGCTCGCGTCCGGCGCTCCAAGTCTCATGGGCGTCATCGTCGCGCCGGTGAGCCTCCCGCCCTGGCCGTTGAACCTCTTCGGATTCGTCAGGAACTTGAACTCCACCCCTTCCTCGCGGGCCTCCTCCACCATGGTGGGGTCGGCCGGCATCTCCTTCTCCGTCCTTCGGTAGACTATGGTCACGTGCCCGCCGGTCAGCCTCAGCGCCGTCCGGGCCGCGTCCAGGGCGCTGTCTCCCCCGCCGATGACCAGGATCTCCCTGCCGAGGTCGTAGGTGGGCTTGTTGAGGTACGAGCTGACGCCGTTGACGTAGACGTCCTCTAGGAACTCGTACCCGTCGAAGACTCCCTTCAGGTCGCTCCCCTGCGTGTCCATCTTCACCACGTCCTTGGACCCGGTCGCTATGACCACCGCGTCGGCTCCCTCCGACAGCAGCTCCGTGAGCGTCACGTCCCTTCCGACTCTGACCCCGTTCCTTATCGCGACCCCCGTGTCCCTGATCCTCTCAATCTCATAGAGGAGGACGTCCTTGGGCAGGTGGTAGTCCGGGATGCCGTACCATGCCGTCCCGCCCGGCGTCGGGAGCTCGTCGTATATCGTGACCGAGTGACCGTATCTCCTCAGCAGCGAGGCGGCCCCCAGGCCCGCGGGCCCCGCGCCGACAACGGCGACTCGCTTCCCCGTCGGCGCAGCCACCGAGGGGTCGGGCTGCTTGGCCTCCTTCATCTCGTAGTCCGCGACGAAGCGCTGTATCATCCCGATCGCGACAGGCTGGCCTCCCCACTGGAGGGCGCAGGCCTCTTCGCAGAGGCTGTACATCTGCGGGTCGCACCTAGCCGTGGTCCCGGCGAGCGGGTTCGTCTCTCTGATGCGGCAGAACGCGGTCGCGAAGTCGCCTCTGGACACTGCCTCGCACATGCCCCTGACGTCTGACTGCACGGGACAGGCGTCGATGCAGACCGCGGTCCCGCACTTCAGGCAGCGGTCCGCCTCGAGCATGACCTGTTCCTTCGTGTAGGGCAGGGCCACCTCCGAGAAGGCCTTCTTCCTGGCGTCCGCGTCGGCCTTGGCGAAGGGGAACGGACCTACCCTGTTCGGCTTTATCATTGCGCCCATTTTCTTCACGCCTCCCTCGCGGCGGCAGATGCCGCCGCAGCCGTTGGACTAGAAACGTCCCCTAATCCGTAGTACCGTTGAACCAGTCTCAAGTGTCCCCATCCCCTTGATTGATAACCGAACACCTTAGGCCGCACATATACCTTTTCCCAAAAACCGCGCCCCCAGGGGCGCCGGCATCGGCCAATCTCTCGCGCCCGGTTTCTTCGGGGGAACGCTTAAGTGAGAAAAACAGGCTCGACCAGATGATGGAATACACTAACCTCGGACGCGCTGGAGTGAAGGTCTCCCGGATCTGCCTCGGCACCATGTCTTTCGGCACAAACGAGGGCTGGATGGTCGAGTTGGAGGCCGCAAGGAAGATCGTGGCCCGGGCTCTGGACCTCGGGATCAACTTCTTCGACACGGCCAACGGCTACTCTCAGGGCCGCTCCGAAGAGATAGTCGGCGAGCTTCTCAAGGGCGTCCGGGACGACGTGGTGATCGCGAGCAAGGTCTTCTTCCCCACGGGCAGCGGCCCGAACGACTGGGGTCTCTCCAGGTACAGCATCCTCCGAGAGATCGACCGGTCGCTGAAGAGGCTCAAGACGGACCACGTCGACCTCTATCAGACGCACCGCTGGGACTACTCCACGCCCATAGACGAGACGCTGCGCGCTCTGGACGAGGTGGTCCGGTCGGGGCGGGCGAGGTACATCGGTGCTTCGAGCATGTACTCGTGGCAGTTCGCGAAGGCCCTGTTCACGGCCGATCTCCTCGGTACCACGAGGTTCTCCTGCATGCAGAACCACTACAACCTCTGCTACCGCGAGGAAGAGAGGGAGATGATCCCGCTCTGCAAGGACCAGGGGATCGCGATAATCTCGTGGAGCCCGCTTGCGAGAGGCTTCCTTACGGGGAAGTATCTCAGGAAGAAGAAGGCCACGAGCGTGCGCTACAAGACGGACCACTACCTGGCGAACAGGTTCTTCAGGCCGGAGGATTTCGACGTGGTCGAACGAAACGTCGAGGTCGCCAAGGAGAAGGGGGTCACTCCCGGGCAGCTGGCCCTGGCCTGGCTGCTGAAGAAGGGCATCACCGCTCCAATCCTGGGCGCCACGAAGGTGGAGCACGTGGAGGAGGCTGTCGAGGCGCTGTCCGTGAAGCTGTCCCCGGACGACGTCGCCAGGCTGGAGGAGCCGTACAAGCTCCACAGGGTCATCGGGCCGGTCGACCCGGGGTTCGTTCCGAAGTAGCCTCCTCAGACGCATCCTGAATGGCATAGCCTGAGGGGTCGCTTGTCCAGCGGCGGTATGACTAGGCGGTCGGCTGCCTTGCTCGTCTCGGTTTGGACCCTCTGCCCGCCTTGCCTGCGGTCTCCCGGGCGTCTATCCGCCCGGCCTCAACCTCGAGCGTGACCCTCATCTCCTTCAGAAGGCGTGCGGCTTCGGCGGGCTCGACCCTGTCTATCACGTCGTGGAATGCCGAGAAGACGTCCCTGGCGCGGTTGACCAGGAGCGGCGCGGCCACTTCGGGGGAAAGGAGGTCGGTGAAGATGTGGTTCATCGCGCCCTCCCTCCTGCACGCGAATGCCATCATCTTCTGCATCTCTGCAGCGACGCCTCTTCCGCGGCTCGTGATTTCGTAGACGACGCTGCCCTCCCGCTTCCCGGCGCTCCGCGCGGCGATCAGGCCCTCGTCGGTCAGGGCTTTCAGCAGCGGGTAGATCGTGCCGGGGCCCGGCCGCCAGGTGCCCCCGCTCCGCTCTTCTATGGACTGCATGAGAGAGTAGCCTGTCCTTGGCTCGCTGGCCAGCAGCATGACCGTGTACATCCTCAGGAACCCCCTCGGGACCGCCTGGGGGCGTATGGGGTGGTGCTCCTCCAGAAGGGTTCGCCCTGTCCTGAAGCCCAATTCTTGACCTCGAGTCGTGCACTGCAACCTGAATATTTAGGTATATCGTATCAGATATATTTATTAGCCTAACTCCTTAGGGCGCCCATCGTTTGGCCAATATCATAGACGTCACCGACCTTGTTGAGGTCTACGCGGACGGCACAAAGGCGGTGGACGGTGTTTCGTTTTCGGTGGAGGAGGGGCAGTTCTTCGGCTTCCTCGGACCCAACGGCGCGGGGAAGAGCACCACGATCAAGGTCCTCACCACGCTTCTCAAGAAGACGTCGGGGAAGGCCACTGTGGCGGGGTTCGACGTCGATTCGCAGGCCGAGGAGATAAGGAAGGTCATCGGAGTCCAGAGCCAGGAGACCGTCCTCGACAACGACCTGACCGGCAGGGAGAACCTCGTCCTTCAGGGCCAGCTTCAGAGAATGGGCGGGAGCGAGTTGAAGACCCGCGTCGACGACCTCCTCAGCCTGGTGGGCCTGACCGACGTTGCCGAGAGGCGCGCCGGACACTACTCGGGTGGCATGAGGAAGAGGCTCGACCTCGCGTCGGCGCTGGTGCACAGGCCGAAGCTTCTGTTCCTCGACGAGCCTACCACCGGCCTGGACCCTCAGTCGAGGGCGGCGATCTGGGAGTATCTGGCGAAGCTGAACAAGGAGCAGTCCATGACGATATTCCTGACTACCCAGTACATGGAGGAGGCCGACAGGCTCTGCAAGCAGCTCTACATCATAGACCACGGGAAGATCGTCGCGAATGGCTCGCCTTCTGAGCTGAAGAGCCAGGTGGGGGCCGACTCCATCAAGCTCTCTCTGCAGGACGGCGTGGCGGGCGAGCTGAACCAGAAGGCCAAGGGGATCCTCGAAGGGATGAGCGGAGTCAACAGCGTTGTCGTGTCCGACGACGGCCTGACGGTGTACGCGAGGAACGCGGGGCTGATCATCGCGGACATAGTGAGGGCGTTCGACAGCAACAGGATCCAGTTGGCCGGCGTTAGCTTCTCGTCCCCGACCCTCGACGACGTCTTCCTTCAGCACACGGGCAGGAGGATCAGGCCTGAGGAGCTCAACACGAAGCAGTCGGCGACGTCCATGCGCTTCGGCGCAAGGAGACCGACGAGGCAATGACCTTCATCAACGACACCCAGCACCTCTTCGTCCGGGCGCTCAAGAAGCTGGTGAGGAACCCGATACTCCTCTTCTTCTCGCTGTTCCAGCCCATAATCTTCCTGGTGCTCTTCACCCAGCTCTTCACGAAGTTCTCGCAGGTGCCGGGGCTCTTCCCGCCCGGGATAACCTACCTCGAGTACGCGACGCCGGGTATCCTCCTCCAGAACGGCTTCAGCAGCGCGCTGCAGTCTGGGACGTCGGTGGTGGACGACATAAACTCGGGCTTCCTCCAGAAGATGCTGGTCACCCCGGTAAACAGGTCCGCCATCCTCCTCGGGAGGCTGAGCAGCGACGCTTTCAGGGTGATAGTCCAGTCGTTGATCATACTGGTCCTGGCCTACATCCTCGGCTTCAACGCCGCCACGGGCCTGGCCGGCATACTGGTGATGCTGGTCGTCATCGCCTTCTTCGGCCTCGCCTGGTCCGGCATCTCCCTCGCGCTGGGGCTCAGGACGAGGAGCGCCGAGACCGTCTTCGGCATAGCCGGATTCCTGACCTTCCCGCTGCTCTTCATGAGCACGGCCCTGGTTCCGGTCACCGCCATGCCGTCGTGGATGCAGTCGGTCTCCAACGTGAACCCCATCAGTTACGCCGTGAACGCCGTGAGAGACCTGGCAATTCCGCACTCGTTCTCGCTGACTGCGATCGCGAGCGCGTTCGGGTACATCGGGGTGATAGCGGTGCTGACTCTGGGCGCGACGCTGTACCTGTTCAGAAAAGTGGTGTCGTAGTCGGCGGGCGGCGCGCGCGATTCCGACGCGCAGGCCTTAATAGCGTGCCACTTGGCGGCCTGATTGAAGTTGGCGCCATCCTTAGAAGCTGTGGGGCTGACAAAGAAGTTCGGCCAGTTCACGGCTCTTTCTCAGCTCAATCTCAAGCTCCAGGGCGCGAAGTGCATCGGGTTCCTGGGGCCGAACGGAGCGGGGAAGACCACGACCATGAAGATTTTCACGGGACTGATATCGGCGTCCGACGGCGTGGCCAAGGTCAACGGTGTGGACGTGCGGCTGGACAAGAAGGCCGCGCTGGCCTCGTGCTCCTCCCTCATCGAAACCCCCGAGATCTATCCGTCCCTCACCCCGAAGGAGGCCCTGATGATGCTCTGCGAAATCAGGGGCGTCCCCAAGGAAGAGAGGAACAAGCGGATCGACGAGGCCCTCGCCCAGGTGAAGATGCAGGAGTGGGAGAACAAGAGGGTGGGAAGCTTCTCAAAGGGAATGAAGCAGCGAGTCAACGTCGCGTCGACGCTGGTGAACGACCCGGACGTAGTCATCCTGGACGAACCGACGACTGGCCTCGACCCGAGAGGCATGAGCGAGGTCCGGGACATTGTGAAATCGCTTGGAAACAGGCTGGTATTCATGAGCTCGCACCTTCTCGCAGAGGTCACCGAGGTCTGCCAGGAGGTGGCGCTGATCGACCACGGCAAGCTGCTCGTTTACGATACAATCGAGAACGTTACGGCCAACTTCGCCGGCGACGGGAACGCGGTGGAGGTGGGCTTCTCCAGGGACGTCGACGAGTCCATCAGGGCAAAGGTGGCCAGCATCGCGGGCGTAACCGCGGTCAGCATCTCCAATCCGAGGCAGCTAAGGGTGAAGTTCGCGCCCGGCAAAGGTGTGCAGGAGGGACTCTTCGAGAAGGTGGGGTCGATGAAGCTCGGAGTGGTCAGTTTCAAAGAGACGACGTCTGGTCTCGAGGACGCCTATCTGAGCCTGGTCAAGGAGACGCTCTAGCATGGATGAGGCGAGTGCCATGACCAAGTCCAGAGTGAGCACGCTGTCTCATATAGGGATCATAGCGAAGTACAACTTCGTCAACTACTTCCGGGCGAGGCGCTTCTACGCGATGCTCGTCATCGTTCTCCTCGTCGGAGGGCTCCTGACGTTCGCGATCGGGTACTACAAGCCGCCGGCCCTGCTCCAGGGAGACGCCCTGGGCTTCTACGCGGCCGGCTGGGGGAGCTTCGCGACCCTCCTGGTCATCCTGTCGACCGCGTTCTTCGGAGGCGACGCCGTCTCGGCCGAGTTCCAGAACAAGACGGGCTACTTCCTGGTGCCGAACCCGATCAGGAGGTCGTCGATCTACGTGGGCAAGTGGATAGCAGCCCTGGCCGCCTCAACCATCATCCTCGCCCTGTACGTGCTGATGATTCTGGGCAACGCCATCTACTACTTCGGGACAACGATCCCGTCGGAATTCCTCCAGTCCGTTCTGTTCGGCTGGATATACCTGATCGCCGCCCTGTCCCTGGCATTCGCCTTCAGCTCCCTCTTCAGGAGCAGCGCCATATCCATCCTCATGAGCGTCATCATGCTCCTCTTCGTCTTCGACATCATCGACACCGTGGCGTCCACGCTGGCAGGTATCGAGCCGTGGTTCTCGATTACCTACGGCGCCGGCATAATCTCCAACGTGCTCACTACGCCATACCCCATGCACGAAGTCATGGAGAAGCTCGGGCCCAGATTCAGCCTGACCACCTTCAACGCGACCATCCCCGAAGGCTTGGCTATCCTCGGCGTCTACTTCGTGGTCACGGCGGTCATAGGGCTCCTGCTCTTCCAAAGAAAGGAATTCACGTAGGCGTAGGTAAGACCGTGGCATCCCGCACGGGCCAGCCGACTCTCCGTTAGTGTGGCTGATCTCCCCATCGGTACGCTCCCATTCCCAGCTTCAGCGCCCTGACGTTGGTCTCCACGCTCTTCGCGGGGAACATCTCCACGATCGCCCCCTCGAGGTCGCTGACCTGGGCTGGGACGAATCCGGCCGAGCAGGCGGCGCCGACCAGCACGACGTTCGAGGACAGCAGGTTACCCGCCTCCATCGCCAGCTTCTGCGCGTCGACCAGGCTAAGCTTGATCCCGTCGCCCCTCAGTCTGGATATTACAGGCTCCACGTCGGGGTAGACCGCGTCCCCGATGCTCACCGTGAACGGGACGATCCTTTCGGTGCTCATGATCACGGTCGTGTTCCTCCCCGCCCGCCGTAGGGCTCTCAGGGTCTCGACGGTCTCGAACCCCAGCAGAAGATCCGCGGCACCGTCTGGGATAATCGGCCCGTACACGTCTCCTATCCTGAGCTCGGCCACGACGACTCCCCCCCTCTGGGACATCCCGTGGATCTCAGACATCACCGCGTTCGTGCCCGCGGCCGTGACCGCGTTGCCGATCAGGATTCCAGCGGTGACGACGCCCTGCCCTCCCACGCCTGCCAGCAGTATGTTCGTCTGGCTCAGGGCGCTCGCACCTCGATCGCCCGGGGGCCGCAGACGAGCGGCTGGGCGCAGACTCCGCAACCGTCGCACAGGTCGGGGTCTATCCTCACCAGGCCAGCGGCATCGACGTAGAACGACGGGCAGGAGAAGTTGGACACGCAGTTCAGGCACTGAGTGCACCTGTCCTGGTCGACGGCGTAGGCCTTGCGCGAGCCCGTCCTTCGGTTCCTTGCATCCATGAGGAGGGCGCACTCCCTCCTCGAGACTATCACCGCGACGCCGTCGTGGCCCAGTGCCTCCCGGACTGCGATCATCGTGCTCCTCGTGTCGTAGGGGTCGACCGTCCGGACGAAACTCACTCCCAGTCCCTTCACCACGTCTTCAATGGGGACGTCTGGTGCGACCTCTCCCATCCCGTTCAGCGGAACGCCGGGGTTGGGCTGGGACCCTGTCATGGCCGTGGTCCTGTTGTCGAGGATGAACAGGACGAACCTGTGACCGTTGTGCACCGCGTTCACAAGGCCCGGCATTCCTCCGTGGAAGAACGTCGAGTCGCCGATGAAGGCGATTATCGGCTGGTCGGTGGTCTTTGAGAAGCCGCCCGATGTGCCGAGCGACGACCCCATGCAGAGCAAGTAGTCCGCCGCCCCGAAGGGCTTCTGGACTCCGAGGGTGTAGCAGCCGATGTCGCTGGGATAGACCGCGTTCTTCAGCCTCAGCTGCTTCGCCACCAGTTCGACCGCATAGAAAGTCGCCCTGTGAGGGCACCCCGGGCAAAGGACGGGCGGCCTCGGAGGGAGCGGCTCTTCGATCACGACGGTGTCCCTCACGTGGAGCCTGAAGCCCATCGCCTTCGCGAGCGAGGCTGCGACAACGTCGGGATTGTATTCGTAGGTCTGAGGGAAGCATCCGTCCATCTTGCCCCGGATGGCCGTCTTGATCTGCCTGAGCTGGGCGAGGCTCCGAACCTGGCCCTCGAGCACGGGATCCAGCTCCTCGACCACTACCGTCGTCCTGTGTTGTCCGAGGAAGCGGGCGACGAGCTCCGTGGGAAGCGGAAGCGGAAACCCGAGCTTGAGGACGTCGGCCTTCAGCCCGTATTCGCCGATGGCGTCCATGAGGGAGTTGTAGGCCGCTCCCGCTGTGATCATGCCTACGTCCGAGCCTCCCTGTCCCCCGGCGTTCAGCGGTGACTCCTCGGCCAGGGCTCTCAGAGCCTCGTAGCGACCCGCCAGCTCTGACCTCATCTTGTAGGCGGTGGCGGGGAGCAGGAGCAGGTTCGCGGGATCCTTGGCGAACTCTCCCTTCTGCCTTGGGGGCAGCTTCGGCCCAAACCTCACCAGCGTGCGCATGTGGCTGGTCCTGGTGGTGGTCCGGAAGATCACGGGGCTGTGAGTCTTCTCAGACAGCTCGAAAGCATAGACCAGGTAGTCCTTTGCCTCCTGGGGATTGGACGGCTCAACCAGGGGCAGCTTCGCCATCTCCGCGTACCGGCGGTTGTCCTGCTCGTTCTGGGACGAGAACATCGAGGGGTCGTCGGCGCTCATGATGACCAGCCCCGCCCGGGTGCCGGTGTAGGCGGTGCTCATCAGCGCGTCAGCGGCGACGTTCAACCCCACGTGCTTCATGAAAGCGAAGGAGCGCACCCCGGACATGGCCGCAGCCGCGGCGACTTCGACCGCGACTATCTCGTTCACCGAGATCTCGAAGTAGAAACCCGCTTCCTTGGCGATATCAGACAGAGCGTCTCCGACCTCGCTGGACGGGGTCCCCGGGTAGGTGGCCGCAACCCCGACTCCGGCTTCGACCAGCCCCCTGACCACCGCCTCGTTGCCGAGGATGAAGTGGGCCCCTCCGGCTTCCGCAAGGAGCTCGCGCTCTCTGGTCAAGCCGGGCCACTCCTTGCCTCAGTGCAGATTCTACGCTTCACCGAGGACGGTCTCCCGAGGCTCATCGTCGGACGTCCGAACGGGTTCGGGTATTTATCGTAGGGATTCGATTCTCATGGTTGAAAACAACCCGGGGAAGACCGACCCGTGTCGGGTCAGGGACTGACTGGAGCGGGCTCAGCCAATTTCTGCTTCTTCTTGGCCTTCGAGGTGCCCGATATCAGAAGGTCCCTGAGGGCCCGTTCGGCGCCCAGCATCTCCTCGAACTGCTTGTCTGTCATCGTCACGAGCTGCGCGTACTTGTAAGCGTCCTGCTTCGTCATGAATCCCACGTCCTCCATCCTCGATATCTTCTCCTCGAGCTCGGGCTTCAGTCCGAGCGTGTGCGACTTCTGCTTGATGACGAGGGCCGCGTCGACGAACTCCTGGTCGACCACGATTACGATCCCCACCCTCGAGAGGGCCTCTATGCTCTCCCGCAGCTCGGCCTCCGATTCGTGGCGGCTGGTCTCCCCGTGGTGGAACTCGAACACCTCTGCCGTCGCCCTGTAGTAGGTCTCGATGAAGTGGCCAATCCGCTCCTCTCGTGAGACCTCGATCAGGCCCACCTCCAACAGTTTGCCGATCTGGTGATAGATGGCCTGGGGGGTCTTGCCCAGAGACTCGGCGATCTGGCTCACGCTGTGTTCCTTTGCCCTAAGCAGATAGATTATCTGTCGCCTCGTCGGGTCAGCGATCACTTCGAACGCTCGGGGGTCCCGAATGTACTTGAACGCCCTCAGTTGGGGCATATATACAAACCATAGTTTCACTGAAGTATATAATCTCTTTGATAATGCAAACGCAAGTTTTATTAACCATTAAAATGCGCGTTTGATTGAACAAAATTGGCATCGAATAGCGCACCTACGAGTGGCGACGGGACGTACTACGTGCGGGGCAGCGGCTGGGTGTCCATATCCGGGGCTCGGACAAGGGAGATTCACAACATCATTCAAGAGTTCCATCAGCAGGAGAGCGATACGGCTCTCGTCCTGATGCGGCACCGGATCATGGTCTAGGTCCGGACATAGCAGATCGATTCACCCCCTCAGATTCAGGCGTGGAGCCCTCGCGGCTCCCGCTGGCCCCAATCCGAGGTCCAGGGAACGGCTTTCACAAAGTATTTTGTCGTCCATAGTCAGGGTGCCCTCGGCCATGCAAGCAGATGCAGGTTCCATGGGCGTTCACAGGGTTCCCAAGCTGGGTTTCGTGAATGCCTACGCGGTCGAAGTGGACGCGGGAAGGGTGGTCATCGTGGACACAGGCACTCCTGGCAGCCTCCCAAAGTTCGAAGCTCTCCTTCAGTCCATCAACAGGAAACCCGCCGACGTATCGCACATCATCCTGACTCACGCGGACGCCGACCACTCGGGCAGCGCGGCCAGGCTGAAGGCGGCCACCGGCGCGACCCTGGCGATCCACGAGCTGGACGCCCCAAGAATCGCGGGGGAGGAGAAGCTGAAGGAGGCGAGCGGGGCGGGCGCCCTCCTGCTCGGGCTCTTCGGCCTGTTCATGAGGGTCGAGAGGGTGAAGCCGGATCTGCTGCTCCGGGACGGCTCGGCAATCGGCCCTCTTACGGTGATACACACGCCCGGGCACACCGACGGGAGCGTCTGCGTCCACCTGCCGGGGACGGCCCTCTTCGCGGGAGACCTGCTCAGAACCAGCAAGTCAGGGGAACTCGAGCTGGCCTCTCCTAGGATGAGCAGGGACATGGACCAGGTCAGACGCTCAGTCGAGAAGGTATCGAGGCTGGAGTTCAAGATGCTGCTTCCGGGCCACGGAGAGCCGATAATGGACGAGGCGGCGGCACGATTGCGTACCTTCGTCGCAAACGGCTTTCGATAGGTGAGAGAGCCAGGCTACCGTGCGCGCGGAGCCTATTGCGTCTCGTGCACGACCGGCCGACCACGGTTTAACTACGTCGAGGGGAGGCATCGAGAGCGTTGCAGGGACAAGGATCCTCCAGCCGGTCCGGGAACGGGCTGATGCATTGAACGCGTCCGACGCCATAGTCCGCGCCCTCAAGAGCGAGGGCGTCGACACCGTCTTCACGGTCCCGGGCGAGCACACCCTTCCGCTGCTGAGGGCGGCTGGACGCGAGGTGAGGGTGATAAACGCCAAGCTGGAGATCTCCGCTGCCTTCATGGCGCTTGCCCACGCGAGGCTGCGGCGGAGCGTCGGTATCCTCATAGCCATCTCGGGCCCGGGGCTGATTGGCTCCGCGTCACCCATAGCCGAGGCCCTGGTCGAGGGCGACTCGCTGGTTGTCCTGGCCACGTCTCCCTCCTACGAGCAGGGGTCCGGGGAGTCGATGCACAAGCTCCTGAGGAAGGACGACCAACGGGACGTCGTCAGGCCACTTACGAAGGCCCAGTTCGCGCTTTCCGACCCCGCGCAGGTCTGGAGCACCCTTGCCCAGGCGTTCGGGGTCGCGCGAAGCGGGAAGCCGGGGCCGGTTTACGTCGAAGTGCCGGTGAGCCTGCTTCAATCCGAGGCCACGGTGCCTGCGAAGTACGTCCCAGCAAGGGTGGCGAAGGACGCCCCCTCGGCAAAGGTGGTGGAGCGGATCGGACAGATGCTGGCCGAGTCCAAGAGGCCGTCGATCATAGCGGGCCGGGGCGTCTACCTATCCGGCGCGGAGGAGCAGATCCTCCGACTCTCGGGAATCCTGAAGGCGCCGGTCATGACCACCATCATGGGAAAGGGCATCGTTCCGCAGGACAGCCCCTGGTACGGCGGGGTGGCCGCCGGACTCTCGGGAGACAAGGTGGCCAGGGATATTCTCGCAGGGAGCGACGTCGTGCTTTCCGTGGGGAACAGATTCAGCGAGATGGGCACCGGAAGGTTCACCATCGAGGTACCCGCCAAGCTGATCCACGTCAACGTATCAGAAGCCGACATGGGGACCCGATACAGGCCGCTCCTCGGCGTGAGATCGGACGCGGCGGAGTTCCTGAAGATGCTGATTCCGAGGCTCGAGGCCAGGACTTCCCTGCGCTCCGAATGGAGCCAAGTCTGGGTGAAGGCAGCGTGGCAGAGCGAGCTCAACAGGCGCCGCCCGACATACACCAGGGCCGAGGAATCGAGCCAAATCGAGCCCTGGCTGGTCGTCAGGGAGATAGAGAGGAACCTCAGCGGCGGGGGGATCGTGATCGGGGACGTTGGGGCCCACAGGATAGAGACCTTCCTGATGAGGACCGGGTCTCCGGGTTCGTACATGACGACCACGAGCTACGTGTCAATGGGGCTCGCGGTCCCTTCGGCGGTCGCCGCCTGCCTCGCGTTCCCTCGCCGCCAGGTTGTTGCAGTGGTGGGGGACGGCGCCTTCCTCATGACCGGCTTCGAGATTTCCACGGCGGTGCAGTACGGCCTGAGCCCCAAGGTCGTGGTGTTCAACGATTCGTCATACAAGGTCCTCAAGGTGTACGAGATGCGGAACTACGGCGAAGCCTCCGCGACAATATGCGACCTCCCTCGGACGGACTTCGCCCAGATAGCAAAGGGCCTGGGGGCGGCTTCCTTCAGGGTGGAGGACCGAAGCGAGCTGCGAGCCGTGTTCGCGAAGGCGTTCCGCGTCCGTGGCGCGCCGGTCGTGATCGAAGTGATCGTCGACCCTGACGCAGTGCCGCTCCCGTTTCACGACCTTTACGGCGCCGAAAAGATACAGGACATCAAGAAGGCACAGTGAGCGTTCGGAGCTGATCCAGATATTCGACTACTGTCGTAGGTCAAGTGGCGGTGCTGAGTCAATCAACGAACAAACAGTTTTTATACGCCACTTCCCCATGTAGGCCTGCCAAAGTAGGATAATCAGAACAGTCCGCCCCATAGGGGAGAACGTCCGTAAAATCGGGCGCTTGGCATTCTTCCGCTTACAAACGAAGCAGGGCAGGCTCTAGCGGTCATTCGATTCGACAATCGCGGACATCTCGGCCTTCCAGAAGCAGGCGCGGCCGTCCTCACGAGGGCTCAGGGTTTCTCTTGAATTCCTGAGAGGCTAGCCTGAAGACTTGCTCTTCACAGTCGGACTTGCAGCGGAGTCCGAGATCCCCTTCAGAGCTATTCCAGCCGAGAAGGCTGCGACTATCACCTGGAGGCTGACGGTGGTCGGGACCGCTGTCCCCGAGGTGGCGCCCAACGTCAAGAGGCCGGCCGCGCCCCCCAAGATGACGCCTACCAGCCCTCCGAGGTAGTCTTCTCCCTTGCCGCCGCTGTCCGCTTTGCCCTTCGGCGGCGCTCCGCCGGCGCTGGGTGCAGGGGTCCCCTGCCCGGCCGGGTTGTTCGGCTGCGTCCCCTGGCCCGGAAGGAAGGCGGTTCCCTTGCTCTGGGCGATCTCGTGGACCAGCCCTCCCAACGCTCCAACTGACACCACCGCCCAGAGAACGTTGCTGGCCTTGTCGGCCCACAGCGCAATGAACGCCACGAGCACCGTAGTGACGATGGTGGCGAGCACGGACCACTTTGCCCCCGTCGAGAGCTGTTCCGCGGGCCACTCCTTGTTGGTCCAGCCGAGTCCGAAGACGCCGCACCCGACGACCAGCAGCGCGAGGCCGACAAGAACCAGCGCGTCAGACTCCAAAGCGGTCGCAGTCAGCTGTCCGATGATCGTCAGCCCTCCGATTACCAAGACGATGAAGCCTACAACGCCCAGGGTTGCTCCGTACCACTTGTAGCTGCTGTTTGACTTCGCGTCCTTCGCGTCGACTTCCGTCTTTGGACCGACAGCGCCGCCCTCGGCAACAAGAGCCATGGGGGACTTGAAGCTGACTTTGCCTTAAAGAGGTTGTGCCGGAAACCCGCCGTGAGAGGAGGCACAGTTTCTGATGAGTGCCCTGGGGTCAGAGACACGTGCCCGCTCCAGGTGAGACGAGCCATCAGGCGCTGGTTTCGGAGTATCCGCTCGTGGCGTTCTGGTAGTAGGCGATGTCCCAGCTCGGCGGCGCGTCGAGGCTGAACGGGAGCATGTAGCTCGCCGGAAGGGTCTGGGTCTGTCCGCCGGCGGTGACTATCCTCATGTCGAAGAGCTGGCCCTTCAGCGCGTAGTCGGAGATCGGGGACTTCGCGCAGCAGGGCTGGAACTCCATCTGGGTGTACGCTCCGTAGAATGCGCTGCCGTCGTAGGGGATGGAGGCGGAGAAGGTCTGAGAGGTGGAGCTGTCCACTATGGTGAAGACAATCTGCCCCTTCGAAGGATTGATGACTATGGAGAGCACCAGCCGGGTGTGGCTCGGCGAAGGAATTCCCAGGCGGCCGACGAAGTAGCTCGGGACGCAGTTGATCCCGGGAACGTACCACGGTGAGATGTACCCGTTCTGGTTTAGGTCGACGCCCAGCTGGAAGAACCCGCGGCAGGTCGACTTATCCGTGCCCGTGCTGTTCATCGCGTTGATCTGGAAGCTCAGTATGCTGTTCTGGGGCGTGGACCAGGAATCGAGCGTCATCTTAGCGGTCAGGGTGTAGTATGCCGGGAGCCGCTTGACGACGAGTCCGCTGCCCTGTCCGTAGCCTTCCATGTTGTTGTAGCCAGGAATCAACGTCGCAAGCTGATAGGTCGAGACGATGATGTCCGTGTAGTGGGCCGTCCCCGCCCTGGTGTCTATCATGGCGCCCACGTAGCTCCCTGCGTTGGGGACCGACACCTGTGCCGCCTGGACATCCGTCCTGTCGACGAACACCTGCATCACCCAGCTTCCGCTGCTCTGGTAGACGTTGGCGATGATTGAGACCCAGCCGTTCGGGAAGGCCGTCCCGGTTGGAACCGGCTCGACGACGACGAGGCTGCCGAGGTCCGCCCCCGCAACGACGTTCCCGCCGCTCACCCCCACAACCGCCACGAAGTCGGTCTGCGATGACGCCAGGCCGAGAAAGCCGCTCGAGTTGGGCCGCACCCGCATCGCAACCTGGAACGAGAGTGAGCTGGCTCCCGCTACGAACCCCTCGTTGGCGAAGTCGACCTGAGTCCCGCCCCGTGCCGTGGACTGCAGCGATGGCTCGCCGGAGTAGTTGGGAGACGCAACCACTTCTGGCGCCGTTCCGTAGATGCTCTGCCACCCCTCGAGCGTCATCGTTTCGAAGTTGGACACGAAGGCGAAGGCGCCCTTCGTTGAAGCGCTCGCGACTCTGGGAAGGACTGCGGGGGGCGCCGATCGCGGAACGGCTGCCTGAGCCGGGACAGTCGACACTGCCGCCGCCATCGACGGCAAGAACATGAGCACCACCGCGCAGGCAAGCAGACCTCTAATCCGGGTATTCAACTTAGAGAGTTTCGCCCGAGCCGCGGCGGGCATAAAAGACTTCCCAGCCTATTGGCTAAGATTTGCGATTGTCGAATCCCAGTCAGCGCCCATTCAGGCTCCAACGAACGCTGCAATCGGCCGTCCCTCCCCCGTAGATCCACCTTGCCGGACACCCAATTTCTCCCGCGCCCGGGGAGACCGTCAACCGGCAGACGATGGCTGGCGCCGCCTACACCTTCGACTCCTCGACCAGAGCTCCTCTCAGCGCGCTTACGAGCACCAACGCCCAGGGCGGCGGATGGTTTTGGCGCTTCAGCGGGACCTCGGTGCTACGAGACCCGCTCTCTGATCCGCCGTGAGGTCGAACCTGTCGAGGTTCATCACCTTGTTCCACGCCGCGACAAAGTCGTGCAGGAACTTCTCCGACGAGTCTTGGCACGCGTAGACTTCGCACAGGGCCCGGAGTTGGGAGTTCGAACCGAAGACGAGGTCGACGCGGGTGCCCGTCCACCTGAGCTGGCCGCTTGCGCGGTCGCGACCCTCGAACGCGTCTCTGGCGTCCGAAGTCGGACTCCAGACCGTGCCCATGTCCAGCAGGTTAACGAAGAAGTCGTTGGTCAGCGTCCCTGGGTGCTTCGTGAAGACGCCGTTCTGGGACTGTCCGAAGTTCGTGTTCAGCACTCTCATGCCGCCGATGAGGACAGTCATCTCCGGCGCGGTGAGGGTCAGCAGCTGCGCCCGGTTGACCAGCAGTTCTTCGGCCGAGGTGGAGAACTTCGTCTTCAGGTAGTTCCGGAACCCGTCTGCGACCGGCTCGAGCACGGCAAAGGATGCCGCGTCGGTCTGCTCCTGCAGCGCGTCCATCCGTCCCGGCGTGAAGGGTACGGTCACCTCGTGACCGGCGCTCTTCGCAGCCTGCTCGACGCCGGCGCAGCCCGCCAGCACGATCAGGTCTGCCAGAGACACCTTCTTCCCGCCTGACTGCGCTCTGTTGAACTCGCTCTGGATCCCCTCGAGGGCCTTTAGCACCTTCGCCAGCTGTGCGGGCTGGTTGACCTCCCAATCCTTCTGCGGCGCCAGGCGAATGCGGGCGCCGTTGGCACCGCCTCGCTTGTCCGAGCCGCGGAAGGTGGACGCCGACGCCCACGCTGTCGAAACCAGCTCCGGGACCGACAGGCCCGAAGCAAGGACCTTGCTCTTGAGGGAGGCGATGTCAGATTCGTCGATCAGCCTGTGGTTGACCGCGGGGATGGGGTCCTGCCAGATGAGTTCCTCCGCCGGAACCTCGGGACCGAGGTATCGGGTGCGCGGGCCCATGTCGCGGTGGGTGAGCTTGAACCAGGCCCGGGCGAACGCGTCCGCAAGCTGTTCCGGATGCTCCATGAAGCGCCGGGAGATCTTCTCGTAGGCAGGGTCGAACCGCAGAGACAGGTCCGTGGTAAGCATGGACGGTGCGCGACGCTTCGACGGGTCGTGCGGGTCCGGCACGGTTCCTTCGCCCGCGGCTCCCTTCGGCTTCCACTGGTACGCGCCGGCAGGACTCTTCGTCAGCTCCCACTCGTACTCGAACAGGTTCCGGAGGAAGTTGTCGCTCCATTTCGTAGGCGTCTGGGACCAGATGACCTCCGGGCCCCCTCCAATCGTATCATCTCCCTTGCCCGTGCCGAACTTGCTCTTCCAGCCAAGACCCTGTTCTTCTATCGGCGCGGCTTCGGGCGGCGGGCCCACGAGCGACACGTCGCCCGCGCCGTGGGTCTTGCCGAAGCTATGGCCGCCGGCAATCAGCGCGACCGTCTCCTCGTCGTTCATCGCCATTCGCGCGAACGTCTCTCGAATGTCCTTGGCCGCGGCGAGCGGATCCGGGTTGCGGTTCGGCCCCTCCGGGTTCACATAGATCAGGCCCATCTGCACGGCTGCCAGCGGGTTCTCCAGGTCCCTGTCGCCGGAGTAGCGCTTGTCGCCGAGCCACTCCCTCTCGCTCCCCCAGTAGACGTCTTCCTCCGGCTCCCAGACGTCCACGCGCCCCCCGCCGAAGCCGAATGTCTTGAAACCCATCGACTCCAGGGCGACGTTGCCGGCGAGGATCATCAGGTCGGCCCAGGAAATCTTCGAGCCGTACTTCTGCTTGACCGGCCACAGAAGCCTGCGCGCCTTGTCGAGGTTGACGTTGTCGGGCCAGCTGTTAAGCGGCGGGAATCGCTGGCTGCCGGACCCTGCGCCCCCCCGGCCGTCGCCGATGCGGTAGGTGCCCGCGCTGTGCCAGGCCATTCGGATCAGGAGCGGTCCGTAGTGACCAAAGTCTGCGGGCCACCAGTCCTGCGACTTCGTCATGACTTCGCGGAGGTCATTCTTCACGGCCTTCAAGTCAAGGCTCTTGAACTCCTTGGCGTAGTCGAAACCTTCGCCCATCGGGTTGGACTTCGCGGAGTGTTGGCGCAGAATCTCGAGCCTCAACTGATTCGGCCACCAGTCTCGGTTAGTCGCGGCCACTTTCTTCTCCAAGAAACATGCCCTCTATGTTCGACGACGCCGCTATCGACCAATATACGTTTTGCGTGGTCGGCGTCCCGCGACTATTCTCGGTTATCTATCTGGGGAGAGGCCGTCAGATGGCTCCGATCCCGAATTCGCGGGACCGAGGAAACAGACGACACAATGCCACACAACACGGTTGCTTCGCCA
>DATJAJ010000062.1:0-13129 GCA_035516335.1 Nitrososphaerales archaeon
AATCACGACCTGGCCCTTGTCGGACACCTTGGTCACGTCGATCATTGGTTCGTCGGGCAAGCCTATCACCTTCGGCCAGGAGACCTATTGATTAAGCTTACTTGCGAGACCCGATGGAACGAGCCTGACTTTCGCTCGACCCGCGCGATAGTGCCCTTCCGCCCGAAAAAGTTCATAAACTCGTAGCCCGAAGTGAAGCCATGGTTCTGCCGCCGTCGCTGTCCATAACATTCCTAGTTGCAGCGATAGCCCCCTTCCTGATAGGCCTGCTCGTGGGGGTCATTATCAAGAGTGCCCTGAAGCTAGGAATCGCCATAGCGATCCTTCTCTTGATACTGATAGGCCTAGGAATCGTAACGCCAGACCAGGTTCTCAAGCCCCTGATAGGCCTCGTGAAGTCGGGAAGCGGCCTGACTTCGAAGGTCAACCAGATAGCGGGCTACCTGCCCTATTCTTCATTGGCGTTCCTGATTGGACTTGCGATAGGCTTTTTCAAAGGATAAGCAGTCAGCCTATGATCCATTCGTCCGGAGGACCTTCCCTCCCGGCGCAGTCGACCACGCCGCTCACCCTCCTCACGAAAGAAGGACATGCGAAGCAGACGAGAAACGCGAGTTCCTTATTCAGGACCGGGCAGTTAACCGCCTCCTTCTTGAACTTCGATATCATCTTCCCGCTTGCCACGCCCTTCAGCTGCTCGCCCACCACCTTGGGCACCCTCCTGGGCTTCTCGAGCTGCATGATCTCGACCTTGAACTTCACGTCGGCTGACATTACCAGCCGGCTGGCTGAACTCGAATAAAAGCTTGGTTGATGAATCAGAAGAGGGGCCGTCAGTCAGGTCCCTTCGAGGGTCGACGGCGCGAATAGACGTATAGCGTTTCGAGGACCGCGGCCGCTCCGAATGAGATGAAGTAGCTGAAGTCTGCGCCGGAGAACAGGTACGCCAGGGAGCCGACGGGGAACGGGAGGGCCAGGCCGGGGACCATGAAGGGTACAGACACCGCCACGGACGCGGCGTAGATCAACAGGGTCGGCGCGCGCCACGCCCTCGCGCCTACCGCGCTGACCGAGGTCGTCAGACCGACCGCGAAGTCGACGAGGATGATGGCGAGCCAGGGGGTGATCCAGTAGTCGAGCGCCAGGAGGAAGTTCTCGAAGAACGATTCGAAGTGCGAACCGCCCACCAAGGCGAGCGCAAGGCCGAATACCCCGCCCGCGACCACGGCTATCCAGCGCCTGACGCGAACGTCGAGGACCAGAAGCGACAGGGAGTTCGTGTAGATGTTCAGCGCGTTTGCCGCAACGGCCCCCAGGATGATCGCCAGGATCGCCACGACTCCAGAACCGCCCGCGAAACGATAGAGAGACCCGAAGTAATCGAGGCTGTTGGTGATGCTCCCGACCACCGCCCCCAGTGCCTCGACGCCGAACGAGGCAATCGAGCCGCCCACCAGGGCCATGAGGGCGACCCGCCGCTTCGACGTCTCGGAGGGGAGATAGCGCGAGTAGTCGGAGGCGTAGGGCGACCAGCTCATCAGGTACGAGAAGGAGGCTGCGAGGGCGGTCCCCACGGACCCTAGAGCGGCCGTGGCGGCTGACGCCCCGGGTGGAACGAAGGCAAGAGCCTGGCCAAGGTGCGGGATTGTCAGGACGAATATCCAGAGGAAGAGCACGCCCAGGACCACCGACATGACCTTCTCGAACAGATGGATGAAGTCGTGGCCGTAGACTGCTATCACCACCTGGACCAATACGAGGGCGGAGGCGACCAGAACGAAGTTCATTGAAGGGGCTAGCACCTGGATCGCTTCTGTGCCGAGTATCGTATTGACCGTGAACCAACCCGCTGTGCTGACCCAGTTCAGCCCGCCGAGGACGTAGTTCCCGCGCCTTCCGAACGAGCTTCTGGACGAGAACATCTGGGGCAGACCCAGGCTTGGACCCATCGCAGAGGAGAGGCCGAGGAAGAGGCCGCCGAGCACGTTCCCTACCAACAGTACAGGGATTGCCTGGGCGAGCGTCAGACCGAAGGCAAGAGTGCAGAGGACCCCAATCACGTAGTCGGCTATGGTGAGGTTCCCAGCGAACCACAGCGTGAACACCCGGCTCGGAGTGCCGTGGCGGTCTCCCTCGGGGATGTGCTCGATGCCGTACTTCTCGACCGCTGCCGGCCGGTCGGCCGCCTTGTCTGACAAAGTTCAACCGGGCTTAGGGGATTCCATTGTAAGGGTTTTGCAAGGCGCCCACTACGGTTTGATGTCATTCGACGCAGACAGCAGTGCCTTCTGAATGTCAGTCCTCCCCGAGAGGGCAGAGTAGACTGCGAGCAGCCTCAGTTGCCTCCCCACGCCGTTGCTCGCCTCCCTGGAGAGCTTGGAGAGTTCGTCCTTCCCTCTGGAGGATATCACGTACCTTCGAAGGTTTCCTCCTCGCTTGGGGAGCTCTGTGATTAGACCCTGCCTCAGAAGCTCCCCGAGGATGAGGTATATTGACCCGGGCCCCGGCTTCCACTCGCCTTCGCTGACTCTCGCGATGTGCTCCGCCAGAGCGGTCCCCGACATCGATGACTCCGATAGAAGGCGGAGAGTTGCTAGCCTCAGGAGCCCTTTGGGCGCGCTTATCATCCCGCGTCTCGGTCGGCCGAGGATTCCCTTAAGGTGTTTCAGACCGCCGGCCAGCCACCCAGGCGCCTGGATTTCGGGCGGATCCACCGGTGTCCGCTGCCAGCGTCCAGCCCTTCGATCCGGCCCGCACGCGGCCGCAGGAAAGGCCCCCGGGGCGCAGCTCGCTCCGGATGGCGCAACGATCCGAGGCGAGAGCTACCCGGTGAACTTCAAGATGTCCAGCCCGCTGTTGTAGTTGGAGCAGTACATCAGGCCCTGCTTGTCTACGTAGACTTCAGCGAGGTCAACTCCCGTGCCCACGCTTTGGTGTTCTGGCCCCCTCGGGTCATGGTAGACCTTCGGCGTCCCAGGCACGTAGTACCCGAGCTCTTCGATGCGGTAGGGATCCGACACATCATATACTCTCGCGCCACCCGGTCCGCATGCCGTGTAGAGCCGCTTGTCCGAACGGTAGGCGTCGGGGCCCGGAGGGTTCTCGTGGACATTGTGGATGCTTGGTCCAAATGTCCAGCCCACTCCCCGCTTGAGGAGCTCTTTTGGCTGTAGAGGGAACATGGCGACCACCTTGGGATACTTCTCGTCGCTGATGTCGAGCATCCAGGCATGCTCGTACTCGGCCACGAAGACGGCGAACCTCCTGTCCTGAATAGGCAGGAACGTGTGATTTTGCCCCCCCATGTCGAAATTGAAGTGCGAGACCATGGTGGGCCTGTGGATGTTCGAGATGTCGACTATCGCGCCGCCAAGGCCGAACCAGGTAGTGTAGGCTCTGTCGCCTTGGACTATGGGGTGATGGAGCTGGCACCGGCACCTTATGCTTGGAGGCCACGAGGGGCGCTCGCCTCCCGCCGTGTGTTGGCCCTGGAGCCAGAATTTCGAGACCTCCTCCGGATTCCGAGGATCTGAGACGTCCACTATCACCATTATGTGGCCGTTGTAGCCCGGCATCTCCGCGGCGAGGTACGCGTAGTGCCCGTCGTACCAGAATCGATGGCAGCACACGCCGCCTCCGGACTTGCTCCATCCTCCAGTCTTGAAGAAGGAGAGGAGCTTCGGCTCGGAAGGTTTCGAGACGTCGTAGATCTTTATTCCTGGCTGGATCGGCTCCCTGGGGCCTGTGTCCCCATATTCTGTCATGATGTTGGGGACGTTGGGCGGACGAGGAAGGTGATAGGCGAAAGGCTCGAAGAACTTCCACTCGTTGTTGACCAAGAGTATGTTGTTCAGCACCCTGCACTTTATGCTCCAGGTGTGGGGGTTTCCGGTTCCGACGAAAGCCTCAACTTTCGGCGAAGTGGGGTCCTTGACGTTGACGACGCTGAAACCGCTGCTGAACATATGGCAGAAGTAGAGGTAGTCACCCTCCTTCGAAAGCTGGAAGCCATCGCCACGTCCATTCAGGTCGCTGTGTCCTACGAGTTCAGTATTGTGAAACAGTGGTGGAAAGTCGTGGTGACGATACGGTTCGTTTCCGAAGGGAGAGAAGGGAAACGGCGGCTCGAAGTTCAGACCGGTGGCGGTGTCCCAAACCGACTTATCGTACACTCTGGGGGAGCTCATTAGCAAGAAACAGATTCTCTTCGGTATTTGTCTTTCCCCTAAAAAAGGGCCGCAGTCGGGGCGGTGCAGCCGGGGGCTTCCCAGCCGCGAGAGGACTCAACGGCCTAAATACTTCCTCGGTCGGGACCCCGCCCTGTCTCAAATGGGCAAGAGCAGGTCGCTGATGGTCCACGGCGGGGCAGGCAGCGGGAGGTACACGCGGGATGACCCTCGCTTCGCGGAACTGGGAAGGGCCGTTGAGACGGGGCTTGCGGCCATGAGGAAGGGCTCTTCCTTGGACGGCGTGGTGGCGGCCGTCGGATACATGGAGGAGTGTGGAAGGTTCAACGCGGGCAGGGGCGCCTGCCTGACGATAAACGGACTAGTCCAGCTTGACGCGGCGGTGGCCTGGGGGCAGGGGAGACGGGGGGCCGGCGTCGGAGCTTGCACCTGCACCCACCACCCGGTGGAGCTCGCCCGGTTCCTTATGGACGCGACGGAGCACGTGTTGATGGTGGGCCCAGACTGCGCGACCGTTGCAAGACAGGCTGGGATCAGAACTGAACGTCTGAGAACCTCCGAGGCAGCTTACGAAAGGTATCGAGAGATGAAATCAAAACTGGCCGAGACTCACCCCAGGCACGTTAGGTTCGCCGGTGTTAATGAGGAGGGGAACACAGTGGGGGCGGTAGCCCTCGATGCCGACGGCGTCCCTTCGGCGGCGGTCAGCACGGGGGGGATGTGGCTCAAGCTACCCGGGAGGGTGGGGGACTCCGCGATTCTGGGGGCGGGGGTCTTCGCCGACGAGCGATCCGGCGCAGCCTGCGCAACAGGTTCCGGCGAAGAGATAATCCGGTCCGCCATGTGCTGGAACGCCTGCCGGATCCTCAGAGAGGCAGGCGCGGGGGACGCAGCGAGAAGGGCGATTGCCGCGATATCGCGGAGGAGCGGAAGGGGCACGGCAGGCATAATCACGGTCGACCGAAAGGGAAACGTGGGGGCCTCGTACAACACCGAAGCCATGGGAAGGGCGTGGTTCGACCGCGGAAAAGACCGCGTGATTGTCCGAATATAGGCCGGCCGGTGCTGTCTTTCCCCTGAGGAGGAACTCGGAGGAGCACGATTGCCCATTGGATTGTCTGAACTCGATCTGGTGGCGTGCATTGTCCCGGCCAACGCCCGGCCGTGAAGCTTCTGGGCCTCATCGGCCCCAGCCGAGCCGTCATGGGAGCCGCGCTGCCTCGGCTCACGTTCACAACGGACCGCAAGGGCTTATGGCGCACTCGAGCTGTCACTCCAGAAGATCTGACGACTTCGCCGAGCACCCCGCTGCAGGCAACCACAGAGGCACGCCGGCGCAATCCAGGACCCAGCGGCGCCTCGAGCCCTCAGCCCCTCTGCGCTCGGCAAGGAGGACTCCTTATTAGATGACGCCTGGGCGCGGCCGAGAGTTGAAGAAGTCATTCTGCATCTCTCACGTGAAGGATGTCGACGGGATAGGAGCGGCGGCCCTTGTAGTCGCGGCGACCGGCGCGGAATTCATACTTGCTGACTACGACACCCTGATGGACGATCTGGCCAAGGTTCCACAGGACGTCTCCCAGTTCGTCCTCAGCGACATCGGCACCGACGACTCGAACCGAGGCGCCTTCGTCGATCGGCTCGGGGAACTGGCTACTAGGTGTTCCGTCACATACGTGGACCACCACTATCTACCGCCCAGAGCGAAGCTGGAACTCGCCAAGAGGGGCGTGAAGGTGGTTCACGATCCTGAGGAGTGTGCCAGCATGCTCTGCTATTCGGTATTCAAGGACGTGCTGCCGCCTGATGCTCGGTTCATCGCACTGTACGGTGCGGTGACGGACTACCAGGACGACTCGCCAATGGGATTACAGATGATGGAGAAGGCCGACAGGCAGTTCGTGCTGGCCGAGGCGACTCTCCTTGCTCTCGCCCTGGGCAGGATGGGCGGCAGGGCCCGATTCCCGGAGCTACTGGTGAGGGAGCTGGCGGCCATGAGAATGCCGCACGAGATAGGGAAGGTCCCTCAGCTGGCGTTACAGCAGCTCAAGGCCGAAACCCGACTCGCGACCGAGGTCAGAGAGCATGGAACGAAGCTAGGCAGGCTCGCGTACATGGAAACTTCGCAGTACTCCACAGGCAATGTGGCGAAGCTGCTCATCGGCGCCTTCGACGTACCCGTCGGGGTGTCATACAAGGAGAAGCAGAAGGGCTGGGTCGAGGTCAGCCTGAGGAGCACCTCGGAGTGCAAGATACACCTTGGGCAGACCATTGGGCGCATAGCCCTCAAGCTGGGAGGGAGCGGAGGGGGGCACCGAAGGGCAGCTGGATGTCACATCCGGGCCGCGGAGACGAAGCAGATGGTCCGCGAGGTCGCCCGACTTCTTTGAGCCCTACTTCGTGCATCTGACCACTATTGAGCCGCCAAGCTGGCTCTCCTCCAGGTCCACGTGACTGAAGAATCGAAGCAGCAGGGAACAGAGCTGGCTGTTCTTGAGCGTCAGGATATAGGTGTCGAAGATCGCGGCATAGCGGAGCCCGGCCCTGCCGCTGGTCAGCACCCCGATGACGCTGGGAACCACCCGGAGGTAGCACCCAAGCAGTGCGGAGACGAGCACGGAGTCTGGCTTGCCCAGGTCGCAGAACGAGAACCGGCCTCCCCGTTTTGTCACCCTGGTCACCTCGGATGCAGCAGTGATCAGGTCGACCGAGTCGCGCAGGGCGAACCCGGACACGACCCCGTCGAAGCAGCCGTCCCTGAAGGGGATGTGCTCGAAGACCGCCTGCACTCTATTGCCAAAGGAAGACGCTTTGAGCATGCTCCTTGACACGTCCAGCAGCACCGGGCGGCCGCCGCTCCTGGTGACCAGCCTCGACATCGTACCGGGGCCTGCCCCCAAATCCAGAACCAGAGCCCCCTGCTGCACGGCGAAGTCTACGGCCCGGGGCCTTAGACGCCGGTCAGACAGGAGAGAGATTCTGCTCGATGCCTTCTCGTAGGAGGGCACGATTTCCTGCAGTGTGTTGACGACGTGCGCCCACCTCCTCTGCAGACCCGGCCGCCTGGACTTCATTCCAAACGGTCGAACCTTTTCATCACGTTTGCAATCCGGTTTACGACGTCAGAGGCCGTGATGTGGAGCCCGTACTCCTTGGCCGCCAGTAACCCTGCTGACCCGTTGATGAAAGCGGCCAGGCAGGCCGCGTCGAACGGCTCTGCGCCCTTTGCGAGAAGCCCCGCAGTGACGCCTGTCAGGACGTCTCCTGTGCCCCCCACCGTCATGGCTGGCGAGTGCGCGTTGTTGAGAGCGACTCTCTCCCCGTCCGTAATCACGTCGGTGGGGCCCTTCAGGAGCACCGTTACCCCGGCCTCCTTCGCCTTGGCCGCGGCGATCTGAGCCCGCCCCTCCGTTTCGGCTGGGAGAGTGGTTGAAAAGAGCCTCTCGAACTCACCCGAGTGGGGCGTCACCACAGCCCGGGCGTTCTTCAGATGCGGAAGTATGCTCGGCCTGAGCGCGTCGGCGTCGATGACGATCGACCTGCTCTCTCCCTTCAACCTGTTCACCGCGCTGGCTACTTCTTCCGGGTTCTGGGCCCCCAGTCCGGGGCCCACGGCGTAGCAGTCGATGTTCTTTGCCCACGCCATGATCTTCGTTACGTTTCCCCGGGTAAGCTTCCCATCCGGCAGGGGGACGACGATGAGATCAGGCGAGAGCGACCTTATAGGCGCGGCGATCACAGAAGGCACGGCGACGTAGACCAGGTCCACGCCCGCCCGCATGGCGCCTGAAGCGCAGAGGTACGGCGCCCCGTGGTAGAGCCGGCTCCCGCCGACGACGCAGACCGTCCCGTTCATCCGCTTGTGGGCCGCGGCCTTCCTTACAGGCATGGCCTTCTCAACGAAGGACTCGTCGAGGTTAACCGCTCGCATTTTCTATGCCACTAGAACTGGTAGTGCCTCGCCTTGTGCTCCAGCGCTACGAGCGATTCGATGGGGCAGGTGAGACCCAGCCTGCTCTTGAGCTTTTGCATCGACTGGTCGACCGACGCTATCGCGAAGATCCCCACTATCTTCGCCCTGGCCCTCTCTGCCAGACAGGCTATGCCCTCTATCGTGGTCCCCGACCTCACCATGTCGTCCACCACCAGCACGTGCTCCCCCTTGGAGAGCGCGGAACGGGGAAGATAGAGGTATTTGATCGACGACGGGGAGTAGACCACCTTCTGCTCAAAGAAATCCTCAACGCCGAGGTCCCTCTCGTGCCTGGCCACGGCCAGGTTCACGTTGAACTCCCCGGCCACCTCCACGGCCAGCGGGATCCCGTCGACCTCCATCGTCACCACCTTGTCGACAGGCACAAGGCTGAACTCGCTGTATACGACCTTGGCAATCTGCCTGAGCAGGCCGACGTTGGAGACGACGTCGCTGATGTCGTAGGACCCGTCCCTGGTTACCCTCACCTGGTCCGTAATCATCTTCGTGAGAAGCTTGTCCCTGAAAGTGGCGATGAACTTCTCGGAGCGGGCCGCGCTGGGGAGGACGTGCCCCCTCACGTACCTGCTGAGTATAGGGGCAGAGAGGCCGAGGGCGGCGGACAGCTCCCTGTAGCTGTAGTTCTTCTTCAGCGTGGCGAGCAGCTCCACCGAGGAGATCCTCGTCTTCACATCCCCGACTCGACTCAATGAACCGACGATTGGAGTTAACTGAGGGGCGTTAATTAGTGTGTTGGCTGAGACCGCGAATTGCAACATGAGCGCCGCCAGCCCGGCTCGATCCCGGGTTCGCCGTTCAGCGCTCTGAGACCGTCGAATTGAGCGCTCCGGCAAATCATAATACTCGGCGCAGTCGGACTTCGGCTGTGTGGGGCCGCGCACGGATTGGTTGGCTGGCCTTGACGTGCCTATTGCTGGTTCTCCTGGTCGGCGCCCTTAATTCGGGAAGGATCGGCGGCGTGAAGAGTCTTGGGGGCCCGGGCGGGACCGGACTCGCCCAGACGGGACCGCTTCTCTCCAGTTCAGGAAACACGACCACCGGCGTCCTCACGGCCAATGCCTCGTCGACCCAGCAAGCAGGCGTGCCGGGAGCCCAGCTTCTCGGCATCCCTCAGGTGCAGCCTCCATTGTTCATGTGGTGGTACGCCCTGGTCCCAGTAGTCCTCGTCATCGCCGCGGCGTCGGTCGCCCTGCTGAGGAGACCGGGCGGGCCCAAGGTCTTCGACTTCAAGGCGGCGTTGGACGAGATGGAAGAGCAGCGCTCCCGGATCGTCCGAGGCTGGGCGGGTGGGAGAAGGAACGAGGCGCTGTTGAGGTACTACGCGGTGATGCTCGGCGTGTGCGGAAGGATGGGCATCAAGGAGAGCCCGGCTGACACCCCCAGCGAGTACCTTTCCAAGGTGGCGGCGAGGATGAAGATCGAACCCAGCCAGGCCCAAAGGTTTGCCCTGGTCTTCAGCCGTGCGAGATACGGTCTCGAGCTTTCTCCCGAGGAGACCGGCGCTGCCTCAGAATTCATGGGAGGCTTCCTCGACAGCCTCAGGAGCGGGGCCAGGGTTGGATAGGCATTCCAAATGGCTCCTTGTCGGTTCGGCTGCACTTGTGGCGTTGCTAGGAGCCGTCGTAGCGCCTTACTTCCTGCTGGACGTGGTCGCCCTTTCCGCGATTTGCGCGGTCGTGGCCCAGCAGTTCCTGAAGAAGGCAGAGTGGCCGGATTGGTTCCCGGGCAGGCCGGTCCCTGCCAGAGGGAGGGTGATGAACTACGTGAGACTGGCGGGACGGACGAAGTCCCCCCTCAGGGCACGCAGGGGCGACAACGCCTTCGAGGAGGCACTGCTGGCGCATCCGAATCCACTCGCGCTGTCAGACGCGGAGCTACACGGGCTCGCGACCACGAAACAGGAGCCCTAGGGTGACTCACCGCTTGGACCCAGGAGAGTTTGTCGCGTTCAGGGAGAAGCTGATTGCGTCTGTGTCCAGAGCCGTGGTCGGAAAGACAGAGGTCGTCGAACTGGTTGCCTACGACCTGCTCGTCGGCGGTCATGTCCTCTTCGAGGACTTCCCGGGTCTTGGCAAGACGACACTCGCGAAGGCGGTTGCCAAGGCCACGGGCTGCGAATTCAAGAGGATCCAGTTCACCGCGGATCTCCTGCCTGCAGACGTGACCGGCACCTTTGTCCTCGACAGTCATGGCGAGTTCAGGTTCCTGAAGGGACCGATCTTCTCCCAGATCCTGCTCGCCGACGAAATCAACCGCTCACCGCCGAAGACGCAGTCGGCCCTCCTAGAAGCAATGCAGGAGAGGCAGGTCACAGCCGAGAACCAGACTCTCGCCCTCCCGGCACCCTTCGTAGTCTTTGCTACCCAGAACCCGATCGAGTACGAAGGAACGTATCCTCTCCCCGAGGCTCAGATGGACAGATTCACCGTCAGGCTGAAGATGGGGTATCCTGGCTTTGACGATGAGGTGGGGATACTGGGGCTCAGGTCCACGAACGCCGACGAGCTCAAACCGGTGTCGAGGGAGTTCGAACCAGCCACACTCCTGCGACTCCAGTCCAAGCTGGACGAGGTCTTCATCGACGAAGACCTCAAGCGTTACATCGTGCAGGTCGTGTCCCAGACCAGGACAATCCCTGGCGTCGAGGTCGGGGCCAGCCCTCGGGGATCGATTCAGCTTCACAGGATGAGCAAGGCGAGGGCCGCCTGCGCAGGGCGGGACTTTGTGACTCCAGACGACGTCAAGAGCCTCGCAGTACCCGTGCTCGCGCACAGGTTGATCCTCTCGGCCGACTCGGAGGTGAAGGGGATCACGCAGGGAGGGGTGGTCGAGGACGTGCTGAGACACGTGCCTGTTCCAAAGGTCGGTGACCCTGAAGAATAAGATGGTCCTTTGCGGCGTCGTGGCCGCCACCTCGGTCCTCGTCGCGGTTGTGACCTACTCGCCATTGGGCCTTCTGGCGGTGCCAGCGACCCTCCTGCTGGTCATCGACCTGGGAGTCCCCACGGAAAAGAGGTCCGTCGCGGATATCAAGGTCAGGCGCAGCCTGCAACAGAAGGTGCTCGTCGACGAGCCAGTGCTAGTCGAACTTTCAGTCGGGAACGAAGGCGGAGGCATCGAGAGAGCCACGGTCGAGGACATGGTGCCGCCGGGGGCGCAGGTCTCCAGAGGGTCCTCGTCCCTCGCCTGCGAGCTGCCGAGCGGAGCGCAGGCGACCCTGAGGTACGAAGTGAGGCTCGAACAGCCGACAGAGGTTCGTTTCGAGGGGACCGTAGTCAGGCTCCAGTCGGTCTTCGGCCTTCTCGAGCGCAGGCTGGTGATGCCTTCTCAGGCCGTCGTGCGCGCGTACCCGAGCCTACTTTCGAGGCGCATCTCCGCCGGTAGGGCAAGGGCCCTGAGCTGGAACGGGTCCTCGCCGTCGAAATACCGAGGCGGCAGGGTCGACTTCATGGACATCAGAGAGTACGTCGCGGGGGACCCCTTGAAGGATGTCAACTGGAAGGCGAGCGCCCGGCTGGCCAGGCGGCTTGTAAACACCTGGAGCGTGGAGCGCGGGCTCGACTGCATTATCGTGGTCGACATGCTGTCGGACATCGTCCCGATGGTGTCCACCTGGAGCGCTCGAGGGGAGATCATCTCTTGCACCTATGAGCTGGCCAGCTCGCTCATAGGCGCCGGGAACAGGGTTGGGATGCTGATCATGGGGACTACCCCGGCCAAGATTCGGCCCGGCTTCGGCTCGCGGCACCTTAGGGTTATGCTTGACCAGCTGGTCGTTGCACAGCCGGGGTCGGCCTGGAAGATGGAGAAGGTGGACGAATTCCTGGAGTCATTCTTCAGAGCCCAGTATCGGAACCGAGGCGGCGCGCTTCTCTTCGTGGCGCCCGGGGTGGACGTCTCGCTGGTAAGGGTTCAGCGCGACCTCTCCGCCAAGGGTTTCGGCTGCGGCACGGTGATTGTCAACACGCTGGAGGACGAGGCCGCGTCTATCAGCTCCGGGAATGTAGCATCCGGTGAGAAGTCCCAGAGGGCGTTGCGACTCGCCAGGGCCGAGCTCGACTGGTTCGAATCGGAGCTGAGTTCCTACTCCCGCGTGACGGAGTGGACGCGGAGCGGAGGCTTCGTGGAGCCGAAGGAGGCGCCCGCCCGCGCACCGTAGACTAATCCCGGCGGTCTACTGCGCCGCGGCTCTGGTCTCACTGTTGTTCGAGCGGGCGCCGGCCGCACTTGTCTTCACGTCGCTTGGTGTCATCAGCCTCTACGCGGGTTACCGGCGGCGTGGCACGCTGCTGCCGTATGCATCGGGCCTCCTGCTCTACGTCCCCGTAGCGGTCGCCCTGTCAGCCATCGCCGGTCCAGTGGAAGGCTCCCTGGCCGCGGGCACTGGAATGATCCTGGGCTCCGAGAGGATGTCCTTCGAGAATGACCTGTCCAGGATCCTCGAGGCGTCCACGGGGGTCGACTCAGAATCCAGCCTTCTGGCCTCCAGGCTATCGGCGGTGCATCTCAGACGGTTGGGGGTTCTGACTTCACTGGTCGTACTGGTGGCCATCGCGTCGCTTCCGATGGCGGGCGTGGCGTTCTATGTACCGGTGCTCGTTTCAAGCTCCACGATCCTGCTCTTGATTGTGTATGCCTATTCGCGAGGGCAGCAATAGGGCGCCAAGGGCCGGCCGGCCCAGAAATGAGCCGATGGCAGCTACCTTCCCAGGACTATGCGAATCCAGACAGGGAGGAAGTCCTTCACAGGGAAGTAGAGGAAGAACCACCCGAAGGCCGCAACCATGTAGACGATGGCCATCTTGGACGGGAACCAGTCGCGGGTTACGAAGTACGCGCTCCCGGTGGCGAGCGCGGGCATGGCGGACAGCATGTAGAATGGATAGATCGTCCTGTCTACGAAGGGCGACCAGAGCGCCACGTACGGCAACCAGGTCCATATGAACCA
>DATJAJ010000063.1:0-14609 GCA_035516335.1 Nitrososphaerales archaeon
TCAGGCGAAGCCATCGAGCGCGGCAAGACCGTGCTGGAGCAGGTCACCGGTCAGAAGCCCAGTCAGCGTCGGGCAAAGCGCTCGGTGAGGGAGTTCGGCGTCCACAAGGGCGAGCCCATCGGCGTCATCGTCACGGTGAGGGGCTCGGAGACCAGCGAACTGATCGGCAGGCTCCTCGCGGCGAGAGACAAGAAGATGGGCAGCTCTAGTTTCGACGACAGGGGGAGCGTCTCCTTCGGAGTGAAGGAACACATCGAGATCCCAGGAATCCGCTATGACCCGGCCATCGGCATCTTCGGCATGAACGTGTCTGTCCTCCTCGAGAGGGCCGGATACAGGGTGGCGAGACGCAGCAGGCGTACCTCCAAGGTGGGCAAAGGACAGATGGTGTCCCGCGAGGAGGCGATGGAGTTCTTCCGCAAGAACTTCGGGGTGTCCATAGATTGAAGGAAAGGCACCCGAAGCAGCGCAAGTACGGCAAGTCCACGCACTACTGCCGCCGATGCGGCCAGTACGGCGCGGTGATCAGGGCCTACGACCTCGTGCTCTGCAGGCAGTGTTTCAGGGAAGTTGCGGGGAAGCTGGGCTTCAGGAAGTACGACTAGGTGATAAACATGCCAGCCACCAACGTCCTCGCCAACCTCTTCGCAAGCCTCCAGAACGCCGAGATGAGGAACAAGAAGAACTGCATGGTCATCCCAGCGTCGAACCTGGCCAGCGAAGTCCTTAGGGTCCTTCAGAAGAGGCGGTACATCGGCGAGTTCGAGTTCATAGACGACGGCGTGGGCGGCAAGCTGATGGTTCAGCTGCTCGGGAAGATAAACAAGTGCGGCGTGATCTCCCCGCGCTTCTCAGTGAAGTCCGTAAAGCTCGTCGACTGGGAGCACCGGTACCTCCCAGCGGTTGGCGTAGGGATACTCGTCCTGTCCACGCCGCAGGGGGTCATGTCTCACACCGAAGCTCAGGAGAAAGGAATAGGCGGGAGGCTCATCGGCTATGTCTACTAAGACCATCCAGCAGCAGGCGGCGGAGCTCCCCGAGGGAGTCACCGCCAGGCTCGAGGGCAGGACCCTGGTCGTGAAGGGGAAGCTCGGCGAAGCGAGGAAGCACTTCGAGAGGATAAACGTCGACCTCAGCCTCGACGGAAACCGGATAACGGTGGTCCCGTTCTCGACGAAGAAGAAGGACAACGTGGTCGTGAACACCGTGATCAGGCTCATCCACAACATGGCCACGGGCGTGAGCAAAGGCTACACCTACAGGCTCAAGGTCGTCTACGCGCACTTCCCCATCTCGGTGAAGACCAAGGCGGACGCCGTCCTGGTGGAGAACTTCGTTGGCGAGCGCTCGCCCAGGGTGGCGCAGGTCGTTGGGGCCTGCAAGGTTACGACCGAGGGAGACGACGTGATCGTCAAGGGCATTTCGCTCGAGGACGTCAGCCAGACTGCGGCCAATATCGAGCTGGCCACCAAGATCAAGCGGAAGGACCAGCGCATATTCCTCGACGGCCTGTACACCTACCAAAAGGAGGAGGGCTGGTAGAATGCCCAAGGCCAAGGAAAGCCCGCAGGTCAAGCTGAAGGAACTCGTGGAGCGGAGGGACAAGCTGGCGGAGCACAGGCCTAGGTTCGTCCGACAGGAGAGCTGGCGCTACGTCCGGATTCACCCCGAATGGCGGAAGCCGAAGGGCGTGGACAACAAGGTCAGGCGCCAGGACAAGGGTGCCGTGGCGCTCGTGAGGGTCGGCTACAGGGGTCCTTCGGAGTCGAGGGGACTGCACCCGAGCGGCCACTTTGAGGTTCTGGTGCACAGGCCAGTGGACCTAGAGTCGCTGGTCCCAGGAAGGGACGTGGCCAGGATGGGCGGGACCGTTGGAGCGAGGAAGAGGCGGCTCATCTTGGACAGGGCCAAGGAGCTGGGCATCAGGGTCGTGAATCCGACAGGGTTGAGGATAATTGAATCTAAGGAGTAAGAGAAGGATAGCGGCTTCGGTCATGAACGTGGGGACCGACCGCGTGATCTTCGATAAGGAATACACCGACCTTATCCAGGACGCCATCACCCGAAGCACCATAAGGGGTCTGGTCGGGTTCGGGGCGATCAAGGCGGCGCCGAAGGGCGGCACTTCCCGAGGTCGCTTCAGGTCAAAGTCGCAGAAGCTCCGCAGGGGCAGGGGGTCGGGCTCGCTGGAAGGGAGCAAAACCGCCAGGAACGCCCGGAAAGACCGCTGGGTCGTGAAGGTCAGGGCGTTGAGGTGGAGGCTCAAGGTCGCCAAGGACCGGGGCGCCATCACAAGGGACACGTACAAGAAACTGTACAAGCAGGTGAAGGGCGGTCAGGTCAGGGATGTGAAGCACCTGCTCAGCCTGATGAAGGAGGCCAAGAAGTAAGTGCCGCACGTCCCGATTCAGAGGAGAAGGCGGTCCGGTCTGACAGACTACCACTCAAGAAGGCGGGCAATCGCGTCTCAGAGCGCGCTCCTGATTGTGAGGATCTCCAACAAGAACGTCTCGTCGCAGTTCCTGAGGCCGAAAGTCCAGGGCGACGAGGTGGTTGCATCCGCTCACTCCAGAGAGCTCGCGAAGTTGGGCTGGAAGGGCTCTCCGAAGTCGACCCCGGCCTGCTACCTCCTGGGCCTCGTGGCCGGAAAGAAGGCGATGGCCAAGGGGGTCACTGACGCAGCTCTATACATGGGCGTAAAGCCATTCGTAAGGGGATCGAGGACGGCGGCGTTCGTAAAAGGCGTCATCGACGCGGGGGTCAGAGTTCCCTTCGGAGAGGAGGCTTTGCCGAGCGCTGACAGGCTCTCGGGCAAGGCGATCGCGGCCTACGCCTCCAAGCTCGCAGGGGAAGACAAGGAGCTCTACGAGCGGCGCTTTTCGGCGCTCGTCAAGGCCGGGTTCCGGCCGGAGGACTATCCGGCAAGCGTGGAGAAGATGAAGGCAGCGATAGTCAAAGGTGCCAAGACATGAGCATGATGGATAGACGCGACCGCCAGGAGGAAGAGGTCTGGATTCCCCGGACCAAGCTGGGGAAGATGGTCTCAGAAGGCAAGATTGGTTCGCTCGAGGAGGTTTTCCAGGCCGGCCTTAGGATCAGGGAGTCAGACATCGTGAAGAAGCTCCTTCCAGACCTGAGGAGCGAAGTGGTCGGGGTAGGCATAGTCCAGAAGCAGACTGACGCTGGAGAGCTCACCAGGTTCGCCGCCGTCGTCGCTGTGGGCAACGGCGCGGGCTGGTTCGGAACCGGGAAGGGGAAGGCGATGCAGATGAGGGAAGCGATTGACAAGGCCACGAACAACGCGCTCCTCAACATCATACCGGTGAAGCTCGGGTGCGGGAGCTGGGAGTGCAGGTGCGGCACCAGGCACTCCGTGCCGTACAAGATCAGCGGGAAGGCGGGGAGCGTTACCGTCGAGATCATCCCGGCGCCGAGGTCGCTCGGGCTTGTGGCAGGTCCGGCCCTGAAGAACCTCCTCCAGCTCGCGGGCGTGAAGGACGCCTGGATCCACACATTCGGCTCAACCAACACCATGTCTTCGCTCGCGAACGCAGTCTACGACGCGTTCAGGATGTCGCACGGACTGAGCAGCTAGAGTGATGAAAATGGGCCTCCTACTCATCGTGAACCTCCACGGGAAGATCAACTCCCCGCGGGCCGTCAGGGAGACTCTGAAGGAGCTCAAAGTCGAGAGAAGATTCACCGCGTCCATCGTTACGGACGACAGGCCGACAGTCGGGGCACTGAGGTCCTGTAAGGACTTCATCGCCTGGTCCGCCGTCGACAAAGCGACCCTCGCGGCTCTCCTGGAGAAGAGAGGCATGTTGACCGAAAGCAAGCGCCTCGACGTCCCGTCACTCACCAAGCTCGGCTACGGTGGGTTCGCCGACATGGCAGAGAAGATCGAGAAGCAGGGAGTCCGGCTCTCGGCAGTCCAGGGCATCCGGCCGTTCTTCAGGCTCAGCCCTCCCAGGGGTGGATTCAAGAGGTCGATGCGCAAGCAGTTCAGCGAGGGCGGCGTGCTCGGCAAGAACCCCAATCTTCTGGAGATCCTGGGGAGGATGCTGTAGATGCCCACGCGCGTAAGAAAGGTTAGGCGGCTGAGGGGTTCGAGGACCCACGGCTACGGGCAGATAGGCCAGCACCGTCACTCCGGCAAGCAGGGCGGGCATGGCAACGCGGGACTTCACAAACACAAGTGGTCCTGGTTGATTCTCAACGACCCAGACCATTTCGGCAGGGATCCCTTCCGGCCTCCGAGCTACTATCAAAAGCCATCCCGGGTCGCGAACGTCGGCGACCTGGACGAGATGGCCAAGGGGGCGGCGGACCTCGACCTCGCAACGCTCGGCATAGGGAAGCTTCTGGGCGGAGGCAAGATCTCCGGCGCCTACCAAGTGAAGGTCGACCTGTTCACAAAGAGGGCTCAGGCTAAAATAGAAGCGGCCGGAGGAAAGATAGTCGTCGAGGAATAGGTCCCCCAGCAATGGCTTCGATACGTGACTTCGTGAAGAGCGTAGGAGCGGTCCTCCCAGCGATTCCGAAGCCCGAGAGGAAACCTTCACTCAACGAGCGATTCGTCTGGACCGCGTTCGCCCTGATAGCCTACCTGGTCATGGCGGTGACGCCGCTGTACGGGCTGGGAGGGACCAACGCGGCGAACTCCTCCAACACGCTGAACTTCCTGAGGGTGGTCTTCGCGTCCGCCCAGGGCTCGCTCATGACCCTGGGCATAGGCCCGATAGTCACGGCCGGACTGATCCTCCAGCTTCTAGTCGGCAGCGACATAATCAAGCTGGACATGGGAGACTCCAACGACAGGGCGATATTCGGCTCGGCGACCAAGCTGCTCACGCTTGTGGTGATCGTGGGCGAAGCCGGGGCGTACATCGTCGGGGGCGCGCTGGGCGCGCTCACGGGTTCCCAGTCGATGGTCATCTTCGTGCAGCTCTTCGTGGCAAGCCTCCTGGTGCTGCTCTTGGACGAGATGATCCAGAAGGGCTGGGGGATAGGCAGCGGAGTCAGCCTCTTCATCATGGCCGGGGTCGCCCAGACCGTGATGTGGTACACGTTCTCCCCGTTCACCCTCAGGGTCTCTGCGACGTCGACCGCCACCATCATCTTCGGCTTCGTGCCAGCCCTCATCAGCGCCGCTTTCACGAACAGCCTTTCGAGCATAGTCGTGCGGAACTTCAAGTACCCGAGCCTCCTTACGTTCGTGCTCACCATAGTGATGATCCTGGTCCTGGTCTACATTGAGGGGATTCGGGTGGAGCTCCCCATCACCTCGACCAAGTACAGGGGCTTCCAGGGGGTCTATCCGATCAAGCTGCTTTACGTGTCAAACATTCCAGTCATCCTGGTCTCGGCTCTGGCGGCGAACATCACCTTCTTCACTCAGCTGCTCCACAGGTACTCGGGGAACACAACAAGCACCTGGCTCAACTGGCTCGGGACCTGGCCCGCGAACGCGACTACGGGGACGTATCCTAGCGGCGGTGCCGTCTACTACATGACGGCGCCGCAGGGCATCAGCCAGACCATAGGGGACCCTGTCCATTCCGTGATCTACGTGCTGTTCCTTGTCGGGATGTCGGTGCTCTTCGCTCGGCTCTGGGTCGAGATTGGCGGACTCAACCCGAAGGCCGTGGCCAAGAACCTGATGGACGCGGATGTGCAGGTTCCCGGCTTCAGAAGGACCGGCCTCTCCATAGAGCAGGTCCTCAACAGGTACATCCCCACGCTGACGATCATAGGCGGCGTGCTCATAGGCCTCATAGCCTCGATATCGGACCTCTTCGGCGTGTTCGGTTCGGGAATAGGGATACTGCTGATGGTGGACATCGTGCTACAGTACTACCAGATGCTGCTGAAGGAACAGATAGAGGAACTCTCTCCTGGGCTGGCCGGGTTGCTGGGGGCCGCCTAGACCCATGAGCGGAATCCTTCCGCCGATGTCGACGGCCATTCTGACGCTCACAGCGGTTGGGTTCACCATGGTGTCGAACATCATGATCCTGAAGTTCGTGGACCTGAAGGCGGAGAGGAGGGCAAGGGCCGAGTTCAACGAGTGGAACAAGCAGCTCAGGGAGTCCATGAAGAAGGGGGACAAGAAGGAAGAGGAGAAGCTCAAGAAGAAACAGCAGACGATGCAGATGATGAACATGAAGGCCTCCACGGCTAGGCTGAAGGTCAGCATGTACACCATCGTGCCCTTCTTCGTCATCTACTACCTCCTGCTCCAGTTCCTCGGGGGCGTTCCCGGCGCGTGGTCGCCGTTCTACATTCCGTACCTGATGACCACCGTCCAGTATGTGACCCAGGCAGGAGTGAAGGAAGGCTACGAGGTCACCACCTTCGGATGGTACATCATCTCATCCTTCACCTTCAGCAGCATAATCATGAGGCTGCTCAAGACCCAGCCATAGCGAGCGGCCCATGGACGCCATCATCATCTCCGGAATGCCGGCGGTGGGCAAGACCACGGTGTCCAGGATGGTCGCCGCGAAGCTTTCACTCAAGGTCATGGGTGGGGGAGACGTGCTGAAGGAGATGGCTGTAGAGGAGGGCTACACCCCGGGCGGCGAGGACTGGTGGGACACGGCCGAAGGGATGAAGTTCCTCAGCGAAAGGAAGCGCTCCTCGAGCTTCGACAAGGACGTGGACAAGAGGCTGCTGAAGAAGGCGGAGGCGGGCAACGTGGTCATCACCAGCTACACCCTCCCCTGGCTCTCCGATAACGGGATCAAGGTATGGCTTTCCGGCAGCGTCAGAAGCAGGGCGAAGAGGATGGCCAGGAGGGACCACACGGACCCGGAGAAGTGCATGGAGATCCTGGCCGTGAGGGACGAAGAGAACAGGAAGCTCTACAAGAAGCTCTACGGCATAAGGTTCGGCGCCGACCTGAAGCCCTTCGACCTCGTCGTCGAGACCGATCCGATAGACGAGTCCAAGGTCGCCGAGATAGTGCTCACCTACGCAAAGAACCGGCCGGCGGTCTAGCATGCAGTCTTCAAGGCTACTGGTTGTCGACGAGGAGCAGACTGACCCGGAGCACGGCCACGCCCCATCCGAGCGGCCGGTGGAGTCCCTCCTGCAGTATGGGCTCATTCCCCTGGACAAGCCACGGGGGCCGACCAGCCACGAAGTGGTCGCCTGGGTGCGCAAGCTGCTTGGCGTCGAGCGAGCAGGGCACAGCGGCACTCTGGACCCCCCGGTTTCGGGCCTTCTCCCCATCGGTCTGGGCAACGCCACCAAGGCGCTGGGGCTGCTGCTGGATTATCCGAAGGAGTACTGGGGCGTCATGCGGCTACACTCGTCGGTCCCACGCAGACAGCTCGACGATGTGGTGGCCGAGTTCACCGGTGAAATCTACCAGCGACCCCCGCAGAGATCCTCCGTGAAGAGGGACACGAGGACCAGGGTGATCCACGAGCTGCAGATTGCCGAGGCGAAGGGGAACCTCTACCTGGTTAGGTGCCTCTGCGAGTCGGGGACCTACGTCAGGAAACTCTACTACGACATCGGGGAGGTCCTGGGAGTGGGTGCGACCATGATCGAGCTCCGGAGGACCAGGGTGGGACCCATCGACGAGAAGGACGGCTTCATCACGCTTCATGAGCTCAGCGACGCGCTCTACCGGCTGCGGGGAGGCGACGAGGTAGGGCTCAGGAAGTGCGTGAAGCCCATCGAGAGCATACTCGGCCCCAACAAGAAGGTCGTTGCTCGGGACTCCGCGATAGACGCCGTCTGTCACGGCGCGAGGCTTGCTGTCCCGGGCGTGCTCTCCGTGTCCGAAGATCTCTCCAAGGATGACGAGGTCGTAGTGATGTCCGGGAAGGGCGAGCTCGTGGCCCTCGGGAAGGCGCTCATGACTGCAAAGGAAGTCGAGGCGGCGGGGCGGGGGCTTGCGGTCTCCATCGAGAGGGTTGTGATGGCCCAGGGGACCTACCCAAAGATGTGGAAGCACAAGGCTCGACCAGCGCCGACCAGCGAACCCGGACGCTGACCCCTGGTGGCGTTCGGCAGAACACTGCGACAGCGCTAGCGGCCGCGCTTGCGCGGTTTCACGGCTGGCCGGGGCTGGGCGGGCTTCGCGACCATCACCTCGGTGGACTTTATGATCGCATCGACCTCGTTTCCCTCCTTCAGATCCAGGTCGTCCACGGCTTCGTTGGAGATTATCGATGTGAGCCTCACAGTCTCGACAGACGCGAGCTTCACTATTGAGACCACGTCTCCCTTCTCGACCTTCGTGACTCTCGCCCGGATCCTGTTCCTGGCGCTCAGCTTGTAGCCCACGTTGGCAGCCGATTCCTGGTCGTCGAGGACTCTCGAGATGTATCTTGCGATCTTCCTGTACTCCTTGACCAGCGCCTCTCCCTCCTGCGTGAGCTTTGAGCTCCCGCCCTCGGCGCCTCCCGACGTGGACTCGAGAACTTCCTTCCCCCTCATGGACTCGATTCTCTTGATGCGGCCCCAGGCATTCCTATACGAGATGCCGAGGCGCTCGGCAGCCCGGGTGAGCGAGCTGGTCTCGGCTATGGTCAGCAGGAGCAGCGCGTCCACCTCATCCAGAACAACCCCCCTGTCGCCCCGAAGCGACAGGTGGGGAACGGACTCCAGATCGCCCTCTCGTCCCACTCCTATTCCCACAGCTCAGACGAGGGGTTCTGAATTAAACCTTGGCTCTCGCAAGATATATATATCGTTATGCAAGACGTTGCATGACGGACACCATGAAGACCCAAAGCAAAGGCATCTCGAGCATAGCGGCTGCACTAGTAATTGTTCTGGTGATTGTGGTCGGGGTTCTTGCGTATGCCTACGTCGGCGCAAGCTCGAACACGAAGACGGTGACGGCGACATCAACCCAGACCACCGCTTCGACCGTCACCTCATCGGCCGTCCTCACGGCCACGTCCGTGCTCACTTCCACCGCCACGGTGGTAAGCACCTCCTCAACCACGCTCACGACCGTTTCCACTTCGACTACGTCGGTGAAGATGGGACCGCTGATTTCGTACTCGGCTGATGCCTACGCGACAGAGACAACGGCACTCCTCAACGGTTTCTCCTCGGCGACGGGCATCCCGGTCGCCCCGGTAATCTCCGGAGGGTCGAACGCCGACGCCAGTACCATAAGGGCGGGGGCGCCCGACGACGTCTTCGTTTCCGCCTCGCTATCGGCAACTGCGCCCTCCCACCTCGGGAACCTTTCTTCCAACTGGGCGATAGGCTTCGCCTCCGACCAGGTGGTGGTGGCTTTCTCAAACGCCACGCTGACGAGCCAGACTGCATCGGCCATCGTGACGGCGGGGCAGGCCGCCCTGAACTCCAACGCCACGTCGGACTGGAACTCGTTCTTCACGAGTCTGTCCTCCGGCAGCGTCAAGGTGGGAATATCAAACCCAGTCGCGGATCCGGGAGGCCTCAGGGGCTGGCTGGTCCTCGAGGCTGCAGGCTACCTTTACTCTGGTGGCAACCAGTCGGCCTACGTATTGCCCATGCTGAAGTCGAGTGGGAACGTCACCGGCGCGAGCTCGGCGGCGCTTGTCGCACCTCTGCAGTCTGGACAGATCCAGTTCCTCCTGATCTACAGGTCCGCTGCCATCACTGACGGACTGGGATACATATCGCTGGACAACCACGCGAACCTGTCGAGCCCAACTCTGGGGTACTTCTACTCGATGTTCTCCTACACGGACTCGGCCGGCAAGACCGCGGGCGCGCCGATTGTCCTCGTCGTGACCGTGCCGCTGAGCAGCGCGAACACCGCGGAAGCGCTGCAGTTCGTGCAGTATCTGGTGAAGAACCGCGCCAGCCTAGCCAGCTACGGGCTGGTGATACCTTCCATGGCGCTCCTCTACAGCAGCGTCGCGGCGCCTCAGGCGCTTCCTTCGGAGGTACAGGCGATGCTCTCGCAGGGACTGGTCGCCCAAGCAGGGGCCATATAACGGGGCCTCCGCAGAATCGTTGCGGCGATCAGATGAACTGGCTAAGGGTAGTCGCCATCATCGCCCTGGTTCTCCTCCTCGTCCCCATATTCGTACTCCTGTACTATGGCCTGGGGCCCTTCCGTACCTCGGCCGGTCTCACCACCGCGGTCTTCCGCTCGATCGAACTCTCACTCTTTTCTTCGGCAGCGGCCGTTGTCGTCGACGTCGTGCTCTTCACGCCGCTCGCCTACTACCTTGCCAGGGGCAACGACCGAATCGCGGAGTCGCTGGTCGACATCCCGATCAGCGTCCCTCACCCGATAATCGGGGTGGCGCTGCTCATCCTCGACAGTCCGATCACGCCGACGGGGAAGTTCCTTCTCGGAATCGGCATCAACTTCTACAACACCATCCTGGGACTGGTCACCGCCCTCGTCGTCATGTCCGCTCCAATCTTCGTGAAGTCCATGCAGCCCTACTTCGAGTCGCGGGACCCATCGTCCGAGGAGTTCGCGACCGGACTCGGCGCTTCGAAGCTCCGGACGCTCTTCTCCGTGGTTCTGCCCGAATCGTTCGACGGCCTGACGAGCGCCTCCCTGGTTTCGATGAGTCGAGCGCTCAGCGAGTTCGGCTCGATCTCCATAATCGCCTACTACGTGCTGCAGCAGCCCTTCTACGGAGTAAGTCCGGCCTCTGTGACGATCTACAACCTCTTCAACGGCAACATGGCAGGTGGGCTGAACGCTGCCGTCACAGCCTCGGCGGCCATGATCCTTGTCGCCCTACCCATCGCTCTGGCGGGACACTTCGTCCGAAGGAGGTCGAAGCATTGATCGAGCTGAACCTTGTTGCCAGGACAGGCGACTTCCGACTGTCTGCGGCCCTACAGGGGGAGGGCGTGATCTGCATCGCGGGAAAGAATGGCTCGGGAAAGACCACGCTCATGAGAGCCATCGCCGGACTTCTACCCGTGGAAAGCGGCTACATCAGGCTGGATGGCGCCGATGTGGCGCGCCTGCCGCCCGAGAAGAGGGGCGTGGTCTTGGTAAGCCCTTCGACCTTCATCCGGCATCTCGACGTCGATTCCCACATCGTCTGGGGCGCGAAGCAGAGGCGCTCAATCCCATCGACCGAGGCAGTCTCGAGGGTCAAGCGCGCGCTGGGCATAGACTACAGCGGCACCGTGGGGAACCTGAGCAGGGGGATGCGACAGCGAGTCGCGCTAGCCACGGCGCTCCTCGCTTCTCCTAGGGCCATCCTTGTGGATGAAGCTTTCTCCGGACTTCACCAGCGGGAGGCGTTCATCTCCGCCTACGGCCGCCTGGTGAAGGAGTCTGGAATCGACCTTCTCTTCTCCAGCCAGGATGAGGGGGACGGATCTCTCTCAGACGCCCTCTACGTCATCTCAGGCGGCTCGACGACTCAAAGTGGGAAGGCGCAGGCTACGGGCGACGTCCGCCCGCCTACCCGGCAGGATTGACACCGAGGCGGCGCTTTGTCGTCGTCAACCCTGGGCCCTGGCTTCGGCAAGAGCCCGCCCGAATGCGCCGATCGAGGTCCTCAGACCCGTGGCCACGGCGTCCGGGGAACCGGGAAGGCACGCGATGAGTTTGCCTCTCGCGACTCCTGCCGTGGCCCTTGTCATGAGGGCGGCTCCGCCTATGCTCCCAAAGCTCGTGGCGCGGAGGAACTCCCCGAACCCGTCGAGCTCCTTCTCAAAGAAGGGCTGGATTGACTCTATGGTCACGTCGTCGTGCGAGACGCCCGTGCCCCCGACGAAGACGGCTATGTCGTCGGTTCCCGAGAGGAATTCCGAAGCTTCCTTCTTCAGCATGGCGGAGTCGTCTGAGATAAGCCTCCGGCGGGACACCGTGCCCCCCGAGTCCTTCACGGCCTTCTCCGCCGCGCCCCCGGACTCGTCGTTCACTTCGAGCCCCTGCTGCATCCTGGCGTACTTCCTGGTGCTGACGGTTACTATCGTGTAGTGAAGGGCGTCTGACCTGGAACCGGGACCTCCCGCTGCTAAGTTTCGGTTTCCGGGGCTCAGGTCAATGGCCTTCGCTGGCGGGGTGATTGCACCTGTGGCTATCCGCCGATGGTGTACATAGGCCTGACGCGTCCGAATTCCACGCTCTGCCTTATCATGGCCGCGACGCCCTCTGGCTTCAGCCAGAAGCTCTTTCGGACGAGACTGGCGATCTCATCATCAGTGGCTCCGCGCCTGAGCAGCGCACGGATGTCGTACTCGTTGCGGCTGAAGAGGCACGGGACTATCCTGCCGTCGGCAGTCAGCCTGATTCTGTCGCAGTCGCTGCAGAAGGGGCTCGTCATGGAGGAGATCACCCCGACTCGCCCGGGGGATCCGTCCGTGAACGCGTAGACCGTCGCGGTCGCGCCCTGCTCCCTGGGCAGTGGTGTCAGGTCAAACGCCTCTTTCGCCCGCTTGAGTATCTCGCTTCCGCCCACCACGCTCCCGACGTCCCAGAACCTCTTGCCGTCGAACGGCATGTATTCGATGAACCTGACGCAGATCTCCTCCCGGTGGGCCATGGCGACGAAGTCACCTATCTCCCCTTCGTTCTTCCCTTTCATGACGACGCAGTTGACCTTCAATGGATCCAGCCCCACCGCCTTCGCCTCGCGCAGACCTTCCAGGACCCTGGGAAGCATTCCGGATGTTCCAGTGATGGCCCCGAACTGGTCGGGCTTCAGGCTGTGCACGCTCACGGTGACTCCGCTCAACCCACTATCCTTCAACACTCTCGCCTTCTCCTTGAGGAACGACCCGTTGGTCGTCAGACCTACGCTCTTGATGCCGTCGATGCGCGTGAGCAGGCCGACCAGCCTCTCCAGGTCGCGCCTGACCAGCGGTTCGCCTCCGCTGAGACGTATCTTCTCCACTCCCATGCCCGCCAACACGCCTGCGATTCGAGCGGTCTCCTCGAAGCTCAAGACCTCCGCCCTGTCGAGCCAGACCGGGTCCTCGGGCATGCAGAAATCGCACCTGAAGTTGCACCTGTCCGTGACTTGGATCCTCAGCTTCTTCGCCACGCGCCCGAATGAATCCGGCAGGCTGCTACGCTCCATGCCCGCATCCCGCCCGACTCCGCTTTGACGTGTTGCCGTTCTCAAGGACCTTCTACCAGCCGCAATCAGACTCGGTCCACATCCTCTCTGTCCGCGGCCTGGTCGATTCCACGTGGCCCTCTGCTTCTATTACGTTTTGCCCTAACGTATTAGCTCCATCAGCTTCCCGATGTCTTTCGGTAGCTTTAGGACCGTGATGCCCTGGACACGCTTTTCTCGGAGCCCGCCGCTGCCAAGGATGCACGCCGGCCTGGGATGAACCTTCAGCAGATCTCTGACCTCCTCTTTTGAGCTGGCGCACAGGACTCTCACGACCCCTCTCCGCCGCGAGAGCTTCCGGTAGAGTCCCTCCACTAGGAGGTAGTCGACGCCATCTTCCGCGAAGATTCTTGTGAGTTCGTCGATGGTCATCCTGCGAGTATCCTTCTTCTGAATGATCGCCATTTCATCGGGAGCGAGGGCGACCACCATTGAAGCGCCCGCGTGGGCATGCCGCCAGGTGTCCTTCCCCTGAGTATCGATGGTGAACCCTTCTTCGTGGATGTGCTTGAGGGTTCCCACCTTCGACCCAGCCCGAGCAAGCTCCCTCACGACGCTGACGATTGCGAAGGTCTTGCCGCTGTTGCTGTAGCCAAGGAAGACGACGGTCTTCATGCCGGCTCTCCGCTCGCTATCCGCGAGATTTCTTGCGTTCCAAGAAGCTCGACCACAACCTCGGCGCCCGATTCCAGCTTCTGCCCCGGTTCGAGCTGGAGAAAGCCGCTTGCCCTCAGCAGGCTCGAGATCCGGTTCGAACCCCACGGGAGCGGGCGCGCGGTGTATCTCCCCTCGGCTTCTGAGAGCCGGACGAGGAAGAGCGTTCCGAGGGCCCGCGGGTTGACGATTCCTTCAGCCAGTCGGGCCGCCAGTCTCGTCGTCCGGGAGCCGAACTCAAGGCCCGAAAGCAGGTTGACCACCGGCTTCACAGTGAGGAAGAAGGAGAGCGCCGCTGCCACGCAGTGGCCCGGAAGCAGGACCACCGGCTTGCGTCCGACGAGGTAGAGGCCGGTTGGCCGGACCGGGACAAGCCTGATTCCGTGAAACACCTCCTTGCTCCGGGGTGCCGCCCTTATGGCCGCGGCCGTGAAGTCCCTTTCGCCAACCGAACTGCCACCCAGGGTCAGGACTCCGTCCAGTCTTCCGATGCTCCTGCGGATTGCGAGCGTTATCTTCTCGACGGTGTCCCCAGCGACTCCAATGGGAACGGGGACTGCGCCGGCGTCCCTGAGGTATCCCGCCATGAGGTTCGAGTAGTTGTTGACCTTCTTGCTTGGCTCCTCCTCTCCCAGCTTAGCCAGCTCGTCCCCGGTCGACAGGATCCCTATCCGTGGAAGCCGGTTGACTCTCAGCCGACCCACTCCAATGCCTACCAGGAGCGCGATCGAGGCAGCGGTCACTATGTCTCCCTCTTCGACTATCACTTCGCCTCGGCGCAGGTCGTCGCCTCCGGGTACAACGTTCTTGCCCTTCGGGATGGGCCTCGATACCGAGATGGCCCTGCCGTCGACTCTGGTCTCTTCTATCTTGACCACCGCGTCGGCACCC
>DATJAJ010000064.1:0-8754 GCA_035516335.1 Nitrososphaerales archaeon
CTCCTTGCTGAAGATCGCCTCTTGAATCATCAGGAGCTCCGGTTCCTCCACCTTCAGACCCACCTCTTCCTTGAGCTCTCGGTGCAGGGCTCCGACCAGCGTCTCGCCCAACTCCACATGCCCTCCAGGAATGGTATACCCACGTTTCCACTTCGGCGACTCTACGAGGAGGAGCTCCCCTTTCGTATTGAGAATCAGCCCGCCCACCGTTGGCTCCGGATATTTCTGGGTGCCTCGGTTTGCCATCGACGATGCGTCCGCCGGCCGGGCGATTAACCCTTGCTTCCAAAGGCACACGCCGATCAGTAGACGAACGGGACCAGCCTGCGAGTCTTCCGACGGTACCGCGTGTAGTCGTCTCCCAGCGCCTGGACGAGCATGCTCTCTTCCGAGCGGATCCTGTAGAGGTAGACCGCGATCATCATGACGGGCAGAACAATCAGGGCGACCAGGCTGCTGGAAAGAATTCCGAACCCCGACCAGAGCAAGATTTCACCCAAGTATCCTGGATGTCTGATTCGAGAGTACGGACCGGCGGTTACAACCTTGTGGTCTTCGGCTATCATCAGCGTGGTGGTGTAGAACCTCCCTAGGGCCGTTGCCGCCCAGACCCGGATTCCGAAGCCCGACAGCATCAGGACAAGAGCCGCCAGGCCCCAGACGACGTTAATCTGGAAGAGCCCTAAAGCAAGGGCGTTCACGATCGCTGGCAGAAGGAGCCCAACTCCCGTCGCCGTCCCGACGAGCAACATGTTTCCCCGGTCGTAGGCTCCGCCGCGGAGCGACTTCGCGCTCGCCGTCCGCCGCAGCAGCCGTTGGACGACAAAGAAGACTATCACAATCGAATAGCCGGCGACGAGGAACCACAGACCGAGCCCCGACGCCAAAACCCCGCCTACCTTCGGGCCCTGAGCCCGTAACCAACCGCACGGTCAACAGTGATGTGCCCCAGCCACCCCAGCAGAGGCCAGTAGATGGCTCCCAGCACGGCCCATGAAAGCAGGAAGACCGCGGCCCAGACCAGGATCGTGTGGCAAACGTTGTAGACGCTCGATCCCCAAGAGGGCCACTCTCTCCTCTTAGGAGAAGCGCCTATGGCCGCAAACGCTACCAAATCCGGGAAGGCCACCCAGAACACCAGCTCCAACCAGCCAATTCCTCCCGGGGCGTAGGCCCTCCACACCACAAACGCCACAACGGCCAAGCTGATTGCGGCGTATTCCGCCCGGTAGAGCTTCGATTCTGCGTCTTGGAACCCCGGTCCGAATCCCGCAGACACGGAGCCGCGGTATCGCGGTCTCTATTTAACACGCCAAATCAACAGACCGCCCGGCACCACACGCGATTAAATACAACAGCCTCCCTTCTGGGAACCACGTCTTCAGGAGAAGGGATGGAAGGAGGCCAGCGGCCTGCCGATTGGGAGCGCGCGAAGCCGCTGGGGCCGATAGTGGTCTCGATACTGGCCGCGATAGTGTGGCTGCTCTTCATCCTGTTCTACGCACTCTACTGGTCGGGCAAATTCTCCCTCTTCCAAAACATCGTCGTGACCATCGTTTCCTTGGCGATTGCCGGGCTGGTCGTGGCCCTGGTCTGGATCGTCTGGGGGATGAGCCAGTGGCGGCGTTGGGCGCACCACTAACGCAGCAAGACAAACGAGAAACCTAGAACTTCATCGACGCTTCGAAGTTCATCGGAGGCATGTCCTCGCCGCTGACCTTCAGCTCCACAATTCGCGGGCCCTCCCGCTTCTCCATCAGGAACGAGACAGCCTGTTCGGTCTGCTGGTCGGAATCCACAACGAGGGCTTCAGCTCCGAACGCCTCCGCGAGTTTCTTCACATCCGGGTTCCTGTGAACGGTCCCATAGACTCTTCCCATCTTCTGAATCTTCTGGCGCATGAGCAGTACCCTGTACGAATCGTCGTTCACGATTACGATTCCAACTCCAATCTTCTCGCGGACGGCCGTCTCAAGCTCCTGCACGGACATCATGAACTCGCCGTCCCCCACCACGGCAAAAACCTCTCTCGCCGGGAAGCAGAGCTTGGCCCCCAGGGCCGCGGGCAGCGCGTAGCCCATGGCCCCAAGGTTCGTCGCGGCGAGGAAGCTCGCCGGAGACCTCACGCGCAGGAAGTCATACACGTAGACTATGTGAAGCCCCTGTCCAGCGGCGACGATAGTCTCCTTGGACATGCGCCTGTCAAGGGCCGTGAAGAACGCCGATGGGTTCACCCGCCCCGGATACGACCTTGAGCACGCCTCGCTGAGAAGCGAAGCCCACTCCGCGCGTTTCTTCGAGACCGCCGCCTTCCACTCCTCGCTGGGGGAGCACGAGAATCCTCGCCGCATGACTTCGTCGAGGAAGCCGCGGGCGTCAGCCTGAACCACCGACGCATAGGGGACGGGCCTGTCTCCGACCTTTTCATCTAGGGTGACGGCGACCACCTGGCCCTTCGGCACGTAGTTGTATCCATAGCTGCTCACGTCCGACAGGCCGCACCCCACGCAAAGGAGCAGGTCCGACTCGGCAAGAGCGTAATCCGCGGCGGCGCTCCCGCCGCCGAAGCCCACCCGGCCCAGGAACAGCGGATGGTCCTCGGGAATCGCCCCCCTGCCGTTGCCGGTCGTCGCCACAGGCACGCCGAACCGCTCTGCGACCCGCACCAGGAGGTCGGAAGAATCCACGTCGTTTACGCCCCCGCCCGCAAGGATCAACGGCGCCTTGGAATCCTTGAGGAGCCGTGCGACATGCTCGATTTCCACTCCGCCGGGGGCGGCGGGTTTTGTTTCATGATAGCTCAGATTCATCGGGGTCGCTTCAAGCCTCCACACGTCCTCCGGCACTTCAACGAAGACGGGGCCCTTCGGGGCCGAGGAAGCCAGCCAGAACGCCTCGGAGACGATCCTGTCCGCCTCCGCGGGCCTGTCGATCCTATAGGCGCCTTTCGTGATCTCTGAGAACAACCGGAGCTGCGGCACTTCGAGCCAGGAGTCCAGCCCGCCCAGTCGTCTCTTCACCGCCCCCGCCACCAGCATCATCGGGACCGAGTCCTTGTACGCGACGGCCACCGCCGTTACCGCGTTCAGGCATCCCGGGCCTCCGTGGAGCAGCGCGACGCCGGGCCTCCCGGTGATCTTGCCCTCGGCTACCGCCATGCTGGCAGCGGACTGGTCGAACCGCGTCGACAGGTACCTCAGGCCGCTCCCTCCCACCACGTCCACCAAGTCCAAGATCGACGTCCCAATGAGACCGTAGGTCCTCCTGACTCCGAACTGTTCGAGCCGCTGAACGAGGAGCTGGGCGACGTTCATCTGTTGACTACATTCTCCGGGTTCTGTCCCATCATGGCGCGGACGACGTTCTCGATGGTGACCTGGATTATCCGGAGCCGGGCTTCGTTGGTCGCGCCCGCAACATGCGGCGTCAGCACGAGGTTCGCCCCCTCATTCGCGGCCTTCACAAGGGGGTGTTCCACTCCCGGGGGTTCCTTGGAAAAGACGTCGACCCCCGCGCCCGCGATCCATCCGTCGCTCACCGCTCGGGCCAGGGCGGCTTCGTCCACCAGCTCCCCTCTTGACGGATTGATGAACACGGCCGAAGGTCGCATCAGCCTCAGCTCCCTCTCCCCTATCATCTTCTTCGTCTGGTCGGTGAGCGGTGCGTGAATCGACACCACGTCGGACTCGGAAAGCAGCTTTGGGAGCGGCCTGATCGAGACCCCCAGCTTCGTCTCCTCTTCGGGAGGCAGAGGGCGCGCGTCGAAGTAGACCACCTTCGCTCCGAAGGCCGCGGCCCGGGAAGCGACGGCCCTGCCTATCCTTCCGAGCCCTATCACACCCCAGGTCTTGCCGTGGAGCTCTGCCGCCTGGTTCATCAGCTCGTCCTGCGTCCACTCGCCCTTCAGCATCTTTTCGTGCCCGTAGACGACGCGCTTCAGAAGGACGAGAGCGAGCGCAACCGTGTGCTCGGCCACCGAAATCGAATTCGCCCCGCCGATATTGGCCACGGGGATCCCCTTCTTCGCGCAGGCCGCTACGTCGATGTGCTCGTAGCCCGTGCTCGGCTGCTGAATCAGCTTGACCTTTGTCATCGCCTCTACCATCTCGGCCGTGATGGGAATCGTGAACGAGTAGTCCCCGATTACGAAGTCGGCGTCGGCCAATTCCTTCATTATCTGCTCAGGTTTCAGCCCCTGCACGCCCACGACCTTGGCTTCAAGGCGCTGCTGCTCTAGAAACGACCCGAAGAAGCCCTGGATGACCCCTTCCGGGAGTGGAGATAGCGAAACTACCTTAAACACTGGCCCAAATTCGGTCCTGCGTTATTTAACGCTTCACGACCACGAGAGCCGGCAGACGCGTTTCTCATCCGCCCCGCCCAAGACGCACCCGCGGCCAGGCCTAGATTCCTTCACTCATCTCGTCAGGGAAGTTGTAGACGGTCTCAGGCGGGTTCAATATCAACAAAGGCGAGAACACGTCAGCGACAATCCTGATTCTCCGGCCCGCATTCTTCTTCAGGACGTCCTTTGATGTTGAACGACAGTCCAGAGAGATCCTTGTAGTCGTACTTAATCTGTCCACCCTCACTGGCAATCCAGAGCGGGACTTTCTGGCCGTAGTCGACTCCGAACCCCTTCGCGTCCTTCAAGACCTCCCTGGAGCTCTGTCTGGTCACGTACAGGCAGAAGTCTCCCTGCAGCAAACCCGAATGAACGAACCAGTAGCCCAGGGCCTGTTTTCCGACCCCCGGAGCCCACGTCACCAGGACGGCCGACTTGTCCGGATACCCATCGGCCAGCAGTCTGTCGAGAGCGGGGACCCCGCTGGAGACCAAACACGGTCACACCGGCGGAAGTTGAAATAAGCCTATTCCAGCGTGAGCAATCCATTGAGCAGTCACCGAAGTTTGCGCCACGCGAGGTCTTCATCGGGCGCTGGTACGACGAACAAAATAGGTGGGAAATCGACCCGCTTCGGACAGAGTTGCCTTACTTCTTCGAGCCCTTCGCGTAGTCGATCATTCCCTGGAAGTCTATCACGGTCACCGGCTCGAACCCCACGACCCAGGCGTCGTGTCCCGGCGGAAGCCAGGATACCTCTCCGGGTCCGATGTCCATTTCGGTGCCGTCGTCCATCTTGACGTGGAGGGTGCCCGTCACATGGTACTGGAAATGGGGCGCCTCACAGCTCTTCGTCTTTGCTATCGGCTTCACATGCTTGGACCACTTCCAGCCGGGTTCGAATGTGGCCCTGCCTATACTGGCCTCGCCGAACTTGATCAGCTGGAGCTTCCCCTTGTCGAACTTCCTCAATTCGTCAGGACGGCCGAACTTCTTGATTTTCGCCTTCGGCACGGGTTGCCCACTTCCCTCCCGACAAGATAAGCCTTGATTTCCGGCGGCCCAATTTTCGACAATTTCCTATTTTGTTGGGCTTCTTCGATGCAAGAATTGAGGTTTCTGGGGAGGGAATTGCATCATATGAGAACCCGGGCTGGCACGCAGGGCTCCGCCGTCGCTTGCCTGAGGCACCATTCAACCCAATGCTGAGACGAAAGCACTCTCGGCCGCGTCGTCGCCCTCATGTAGCAGACGCACCACGAGCGGCTTCAGCTTGAAACCATCGACAACTTGGACCCGCCCGGGCTTCGGGTCAAGAACTACTGGCGCATTCCGTCGCGGAACCACTGCACGAGCGTGACTTCGTTCGTGTTCCCGCGCTTCTCAGCGCGCACAATCCCCCTTTCCGAAAGCGCGGCAATCACCCTGTGGGTCTTCAGCCTCGAGAGGCCCGCCTCCTTCGTTATGTACTTCTGGAGGTAGGTCCCGCCGTGGGCGTGAAGCACGACGACCACCTTTCTCTCGTCCGGCTTCAGGGTTCTCATGACCACTGAAGCGACGTCTTTCTCGCTTCCAATCCCAGACACATAGTTCTTCATCTCCGGGAGGACGAGGAAGTAGACGACCCCCACCACGCTGGCGAGCAGTATGCAGAGGAAGAGCAGGGTGGACAGCGGGATGAGTATTGCGAGGCTCGGCGAGAACCCGCCAGTCATCAGCTCGGCGAGCACGTTCAGCGGAGACTCGTTGGGAGCAACGCTCAGGGCCAGGAGGAACATGGAGAGAGCCAAGCCCGCAACCGCCGTCACGAGCATTATCAGCAGGATCTGGAGCTTCTCCATCCCCTCTACCGTCCCCTCCTCACGAGTTAACCCTCTCCCTGGCCCGCATCCGACTCTAGAACGTCGGCGGCTTCCACCTGAGGACGAGCACCCCGCCCGCGATCCCCAGGATGGCGCCGATGACGAAGCCGCCCAGTCCCAGGAAGCTCAGCACGGAGAAGACGAGGATGAGTATCCCCCAGGTCCTTCGGTTGCCCACCTTCGCAAGGAGCATGGTCGCCGAGACCAGCACGATTGCGCCGCAGACCAGTCCGAACCCTCCCATCACCCCGACCACCCCCGAGATGAGGCTCTGGAGGTCTGCACGGTTGAGCCCCTGCGGCACCGTCAGGTTGCTGAGATTCAGGTGAGGTAGTACGAACGCAGCGACCCCGAGGAACAGGACACCTCCCAGCAGAATGAACACTCCGCCCACCAGGGCGAGTATCGAAGCCGTCTTGGGGTAGGCCGACGTCGCCTCGGCGACTGCGCCCGTTGTCATAGCCAGAGGGTGGGCGGGCGGGAGTAAATCAGTTGGCTGAAACGAAAACGATACCACGTTCTGAATCATGAAACAAAGCTTGCGAACCACGCCGGACGTTTCTGAAAACGGGGGATGCCCTGGGGGCCTTTCCGGGCCGCCACCAGGGCTGCTTGCGTCTCTCACTGGGTTGTGGGTCTCCACCTTAGCGCCAGTGCGCCGCCGACGATGCCCAGAACCGCGCCGATCAGGAAGCCTCCCATGCCGACGAAGCTCAGCACCGAGAAGACCAGGATGAGTATGCTCCAGGTCCTCCGCTCGCCCTTGTTCATCAGCAGCATCACCGACGATGCAAGGATTACGGCGCCCGACACGAGCCCGAACGCTCCCATCAATCCGACGAATCCGGAGACGATCCCCGGAATGCTTGAAGCGGGAAGGCTCGGCGGGACGGTGAGGTTGTTGTAGGGGATGTGCGGGAGGATCAGTGCCGAGACGACCAAGAACAGAACGCCGCTCAGCATGATGACGGTGCCGCCCACGAGGGCCAGTGCAGATTCAGTCCTAGGGTATTCAAACGACGTTGTTTGAGTCATTTTTCTTGCCTCTAGGGAGGGTATGGAAGGCAGGCGAGAAATCAGTTCGCTGAAACAATCATGGTTCGCTTTTGGACCTTCCTTCGGGCAGGGTGATACGATAGTGATACATCGGCTCCAGGAAGCGAAATCATCGGCGAACGGACGCCGCTAGGCCCTGTTGAGGCGAACTGCCTCGCGGACTAGGCTCTTCAGCGCCGCCTCGTCTACCGCCGCAACCAACCGATTTCAACGCTCTTCGCCGAGGCGCTTCAACACCTTCATGGCGGTCAACGTGATCATCTTGCTGGGCTGGCCGGGCTGTTCTAGGACGAGCGGAGTCAGGTCCTTGGAATTGGGGTGCTGCTTCCTGAAGGCCGCCAAAGCAGGCGAGTCTTCCGGGCGGTTGGCGTCCAGGTTCCATTTTCCATCCTGACGTCTCTTCTCCTTGAGCAGCGAAACGGCGTATCCGAGCCTCCTGTCGCCGGAATAGCCCAGCGCCGTCATGCAATCCAGCCCCACGAGAAGGTCGTAGTAGTAGTGAACGGGGTAGTGGAACCGGTACCACGGCTCCCAGCGGGCTCCCTGCTTGTGCAGCTCCCTCTCCAGGAAGAACTCTGCGCCCCTCTCGCAGGCGAGCTTCATGCCCTTCGTCCACTTCTGCCGCGGATACACGGCAAAAGCACCGAGAGGCTCCCACGAGTCGAGCGTCCTCCCGCGGTAGGGCGGCTTGCCGAAGTTCCAGCACGACCACCCGCCCTGCTCTGCTTGGTTCTTCACAAGCCATTCGAAGGCCTTCGTCACCGTAGGATGGTCCGCGTATCCGAACTTGACGAGAGCGCGGGCCGCATTGCCCGTGATGCAGAGGTGTCCCCCGCTGCGCCCGGTCTGACTGAAACCACCGTCCTTGGTCGCGTTGTGATTCATCCACAGCCGAGCGGCCTTGTCGACGCGGGGGTCTTCTCTCGTGAGGCCGAGGTCGGAGAGGACGAGGAGCATCCAGAACGTCGCATGGAACGTAGGCAAGAAGAGGCTCTTTTCGCTCGTCCAGAACCCGCTCGGCAGCTGAGCGTCCAGAATGTCCTTCGCCCAGCCGGTCTTCAGGATGTTCGCCTTCGCACGCTTCACATCGGCGTCTTTCTCCGCCTTCCCGAGAATTTCTTTCAGGGTGAGATACCTTATCGAGGGTTGGTCTTCCTCAAGAAGCCAGTCGACGGCGGAAGAGCCTCTCTTCAAAGGACCAAGTCTGCTGTCCCTCGCGGTTAGAGAAAAGCCTTTCCAGCTCGGGGCATGGATCAGGAATTCCCCTTCGACGGGCTCTCGACCGCTTCACCCTCCATAGGTGCAGACAGTGACCGTCCAGAAGCCGCTGGGGGCATAGGACTGGTTCAGCGACGTTGTGGAGACGGTGAAGACGGACGAGTCGTTGGCAGAGGAGGCGGTCGAGTAGGCCCGGGTCCCGAGGGTCGTTACATGGGGAGAGCTTACGACGACCGTCCCATAGCTGTAGGTCGTTACGTTCCCGGATGTCAC
>DATJAJ010000065.1:0-10275 GCA_035516335.1 Nitrososphaerales archaeon
AGGGGTTCGCCGGGCACATCAGCCTGTCCAGCGACGTCGACAGGGAATACAGGGAATACGAAAGGACGAGCACGACCGTCGTGAACGCGGCCCTCTCGCCGCTCATCTCCGGGTATCTCACTTCTCTGAGAGACGCCCTCCGCGAGAACGGAGTTGAAGCCCCCGTGTACATGATGGGGTCCGACGGAGGGATGAGCACTCTGGCCTACGCCTCCAGGTACCCGGTTAGGGTCATCGAGTCCGGCCCAGCGGCCGGGGTCCTCGCTTCCAGGGAGCTCGCCAGGGCGTTGGCCATCCGGAGGGCGCTCACCTTCGACATGGGCGGCACTACGGCCAAGGCCGGGAGCGTGCTCGACGGAGAGCCCGAGACCTCCTTCGAGTTCGAGGCGGCCGGCGCCACGCACAGCGGCAGGTCGATCAGGGGAAGCGGCTACACCGTCCGAGCGCCCTTCATCGACATCGCCGAGGTGAGCTCCGGTGGTGGGACAATCGCATGGGTCGACGAAGCCGGGGCGCTTCGCGTGGGCCCGTCCAGCGCAGGAGCCGAGCCGGGGCCCGCGGCCTACGGCAGGGGGGGCATCGACCCCACTGTTACCGACGCCGACCTGCTCCTGGGGCGGCTGAACGGGGAACATCTTCTCGGGGGGGCCCTGGCTGTCCACCCGCACCTCGCGGAGAAGGCCATGGAACGAGTGGCGGACGCCCTCGGTCTCTCGGTGCAGAACGCTGCCGTTGGGGTTCTCAGGATCGTGAACGACAACATGGCCAAGGCCATGTCGATGGTCAGCGTGGAGAGAGGGAGGGATCCCCGAGACTTCGCCATGATCGCCTTCGGTGGTGCAGGACCCGTTCATTGCTGCGACGTCGCAGAAGCGCTCGGCCTGCGCCTCGTCGTGGTGCCCGTGCACGCCGGGACCTTCTCCGCCTATGGCCTGCTCGCGGGAGACCTCACACGGACGTTCTCGGTCCCGGTCCTGAGCACGCGCGCCGCCCTGGAGCCCTACTTCGACGAAGCGAGGGCGCTGGCCAGAAGGTCGCTCTCCGGTGAGGGTTTCAAGAAGTTCAGTCTGCACGAGTTCGCGGACCTTCGGTACAGGGGCCAGTCCTACGAGCTCACGCTTCCCTACTCCCGCTCCTCCGACGTAAGGGAAGGGTTCGGCGCCAGGCACAGGGAGCTGTACGGCTATTCATCCGAGGATGAAGTGGAAGTTGTGAACGCCAAGGTGAAGGCGGTGGTTCCCACGGCTTCGGTCCGGACGGAGGTGAAAAGGGTCCGGGCGCCGGCGGCCAGACCTGGAACGGAGAAGAGAAGGGCCTGGTTCGGGAGGCGCTTCCACGTCGCACCGGTCCTGGTAAGAGAGAACCTCGAACCGGGGTCGCACGGGAAAGGACCGTGCATCGTGGAGGAGTACGACTCCACGCTCGTGGTGAACCCCGGCTGGACCTGGAGCGTCCAGGCCTTCGGCACGGAGCTTCGGAGATGACCTGAGCTGAACAAAGTAACCGCCCAGCTGATCAGGAGCTCCCTGCTGTACGCAAGCGAGGAGATGGGCATCGCCCTCAGGAACGCTTCCTATTCACCCAACATCAAGGAAAGGATGGATCACTCCGCCGCGCTCTTCGACGAGTCCGGTCGCCTGCTCGCCCAGGCCGAGCACATCCCGGTGCACCTCGGCTCCCTGCCCTGGGGACTCTCGAACACGATCTCCTACTGCCAGAGGGAGGGCATGGAGCTGACGGAGGGATCGATGGTGGCTGTCAACAACCCGTACATCTCCGGCACCCACCTCAACGACGTCACAGTCGTCGCGCCCGTGCACGCCGGTGGGAGGCTGGTGGGCTTCGCAGCGAACAAGGCCCACCACTCGGACCTGGGAGGGGAGGTGCCGGGCAGCATCTCCATCGCCTCAAGGACGCTTCAGGCGGAGGGCTTCGTGACCGACCCGGTCTACCTAATGCGCGGCGGCGAGTTCCTCCGGCGAACCCTGAGCGAGTTCTCGTCACACTCGAGGACGCCGAACGAGAGGCTGGGCGATCTGAGGGCGCAGGCCGCGGCCAACCTAACCGGGGCGAGGAGGGTTTCGCATCTCATCGGCAGGTACGGCCTGGCCGCCTACAGAGACGCGGCCGACGCGTCGTTCGACTACTCCTCCAGGATGACGAAGATCAGGCTCAGGGCGATGAAGAGAGGGGTGTTCACCGCCCAGGACTTCCTGGAGGCACCCGGCGGGATCGACGTGACGCTCAAGGTCGCCGTGAAGATCTCATCCGGTGGAATCGACGTCGACTACGCCGGCACCGATGGCCAGCTGGACTCGCCGTTGAACGCCGTGATGGGGGTGACCCTCTCCGGGGTCTACTTCGTGGTAAGGGCGCTCGCCGGAGACGACATCCCGGCCAACCACGGCGCATTCGCGGGCATCAGGGTCTCCGCCCCCGTAGGCTGCCTCCTGAACCCCACGCCCCCCCACCCTGTGGGCGCCGGGAACGTAGAAACCAGCCAGAGGAACGCGGACCTCCTCTTCAGGGCCTTCTCCGGGGCTATCCCCGAGAGGTGCCCGGCGGCAAGCGGGGGCTCCATGAACAACGTGATGATCGGAGGGCCGAGCTGGGCCTTCTACGAGACAATAGGCGTCGGGCTGGGCGGAAAGGCGGGCATGGACGGCATCGACGGGATACAGAGCAACATGACGAACACCATGAACACCCCCATCGAGGAAATGGAGAGGACACTGCCCATCCAGGTCACCAGGTACGAGTTCCGGGAGGACAGCTCCGGGGCTGGCCGATTCAGGGGAGGCGACGGCGTGGTCCGGACCTTCATGGCGACTGGCGACTCGACCACGTTCACGGTCGTCTCGGAGAGGGAGAGGCACGCGCCCTGGGGTCTCTTTGGCGGGAGGGATGGGACCACCACGAAGGTCATGCTGATCAGGCGCGGGAGGGGCCGAAGGATTCCGAGCAAGGGCACCTACCTCCTGATGCGGGGCGACGAGGTGGAAGTTCACACCGCCGGAGGAGGCGGGTATGGGAACCCCGAGCAAAGGAGGGCCGAGGATGTGAGAGAGGACCTGGCGGACCACCTGATTTCTTCGGGGTACGCCAGGGCGAACTACGGCCTCGGCGGGTTGAAGACCCCGCCTAGGCGTAAATAGCCCGAAGGGCCCGGTGGAGACCGACGGTCTGCTTGAGCAAGCCAGTCATGTTCGACAAGAGGAAGTGGGACGTGGCGACGGGCCTCGACTACAGCGGAGGGGAGCTCTTCTCCCTGCCAGTGCGCTACACCCACCACGACTTCCCGCCGCTGTTCGAGAACACAGAGCTGATCTCCGAGAGCGACCTTGAAGGCCGGGGTGACACGCTCCAGATGGCGAAGAAGGGCGACTACCTCTTCGTCGGTCACGTATTCAGCGGAGGGGTGAGCGTGGTGGACGTGCGCGACCCGTCCGCTCCTAAGGTCGTCAAGTTCATCCCGACCGACAGCCCCCACGTCTGGAGCCTGAAGTGCAGAGTGGTCGGCAACATCCTGGTGATCGCCAATGAATGGAAGTTCTTCGAGCCGGACCGCTACTCGCTGCCCGGGCATTCCGGACCGAAGGAGCCCATCGAGACCGGCATCAAGGTCTACGACGTTTCGAACCCGGCCTCGCCGCAGCTACTTTCATTCTTCAAGACAGGCAGCTGGAGCAGGGAGGGCGGCGGGGTCTCCTGTCACCGCTTCTGGTTCGACGGGCACTACGCCTACCTCTCCGCCAGCGCCCCCGGATTCTCAGAGGCAATCTTGAGAATCGTCGACCTCTCGGACCCGAGAAGGCCGCGGGACGTCTCCAGCTACTGGCGAAAGGGCCAATGGGTCGCCGGAGGAGAGAGGCCCTGGTGGCCGTCGAAGGCCCGGTGCACCTGCCACATGGCCATAGTCCAGGGCGACCGCGCCTACGTGGCCTGGTACGGGCTCGGCGGGACGATTCTCGACATCTCGAACGTCAGGATGCCGACGCTGGTCTCCGAGTTCAACTTCGACCTGGGAGGGGCTGGCCACACATTCCAGCCAATCAAAGACCGACAGTTCGCCATGTTTGTAGACGAAGACCGGTTCGTCTACATGCTCGATCTGGCAGACGAGAAGCACCCGAAGATCATCTGCACCTTCCCTAGGCCCCCGAAGGAGCTCCTAGAGCGGGGCGTCGGCGAGCTCTACGGGCCCGGTTTCCACTGCACCCACGAGAACCCGCCAGGCGAGGACGCCCTGAAGACCGACGACGTGGCCTACGTCACCGCCCAGTGCGGCGGCGTGAGGATGTACGACGTCTCCGACCCGTACCGCGTCCGGGAGATCGGCTACTACGTCCCAGGCACGCCCAAGGTCTACTACAGTCCCTACGGCGCCGAGGGGGGGAACGACAGCGCCGGCATGAACGTCACAGACGTCTACGTGGACAAGAAGGGGCTCGTTTACTGCACCGGCTATAGCGAAGGGCTCAAAATACTGGAATTCAACGGGTAGCGGCATGACGGAGCCAGCTCACCTTCGGATGAAGCCCGACGATGTCGCAAGTCTGGTGGTCACCGCCGGCGACCCCGCGCGCGTCGAGCAGCTCTCGCGGATGCTCGACGGGTCGAAGCTCGTGAATTCGAACAGGGGGTTCATCGTCTACACAGGACACCACCGTGGGAAGCGGGTCACCGTGGCAACCCACGGCATCGGTGGTCCATCCTGCGCCATAGTTTTCGAAGAGCTGCACATGCTCGGCGCCCAGGTCATAGTACGGCTGGGCACGTCCGGAGGCATGGTGAAGGAGCTTGGCATCGGCGACATGGTGGTCCCGACGGGGGCGGCCTACGGAGAGGGCTCCCTCAAGATGTACGTCCCCGACGGAGTGCTCCCCGCTACGCCCGACCTCGCCTTGACATCGGCCATCCTTGGCGGCTGCAGGGCATCGAGAGTCAGGCACAAGGAGGGTCTCGTATTCTCCAGCGACGCCTTCTACGCTGAAGACCCGACGTTCATCGAAAAGTGGACGAAACGAGGAGTGGTAGCCGTAGAGATGGAGTGCGCGACTCTCTTCACGCTGGGGCTCCTTAGGGGCTTCAAGGCGGCCTCGCTTCTGGTCGTGAGCGACAGTCTCGTGAACAAGGCCGAGAAGACGATGGCTCTAGCCGACGCGCTGGCCGGGAGCGTGGACAAGGCTGCCAAGATCGTCCTGGATGCCATAACCGGCCTCCCCGGAGACAGGTAGGTTCTCGCCCTCGCCGCGGTCGTCTCGTGGTCTCCGGAGGCACCGGGGGACGAAGTCATTGCCAAGCCGTGGTCCCGCGGGTCCGAGTCTCCGAATGAACTCAGAACTCGTCAGAGGAGGCGCGTCGCCTGATCCGTAAGGTCGGACTGGAGAAGCTGGTCTCCCTCCTCGTCGCCGAGCACCGGACCATGGCTGACGGTCTTCAGCGTGCAAGGCAGGCGGTGCTCGCGGGCGACTTCCCGAAGGCTTCCGTGGAGCTAAGCGCGCTCGAGAGCACCTTCAAACAGCACATCGCCGACGAGGAGACACAGCTGCTTAGGGTCCTGATAGGGGCCTACGGAGTGGACGGGGCGAGGGAGGAGATCAGGGTCTTCCAGCAGCACCGGCCGATACACGCACTTATGGAGACCGTGAAGAAGCTGGCTGCACTCCCGCCCGAGGAGCTCGCGGCAAGGGAATCGGAGCTCTCCTCGCTGTTCGCGGAGCACACTCTGGCAGAGGAGATGAAAGTCTTCCCCCGAGCCCTGGACGCATCCAAGGTCAAGCCTCGTCCATCGGGCTAGCTGGTCGCTCCAATCCCTGCGCCCCCCCGGCCAGGGACTAGATGCGGGCCTCCCGCAGGACCCACAGGCAGACATTAATGGAGGCTGGGGACGCTCAGGGCCGAGGGCACTTGACCAGAAGAGCAGTCATAATGGGGGCCGCGGGCCGCGATTTCCACAATTACAACGTGTATTTCAGGGACAACCCTGACTACGACGTCGTCGCCTTCACGGCGACCCAGATTCCGTACATCGCGAACAGGACGTACCCTGCCAAGCTCGCCGGAAGCAGGTACCAGAAGGGGATTCCGATCGTACCAGAGGAAGAGCTGTCAGACCTTCTCGAAAAGGAGAGGGTCACCGACGTCTACTTCTCCTACAGCGACGTCTCGGACGAGTACGTGATGCACAGGGCCGCACTTGCGCAGTCCAAGGGCGCCTCCTTCCACCTCCTGGGCCCCGAGGACACCATGCTGGAGTCCTCGAAGCCGGTCGTCGCCGTGGTCGCCACCAGGACCGGGGCTGGCAAGAGCACCATAAGCCGCGAGGTGGTCGGAGTGCTCGCCCGTCACGGGTTGAAGGCGGTCGTGGTGAGGCACCCGATGCCCTACGGGGACCTCTCCGTTGCGGTCCAGAGGTTCGGGAGCTTCGACGACCTCGACAGGTACGGGGTGACCGTCGAGGAGAGGGAGGAGTACGAGGGCCACCTGGCCAGGGGTGTGGTCGTGTACGCTGGCGTTGACTACGGCGCCATACTGAAGCAGGCGGAGAAGGAGGGGGACGTCGTCATCTGGGACGGAGGGAACAACGACTTCAGCTTCTACCGGCCGGACCTGACCGTCACGGTCGCCGACCCCATGAGAGTCGGTGACGAGGCTCGCTACTATCCCGGCGAAACGAACGTCAGGCTCGCCGACGTCATCGTGGTGAACAAGGTGAACATCGCGCCCCGGAAGAGCGTCGAGCAACTTGTCCAGAACTGCACGAAGCTGAACCCGCGAGCAACCATCGTCAGAACCCGGTCGCTGGCGGTGCTCGACAAGCCCGGTCTGGTCAGGGACAAGAGGGTGCTGGTGGTCGAGGACGGGCCTTCGGTGACTCACGGCGGGCTCTCGGAGGGCGCTGGCACGACCGCAGCCCTCGGCGTTAACGCGAAACCGGTCTCGGCGAAAGCAAAGGCTGTCGGCTCGATAAGAAGCGCCTACGATAGGTTCCCGAACCTCGGCAACGTAGTCCCGGCGCTGGGGTACAGCAAGAAGCAGCTCAAGGAGCTCGAAAAGAGCATCAACGCCGTGGACTGCGACGCGGTCGTTCTTGGCACGCCCGCGGACCTGACCAAGCTGATCAAGATTCGCAGGCCGGTCGCCCGGGTCGGCTTCGAGGCGTCCGACGTAGGAAGGCCGACTCTGGAAGAGGCGATGGCTCCATGGTTGCGAAAGCTGTCGTCGGACCTCCGCCGCTGATTGGCCTAGCCCGTTTCGGCACGGGTTCGCCGCGCCTTCAGTCTTCGCGCCACTTGAAGAGCCTGACCGCCAGGCCGAAGATGACAATCGCGATCACGAATATGACCGCGAGGTCGATCGTGGCGGGGCCGAAGTTGCGGTAGGTCATGACGTTGTTCAGCCCCTCGACCACGTAGAACAACGGGAAGACGTGGGCCACCGTCTGCAGCCACATGGGCATTATGCTGATTGGGAAGAACGTGCCCGAGAGGAACATCATAGGGAACGTGACCAGATTGCCTACCACCGCCGCGGAGTCGGGGCTGTTCGAGGCGGTTCCCACGAGCATGCCAAGGGAGACGAAGAGGAAGGGACCTATCAGCAGGAACGGTATCAGGTATAGCGAAAGCGCGACGGTGGCGCCGAAGGCATAGATGCCCACGACCGTCATGAGGATGAAGGACAGTATGGTGATCATGACGTACCAAATCACCTTCGACAGCAGCCACTCGCCCCTCGTAAGCGGCGTCAGCGAGAGCTGCTTGAAGAGCTTGTCCCGCTTGTACTGAGAGCTGATGTTCACCAGAGCGAACATGGGCGCAGTGAGTATCGAGAAGCCGACGAGGCCGGGGATCAGGAAGTCGATGTACTTGTAGTTCTTGAGGGTCGCGGACTGCGTGTGCACCCCCAGTATAGCCGTTCCGTGGGCAGCCTGAAGGTTGAACGCGTTCACGACGCCTGACACGATTCCGAACACTTCCTGGTCGGTCGAGGCTGTGGGGTTCCAGTACTCGGTTACGTTCACTGGCCTACGGCCAAGGTAGTCCGACGTAAAGTTGGCAGGTATCACTATGCCGTCCGAAGAAGAATGCGACGACAGGTACTGGGTGAAGTTCTGGCCGTTCGGCACGAGGACGACCTGAAGCGCGCTGGTCTGGTTCAGCACGCCCAGGAAGACGGTCCCGACGTTCCCCGGACCCGGCGTCGTGTCCAGATTCTGCGCGTACAGCCGCTGCGGACCCGTGCTCCCGCCCGAGAAGATCGCTCCGAAGATCAGCATCAGGATCACCGGGAAGACCAGCGAGAAGAAGACCCCCTCCCTGCTCCTCATGAATCCTCTGGAGGTGACCTTGAGATCCGCTATGACCCTGCGCGGGCTGAGCGTGGCTACACGACCTCCCCCGCTTCCTTCGTGGACCCGCCTACCATCTTCACGAAGATGTCCTCCAGCGTGTCCCGCTTGGTCGCCAGCCCGCGCCACTCTATCCCGGACTGCTCTATCTGGGTGAGGGCCGTCAGCGCGTCATGGGGCCTTTCCATCAGCACGCTGACCGAGCCGTCCTTGTATTCCACCTTCAACTTGGTCTCGGTCCTCAGGTAGTTCGCCAGCGACTCGGGACCCTTCACCTCGAGCCTCTCGCCGCTCCCCTCCCTCTCTAGAATCTCTTCCATGGTGCCGGAGATGATAATCTTCCCATGATTCATTATGGCCACCCTGTCGGCGAGCACCTGCGCCTCTTCCAGATAGTGCGTGGTGAGGAGCACCGTCCTGTTGCTCTTCTTGAGCTCCCGTATGACCTCCCAGACGGCCCTTCTAGCCTGGGGGTCCAGGCCAGTGGTCGGCTCGTCAAGGAAGACCAGCTGCGGGTTGTTGACCAGTGCGAGGGCGAGCCCCAGCTTCTGCCTCTGCCCTCCCGACAGCTTGTTGTAGTATATCGAGGCCGCGTCGTCCAGAATCACCTGCTTCAGGATCTGGTCGGCGTCCACCTTGACGTCGAAGAGTGAGGCGTAGTACCTTATGGCCTCTCTGGGCGTAGCGTAGTCGAAGAACCTGAATCCCTGGGGTATGATCCCCGTCTTCTTGTGAAGCTCGTAGCCCTGCTTCCAGGGGTCCAATCCCAAGACGGACACCGATCCGCCGCCCCTCTCCCTCAGGCCCTCGAGGATCTCGATCGTTGTGGTCTTCCCTGCGCCGTTGGGGCCAAGGAGCGAGAACACCTCGCCCTCCTCCACGGTGAAGGAGATGTCGTCGACGGCCTTCAAGCCTCCGTAGCTCTTGAGGAGCGAATCCGCTACGATGGAGGGCAAACAAGCCCGCGTACGCCAATCCGTATTTATGAACTCTCCACTCGGAACGCCCTCTAGGCATCTCAGGGCGACCAGCGGCCTCCAGCCATGCTCAAATATCCCTCGAGTTAGGACGGGAGGACTAGGTGGATCCCGAGACCTGTCATCACGTCGAAGACTCCGTCGCAGGCGCACTCCCTGGTTCATAATAATCCCCGTCGTGCTGCTTGTCGCCGCCGTGGCAGGCATCGTGCTTTACACAAGCGCCCAGGTCGGCGCCGGCTCTGGCTTCCCGTTCCCATGCCTCCAGAACGAGGAGCTCTACTACCACGTGCACCCGTACCTCAGGATCGTCATCGATGGGCAGAACGTGACAATTCCAACCGCCGTCGGCATCGAGAACCCCGTCATCGAGCAGGGTCTCGCCAGCGGAGGGCTCAACTCATGCTTCGAGCCGCTCCACACGCACGACGACTCCGGCATCCTCCACATCGAGTCGAACACCAACACGACCTACACCCTTGGTGACTTCTTCGAGGTGTGGAGCGCCACCTATCACACGGTCAGCATCGACGGGGTTGCCCATCCGATCGTCTTCAACCAGACGGACATCCTCGGGTTCAAGGCCGACGGGTCCCATCAGGTTGTGCTGCTCGTGAACGGCAAGCCTTCGAACGCCTACGGCGCCCTCTCGCTCGTCCAGCTGGACTACTGTAACTCTGCCAACGCCCAGGCCCCGCCATGCTACCCAACAGCACCCGGCGGCCCTCAGTATGGGTCGGGAGGCTATCCCTACCCGACGGGCAACACGATTGTGATCGAGTACTCCAGCTCGACATAATATTGATATTCGCCGCCCCGGGCGATCCGGCTCGTGAAACCGCTACGGCTGGTTCTGATAGCACTCGGAATACTGGTCTTCCTCGCAGGCCTGACCTTCACGCTCCAGGGCTACGGCGCCGTCGGCCCCGGAAGCAGCTTCATGTA
>DATJAJ010000066.1:0-24461 GCA_035516335.1 Nitrososphaerales archaeon
GCTGAACTCGAAGACGAACGCCTTGTTCTCGACCAGGTAGTCTGTCAGGCCCAGCACCCCGGACGGTGCGAGGCCCACGAACCTCTTCGTCACCGAGTTCTGCACCGTGTTCCACAGCCAGGTGTAGGCCGACACCTTGTCCGTAAAGTTACCCACAAGGTTGTCGACGACAGTAATGTTGTTCGCACCGAATATTCCTTGCAGTGCTGGCAGTTCGGTAGTCGAAACGGGGAGGGCGTCCTGGACACCGGACAGGGTTATCGCCATCTCGAGCTGTGTTGGGAAGAGCGGGTCGTTCGCATCGTACAGCACGACCTTCACCTTCCCCTGCGCATTCGTCACATAACTCTGGAACGCTTCGAGGACGCTATCCTTCGCGCTCGACTTCACATAGGTGTAGCAAAGCCCGTACTTCTGCACGGTGTAGTTCAGCCAAGAATTGTCCTCCGACCCCTCTATCAGGAATATGCTCGGCTGTGTGCGCGCGACTATTCCCTCCAGGGCGGCGAGCGCGAAGTTGAGCGTGGGGTCAGTACCTAGGTTCACGGCGTAGAAGTGACCAGGATAGGGCGACTTCGGAAAGACGCTCGGCAGAGCTGCTGCGTTCGCACTTTCAGAGCCGTTCGATGCGTCGCCCGCTGCCGAGACTGCCGGGGAACGAGCTAGAGCGGTCGGGCTCGCGAAAGCAAGAAAACCTGAAGTCAGCAACATAAGAAGCACAGCCCACCTCAGTGCGCCTGGCACTCCTTCCGACCGAATCCAACTATATAGCGGCAACGGCCGTCAGGAGGTGTGGTAGATGACGAACTATTTAGATTTTGCATGAAGAATAAGGGGAAAGAGTTATGTATACTCACGGAAATGTGATACAGACCTCCAGGAACCTCCCTTCGAGAGAATCTGCATAACCTGAGCGTTCCAAGACCCAGATAAGACTACCACCTCCAAGACTATCCGAAGCGCTTCTCAGCTGGTCGCCGTCAGGCGCTCCGTAGGCATCCATCGCTGACCGAGGTCATCAGCTGAACGGGGCCGCTCTGAAGAAGAGGTCTATCTTCCCCTTGGGGGTTGTATTGTCTTCCCAGATCACATAGACGTGGGTGCTAGAGGCGCTTATGGCCCGTTCCTGGTGGCCGTAGTGTATGACCCCTGCAGATCCCAAGTCGTTGCTTAGGTTCTGGACCGGCGCGAGGGTGTGACCGTAGTCGCTGCTTGAGGTGAAGTACTCCTGGAAGTGCCCGGTCGAGCTGTCTGACCACGTGATGAAGACCCAGCTGCCGACCGCGGTTATGGATCCGAACGAGTTCTGCTTCTTCTGAGTGGTGCTCGTGAGGTCCACCTTCGAGCTCCAGGTGGCACCGCCGTTGTTGGTGTACCTGAAATAGAGGTAGTCCACGCCACCGGGACCGTACTCGTGCAGGACCACGTAGGCGTTGCTCCCGTTGGTGTTGCTGGCGGCCATGAACGGCTCATGACAGTTTAGGGCGTCGTTGCAAATGTTCGTCGGCGCGCCCCAGGAGGTACCGTTGTTACTGCTGACGCTCACCATTACCTGGTAGTTCGAGGAGCCACTGGTCCTGTAGATCCAGTAAGCGTAGGCGTACGCACCTCCAACCGCAATGACTGGCTCCCTGATGTTCCCTTTGCTGATGGCGGAGAGATCATAGTTGTGCAGGAAGCTCAGGCCGCTGTCCTGGCTGACGCTGACGAACACGTTCCTGGTTCCCGTGGTCCAGTCCGAATACACCACGTACACGTTGTTGGCGTAGCACTCGACCTCCTGCTCGTTCCCGCGCTGAACGGTGTCGTTGGCCTGGAGGTTGATCGTTGGTCCCCAGGTCTCGCCCTGGTTCTGGCTCGCCCTGAAGAACATCGTTTCCGCCGCCTTGCTGTTGTTCTGCGCCCGCGATGTGCTATTTACCCAAGCGACGAAGACAGATGACCCGCAGGCCGCGATCTTCGGCTCGATCGCAGGGAACGGGCTTATGACAGTCGCAGGGCCGAAGGTCGCGCCGTCGTCCGTGCTCGACCTGACGACGACGAGCTGGCTACCTCCTGTCCTGTCGAGCCAAGTCACGTACACGTCGTTGCCCGAGGCCGCCAACTTCTGGAGAACGTTGGGTCCAGCGTCGTTGCTCATTATCATTACCGGCCCCCAGGAGCTGCCGTTGTCGTTGCTGGCCCTGAAGAAGATTGTCTGAGCTCCCTTGTACGGCCCTCCCCAGGTGACGTAGACATTCGGGCCGGCCGAGGCTATGGCGTGAGGGTCGTCGATGGTGTTGTTCCCCTTGTTCGTGCTGAGATTGACGGTGGCCCCAAAGGACAGCGAGGAGCTTCCAAACGCCGTCTGAATGGGGACAAGAAGAAGAACAGCAAGCATGAGCCCGGCTATGGCTGCTTTCCTGAAGTGAAACACGAGGGCCACTCCCTGTGGCCATATTTAAGTCGTTTAAGGATTGCCTAACAGGTAAGGGTCATCTTGCCCTGCTAAAGCAGGATCGCATGGTCGAAAAATTGTCGAAAGGGCGACTAGACAAACGTGCAGATTACGCTGCCTCTGCCAGCGGATTGATCGACCCACACCATGAGAATCGAAGCGGTCGACGCGGTCTGGTCGTTGAGCCGCACCTGGGAAGCCTTGCCGTCGTTGCTCACGTTCTGAGGCGATCCCCAGCTCATCCCGCCGTTGAGGCTGGTCGAAAGATATGCGTCCGTAGCTTTTCCGTTGGCGACAGTCCCAATCCAGGCGATGTACACGCTGGACGACCCAGCCCGGGTCGCGATGCGCGGCGAGGTGGCGTTTACTCCTTGAGGGCTGACTGCGCTGGCGCCGAAGAAGGACGCCCCGTTGTTGGTGCTCGTTGCCTCCATGACAACACTGCTGTGTGGCCCTGAGAGCGTCCATATGACATAGATGCTGCTTGTCATGCCGTTGGTGCTTGCGGCGATGCTTGGGTTAGTCGAGGAACCCAGGTTGCGACTGACAACCTGTGCGCTGGACCAAGTCGAGCCGCTGTCGCTGCTTGATGAGAGCATTATCTGGTTGGTGCCCGTCGAGCTGTCCTGCCACGTCACGAACACCTCATTTCCGCTCGGCCCTGAGACTGCCGCTATGGCGGGTTGGATTGCCTGACCTGCGTCGTTGCTCAGGTTGATAGGAGTGCTGAAGGTCGCGCCGTCGCTCCTACTGACGCTGAAGCGGATCTGGGTGGACACCGAAGTCGTGCTCTGCCAGGCGATGTAGACCACCCCTTGGCTAGCAGTCATCACTTGGTTGACCGAGTAACCCGCCGCCTTGCTCACGTCCACAGGGAGGCCCCACAGGGTTCCGTTGTCGTGACTCGCGATGAACATTATCACGGCCCCGTTGAAGCTCTTGTCGGTCCAGCTGACGAAGACGTCACTCCCGCTCACCACCAGACGGGAAGAATCGGATCTGAACGAAGGAGAGCTGAGGTCTCTCGGGTACGTCCATGTAACGCCGTAGTTGTGACTCGCTATGAACTCGACTACCCTGCGGCCCTGCTTTGAGAACTGCGTCCAGGTCACGTAGACGTTCGGGCCAGACGCTGCGACATGTGGGTCCTGAGACCTCGACAGCGAGAGCGCGAAAGGCGACCCCCAGGTGGCCCCCGAGTCCTTGCTGATTGAAGCGAATATTCCGCTCTTCGTCCCGTTCAGCCAGACCGCGTACACATGGCTGCCGCTGACGGCGATGTGAGGGCTGCTGGCGGGCCCGGAGCCGTTGCTGACGTCCGTCGAAGCGGCTGCGACCAGCTGAACAGATGCGGTCAGCAGCAGCGCCGCGACAATGGCCAGCGAAGCGGCCCTGACAAAGCGTATCATGGGCGCGCCGCTTCCCGCCCTCTATATAACCGTGAAGTGGATTCCCTAACCTGTTAGGAATGCCAGGACGACAAACAGACTCCGGTTTGCTTCAGCGAGAGCGATGCTTATAACCAGTTCAAGCCCGGCCTGTCGGCGCTTGGGCAGCGAGGATTCCGAACGAACGAGGGGAAGGACCCACCCATGACTATTCTTCCACTGCTGATTCCGGTGGTGGTGTTCATCCTGGGGGTCGTGACGGGAGGGTTCTCGAACGTTACGAGCGGAGGGGCAGGGATCTTCACGATATACTTCTTGACGAACTTCCAGGGGATGGCGATCCAGGAGGCTACGGGCACGGTGCTCGCTGCGTCGACTCTGATCGTCCTCATCGGCGCGATCTCGTTTTATCGGAAAGGTCAGGTCAACTCTCAGCTCGCGGTGACCGTCGGCCTTTCGGGAGTCGTCGGCGCTTTCCTCGCCGCACGGTGGGCCTCCTCCATCCAGTCGTCCACTCTTGAGGAGGCGTTCGGCGGGTTCACGCTGGTGCTCGCCTGCTACACCTCGTACAGGTTCACATCGGAGTGGCGGCGTCGAAAGAGGACGGGCGCGCTCCCCGAGATCCAGACCACGGCGACCGCGCCGGTCACCGCCAGTCTCCCCAGCCAGTCAGGCGTGACGACCGTGACCGCATCTCGGTGGGCAGGCACGGACCCGCTGGCGCTTCTGGTGCAGATACTGAAGGGCGTGCTCATCGGAGTAGCCACGGGCCTCTTTGGGGTCGGACTGGCGAGCCTGAGTATTGTCCTGTTCATGATACTGTTCAAACTCGACCTGAAGGTGATACTGGGGACCAGTCTCTTCGCTTCCTTCTTCAGATACCTCGGGGGGTCGCTGGGCTACCTCACCACCGGCCAGATCGATCCGCTCTTCTTTGCAATCCTCGTGGTCGGCGGTGGGATCGGGAGCGTAGCGGGGGCCAGGATAGTCCTCGGTACAGGACGGGGTTCGAAGGAAATCTACATCAAGCTCATCGTGGTCGGGATGCTGATATTCATAGGCTATGAGTTCCTGCTGAAGCATCTGATATAGTGGCTTAGTATGAAAGGAGTAGAGCGTCCATGAATCCATACGCGACTGAGAGCCCTCCGTGGGGTGTGCCGGCGACCGGCCCGGCCGGACTGCACTCTTCGGAGAACCATAGCGGTTTGGCCGACCGCGGGTCAGGGGCCCCGGTGGATGCCTCAGCGTTGGGGCCAAGAGAGGGACGGTCAGTGAACGGAGCCGGCCCCCAGGAGAATCGGACGGGTCCCAGCGTCGTCGCAGGGCCCTCCCGGTCTAGCGGGAGATCTCACGGGAGGAGCGCGAGGTCTTGGTGGAGGTCTTGAAAACGGCAAGCGGGAGCGCCCACCCTCGCGTGATGGTAATCGGGTTGGACGGGGCGACATTCGACCTGATCCAACCCCTGATGGACGCAGGGAAGATGCCGAACCTCGTCAAGATGGCCTCGGAGGGCGTCAAGGCCAAGCTCCGCTCAACCATCCTGCCACTCTCACCGCCCGCTTGGACATCGTTCCTCACCGGCAAGAACCCGGGGAGCCACGGGATCTACGACTTCGCCGTGAGGGCGGAGGGGTCATACGAATTCCGGCCCACCACCTCTCTCGACCAGAAGTCTCGGACGATGTGGGATGTCGTCGGGGAGAACGGCGGCCATTCGCTGATGGTGAACGTGCCACTGACCTATCCGCCGACGGCGTTTCGCGGGTCGATGATCTCGGGCTTCCCAACTCCCACCGAGCTCGGCGACTGGACTCATCCCCCGGAGCTCCTCAAGAAACTCGAGAAGCAGTTCGGCTCGGTAAACATCCACAAGCCCAAGGTGCTCTACCGGAAAGGGAGGGAACGAGAAATCACCGACGAGACCAATCAGATAACGAAGCTGCAGACGCGCGTGGTCAAGTACCTCATGGACGACTCGGACTGGGACCTGGCCGTCTCGGTCTTCGACGCGACCGACGTCATCGGCCACTACTTCTGGGCGTACCTCGACCCCAAGCACCCGAAGTACGACCCCAAGATGGCCGGTCCGGTGAGAGAGATGGTCGAGGAAGTCCACGTCGAGCTCGACCGGGCCATAGGCGACCTTAGCGCGGCAGTCGGGCCCGACACTCTGAAGCTCGTGATGTCGGACCACGGGTTCGGGCCGGTCTACTACGGCGTCTACATCAACAACTGGCTCCTGCAGGAGAGCTACATGAAGTTCCGGCGCGACCTGGCGGTGAGGGCGAGGTACTTCGCATTCAGGCACGGCCTGAACGTCTACAACCTCCTCAGGCTGGCGAGGAAGCTCCGGCTCGTGAAGAGCATAGAGTCGGCGTACTCTGCAAAGTCCATGGCGCTCAGATTCCTTGACCTGATCTCGCTGAGTCTCAAGGACATCGACTGGGCACAGACGACGGTATACTCGGCGGGTAACATGGGTCAGCTCTACCTCAACCTCGAGGGACGGGAGCCGAACGGGATCGTAAAACCGGAGGACGCGAAGCGGCTTGTCGCGGAGTTGGTGGCCAAGATCAAGGCGCTTGAAGACCCGGCAACCGGGAAGATAATGTTCGACGCCGTCTTCGCCGGAGAGGATGTGTTCAGAGGGCCCCAGTCGGCCGTCGGACCCGACGTCGTCTTCTTGGACCAGCAGATGATCTATGCGGCGCACAGGATGTTCGAGCTCGGCAGCAGCAGGCTCGTCACCCCCCACCCCATCTACTCCGGCAACCACAAGATGGAGGGGATTCTCCTGGGCTCTGGTCCGCAGGTGAAGCGGAACGGGGCCCCCGACGGCTTCATCCCGAACCTGATAGATCTGGCCCCATCCATACTCCGCGTCCTAGGCTGCCCGCTGCCAGGCGGGATGGACGGTCGGGCCCTCGACGAGCTCTTCGTATGGCCGGAGACCACAGGGCGCCCTGGATGGGCTCCGGAGTCGGCGCGGATACAGCAAACGATCAGGAAGCTGAGCTCCCAGCGTTCGATATAGGCCCCCTGGGCGCCTCCTCTCGAGTGAATCGTTCAACCTTTAAAAACGCAAGTGAATTCCGCTGACAGACGATTGAGCGACACCGGGCCCACGCCGCGACGAGGGGTGCCGAACCGGCTCCTCGGATGGTTCGCGGACCGGGCAGACTACTTCGCGGTAATCATCGCCTACGTGTTGCTCACGATCCTGTTCACCTGGCCGCTGGCGGCCAATTTCACGAGCTTCGTGAACGGCAACGTGATGGACGTGTTCCACGAGCTGTGGTATCTGCACGTGGACTACACCGCGCCGCTAGGCCCGTTCTTCCTGCTGAGGACTTCGAACATCCTCTACCCGGTCGGGGTGCCGATGTACTTCCAGGTCATGTCGCCCCTCCACGCCATCATCGGGGCCCCAATCTACTACCTGTTCGGGCTCGTGACGGCCTACAACTTCCTCTACATGTTCACGTTCGCCGCGTCGGCTTTCACGACGTATCTTCTCGTGCTCTATCTGACCAAGAACAAGTACGCGGCCTTCTTCGCGGGGATAGCCTTCGGGTTCGCGCCGGTCCACACCGCCCAGGCCACGGCCCACCTCAACATCATGGCCTCGGAGATGCTGCCTCTCTTCGCGCTCTTCTTCGTGAAGATGTTCAAGGAGCGCAGCGAGCGCAACGGAATCTACGCCGGCCTCCTACTGGCCCTGAACGCGATGCTGGACCTTCACTTCCTCCTCCTGTCAGCGATAATCATCGTCTCGTTCCTGCTGTACTACCTGCTCGCTTCGTGGAGGTCGGTGCTGAACAAGGCGTTCATAATCCGAGTCGCGATCATGCTCGGGGTAGCGGCTTGCCTTGGGGTCATCGCCTTCTACCAGACGCTCGTGGGTCTCTTCTTCTCGCCCGCCTCCCAGGGCGCGCTGGCCGCGGCTACGCTGCTCGGCCACACCCACAGGAACCCGGACATCCTGCAGTTCCTCCTTCCCGGCCCAGAGAACCCGATACTGGGGAAGTACACCGCCTCGATCTTCCTGAACTTCCAAACGTTCGGTCAGGTCAGGACCTACATAGGGTACACGGTTCTCGCCATGGCGGCAGTGGGCCTCGCCGTCTGGAAGAAGCGGCGCGAGGTCTTCCTCTGGGGCTTTCTCGCCGTGGTCGCGTTCCTGATCTCCCTCGGACCCAATCTTGAGTTCAACGGGCAAACGACCCCCCTTCAGGGCGTCTGGACCTACCTCTACTACCTGGTCCCGTTCTTCAAGTCCTTCCGCACGCCGTACCGCATCGACTACGATGTCGCTCTCGCAATGGCGGTCATGGCGGGATACGGCATAGCCATGATAATGGCGAGGCTGGACAGGGGGAAGCCCGGGCGGTCGTGGACGCTCACCCTGAAGAAGGTCCTGGTCCTTGCAATCATCTGCAGCTTCCTGGTGGTCGAGTTCCTCCCGATCCCGTACCAGGAGATGAACGCGCAGATTCCGCCGGCCTACACGCAGATCCTCGCCAACGACCACTCCAGCTACGCGGTCCTGGACGTCCCCGCCTACGTCGGGAACGACGTGTACCTCTACTATTCGACGGCCTACGGGATGCCCACGATAACGGGCCACGTCAGCAGGACGCCGGACTCGTCGCTGATATTCGTCAACGCCGCTCCTTTCATCGACCAGATGGGGCAGTTCATCAAGAATCCCCGGAAGGGGACCGCTGACATCTTCAACCAGTCCGTCAACATCCAGGTCCTCGCGCCCTACATTCTGAGCCAGTACAACATCAAGTACGTCGTCGTCCACAAGGACCTCATGCCCTTCGGCCTCTACAACAACACAGTAACGTTCCTCAGCAGCTCGCTCGGGTTCCCGATATACAACGACAGCCTCACGACCGTCTTCCGCGTAGACACGTCCTCGGTCGGCCTCTACCAGTATCTGCAGGCGTCGAACTCAACCTACCTGGGAATCCTGACGGGCGACTGGAACTCGTACGGCGCCTTCGGGGCCCACGCGAGGACCATGGCCGAGAGCGCAGGCATCGATATCTTCAATCAGGTCGGAAGGTACGCTCAACTACAGTTCGACGCGAAGGGGGTCACCGGTAACTACCACCTGCAGATCCAAGTCAACGGCGTGAACGTGGGGTCGTACCTGATTGTGAACGGAACCTACGTCGAGTACACGACGCCGTTCATCTTCCTGCAGCAGGGGTACAACTCGGTTGTGTTTACCTCGACAGAGGGCTGCAGGGCGGCCTCCGCGGGCGGGACGGCGACTCTGGCTCCCACAGTAACGTGCGCGTCAGTGGACTTCCACGCGGTGGATCTCGAGTTCGCGAACGCGAGCTGATTCCCCAAACAGGCTGTCAGGGTACAGCTGCGGACGGCGAAGCGGGCGCCGAGCTGCTCAGTTCACGGCGGCGCACAAAGAGCACGATCAGAAGAAGCGCCACCAAGGCCAGTACAACCACGAGTACGATCGTGGTGAGCTTAGGGTAGACGTACGGGTAGACTATCTGCGAGAAGAAACCGTTGGGGGCGGTGTAGGAGAGCACGACAGAGTGGAAGCCCGCTGGGATCGCGAAGACCGTGTATTCTGTGGTGGAAGACGAAGTGGTCGTGGCCTGCACCGCAGCCCCGTCAACAATTACGCTCACCGGCGTTGTAGTCATGTTGTTCGGATAAATCAGGACGAAGTAGTCCGTGCCCCCAAGCAGACCCATTGTGCTGAACGTCATCTGGCTGTTCCCCGGCGTGCTGCGAAAGCCCAGCGGCAGAGCGTTGGACACGATGGTCAACTGAGGGACGAATTCCGAGGCGAGGTATGGTCCGACCGCGTAATAGCTCGCCGGTGATATCGGGTAGGTCTCATTCGTAAGATTGTAGGTCGACACCAGATCCAAAGGACTCTCACCCGCGACCGCCACCGTGGTCATGTCAGTGGGCTTTGAGATCTCCAGAGTCGCGTGGAACGTGCTGTTGGTGGTTACGAGCTCCTGGGGCGACACCTGGCCGTTAAGCGAGGCTTGGACCAGATAGGAAGGCCTGGCCAGAGTGGAAGGGGAGCCAGACTTTGTCGGCACACCGGAGACCTGGTTGATCAGGACGGGCATCGTCACCGTGCCCCCGGGCCCCGTCAGGAGGGTGTAGTCGATGGCTCCAGTCGACCTGTCCATGAGCGTGACGTTGGCGCCAGCTGCCTGAGATGCTGGAGACTTGAACGCGACGGAAACTCCCATTATTCCGTAGACGCTGTAGGAGCCGCTGTGCTGGGCGGTGAGGCACGAAGGCCCAATCGGGCTGGTGCACCCAGATATGGTGACGTTGTAGAAGTTCCCGTAGGTTACGCCGTTCCCGAAGACCAGCGTCGAACCCACGTTCGAGGCCTGGATTCGAGAGTTGTACGCGTCAAGTTGGTAGGCCAGCGTCTTGAAACTGGACGACGGAGTGTTGATCACCGAGTTCTCCAGAAGCACGACCCTGCCTGACCTCAGAGCTACCGAGCCGGTGTTGTTGAGCATGACGAGACTGCTCCGGCTTATCGTGAGGTAGTTCGGGTAGTTGATCGCGGTGGCCCCCAGCGTGAGGGCCTGAGAGAACGAAAGAGACTGCAGCGAGGAATCGCTCACCGTTGTATTCCCTGCCGCTGAAAGGCCCAGCGCAGACGAATGGGCTATGCCGCTCTCCTGGTCCTGGCCCGCGAGGAGGCGACTGCCCGCCACGGCGAGGTTGCCCGCAGCCGTGATGTTGAGGTCCGAGAAAGAGTTCGGCGGGAACCCGTAGGCCTCTCTGCTGGTCGAGATCAGCGTGCTGCCAGTCACGGTCACCTGGCCGCCCTCGAGATAGAGGGTCGCCACGGGAGTCGCGGCCTGAGACGCGACGTCTGCGGTTATGCTTGAGTCGACCACGCTCAGGCTCCTGCTCCCGTAGAGGTCGAGGACAGTTGAAGCCGAGCTCCCCGAAATCAGACTGGCATCGCCTATGACGGTGACCGACGTTGCGGAGGTCGCGTTACCCACCTGTATCTGCAGCGCGCCGTCGGACTGGACCTTCGACCCGAGGATGAGCGTCTTGAAGGCCGAAAGGCTGACGTTCTTCGTGTAGGCGAGCGACACCAGAGAGTTGAACAGGAGCAGCTTTGACCCGCCCACCGAAAGCTTCCCCACTGCTACGGGCGGGATGGGGAAGGTCGTGGTCGACGTCGTGGTGGATGTGACGGTGGTCGTGGTCGTCGCAGACGAAGTGGTGGTGATCGTCTTGTTCAGCACGGGCGCTATCGTCTGCACGGCGAGAGTGGACGAGTTCAGAACAACGGTCGACATGTCATGGGCCACGAAGCTGATCGGGGTCACCGTGGATGACTCGTTCGCCTCGAAGACCGCCGCGTTGGCCATGATGACGCTGGCGTCTGCGAGCGAGGAGCCTCGGGTGAGCTGCACGGAGGCGTCCTGGAGCGCTTCCATCATCCCGACGCCGTTGGAGAACGAAACCGAGGATGCGACGAGCGCCAGTGTAGCGGTCTGGTTGACCAGAAGCAGGCTGCTCGTCCCGTTGCCGTCCACAACCAGCGAGGAGTTCACCATCGTAAGCGAACCACTCCCCGTGACAAAGACGTTACCCACGTGGTGGCAGCTCAGGTTAGCCCAGCGCACGGCCGTGGAGACGGTGAAGGGGCCGTTGGCGGGGCAGGACCCCGACGGAGTCGAGGTCGCGTCTATCCGTTGAACCGAGGCAGTGACCATGGCGAAGGAGAGGAGCAGGGCGACTACAGCGACGACCGCGAGTCTCAAAACAGAATCTTACGCCCGACTGCCGAGGACGCTATAAATGTCTAACTGTGGTTTTGATAGTAAGGAAGGCCGCGCGGCCCTGGAGCCTATGGGCTCGGCGGAGGGGGGAGGCTGGGCTCAGCGGGCCCTGTCCATCAGCGAAACGCTGGGCGTCCTGTAGATCTTGCTTCTCCCGTCCTCAAAGCTGCTGTGCTCCGTGATGAGCTTGTGAAGGAGCAAGTACTCCACCGCCTTCTGGATCGTCCTTCTGGGGAGCTGGCTGGCTGCGGCAATCCCCCGCTGGTCAATCGGCTGGTAGTGCCTAATCACGAATAGCACGAACTTGACCGAGGGCCCGCCGGAGAGGGGCTCCTTGCTCCTCTTCACCCTGAAGGTCTCGAACCTCAGGCCCAGCCTCTCCGACTGCAGGGAGGCGATGGACGCGAGCGCCACGTTGCCCAGGTTCACGTCGGGGCCGAACTCCGCTATCAGGGCGTCCTGCTGGTTCTCGAGAGGCGCTTCGAAGACGAGGTCCCTGTGGTCGAACGCATCGGTGATAGCGCGGAGTAGGTTCCACCTTATCTCGCCCTCTGAGTCGTAAATCCCGACGTCCCGCCCCCTCGCCCTGCCCTCCAGGACCACCTTCCTCGGCTCCAGGGCGAGGGCCGTTCCGATCTGAGAGATCGTCTCCGGCAGAGATAGCTGGGTGGCGGGGTCCTTCTTTCCGACCGCGACCAGGTAGTCGAGACCCCTCGACTTTACCGCCCTTACGATTCTGGCCTTCTGGTCTTTCGTCATGTCGATGATGCCGTCCGAAATCTCGATGGTGTCGAAGCCCAGGCGCTGTGCCTTGTCCAAGATGGCGTCGGTGCGATTCTGGAAGAAGAAGTACTCGAGAAGCGTCCCGGAGAGCGAGACGCTGATGCCGTGCCTCTTGTAGAACTTGACCCTTGAGATTATCGAGTCCTCCCTCCAGACGAGCGGCAGCCCCCAGCCAATCTCCACGATGTCGACGTAGCTCGACGCCTGGTCGAACTCGGACTCCACGAGTCCCGACAGCCTGTCGAGAACCATGGTCAGTCCGCTCGTCCTCCGCTCTCGCTTTGCGTCGGCGGGTCCCGGAGAGGATATCATCGGTACGCGCACCCTCGGTCACCATATCTAAGCATTGCGCAAAAAAGCGACGTCGGCGCCAGGACAATGGGCAAAAGATGCGCAGAGCCTGGCGATTCTGCGCCCAGCCCGCCTTTTAAATACCCGAACCTGTAAGGTCGCAAAACAGGCACCAAGAAAGTGATTCTCGGTCTCGACGTCCTCGTCTTTCTCGCGCTGCTGTCTCTTGCCGCATCGTTCGTGAACGGCGCCCTCGGATACGGTTACTCCAGCCTCTCCACCCCCCTGGCTATCCTTGTGGTGGTAAACAGGATCATCAACCCGGTGTACGTCGGGGTTGAGGCATGTACGAACACGGTGATGCTAGGCGTTTCCGGAAAGGCGAACATCAAGGCAACATTCAGGAGAGTCCTGCCCGTAATCGCCGCGCTCATCCCGGGCGTAATAATAGGAAGCCTGGTTCTCTCCTTCGTTACGCCTGCCTGGGCGAGACTCCTCGTCTACGCTCTAATCCTCCCGTTGATACTGCTTCAAGCCGCGGGTCTCAGGAGGCCGATCAAGTCAGAGCGGGCCGCGGGCCTTCCACTGGGACTCGGCACAGGGCTGCTCTACTCGATCACGACCATATCCGGTCCGCCGATAGCGCTCTTCTGGAACAACCAGGGGCTCCCCAAGAACGAGTTCAAGGCTGCCATCGCGCAGGTCAGAATCGCCGAGTCCTACGTGACGTGCCTTTCGTACTACTTCCTCGGGCTGTTCACCGTAACCAGCTTCCAGCTCTTCACCTACATCGCGCCGCCCGTCCTGCTGGGAATCCCGCTGGGATACTTCATCGTCAAGCGACTCAACCTTGAGACGTTCCGGAGAATGTGCATGAGCTTCGACGCCTGGATCGTAGGCTACGGGCTGGCGGTCGTCATCGGAAGCCTGTTCGGCCTGCTCAACGTCGGCTACGCAATCTGGGCCACGGTAATCGGCATCGACCTCGTGCTGCTCAGGCGGTTCTTCCGACAGAGGCGCATGATCGCGCCCAAGATAGCAGAGGGAGCCGGCGGGCTTGAGCCCCCGGAATCGCTCGTGGGCCCCGCCAGGGCGACTAGCGCTGGATCCTCCGACTCCAAGGTCGAGAAAGCTTAAAACGATTTTCGCGCGACGCTGCGACCGCCTTGTCTGTGAAACCTTTCCAGGTCATGGTGGCCGTCGACAGCTCGGAGTACAGTCAGCACGTGGCTGAGGTGGCTTCGAGGCTCTTCCAGAGGAAGGACGCGCGAGTGCTGATCATCAGCGTCGTAGAGCGGCCCTCGGGTCCCGGCAACGAGCCCGGACTGGAGCCCGAGGTGATGAAGGCCGAGCAAGACGAGTACGTGGCGCTTCACGCGCGCCTATCGAAGGAGTTCTTCGCCGTCCTTGATCCGGCAGCGCAATCGTTGATCGTGGAAGGGGCTCCGGCCAAGGTGATATGCGAACGCGCAAGTGCCCTGGGCGTGGACGTGATAGTGATAGGAACGAGAGGCAGGGGCAAGCTCACCAGCGCGATCCTGGGCAGCGTCTCCGAGGACGTGATCCACAACGCGCCCGCGCCGGTCGTGGTCGTGAAGAAGCCGAGCTAGGCGCAAGCCAACCGCGCGAGCCGAACGCCCCGGAACCGTGCCGGCGACGGCGGCGGACGCGAAAGATCCGCCCCAGCCGAGGAGGTGCGGGAAAGCGCCGACTTCCGATCGCAGGAGGCCCTGGTTCCATCCTGCCGCCGAAAGAGACATAATCTCGCAGTGGCGTCGCGTGGCGTCGTGTCATGAACATAGGATATGTGCTTCTAGACGGCTGCGCTGACCGGCCCGTCCCCCGGTTGAATTACACGACGCCCCTGGAGGCTGCGGCCACCCCCAACCTCGACAAGGTGGCGTCCACCTCACGCCTGGGCAGGGTGATAACGGTGGGGAGGAACATCTCGCCGGAGTCGGACATAGCGGTATTCAACATGCTCGGCTATTCTTTCGACAGCGGATATCCGGGCCGCGGGGTGGTCGAGGCCGTGGGCGCAGGTCTCCGGTTCGAAGATGGCGACCTCGCGCTCAGGGCAAACCTGGCGACGGCAAAGGGCGAAGCGATCCTCGACCGAAGGGCCGGAAGGAACCTCTCGCAGGAGGAGGCGAAGAGCCTGGAGAGGGAAATCAACTCCATCAAGATCGAGGGGGCCAAGCTCGAATTCAGGGCAACCGTCTCCTACAGGGGGGTCCTGGTCTTCCACGCGAGCGAGCCCCTCTCCGCCGAGGTGACCAACACGGACCCGGCATACAACAGGGTCGGCGGCTTCGGGGCTGCCAGGGCCACCAGGAAAGGGGAGAAGATACTGAAGTCGAAGCCCGAGTCCAGGTCGAGGCCGGCGGAGCTGTCGGCGAAGCTCGTCAACGAATTCACGGCCATGGCTCTGGAGGTGCTGGACCGCAGCGAAGTGAACGCCGAGAGAGCGAGGCAGGGGAAGCTCCCGGCGAACTGCGTCCTCCTCAGAGACTCCGGAGACCACCTGCCCTCCCTTCCCAGCTTTGAGGCGACGTACCATCGCAGGGGCGTCGCGCTCGTGGAGATGCCGGCGGAGGTGGGAATCGCCAAGCTTCTGGGCATGAAGATGGTGAAGCTCGAAGACAGGAACGACCTCAGGAAGAAGGCGGCCGTCTTCGACGGCGAGCTCTCGACTGACTCGATAGTCTACGTCCACCTCAAGGGCCCCGACGAGTTCGGGCACGACGGCGACGCTCTGGGCAAGAGGCGATGCATCGAGGGAATCGACCGGGATTTCTTCAGCAGCGCGGCGAAGAGGCTCGGGGACACGACCATTGGGGTCTCCTGCGACCACGCGACGCCGTGCACTCTCGCCATGCACTCCGTTGACCCGGTCCCGCTCCTGATCACTACGAAGGCCCGGGGCGACGGCCTCAGGTTCACGGAGAGGAACGCCGCCCGAGGCTCCCTGGGTATGATGCGCGGCAGGGGCGTCCTCGCGGCCGTGGTCGCGTCGTCCTCTGCGAGGATCAGACCCCGTAGCGCTTGAAGAGACCGACGGCCCGAACCGCCGTGGCGATTGCGTCCTCAATGCCCGCGCCCATCTTGAAGGTGTTCGTGACCCGGTTCCCCACCACAGCGAAGAGGGCGCCGGTCTTCAGCCCGTAGATCCTTCCGAGTGTGAAGATCGTGGACGACTCCATCTCGAAGCAGAGCACCCTGGCCTGTTGGAGGTCCCTGAGCAGGGCGCCGCTGCGCGACGGCAGATAGCCACCGTAGCCCTCCCTGCCCTGCCCCACGTAGAACGAATCGGTCGAAGCGGCCAGCCCCACCAGGGCCTTCTTCTTGAGCGACGCAGCCGCGTCTCGGAGCGCCATGACGACTTCGGGTGTCGCGGCGGCCGGGTAGCCGTCCATGGCGTACTCTTCGCTGGCACCGTCCAGGCTGACGGAAGCGTCGGCTATCACCAGCGTCCCCACCTTGGCGCCCGCCTGTATGGCCCCGCAGGTGCCCACTCGAATCATCACCTTCACCCCGAGCCTCGCGAGCTCCTCCACCGCGATCGCGGCCGACGGCCCACCGATTCCGGTGCTGAGGGCCACAACGTACTCCTTCCCCAGGTAACCGCCGTAGCTGACGTACTCCCGGTGCGCCCGGAGCGGCGTCGGGTCCCTGAAGTGCTTCGCGATCTGAGGAACCCTCCCCGGGTCCCCCGGGAGGAGCGCGATCCTGCCCACCTCGTCCTTCTTCAGGTCGATGTGATACAGCCTGCCGCTGTCGCTCCTGGGCTCTACCGCCAACTCATCACCATCGTACCGCGGCAGTCTCGACCTGATGATATCAACCGTTTCCCTCTGGCTCACGGAGGCGGCTCATAGCAGCTCCTGCACCTCGGCTCGTAGATCTCCTTGCCCCCCACGACTATCGTGGGAGAGTCCTTGGGGGCGGGCTTGCCCCCTATCAGCCTCTGGGTCCGCGTGGCCTCGCTTCCGCAGACCACGCACACGGCGCTCAGGTACCTCACCCTGTCGGCTCGCGCCGCCAGCTCCATGGTGTTGGCGAACGGCTCGGCCTTGAAGCTCATGTTTAGCCCGCATGCTATCACGAGCTTCTCGGACGCCAGGTCGTCCAAAAGACGCACGATCTTGTCCGGGAAGAACTGGACCTCGTCGATCCCGACGACGTCGATCTTCCCCTTCGAGACGAGCCTGGGGATCTTCTCGATTCCATCCTCGCTCGCGTGAATGAGGTAGGCCGCGTAGTGGAGGCCGTTGTGAGTCACCACGTCCTTCACGCTGTACCGCTTGTCGAAGGAGGGCTTGAAGATGGCGCCCTTCCTCTTGGCGTAGACCTCCCTCTCGACGAGCCTGATCAGCTCCGAGGTCTTTCCCGAGAACATGGGGCCGATGATGACTTCGAGCGTCAATATACGGCCTCACGGCCAGCCGGCCCGTTCTATTAGGCTTGCCGAAACATGTGGACGAGGTCCCCGAACTCGGAGCCGCGGCGAATCGCCCCCGGCAGCCTGCCGTACTCCTTGAACCCCGCCGAGCGGTAGAGCCGGAGGGCGCGCCCGTTGGTGGCGAAGGCCTCCAGAGTCACGAGCCTGATCCCCGCCTTCTCGGCCCTGTCGAGCAGGGTCTCTATCATCGCTCTCCCCAGCCCGATGCCTCTGTACTCCGGTAGGATTGCGATTCCGAACCGCCCCACGTGGCGGACGTCGCCGGCCCTGGACCTGCGGACCTCGCAGTTGCCTACGATCATCCCGTCCGCCTCGGCGGCTACGTCCACGACCAGCCTCTTCCGCATCCCGTCCAGGAGGCCGTCGAGGAACTTCTTCTCCTCGGCCCTGCTTATCCTGCGGTCCATCAGGATGCCCAGCGAAGGATTGCGCCTCTTCTCGTTGACGAGCGAGTTCGCGAAGCGCCAGGCGCGGTCGAGGTCAGTCTCCCTGAGAGGCCTTAGCGTGACCACCGAGCCGTTCTTCAACCTTCGACGCCCGTACGTCTGGCCCTTGGCCACAGCTTCGAACTCGAATCGAGAACCTATGAACCTTTCAGTGGAGGCAGTTACCGCCCTCGTCCATGAAGAGCTCTTCGATGGTCTGACCCTTCCTCACGACGGAGTAGTTGCCCTTGGAGTCCCTCATCAGGACGCTAGGCCTGGGCTGACTGTGGAACGGCATGTTCATCACCAGCGCGTAGGCGCCAACCTCCCTGAAGACGACCAGCTTCCCGACCTCCGCGTCCCCCAGCCGGGACCTGCTCGAAGTGGGGAAGACGTCCAGCGGGTCGCAGAGCCTGCCGACCAGCACGGTCTTCTGCATTGCCGGCTTGCCGCCGGGAACGACCTCGACGGGGTATTCGTGCCTCAGTAGGGCGGAGTCGAGGAGCACGTGGTAGCCGGCGTCGATGTAGATGTACTTGTTCTCCCCGAACCTCTTCGTGTTCACGATCCGCGCGACGAGGATGGTGGACTCCGCGCTGAGGAACCTGCCGCTCTCCGCTATCAGAGTGAACCTGTTGCCTATGCTCTCGATGAGGCTGTTGAGCTCGCCGACGATCTTGCCGCCCACCTCCTTCGGCGACGGGACGCTCTTCCCGTATGGTACGGGCAGACCTCCCCCGATGTCGAGGGTTCCGATGTTGAAGTCGCCCAGCTGCTTCCTAGAGTCGAGGATGAACCTCTCCAGCTTCTCGATCGCTTCCGCATAGCAGAGCGGGTCCTCGATCTGGCTCCCAAGGTGGAAGTGGAACCCCTCGAACTTGAGCCCTGGCGTGCCGAGAATCCTCTTGAGCACCGCGAAGGCCGTGTCCTGCCCGGGACCGTCGAACTGCAGCCCGAACTTGCCGTGCCTGAGCGAACCCCTAAGCTCCGCATGGACGCTGACCTCCGGGTTCACTCGGATCATCACCCTGACGTCGGCCCCGGTCTTGGCTATGGCTTCGGTCAGGTTCGTGAGCCCGTTGGAGCTTGCAACCACTACCTTCTTCACCCCGAGTCCGATCACGGACTCGTACTCCTCCTCGGTCTCGGTGATGCTGGTATAGACGACGTTCTCGGCCGACCCACCGCACTTCAGGAGGAAGTACAGCTCGTTGGGCGCCGTCAGGTCGAACATTATGCCCTCGCCGATGAACGCCTTTATCACCGACGGGTTGAAGTTGGCCTTCACCGAGTAGGCGACTCTGAACGCACCCTTGAAGTCGGTAAACGCCTGTTCGATTTCAGTTACTTTCTTCCGCAGCGTTGCCTCATCTATGAGGAAGTATGGTGTGCCAAAATCTTCGGCCAGTTTGTAGAGATCCTGTTCGGAGAATCTTGGCGCGACGACCCCGACCTTCGTCACGGGTTGCGATCGTGTTTCAGCCAACTTTGTTGATGTCATTCGCCCGCGGAATTTTTGCTTAAAAACATTATCCCATTTTTCGCAAACTGTTTTCAGGTTCGAGTGAAAAACGCGGGCGGTGATTTTTTTCTGCGAGGCTAGCTTCGTTCGGGCCAAACGACGCGCGAAGAAGAACCCCGCGCCGCGGCCTGAATCGCCGGGATGGGTACCGCACCGCCCGCGGTCACGGCCGGAAAGCTCCACAGGGTGGAGCCCGCGGGGATCGAGCTGAGATTCCCTCCGACGACAGCCGACCCGCGAGGAATGCTCGGGCTCTGGTCGTTGCCCTCGACTCCCCAGGCGCTCCCGTAGGTCCGGGCCAGCTGCACGGTGGCCCACGCGCCGTTCCTGAAGACCTGCAGCGCGGGCCCGAACGTCACGCTGGGGAACGGGAACGTGGTGTTGGACTGCTCCTCCGAAAGGGCGTAGACCGGGTACGCCGGGCTCGAGGTGGCCGTCTGCATGTCGTAGGTCCCGAAGACGAGATCGTCAACGGCGTAGTCCCAGTTCGTCCCGTTGCTGCGATACATGGAGAAGGTGTGGTTGCCGACGCTGGTGGACGTGGAGCCTTCGAAGACTATCACGCTGGTGTTCAAGTTCCAAATCTGAAAGAACGCGACGGGCACTCCTCCCTGTGAGATGAAGTAACCCACCTGCCCCCAGAGGTTGTTGGAGAGGTCGTCGCTCACCCAAAAGGCCAGCGAACCCGGTGCCTGGTAGCTCACGACCTGCATGAATCCACGCACCCCGCTGTTGGGTATCGCCGACGCGTCGCTCGACTGGACGCCTACCATCCAAACAGCCCCGCCGTTCCCTTTCGCGTTGAACTGAGGCGGGCCTGAGGGGCTGCCTGGATTCTGAGTCGACAGGACATAGACGAAGCCAACTGCTGCAAGTAGTATGATGAGCAGCAGGTAGACGGCCCTCATCAGGACTTCGAGCGGTCACCCTGCTTATAGACCCTTTGCCAGAGGCGAGCGGCGATCAGCCAGCACCCTTAGGCGTTAGGGAGTTGTTCGGAAGACACGCCGCGAGCCGACTCGGCGACTGCCCTGCGAGTTCTTTTCTACGTCCCCGCGGCGGGCATCGCCATGGATTTCGGTGTCGTGATGCAGAGCTCCTGGAGCGCAGAGGAGCTGATCAGCACTGCCGAAGTGGCTGAACGCGAGGGCTTCGACTTCCTGTGCATCTCGGACCACTACCTCATGCCCTTCTCGAACAGCTCGGTCGACACCTGGACGGTCCTTGCGGCCATAGCGGCCAGGACCGAGAGGATTCGAATCGGGACCTGCGTGACACCCATACCGTTCCGGCCGCCGCAGCTGCTCGCCAAGACGGTCACGACCGTGGACAGGATATCGAACGGGCGGGTGAACCTCGGAGTGGGGGCAGGGTGGTACAGGCCGGAGTTCGATGCCTACAGCCGGTGGAGCGACGACCGAACGAGGGTGTCGATGACCATCGAGGGGATCGAGCTGCTGAACAGGCTCTGGAGCTCGGCCGAACCCTTCGACTTCGCGGGCAAGCACTTCAGTGCGAAGGGCGCCATCCTCGAGCCGAAGCCCGTACAGAAGCCGCATCCGCCGCTGTGGTTTGGGACCAACGGCAAGTACATGCTGAAGATGGCCCGGAGGTACGCCTCGGGCTGGGTGCCGCCGGTGCCCGGGCTCCCCATGGACGAGTACCGGAAGGTCGCCTCGGCGCTCGAGGGCTCCGGCGTGAAGGTCAAGTTCAACGGGACGCTCGAACAGATTAGGGAAAACATAGAGGCGTTCGCCGAGCTGGGATGTGACGGTGGAGCGCTCAGCATGATCCCTCCGTCAGACCTTCCGGACGCCATGAAGAAGCTCGCCGAGGAGGTAATCCCCTCCTACCGATGAGGCCCCGGGGCTAGGCAGCCCCGAAGCTTCGTCGTCCCGGACTGCATCGGGGTATCCCAGCGATGAGAGCAGACAAGATAGAGCTCGCGGGCCTCTGGCTGGCGATATTCGCCCAGACAGCGTCATTCACGGTCTACTCGCCGCTGGTCCCCCTGATGAAGGCAGACCTCGGCTTCAGCTACGCCGACTTCGGGCTGCTCGCCACCGCATTCTACATACCCTACACGGCTCTCCAGGTCGTGGTAGGCACCTACGCGGGCAGGGGAAGGATCAGGTCCCTCATGCTGCCAGGCATGGCAACCATCTTCGTGTCCACGGTGCTCCTGGGCGCCTCGACCAGCCTGCCCGAGGCCCTCTTGCTCCGATTCGTCACCGGGGCTGCGGGAGCGACCATCTTCGTCCCGTGCGTCATGGTGATAGCGAGGAGGTATCCCGGAAGGACCAACTACGCCCTGGGGATCTTCGGGACCGGCGTGGCCGCCGGGCCGCTCTACATCTCGCTGATAGCGCCGACGCTGGGCGGCGCGCTCGGATGGCGGCTGGCCATCGTGCTGGCCATGCTCCCGGCCGTTGTCGTGTGGGCGGTGCTCTTCCTGAGGATCAGCGACTTCCAGCCTCGCAGCGGAGCGGGCCCCGCACCCAGGGGGAGCTGGACGACGGTCCTCAGGAGCCGCATAACCTGGCTGCTCGGCTACCAGCAGCTGGCGAGGGTGGGCATGTGGGCGACCATCCTTACCTTCCTGCCCACTTTCTTCGCGGAGGGGCTCGGCTACCCGACGTCCGTAGCCAGTGCGGCGCTGACCGTCTTCGCCGTCCTGGCAGCCGTCTCCAGCGTTCTCGGGGCGAGGATGGTAGTCTCGTTCAAGTCCAACGCGAAGGTCACGCTGCTGTCGCTGGCGGTGATGGCGGCCTCCCTGATTCTCATTGGCCTCGTCACCGTGGGGCTCGCACCCTGGCTGCTGGCAGGAGCTCTTGGAATCGTAATCTTCATGGCGTTCGGCCCCCAGTTCACCATCGCCACAGACTTCTTCCCCCTGGAGTCACTCGGCCTCGCGGTGGGAGTCCAGGCTGTCCTTGGGAACGTGGGCGCGACCGTCATGCCCTACGTGTTCGGCGGTCTGAGAGACGCCACCGGCGGGTTTGGCTCGTCCTGGGAGGTCTGCGGCCTCATATGCGTCCTGGCCGCCGCGGTCGGCCTGGCTCTGTGGAGGGCAGAGCGGGGCCTGAAGCAGCAGGTCTCGCCCGTCCTGGTCACGGGGGGCGCCGCCCGCGCGACCGAATAAGCCTAATTCGGGCCGGCCCCTCAGGGGAGGAGTGCCCCGCCACTTCGTATACATCCTGGAGTGCTCCGACGGTTCGCTCTACACGGGGTACACCACCGACCCGTACAGGAGGCTCGCCGAACACAACTCAGGGAAGGGATCCAGATACACCAGCCGGAGGCGGCCCGTCCGTCTTGCCTACCTTGAGGAGCTGGGCGGGAGGGGTGAAGCGCTCAGCCGCGAAATAAGAATAAAGAGGATGCAGAGGAGAGCGAAACTCTCTCTCTGCCGAAGTCAGCGGGCGCCGAGCCAGAGCCGAGGCTAGCTCAAAGCTATGCCTGGCAGCTCCGATGCTCTTTTGTTGGCTTACTTCCCGACGACTATTTCGATTGAAGAGATGTTGCGCTGCTCGGCCCCTTCGCCCACGACCTCGGTCGCGATGTTGATGTCCTTCACCTTGAACTGGCCGTTTGCGAGCCTCTTTGTGACGATTTCAGCTACGTCCACTGCTCTGCTGATGGCCAGCCCTCGCGCCTTCACCGTGATCTCGCCGGCCTGGGTGAGCTGGATGAGCGCGCTCATGGCGTAGCTCATGACCGGCTTCTTCCCGACGAAGATGTGGTTTGGCGGTGACATCCTTTGAACTGGTTGGGTCTGTGGGGCTTCCTGAGCGGGAGCCTCATTCATCTGCTCTTCTGGTGCGTCTGTGTCGGACTTCTTTTTGGGCATGTGAGTGACCTAGGACGCCACGCTCCCCCCGAGGATTATTTAAGCTATGGGTGGGTGAAGACGTCGTTTCATACAGTCCGACGCCGGCGTATTCGCCCCGGTCGACCCTGTTCATTGCGTCCCCGATGGTCAGGAACCGCCTGATGTTCTCTGCCGCCATGACCTCGGCCTCGGCCAGGGCGTCGTCCCTTCCGAAGACGGCCGAATGGAACGTGCCGGCGAAGTTCTCCATGTCCCAGAGGGGAGTCTCGAAGTCCTCCTTCCCGCCGGTCCTCCAGAAAACGTCCGTCCCGAACCTGGTCTCGGGCCGCTCCCTGAGCAGCCTGGTCACGCCTTCGCGGTCGACGGTCTCGCCGCGCCCGACGTTCACCAGGATCGCCTCGGCCTTCATCCGCTTCAGGACCTTGTAGTCCAGGATCGACACGGTGTCCTTGTTCAGAGGGAGGGCGTCGACTATCACGTCCGCCTTCGCCACGGCGCCGGCCAGGCTCCCGGGGTCGCGCCTCTCGTCGAAAGCCTCGGGCACCGTGAACGTGACCGAGACGCCCACGGTCTTCATGGAGAACGCCTCCCTGCCTATCCGTGCAACCTCGCTCCCGATGGCTCCGCAGCCAAGGACCACCAGCGTCTTGCCCCGCAGGAGCCGGGGCAGGACCCGCTTTCTCCTTACGTTCGCTCCCTTGGCCAGACTCAGGACCAGGGACCAGGCCTGTTCGGCGACGGGCCTAGTGAAGCCGCCGGAGTTGGAGTAGATCCTGACGTTCTTGGGTACGGCGGCGTAGTCGAGGCCATCCACTCCGGCGGAGTAGGACTGTATGGCCCGGAGATTGGGCATCCGCCGCATGAGGTCCGGCGTCACCCTGTGGGGCAGGGTGAACAGGACGTCGCACTTCGCGAGCGTGGCGTCGTCTGCGTCATGTTCCACAAGGCCGAACCCGGAGAGCAGCTCCCTCGCAGGCTCGTGGAGTCTGGCGGTCGAGAAGATCACGGTGGAGCGCCTCGTCCCAGCTCATTTCTGCAGCGCTTTGACCGGAATGTCCTGGGTTGCGCCGTCCGGCAGGACGCGCCTTATCGAGAGCGGGAGCGCGTCTTCCTCCAGCTCAGCCATGGCGATCTCGATCGGCCCCCTGTATCCTCCCTCGAGAGGAACGAAGGGAGGCGCACCCATCGCTATCTGCAGCGACCTTGCTCCGATGATCCTGGCCCTCTCGAAGCGCGTGAGCTTGGGGGGACCAATCTTGACCTCGAAATCCGCGACAGATGGTTGCCTAGCCTTCTTCGGTGCTTTTGTAGGGGGCAATAGAATACCTTGGTCACGAATCGCCCCCTGTAGTAGTCTCATAAGTCTTCCTGTTTCATGGAGTCGGCGCCCATCGGCTCCAGCGTTCCGGAGGAAGAGTCATAAGACGCGGCCCAGTCCCATCCCTGGGATGGCCCAGAGTCAGGTAGGCGGCGCCGGATCGGTGTCGAAGGTGAGCTGCGT
>DATJAJ010000067.1:0-3987 GCA_035516335.1 Nitrososphaerales archaeon
TCCGACAAGCTTCGCCAGCTGGCGGTCTATCTTCGCCGTGTCCGCCAAGATCGCGCCTTCCTCTAGACGCAGGACGGACTTCGGTTTGTCAAGCTCAGGGAGCGTGCTCGCGCTTGCCCTCATCCTCCTGATCTTCGACGAAGCCTCCCGTCTGAAGACGCCTAGACCGACCCTGCCGGCGTAGCCGTGGACAGCATACTGAGTCACTCCCCTCGCGGTCAGAGAGAACAACGAGGAGAGCTTCGTGAAGGCGTCGCCCTTCATCTTCTCTGGAACTATCCTGACGTGGTCGCGCTCAGGAATCAGGAAGCCAGCCGCCTTCATCCCCTGGGCGGCCTCCCTGAAACCCGCCAGGGTGGACTCCCTGTTCTCGGGAGCGCTCGGGCACGAGTAGGTCTGGATGTAGCTGTAGAGCGCCGGGGGGTAGATTACCGCGCGCTTCCGGAGCTTGCTGAAGAGGAAGTAGTCGTAGGGGATGAGCAGGTTCCTGCTGAAGTCGCCGTAGTCCGAGGCGAGCTCGAGCAGGGCCTCCAGGGTCACCCTCCGCTTGTACTCCAACTCTGCCTTCCTCAGGAATTCCCCGTTCAGAATGGGGTCGTAGACGTTGAGAAAGCGACCCACAGCGAACTCGCCCAGGGTCGAGGTCGTCGCGTCGTCCATCAGAAGGCCCTCCTCTACGACGAGGACCGATGCGGCGACCGGCTTGTCGACGTACCTGTAGCGGACTCCCTCGCCGAACCTCCGAGCCACGGCCAGAAGGTCGTAGTCCGAGTCAGGTCGGGCGTAGCCCGCGACGCGCGACCCGTAGGCGCAGAGCGCGGTCAGCCCCTTGGACCCGACCATGGAAGTGGCGACTCCGAGAAGCGTCTCCGCTTCCGAGTCGGCAAGCTTCAAGGCGTGGCCTTCCCCTCAATCGAGGCGATCTTCTGCAGGACTCGAGGGTCGAAACTCGTGTTCAGCACGGACCCCACGCCGACCCTGACGACGTTCTCGTCTGGGGCTACGAGTCTGACGGGAAGGTTCTTGCCCAGCCACTTCTCCGAGACCTGCTCGTTGAGGCGCTCGTCCGAGAGGCCCGCCCCGAACTTCCGGTTGATCAGCGAGACCAGCACTTTGTCGGAGAAGACGAGCTTCGGTTGGATGGTCCTTTCGGAGTCGGCATAGGCCGACTCGAAGAGGGTGCTAGACCGTTCGTCGCTCACCAGGTTGGTCCGGCTCAGGCGCCGAACGAGGTCGAGGTAGTGTGTGAACTCGTGCGCCGCGACCGCCTCCATGGTTCCTTTGGAACCGAAGGCCACAAGGGCCGCGGTGAACTGCACGACGATGGACAGACTCCCCTGGACCGTTGCCGGAATCACCCGGGCGAACAGGACGCCCATCTGCCCGAACTCCACCCCGCTCCTGGAGACCGGTAGGACGGGCTCGATGTAGTAAGGAGGATAGAGCAGACCGCTCGCCTTCTCTGACCTCAGAATCGCCGCTTCGAGCGTTTGGGCTCTGGTGCGGACCTTCCTGGCCAGGGCTTTCGGCAGGGTTCCTTGAAGCTCGGCCTGAGCGACAAGCACAAGTGGGTCCACAGTCTCGCGACCCTCGGCCCATGCTTAAGGATTTTTTCGCGGCTATTCCGTGAGGCGGAAGTTGACTGGGGGAAGCTTCCTTGAGACTTCCATGAAGATCTCTGCGTGCATCATCCCGGGGATCTTGCCGATGACGTCGTAGACGGCCCTGTGGAGCTCGTCAAGCGAGCGGCCTCTTAGGTTGATGATGAGGTCGAACCGGCCCGTCACTTCTCGAATCAGGCGCACGGACTCTATCTTTTCGACCTCCTTCAGCGCCTGTTCTCTTAGCTTCGGGTCGATGTTGAGACCGGCAATCGCCGACGCTCCCAGGCCGAGCTTCTCCTCGTTCACGATGACAGTGAAGTGGTCGATGATTCCTCTGCGCTGAAGCCGCTTGATCCTGCTGTAGGCCACGGAGAGATTGACGCCGAGGTCCTTGCTTAGCTGTGGGACCGAAATGGAGGCGTCTGCGTAGAGAGCAGTGAGAATCTTCATGTCCAATTCGTCAAGTTTGCTCATGTTTGCCCCGCTCCGTACAATAATTGCAGGAATCTGGCTGGTATTTACATCTTTCGTGGGTTCTAGACCGCGAAGCTAAGAGAAACTACTTGGGCTTCGTAGGGACTTCTTCGAACTTCTTTGCGTTGACTTGGTATACTTCTTCGGTAATTGTGTTGCCCCGGACGAGCTTCCGCTTCTTCCCGCCGGACTCCTTCGACCTGAACCCGACGCCCTGGCTAAGGAGGACGTAGTTCTTCCCTCCTCCTGAGACGTCGGCCCTCATGGGGAACCCGGCCCTGTCGCTCCCCCCGGTGATCATGATCTTGCCGCCATATCCTATGGATGCCCCGTCGACCACCTCCCCGATCTTCCTTCCCACCAGAGCCTGGGCGCTTGCGTCCTTGACCTCCAGGACCTCTGACTTCGTGGTCTTCGGATCGGAGATGACTATCTTGAACGTCGCCATTCGAAACACTCCGAGGACGGGGTGGATATAAACACCGCGAGCGATTTGGTCATCCGAACCGCTTCAGAATCTGATTGGATGGCTAGAAGTGGTACTCGACTGTGACGCTGACCTCCGCGTTGCCGATGGCCCCGATCTGGAGAACCAGGTTGGTCGGCGCAGGCAGAACTGGGAACAGTACTTCGCCGAGTGCACCGACCGTCCACTGCTGCGAATAGTTCACGCCGTCTGCGCTCCAACTTGCGGCGATGTAGTTGCTCGTGGAGTTGCTCACTATCCCGACAGTGAAGTATCCCGCGAATGGCGGGTTCGGGACCTGGAGCTGCACTGCGTTCGCTGAGCCTCGGCCGTCGCGGATGGACACCGACGAATTCAGCCAGGGCGCGAATTCGCCGATTCCGATTATTGAGGTGAGGTTAATCACCTGAGCTCCGAGGGCATCCACTTGACCCTGCAGCGCGGCTCTCAGGCCCGTGAGCGTCGTTACCTGGGAGTTCAAGCCCTGGATGGTCGCGTTGTCGGACTGGACCGCAGCGCTCAACGAAGCAATCTGCCCCTGTAACGAGTCCAGCTGGGTCAGATTCGCCTTTAGTTCGCCCTCCAGCGTGGAAACCTGGCCTTCGATGTACGCCAGCCTGGTAACGTTGGCCGAGAGCTCCGCCTTTAGAGCTGAAATCATGGGAGCGTTCGAGTGGGCCTCGGAGTTTAGGCTCGAGGCAGAGCTGGCTTCCCCCACAGCTTCGCTGCTAAGCGCTGAAACTTGGGTCCGGTCAGTTGATATCTGACCCGCTAGAGCGGAGCTCTGAGCGTAGAAATAGAGGGCCGGAACCCCTCCGATAACCAGCCCCACAATCAAGACAGCGACGATGCGAAGCGCGTTCCCCTTTTTGCTCTGGTCCATGTTAGGAGTCGTTGGGCGCCACCCGATTTAGCCTTTCGCGGCGAAATCGAACGAAAGTCTTCACAAGCACTTCGGGGGGCTATCCTAGAAGCCGTAGAGCGGGTCGGTGACCGTCTTTATCTCCATGATTTCGTTCAACGCCTCGAGGTCGTCCTGTGAAAGCGACCCGAGGAACTTCCCTCGCAGGAGTTTGGCTTCGTGGCTGGTAGGGAACGTGTAGATGACGTCATTCTCCTTGATCTGCCTCCCAAGGGTCGGGCCCTTCACGGAGATCGCCACCTTGTCGCCCACCTTCACCTCAGCTAGGCTCTTCCCCTGGTCTTGAATCTGCTCGATGCTGCCCAGCTCCTCCCCCCTGCTTCCCAAAAGCCTCGCCTTTGGCCTCAGCCGGCCGGCGAGCACTTCGATTCCGAACACCGCAGGGTCGTTGCGGCGGAAGAAGTTGCCCGGGAGGGCCCTGATCTTGCAGGGGAGGGTGATGTTGGACAGTGCAACTCTTTCATCTTCCTCCTTCTTCTTGGTGGACCAGTTCGCGTAGTTGTCTATGACTTCGTAGATCA
>DATJAJ010000068.1:0-87833 GCA_035516335.1 Nitrososphaerales archaeon
AGTCTTCCTGTTTCATGGAGTCGGCACCCATCGGCTCCAGCGTCCTGGAGGAAGAGTCATAAGACGCGGCACAGTCCCATCCCTGGGTTGGCCCAGAGTCAGGTGGGCGGCGCCGGGTCGGTGTCGAAGGTGAGCTGCGTCGCGCAGGTGGTCGGCAAGGGCGAGGTGAAGGTCTCGCTCTACAGGCACCTGGCACCGCTGACGGTCAACGCGATCCTCAGAGACCTGCCCATCGAGAGCAGGGTGAACGTTCAGCCGGCCATGGACTGCCTGTTCACGACCGTCAGGGTGGGCGTCGAGAAGCGAAGGGCGGACTTCGCCAGGGGAGACGTGGCTTTCCTGGCTTCGAGCGGCCTAATCTGCTTCTTCCTCAAGAACGCGACGAGCGACCGGCCGCTTAATCCCATCGGGAAGGTGGAGTCCGGGATGGAGCTTCTTGACAGCCTGGGCCACGGAAGCGTGATCAGGCTTTCGCAGGAACCGCCTGAGTCGCCGCCTTGACGAGCTCCTTGCGCTTGGCGGAGCGCTTCGCCCAGGCCTTCTGAATCGTCCCCACCACTCCGCTCGGGGCGAGCGAGATTATCACGATGAGTATGATTCCCTCGATGAGCAGGTAGGTGCCCGTGAAGGCGGCCAGATACTGCTGGAGCAGCACCGCGACGAAGGCGCCGAGGACCGGCCCGTATTCGACGCCGATGCCCCCGATGATGGTGGCGATCATCACGATGATGGTCCAGTTGATCCCGAAGCCGCTGATGGGCTCGATGGTGCCCTGGAATATGTAGAAGACCGCGGACGCCGCTCCGGTTACGAACGCGCTGACCATCAGAGAGTACATCTTGGTTCGGAAGATGTTGACGCCGAGGCTCGACGCGGCCTGCTCGTTGTCGCGGATGGCCGTGAGGCCGAGTCCCAGCTTGGACCTGAGGACGTAGCGCATGACGATCATGGAGCCGACCCCGACGATCAACCCGAGGTAGTAGAGCTCGTTCAGGGACACCGTCGCTGCGCTCTTGATGACTATGCCCGCGCCCCCCCAGGTGGCTGAGTTCGAGCCCGGAGGCTTGAACGAATCGAAGAAGATGCTCAGAGCCTCCGACACCATCAGGGTGCCGATGGCGAAGTAGAGACCCCGCAGCCGGAGCGTCGGGAACGCTATGAGGAAGGCGAAGCCCGCTGCCACTCCTCCGGCCACCGCTATGCCGAGGATGGGAGAGATCCCCATCAGGGACAGGACGCCGAGCGTGTAGCCCGCGATGCCGATGAAGCCGGGCTGGCCAAGGGAGACCAGGCCCGTGTAGCCCGCGAGCAGGTTCCACATGTTAGCCATCGCAAGATAGACGAAGAAGAGGAAGAGGATGAGCAGCCAGCTGATTCCAAAGCCCCCCAGAGGGAACGCCGCCAGCGCGAGGACGACCACGGCCGGGACGATCCACCTCAGCGACTTCCGGCCGCTGAAGTTCATTGCCTAGGTCGCCTTCCTGCCGAACAGGCCCTGCGGTCGAATCGTGAGCACCACCAGTATGAGCAGGAACCCCACGAAGGTCTCCCAGGTCGTGCCGAGGTAGGTCCCCGCAAGGGTCTGGGTCAGGCCGAGCACGACGCCCCCGAGGAGCGTTCCGAGCATGCTCCCGAGACCTCCTATGATGATCGTCCCGAAGGCAATGATCAGGTAGGTCCCTCCCGTCTGGGGGGTGAACGGAATGGTGAGGCCTAGGAAGACGCCGGCGACGCCCGCCATGGCTATGGCGATCCCGAAGGTCAGCGAGTAGACTCGGTTGGTGTTTATGCCCATCAGCTTGGCAGACCTCGTCACCTGCGACGCGGCCCGGATGGCCATCCCGAGATAGGTCCTCGAAAGGAAGGTCCGCAGGAAGAACATCACCATGATGGCGACCACGATGTCGAGGAAGTAGACCAGCGGTATGTAGGCCGGTCCGACGGGGAAGGTCTTGGTCACGTAGGTTGTGGTGATTCCCCTCGAAAGCGGGGAGAACGCTATCAGGTAGATGTTCTCGAGCACCATCGACACGCCGAAGGTTATCATCAGTGGCGGCTCCACGCCGGTCGTGAGGACGCGGTTCAGGGCGAAGTTCTGGATGACGAACCCGAGGGCGAACATCAGCGGCACTATCACCACCAGCCCCAGAATCGGGTCCACGTTCAAGTAGGTCAGGAAGACGTATCCGGCGTAGCTGCTGAGCACCACGAGGTCTCCGTGGGCCAGGTTGATCACGTTCATGACCCCGAAGACCAGCGACATCCCGAGGCCGACAACGGCGTAGAGGCCGCCGAGCATCACGCCCACCAGTATCGCCTGCAGGGGGAAGATTAGGACCAAGTCGCTTCCCTGCCTCTAGGCCTCCAATCCGAAGTAGGCCTTCTTGATCTCGGCCTCTTCCTTGAGCGTGTCTGCCGTCCCGTGCAGGGTGATGCGCCCCTGCTTCATCACGTAGGATCTGTCCGACTCCTGCAGGCTCCTGCGGACGTTCTGCTCCACGAACAGAATGGTCACCCCGCCGGAGTTGATCTTCTCAATGGTCTTGTAGATCCTGTCTATAACGATCGGAGCCAGGCCGAGCGAGACCTCGTCCATCAGCATGAGCTCAGGGTCGGACATCAGGCCTCGGCCGATGGCCAGCATCTGCTGCTCACCCCCGCTGAGGCTTCCCCCCATCTGATTCTGCCTCTCGGAGAGGATAGGGAACAGCTCATAGACGCGCTCGATCATCTTGTCCCTGCCGAGCCTGGAACGCTTGGTGTAGGCACCCAGGTACAGGTTCTCTCTCACCGAAAGAAGCGGGAAGATCCCCCTGCCCTCCGGGACTTGAGAGACGCCCATGTTGATGATCTCGTGGGTCGGCAGCTTCGAAAGATCCTTCCCCTTGTACATTATGCTCCCGGCGGCCGGGCGAACCAGTCCTGTCACGCAGCTGAGAGTGGTCGTCTTTCCGGCGCCGTTCGCGCCTATCAGGGAGACAATCTCGCCCTTCTTTACGTCGAGTGAAACCCCGAAGAGGGCCTGGAAGGAGCCGTAGTAGGCATCAAGGTTCTCGACCGTGAGGATCGTTTCATCGGTCATCTCGGTCGCCTCCGGTGGGTGGGAGCATGGTATATCTTCAGTCCCTAAGAACCGAAGTAGGCCTCCACCACGGACTGCGTCTTGAGCACTTCGTCGGGCCCACCCTCGAAGAGCTTCTTCCCCTCGTTCAAGACCACGACCCGCTCGACGGCCTTCAGGAGCACCGTCATGACGTGCTCAATCAAGACGATAGTCAGGCCGGTCTGCCTGAGCGTCCTCAGGATCTTCATGAGCTCGGGAATCTCCTCCTCTGTGAGCCCTCCCGCGATTTCATCCAGCAGGACGAGCTCGGGCTTCGTGGCGAGGGCCCTCGCGAGCTCGAGCCTCTTCAGGTCGAGCAGTGCGAGGTTCCAGGCGACTGTGTCCTTCTTTTCGGTTAGCCCGGTGAACGCCAGCACCTCGTCGACGACCTTCTCGGCCGCGTCACCACCCAGGCCGCGCCCGTACTTGGCCGCGACCATCAGGTTGGTCCTCACGTCCATGGTCGAGAACGGTCGCGGGATCTGGTGGGTCCTGGCTATGCCAAGCCGGCAGACCTTGTGCGACGGCATTCCGTTGATCGTCCCGTTCTTGAAAACTACTTTGCCGGAGGTCGGGGGGTATACACCGTATATCAGATTGAACACAGTTGTCTTCCCGGCACCGTTCGGACCCATCAGTCCGAGTGCCTCGTGCTCCTTGACGTCGAAGGTAAGGCTGTTTACGGCAAGCAGACCGCCGAAGCTCTTTGTAAGTTCCTCAACAGAAAGAATCGGCCCTTCCATGCCGTTTGGTCTCGGCACAACCTGATAGTATTATACTTTCCCCACCACGGCATTTGCAAAAATCGGACTACAGTTGTAAACTTTCTCAAGAACGGACATTGCGATTAACCTAAGGTGTTTGAGGGAACGTTTATACCAAAGCTACAGATATTTGCGGGCCTATGGAATCTAAGAAAAAGGATTTCCACAGACCTATTGAAAACAAGACAACGAAAACCGAATCTAACCCCCTCACTAGTTCTCTCAATGATAAGATAACAAGACGACAAGCGATTAGCAAGATGGGTTGGGCAGGCGTTGGAGTAGCTGCCGTGGTGATCGTAGGCGTAGGCGGATACCTTGCCTATGAAGCGACGAAGTCGCCGTCCTCGACGACGACGTCGTCCACATCGACGACGACCACCCCGACCGTAGTCACGACGACTACGCCAACCGTGACGAGCTCTTCTCAGGCTCTACCCACCATCAAGCTGGGCGCGGTCCTTTCTCTTACCGGAGCCTTCGCCGGCTTCGGCCAAGGGATGCAGTATGGCCACCAAGCGGCCATCAAGGACCTCAACGCGCTCGGCGGAATGCAATACGGGAACAACAGAATCAACATCTCCTACAAGGCGTACGACGACGGGAGCAACCCGACAAACGGCGCATCGCTCGCCTCTCAGGCCATCCTGAGCGACGGCGTCGATGTGCTGATGCACGGGAACGGCCCGCCGGTCACGACCATCCCAATCGGCACGACAGCCGAACGCTACAACACGCCATTCATCATGGGCTCGCCATTCGAGCCCTGGAGCGCCGCCGGCCCCTGGAAGTATTCCTGGAGCATCCTCTTCAGAATCGGCACCCAGCCAACTGGCTTCCCCAGCCAGGGCTACACGATCACTTCGGCCTACTTCGGACTGAACGACTCCGTATTCAGCCAGACCAACGGCAACGCATCCGTGCTCGCCTGCGGCGACTCGGACGGCACAGGCTGGTACGGCGTTTTCCCGCCTGCCATGTCCGGCCACAGCCCAGCGTACACCGTCATAGACGCACTCCTCTACCCCACCGGAACCTCCGACTTCAGCAGCGCTATCACCGACTGGAAGAACAAGGACGTCGAGATACTTTGGGCCAACCTGCCCGCACCTGACTTCGGGACGTTCTGGAGACAGGCTTCGGAGCTCGGATTCAGACCCAAGATCGCGCTGATCGGAAGGGCACCGCTCTTCTTCACAGACATCAACGCCTGGGGCGACAACCTACCCTTGGACGTCTGCACTGAATGCTGGTGGGACCCCACCTGGCCATTCAAGGGAGTAGTCGGCTCAAGCACAACGCCAACATCGCTGGCCGCCGGGTACACGGCCGGTGGAACCCCTCTCAACCGCAACATCGCATTCGGATACTCCGCAGTCCAGATACTCAACGACGCCGTAGGGCGCGCCGGGAGCGTCGACAAGGATACGGTAAACACGGCCATCGGAGAGACCAACATCACGGCGATGACGGGACCAATCAAGTTCTTCCCAGACACCCACGATTCGCCTTGCCCGGTCACCATAAAGCAGTGGCAGGCAGGAACCGGATCTCAGCCCGCCTGGATCGACCCAATCGTCTTCTCGCAGCTCGCGAGCTCGGGCATGCCAGCGCCTGGCACGTTCGCGTTCCCGCTGCCACCGTGGTCGTAGGAAAGCATCCAAGCACAGGAAACACCTCGCCCGAATGACGGGCGAAGAGTGGGTGCCCAAGCGGCACCCACCTAGGTTTTTATTCGGACAAGACTTCCAGTGGGCTTCATTCAGCATAATAACCCGACATCGGTGGCTCATCGCTAGGAAATGGCGACCGGCAGGCTCCGGGAGTTCCTCGAAGGGTTCGGCCCCGCCTGGATCGTAATGATCGCCGACGTGGACGCGCCCAGCGTTCTCACCGCCGCCGCGGTCGGGGCTACCTACTCCTACGGCCTGATCTGGTTCTTCCTTCTCCTGATCCCCCCGCTGTTCATCATACAGGAGGCCAGCGGGAGGATCGGCATCGCCACGGGCAAGGGACTGGGCACCGTGATAAGGGAGAACTACTCAAAGCGGGTGGCGGCGATCGCCGGGGTCCCCATGGCCGTCGTGGACATCGTCAGCTACGTCGCCGAGTTCACGGGCATCGCGATAGGCCTGGACGTGGTCGGCATCCCCCCAATGGTGTCCATGCCCATCGCCTACGTCGCCAACCTGGGCATAGTCATGAAGAGAGGGATGGCGTCCATCGAGCGGATACTGCTGGGGGTGTCGGCGGTGCTCATAGTCTCCTACGCCGGCTCGCTCATCGCCAGGGGGCTGATCAAGTCCCAGACCTTCTACTTCAGCGGCAGCCCGCACTACTTCTTCCTGCTTGCGGCGAGCGTGGGCGCGGTGGTGATGCCGTTCATGCTGTTCTACCAGGCCTCCGCCACGGCCAAGAAGTCCAGAGTCCGCCTCTGGGCGATGAGGACCGAGACGCTCGTGGGCGCCACGGCCAGCGAGATCGGTATGGTCGTCATAGCCATGGCAACGGCGGGTCTCAGCTCCTCCTTGCAGATCAGCGACCCTCGCGCGCTGGCCGCGGGGCTCTCTTCGATCGCCGGGAGCTACGCGCCGTACCTCTTTGCGATCGGCCTCGTCGCGGCCGCTTTCACCGCCCTAGTGGTCATATCGCTCGCAAGCTCCTGGGCCATCGTCGATGCGTTCGGTTGGCAGAGGAAAGGGTTCTACTGGGTGTACGCCCTCGAAACGCTTCCGGCTGCGATCGTCCCCATATTCTACCCAGACCCGCTGGGCCTGGTCCTCAACCTGATGGTGGTCTTCGTCTTCGTCCTCATCGGGCCGGGAGTCCTTCTCGGGCTCCTGGCGCAGGACCGAAGGATAATGGGTCCGCTGGCTTCCAGGGGGAAGTGGAGGGCGGCCTACTGGATCTGCCTCGCGTTCGTGCTGAGCTTCGGGTTCGTGGTCCTGGCCGCCGTTCTCTAGGCGCCGGAGGCAGGGGCCGACCGGACGCCCCTTCGCGCAGTTAATATGAGCCTCCGCCGGGCGCTTCGAAAGTTCGACATGGAGGTCGCCGTCCAGACCATGGGCCTTACCAAGGCGTACGGGAGCACCGCGGCGCTGGACAGCCTGGACCTCAGCGTGAAGAGGGGCGAGATCCTCGTGCTGCTGGGCCCAAACGGCTCAGGCAAGACCACCCTCCTGCACCTGCTGGCCACGGTGCTCAAGCCGACGAAGGGGACGGCCACCGTGATGGGCTACGACATAGTCAAGCAGCCTCTCCAGGTCCGCGAGACGACCGGGATATCGTTCCAGGAGCCGCGGGGGTTCTGGAGGCACAAGCCCTACCACATCCTGTCCTTCCACGCGAGCATCTACGGGATAGAGGGCGGCGAAAGGCGGAGGATCGTGGACGAGACCCTGGAGGCCTTCGACCTCTGGCCCTCGAGGAACAAGCGCTTCATGGAGCTCTCGGGGGGGCAGGGCAAGAGGCTCGAGGTCGCCAAGCTGTTCATCCAGAAGCCCGCGGTCGCCATCTTCGACGAGCCGACGGCCATGGTCGACCTCGAAGGGAAGCGCATGATATGGGACAAGATCAAGGAGCTGAAGGAGTCCGGCACCACCGTGATCATAGCCACCAACGAGGTGCGGGAGGCGGAGTACCTCGCCGACAGGCTGACCATAATGAAGCTGGGCAGGGAGGTGGTGACCCAGAGCCTGAGGGCCCTCAAGGACAGCATAAGCGGCGGCGACATAGTCGAGGTCCAGTTCTCGACCCCCGCGACGCCCGCCATGGTGAACGCCCTGACCCGGCTGCCCGGAACGGTGAGAGTGGTCCCGGACGCCGAGAACACCCTCAAGGCGTTCGTCGACCGGTCCGAGGACTGGCTCCCGGTCATGATGACAGCCGTCCAGCAGCTGCAGACCAAGGTGACGTCCATCAGGGTCAGCGAGCCCTCCCTGGACGACGTCTTCCTGCACTACACCGAGGTACTGGTGTGAGCCGTTGCGCGAGATGCTGGCGCTGCTCCGCTTCGAGCTGAGGGAGGCCTTCGACTCGGTACCCTGGACGGTCTACTATTGGATCTTCTTCGCCTTCCAGTACTTCATCTACGGCCAGCTGGTCTCGAGGCTGGTGGTTAACCTCAGCGACTACTACACCTACTACGGGACAGGCCTACTTATCATCATGACCTTCAACATCAGCACCTGGGCCGGGAGGAGGTTCGTCGAAGGGGCCCACGAAGGCAGGCTGAGGTACGTGCTGTCCCTGCCGTTCACCAGAGGGGAGCTCTTCCTCGAGCAGGTCCTCCTGGGGCTTGTGGTGAACGTCGTGAGAATCGGCCCGCCGCTGGTCCTCATCCTGTACGTCACGCGCCTCCCGGCGTACACCCTGGCGACGTCCCTGGCGGTCCTGCTCGGGATGAGCGTCGGGATAATGGGGATCATGATTGCGCTCTCATTCGTGGCCTTCAAGTCGTTCGACATCTACAGCGCGATCGTCGCGGGCATGAGCGCGATCCTGATCCGCTTCAGCACGATCCTCTACCCTCTCAACTTCATGCCCTCCGCCTACGCCGCGCCAGCCCAGGTCAACCCGCTCACCTACGGGGCGGACCTTCTCAGGAGCGCGCTGAACATAGACGTCTCCGCCATGGCCAACCCCGTGCTATCGGGCTTCGTCGTTTTGGCCGTCGGGGCGTGCACCCTCACGGTGGGGATGGCCCTGGTGCCCCGGGCGCTCGAGGGAGTGAAGTCGTCGTGAGCCAGACCTCGACGGTCCTGCAGATCGCGCGGGTCGACCTTTCGTATTTCTTCAGGACGAAGTGGCTGCTCGCCACGCTGATCGGCCTCAACATCACGGACATGCTGGTCGTCGGGCTCGTCTACAAGGGCATGATGGACTTCAACTACTTCGTGTTCTACGCTCCCGGAGTAGTGGTCACGGGGCTCTTCTTCGCGTCGTTCGACGTGGGTCGGCGCGTCCACCTGGGGCTGACCGAAGGCGTGAGCCAGTACTACCTCTCGCTGCCCGTGAGCCTCAACGGACTGGTCCTGGCGCACCTGCTTTCCGCGGGCCTGGGAGGGACGATCTATGCCGGAATCCTCATGGTCATGGCGGCGGCCTTCCTGCCGCACCTCGCTTCGGTCTCCACGCTGCTGCTCCTCCCGTACATGTTCCTGCTCTCCATGGGGCTCGCGGGGATAGCGGCCGCTCTCAACCTCTTCTCGAAGGCGGGCGAGAGGTACTGGGTCTTCGCCGACGGGATTCAGACGGCCATGGTGGGCCTCAGCACCATCGCCTACCCCATATCCACTGTCAGCAGCTTCCTGCCGTCCTACCTCGTGACGGCGATCGAGCTGAACCCTCTGAGTCAGGGAGCCGAGGCTCTGAGGACCGTGATAAACGGGGCTGCGTCCAGCAGCGCCTTCAACCTCGCGTCTCTGTCGATCGGATCGCTGGTGCTGCTCGTCCTCGGGGTCGTCTCCTACAGGCACGTCTTCGCGCGCCTTCGCGACGTCGGAAAGATCTAGCCCGGGCTCAGAGCCCCGGCTCACTTCCCGGTGAAGACCGGCTTCCGCTTCTCCAAGAAGGCGCTCATCCCCTCCTTCCTGTCGGCGGTCCTGAAGCACTTGGAGTAGAGGTCGACCTCGAGGTCGTCCAGCTCCGCGTCGCTGGCCTCCAGGCTAAGGTTGGCGAGGCGCTTCGCGAAGCCGAGGGCGACGGGCGCCTTCTCCAAGATGCTCTGCGCAAGGGCGCGGGCCTCCTGCATCAGGCTCTCGGCGGGGACGACCCTGGTGACCAGGCCAAGCTGGTGCGCGGCGGCGGCGTCCAAGGACTCGCCGGTGAAGATCAGCTGCTTGGCCCTCGCCAGCCCGATGGCCCTGGGCAGGCGGCGGTTGCCGCCGAAGGGCGTTATGACACCGAGCCGGAGCGTCGGCAGTCCGAACGCGGCTTCCTGGGAGGCCACGACCAGGTCGCAGGACGTCGCGAGGTCGAAACCGGCGCCATAGGCGGGGCCGTTGACGGCGGCGATGACCGGCTTGTCCAGGCCGAGAAGCTTCTTCATTGTGTTCTGCGCCAGCTGGCCGAACACCCTGGCTTCTCCCTCTGTCTTCTCCTGCATCTCCTTGATGTCGCCACCGGCGCAGAACGCCTTTCCTGCACCAGTGACTATCATCACCCTGCCCGGCGGCTCGGCCCCGAACTCGTCCAGGGTCGCATTGAGCTCGAGGAGGGTCTGCTTCCTCAGCGCGTTGGCCACGGCCGGCCTGTTCAGCTTCAGGGTCCAGATTCTGTCGCCCTTCTCAACGACGATGTCCATGGGCATGGTTGCGCTTCGCAGCGGGCCGGCCCGGTATTAATCCTGCTCGCTCCACCCGGACCCTACGCATGAGTAAACGTGGGAGAAGCAGGGGTTCGGCGGGTGCAAGTGAGCCCAAGACGCCCGGTCCCCCCTGAGCTCCCGCAAGAAACGCCCGTCGCGGACCAAGTTTATATGTGAACCCTTACGGGTTAGGGGGCCAGTGCTGGGGCAATCGGGAGGCGTCCGGGCTTTCTGGAACAACAAGTCGATGAGGTTCCTACTGCTCTCTGTTTCTCCCATCTGGTCGATCACCTCGAGCGTGAAACTCGCCCAGTACATCAATCACGTCTACTACTACTCGCGGATGGCGCCGGTCGACTACGTGGACGCCGCCTCGTGGATAATCACCGGCGTCGAATGCATCTACCTGCTCTACACTCAGATCTTCAAGTAGGGTCCGGCGCGGGTCGCGACGAAGCTCTCAGTAGGTGAGCCCGTAGGCCTTCGCGAGCAGCTGCAGGGGGTGGCTGACCTTCCTCCCGGTGCCCTGAGATATCTGCAGCCCGGCAAGCAGGCAGTCGGTGCAGGCCTCCGAGTCCGGCGAGGCCCCGAACTCCTCGAGCATGCGCGCCGCTACCTCGTTGCTCATCTCGTAGTGGTCCTTCTTCATCCCCCAGGTGCCATCGATCCCCGAGCAGCCCTTGTCCACGACCTTGACCTTGGCTCCTGCGCCTCTTAGCAACTCCCCGTACTTGTTCCCGATCCTCTGCGCCTTGTAGTGGCAGGGGAGATGGTATGAGACCTCGCCGAGGTCGCTCCTGGGGGTAGATTCGAGCTTCCCGTCTCTCTTGAGCTTCACCAGGAACTCGCTGGCGTCGAAGGTGTGCGCCGATACGCTCTCGGAGTCGGCGGTCCCCACCAGGTCAGGGTACTCCTTCTTCAGGACATATCCGCAGGTGGGGCTCGGCACGACGACGTCGTACCCCCGGTCGACCAGGGGTGCGAGGTGCGCCACGTTGAACTTCGCCTTCGCCACGGCGGCCTTCATGTCCCCGCCGTCCATGGCGGGCATCCCGCAGCACTTCTGCTCGGGGGCCACGAACTCCACACCGTTCCGGTCCAGGATGGCGACCAGCGCCTTCCCGATGGAGGGGTCGTTGTAGTTGACCAGGCAGGAGTAGAAGAGGGCTGCCTTGGCCCTGGGCTCGGCGGGGACGGGCGGCCTGTTCTTGGCGAGCCACTGACCGAAAGTGGGTCTGTTGAATCTGGGAGAGAGCCGGCGGCGGTCGACCCCGGTCACCTTCTCCATCAGGTAGCGGCTCACGGAGTTGGTGTTTCCGAAGTTGGCCAGCGGGGCGGTCCTCGCGCCTATCTGGCCCAGCCGGTCGGTGTCGCCGAGCATCCTGTCCCCGAACTTCACGCCGTGCTTCTCCGCCCGGATCGCCCGGGCCCTGAGCACCACCCGGGGTAGCTCGATCATGAATTCGTGGGGAGGGACGTATGGGCACTTCAGGTCGCAGAGCTTGCACTCGAAGCAGAGGTCGGTGAACGAGTCCAGGTCCGAACGGGTCACCATCTCCATCTTCCCGTCCACCGCGTCGATGCGCGAGAAGAAGTCCGGGAACGCGGGGCAGAGGTTGAAGCAGAGCCGGCAGGTGTGGCAGACGTCCAGCTGGCGCCTATACTCTCGGTCGAGGTCCGACTCGTCCCAGAAGGCCTCGTCGGCCGGCCTGAAGTTCAAGCGCGTCATCTGGGCGCTCGCCCTGCGAAGCTCGGAACCGCTCCGGCTTGCCGGCTACTTGATGCCTTCAAGCGCGCTGGTGAACCGGCCCGCGTGCGCCTTTTCGGCCTTGCCCAGTGTCTCGAACCACCTTGAGAGCTCTTCGAAACCCTCTTCTCTGGCCGTGGCCGCGAAGGACGGGTACATCTCCGTGAACTCGTAGGTCTCGCCCGCCACTGCGCTCCCCAGGTTGGCAGCCGTGTCACCGACAGGCTTCTCGGTCACGGGGTCGCCGACCTCCAGCATGAAGTCGAAGTGGCCGAACGCGTGTGCCGTCTCGCCTTCGGCGATCGCCCTGAACAGCGCCGCAACGTCCGGGTACCCTTCCTCGTCTGCCTTCCGAGCGAAGTAGAGGTACCTCCGGTTCGCCTGCGCCTCCCCGGCGAAGCCCTCCTTCAGGTTCTTCAGAGTCTTGGTCCCTGCAAGAGACTTCTTCATGTGCTGAATCGTCCCAAAAACCGGCCTCCGCCACTTAAGCCTGGTGCCTAAAGCTCGCGGCTCCCTAGGGACGGTCGGCGACCACCACGTACACGTACTCCAGGCTGGCCGACGTGTGGTTCCAGACGTCGTGGAGCGTGTGCGCGGGGACGATCACCTCCGCTGGGGCCTCCGCAGAGGCAGTCCCACCTGGGCTGGTGACCTCGGCGGTGCCCTTCAGGACCAGAATCGCCTCTTCGCCGCCCGCGGTGCTGTGCTCGCCGACGTGGGTCCCCGGAGCGAGGACGACGTAACCGGATCTCAGCTGGGTGCTTTCCGAAGCGGATACCAGCGGACCGGGCTCGGCGAGGGGACGGACAAGCAACGTCATGGCCCGGGTGCTCCCGTCTCCCACATAAGAACCCGCGGTTCAGTTCCAGCTTTCGACCGCACGCCGTAAGGGATTAGGGTTATCCCAAAGCGACGTCCCCCAAGGTTTCGTATGATTTCCGAACGCTGGTACGCCGTCCTGGAGTCCAGCGAGGTGAAGGCGGGGAGGCCGCTGGGAGCGACCCGGATGGGTGTGAGGCTCGTCCTGTGGCGCGACAGAGCGGGTGCCCTGCAGTGCATCGCCGACAGGTGCGTCCACCGCGGGGTCTCTTTGTCGGCCGGAAGGCTGTCCGACGGCAACGTCCAGTGCCCCTTTCACGGCATGGAGTTCGACGGCGTGGGGAGGTGCCTCAAGATCCCCGCGGACGGGAGCGCGGCGACGATTCCAGGAAGCTACGCCGCGCGGTCCTTCGGGGTCAAGGAGGCCCACGGACTCGTCTGGCTCTGGTGGGGCGCGCCGAGAGACGAATACCCTCCGATCCCGTTCTTCGACGACCTGGACGACTCGTTTTCCTGGAGGTCCGTCCGGTCGCTCTGGGCAACGCACTACTCAAGGGCGATTGAGAACCAGCTGGACGTGGCCCACGTTCCTTTCGTCCATGCGTCGACAATCGGGAGAGGCGGAAGGACCCTGGTCAACGGCCCTGGCTGCAGACTGGAAGGCGATTCGCTGTACGTCTGGCCCTACAACGTGAAGGATAGCGGGCAGAAGCCTCTGACGCCGGAGGAGGTCGGCGAGCGGAAGGGGAGTACCTTCCTCCATTTCATCTACCCAAACATCTGGGAGAACCACATATCCGAGAACCTGAGAGTCTTCGCAGTATTCGCACCCGTCGACGAAGAGAGCACCATGATGTACATACGGCAGTACCAGAAGGTGGTCACGATTCCGGTCCTCAAACAGATTTTCGACGTTTTCGGAAGCGTTTTCAACCGGATAGTGGCCAATCAGGACAAGCCGGTGGTCGAAACGCAGCTCCCAAAGAGAACGGCCATGGGAATTGGCGAGTACCTGATACAGGCCGACCGTCCCATCCTCCTCTACCGGAAGAGGCGCAGAGAGCTGGGCGCTTCTGAGCAGCCGACTTCCTAGGATTCTCGGAATGTGCGTGGCGACTTCGTACGGAGAGGGCTTACTTCACGGCCCAGACGTAGTGTCCGCTGAATCCGCCAGCCCGCACCAGGAGTTTCTTGTGCTCGAGGGCTCTGAGGACCCCGTTGGCGATGGAGGAGTTGACGCCGAGCGCGCGCGACGCGGTGAAGATTGTGATGGCCTTCAGGGGGGTGAGCGTCTTCACCATGTCCTGGTCGCTCATCTTGGGCACGAGGAACGGCAGCTTCTTCTGCTGAACCGGCCCGGCCTTCTGCTCCTTCGGCTTCTTTCCTCCCTTGTCTGACTGCGGCGCCGCTGTGGTATCAGTAGAGTCCTGCGTCTTCTCCATGGCGGCCATCGACTTCCTCTTGACTCCACCCATCTGAATTCGAGATTGCGTCCTCGGCGTCGGCAATTAAGCCTTTTGCCTGGAGGCGCCGATCCAACACCGGAGCCTGGCCCTGGGAGCCCCGGAAAGGGGCGGCGGCAACGACACTTTCGGCCGTGCTTCGGTCCAGCTTGTCCGGCCTCCCGAAAGCCAAAAGTGTGGGCCGGGCGAGGGTTCCACCATTGCTCTACTCCGTGGTCTCCGACTACTACGCGAAGCTGGAAGAGATCTCAAGCCGAAACGAGATGACCGAGGTCTTCGCCTCGCTCCTGAAGGAGACCCCGCGCGACGAGCTCCCGATGCTCGTCTACCTCACCCAGGGCAAGCTGAGGCCGGACTACGAAGGCGTGGAGGTCGGAATCGCGGAGAAGATGGCCCTGCGCGCGGTCACGACCGCCTCGGGCCTCCCCGAGGACGCGGTGAGCAGGACCTACATCAAGCTGGGAGACATCGGCAGCGCGGCCGAGCAGCTGCTGGGGACCAAGTCCCAGGGCACGCTCTTCTCCGAGAAGCTGACGCTTGCACGGGTGTACGACACGCTCCTCAGGATAGCCCGGCAGGCGGGCGAGGGCTCCGTGGGGTTCAGGCAGAAGGAGCTGGTGAGCCTTCTGAACGACGCGTCACCGCGGGAGGCCAAGTTCATCATGAGGATGGTCACGGGCGAGCTGAGGCTGGGCGTCGCGGACTACACCGTGCTCGACTCGTGCGCGCTCGCGTTCCTGGGAGACAAGGCGAAGCGCCAGGTCGTGGAGCACGCGTACAACGTCCATCCGGACATGGGGTTCGTCGTGAGCACGGCCGCGGCCAAGGGTCTGAGCGGCCTGCAGGCTGTGGAGGTGGAGGTGGGCGTCCCCATCAGGCCCATGCTCGCTGAACGGCTAGAGTCGGCCTCCGCCATCCTGGCGAAGATGGGGAACAAGGAGGTTGCCGCCGAGTACAAGCTGGACGGCGAGAGGCTCCAGATCCACAAGAGGGGGAGCGACGTGAAGCTGTTCTCCCGGCGCCTGGAGGTCATAACAGACCACTACCCCGACGCGGGCGAGCTCGTGAAGAAGAACGTCTCCGCCAAGAACGCCATCCTGGAGGCGGAGGTCGTGGCGATAAACGAGGACTCGGGAGAGTACCTGCCCTTCCAGGAGCTCATGCACAGGAGGAGGAAGTACGGCATCTCGGAGGCCATCGAGAAGTACCCGGTGGCTCTGAACTTCTTCGACGTGCTCCTGGCCGGCTCCAGGGACCTGACGAGCTCCACCTACGCCGTGAGAAGGAAGAAGCTGGAGGAGCTGGTCGAGGAGACGGAACGCACCAGGGCCGTCCCCGCGCTCCGGACCAGAGACCCAAAGGAGATGGAGGAGTTCATGGAGGAGGCGATCTCCAACGGCTGCGAGGGCCTGGTGGTGAAGGACCTGTCGTCGCCCTACAGGGCCGGGGCCAGGGAGTTCGCCTGGATCAAGCTGAAGAGGGAGTACAGGAGCGAGCTCACGGACACCATCGACCTGCCGATAGTGGGGGCGTTCCACGGCAGGGGCAGGCGGGCCGGCACCTACGGCACGTTCCTCCTCGCAGCCTACGACAAGGCCAGGGACGTCTTCACCAGCGTCGCCAAGGTCGGCACGGGCTTCTCCGACGAGGACCTCCAGAAGCTGCCCAGGCTCCTGAAGCCCTTCGAGAGCCACGTGAAGCCCCCGAACGTGGAGTCCAAGATGGTGCCTGACATCTGGTTCAGGCCCCACATGGTCATCGAGACCATCGCTGCCGAGCTCACGCTCTCCCCGATTCACACGGCGGCTATGGGGCGGATCAGGCAGGGCGCGGGACTCTCGCTTAGGTTCCCGAAGTTCACGGGCAAGATAAGGGACGACAAGAAGCCGGAGGACGCCACATCGGTGGAAGAGATCGTCGAGATGTACAACCACCAAGTAAGACGGCCCCTGGAGTAGGGCCCTCAGCCCCCGGGCGACCACCAAATGTCCCGCTGGCCGCCGGCCGATCTCTCGACCCAAGATTTATCAGAAAGAGCGGAGCCGCGGACCCGTTTGCCGAATCCCAAGGCCGTGTCGCTGGGAGACCGGGAAGTGAGGGTCGACTGGAGCGACGGTCACAGGAGCGTGTTCTCGAACAAGACGCTCCGCGAAGCATGCCCGTGCGCCGGGTGCGCTGGCGAGGGCGCGCCGCTGGGCGGCAGAGCCTTCATCCCCCTGAAGGTGGCGGCTCCGGAGGACATCCGCGCAACGCAGTACTCCAGGGTGGGCCTCTACGCTCTGGCCTTCGCCTGGTCTGACGGGCACAGCACGGGCATCTACCCATACGACTACCTCCTCGGGCTCTGCGAGTGCGACGCCTGCCTGGCGAAAAGGGCAGCCCAGGGCTAGAGTCACGGACCGGCGGGAGCCCGGCACAGCAGCCTGGGATTCACCAATGGTCCCAGTGCAGCATGGACGAGACGGGCTCGCGAGGAGCGGGCTTGAACACAGCGCCCTTGGCGTAGGCAACGGGCACGAGACCCGCCTGCATCACCTGTCCGAACGGAATCCCGAGGAGCCGGGCGGCCTCCTCTTCAGACTTGAGATGGAACGTGGTGAAGGCTGAGCCCAGCCCCCTAGACCTCAACGCCAGCATGAAGCTCCAGGTCGCTGGCAGGATGGACGCCCAGGTAGACGCCTGGCGGGAGCCGGGAAGCCCATCGGTGCGGGGGGAGATGCAGGGAATCACGTGCACCGGGACCTCGTGAATGTGCTCCACCAGAAAGAGCGCGGACTTGCGAAGCCTGTAGGTCGCATCCTGGTTGGTGGCGTTCAAGCCTCCGGCCGGCGCGGGCGGATTGGCGAAGTAGTCCTCAGCGCCTTTCCTGTAGAACTCTCCCAGGGCCCGGCGCTTCTCAGGGTCCGTCACGACCACGAAGTGCCACCGCTGCAGGTTCGAACCGTTTGGGGCCTGCTGGGCGATTGCGACGCACTCCTCGATCACGTTGCGCTCAACCGGCCGCGCTAGGTCGAGACGCTTCCTCACGGCCCTGGTGGTGGTTAGTAGCTCGTCCGGAGTCAGCTCAATGCCTGGCACGGTCCGTTCACCGGCCCACGGCTTTTATCGTTTTGCGTCATCGGAGTCGGATGCCACGGGACTGGTCTCCGCGCTTCTCCCGGGCGTCCCCAACTTGGTGACGGACTCGAGCGCGACGATCTGCTTGCAGCTCTGGCAGTACTTCATCATCGGGTCTTCCTTCCCGACCAGCGCGGTGACTCGCCGCAGGAGACCAGCTGACCCTATGGGTTGGCCGCACCTGGCGCAGTTCACGACCACGTCGCTGAAGACGGTCCGTTTCCCCAGGCCCGAGAGCATCTTCAGTGGGACGAGCGTGATGGACTTTTCGGGGCATAGCTGAGCGCAGTAGCCACAGCCCGTGCACCACGAGGAATCGAAAATCAGGCGCTCGGGGGTCATGGCGATGGCGACGTGCGGACAGGACTTTACGCAGGTTCCGCACAGAGTGCAGGTGTCGCTCACCTTGAGGTCGGTGAGCCCGAGGCCTTCCGCGGGCGCGCCCGGTCTCGCCAGAGAGACCAGGGCCGTGGTGTAGCTCAGTCGGCGCTCCTTCGGCGAGATGCGCGGCACGAGTTGCTTGTCCAGCCTGGCGCGGATCTCCTTGATGCGCGCCGCCCCGTCCCCGCCCTGTGCGAACTCCACCGTGAGCTCCCGCTGGGGTTCGAGGAGCAATGAGACCGAGGCTGCGGCGGCCTTCGCGCTTTCCGCTCCCACGCATCGGCCGTCGGAGCAATAGACGACTACTGCCGCGAGCCCCGAGCTTGCCGCCAGTGCGAGCTGTCTGGGCCCCATCGCTCCCACGTCCTTCACCTGCTCCACAAAGGTCCAGGGCAGCGGGTCCAGCTTGCTGGCGTCGCACGTGAGCACCAGCGCCTTCGCTGGGGCCCCCGACTTTTTGAGGCCCTCCAGAAGCCCCAGGAAGGCCTCCTCCGAGAATCGCGGCAGCTGGATCGCTGACGTCGGGCAGACCGCGGCGCACTCGCCGCATCTCGTGCACTTCGCCTCGTCCACGGCCACGGAACCCCCGGCAATCGCCAGCGCGTCCGAGGGGCAGGTGTCGACGCACTTCGTGCAGCCGTACTTCGAATCGCAGATTGAGTCGAAGACCGCGGGCGCGTCGGTGTAGCCCCGGGTGGCGCCTCTGAACCCGAACAGCAGGTCCCGTCGCGACATGCCCTGGCTTGGGCCGCTGGGAGCCCTCGACTTGGTCTTGACGAGGTCGGAGCTGACCATCCTGCCCAGCTTAGCGCTGGTCTGAAAGAGGATCTGATCCTGCCCAAGGCGGCTCGTATCGATTGAATCGACGACGAGAAGGCCCTCTGCGGACCTGGGCTTGGCACCCGGACCTACGGCAAGGATCCCCTCGACCCCCCTCGGGACCTCGTCTTCCGACGAGATGACCGAAACACCCGGAGCCCAGGATTTCTCCACCTCGGCAGAAAGGAGGTCAAGGAAGGCTTCGGCACCCGTTCCGATTTCTAGGCAAACCTTCACTGCGACGACCCCCGCACCGCGGCCAGGTCTTTAGCCTCGTCCACCACGAACGCTCGAAGGAGCGAGGCCACAGGCTGGTAGAACGGAGAGCCGGTGCTCGCCGTTACTTTGTCCTCGAATCCTGCTGCCCAGGGGCCCAGGTGGAGCTCGAAGAGCTCGCCCTGCCTCCTCCGCCACATTTCGCGACCCTCTGCAGTTGTCTCAGACTGTTCTCGCTCGCAGAGGTAGGCCATGAACTCCAGCTCCGCCGCGATGTGGTCTGGCAGGTCGTGGAACTCCTTCGACACTGCTAGTCCAGCTTCGGCGCAAAGCCTCTTCGCGTCGAGCACCGAGGGGCCGGCCACAGTCCCCTGGTCCATCTCAGGCCGGTCTTTGCTGTGTACCGGCTCGTGGGGGGGACAAGGCAGCCTCGCTGGCCCGACGAACGGTCTGTCGTATTCGAACACGAGGTCCCTAGCGTCCTGGAGCGGGGGACTCTCGCTGTCCGAGTCACCTGTCACCGCGCGGCGTAGCTCCACCCAGAGCGAGGCAAGATCGGACGCAGGCCGTTTGAAGGCGGTGGACAGGTCTGCGTAGAGAGCCATCCTCGCCTTCGTCCGCTCCGCGTCGCCCGGTTCGTCCATGGAGAACAGCTCCAGCGGTTTCTCTGGTATAACACCCTTGCGTCTGGCAGTCGGGGGCTGGGGCCGACGCGTCTTCGACTACCCCAGGCGCACGGGACTTCATCTTCTCTCGCACCCGCTTGGCAGGTCACCGTCGGCGGTGTCCGAGAGCCTCAGGAGAGCCGAGAAGCAGGTCATCCGGTCTCACCTGGCCGGGCTGGACATCGAGAGGGCCAACGGGCACCACAGACCACAGCTGCCACGGTACACGAACGTCGCAGCGAAGCGGACATTGGAACATCTCGCCTCCTGACATCCTATGAGGCTTGGCCCCGATGAGACTGTTCGGGTCAGGGTCCCCACCGAACCGTTAAAGCGAGCGCCGACTCTCCGACCGGCGATGAAGAGCCAAGACGGGTTCGCTAAAGTCCTCGGATTCAAGCTGTACTACAAGCAGGTGGGCGAGGGAGAGAAGGGAGAAGTGCTCTGCCTGCACGGAGGTCCGGGCGCGACCCACGACTACATGCTCTCCATGGCCGACCTGGCCGAGGAGGGGTACAAGGTCACGTTCTACGACCAGCTCGGATGCGGCCGCTCGGACCTCCCCAGGGACAACTCCCTCTTCCTAATGGAGAGGTACGTCGAAGAGGTCGAGAGTTTCCGGAAGGCCCTGAAGCTCGGGAGACCTCACATGATAGGCTCGAGCTGCGGCGGGATGCTCGCCATAGCCTACGCGCTGAAGTACCAACGGAACATGAGGAGCATGATAACGGTCGGGGGGCTGCACAACGTCCCCCTTACCATCAGGGAGATGGAGAGGATGAAGAAGGAGCTCCCCGTCGACGTCCAGAGGAGCCTCGACAAGTGGGCGGCTGCCGGTGAATACGAGAACCCGGAGTACCTGGAGGCGACGATGGTCTTCTACAAGAAGCACCTGTGCAGGCTCCCAAAGTGGCCCGCGGAGGTCAGCTATTCTATGGACCACATCAGCAAGCCGGTCTACGGCACCATGAACGGGCCGAACGAGTTCACGATCATCGGGAACATCCGCTACTGGGACGTCACGAGCAGACTCTCCACGCTCCGCGTCCCCACCCTGGTGCTGACGGGCAGGTACGACGAAGTCTCGCCCGTCGTTGGCAGGGACATCCACAGGCACGTCGCGGGCTCGGAGATGACGGTCTTCCCCAACAGCTCCCACATGCCGTTCTGGGAGGAGCGGGAGGCGTTCATGCAGCGGGTTCTCAGGTTCCTCTCCAAGCACTGAGAAGAAAGGATATCACGGGCGGGTCCGGTGGAGCAGGGCAGTCCGATTGGTGCCCAGGCCCATCCGCGCTCTCAGGAAATACTATCTGCCGAGGCTCGTGAAGGCTTCCGCCCTCATAGAAGCCGAGCCCCTCTGCTACCGATACTACCCACAGTACGTCTCCCAGGAGGACACGGTGGTGGAGGTCGGCGTCTATCTCGGAGGCAGCACCCGGCTCCTCTCCAAGCTCGCCAGGCGGGTGTACTCGTTCGAGCCGCACCCCTTCAACTACAGGGTGGCGAAGGCGCTCATCTCGAAGGGAGGGGCCGCCAACGTGAAGCTCTACGACTTCGCATTGGGGAGCACCGACGGGGAGACGAAGCTCAAAGTGAAGTCGTCGAGCGAGAGCAACATCGCGGCTTCGACGAAGGGCGTCTCCGGCGTGAAGTACGAGTCCGAGATCACGGTGCCCGTGCGGAGGCTGGACTCGGTCGGGATTTCGCCCGACGTGCTGATCCTCGACGCGGAGGGATCGGAGCTGGACGTGATGGACGGGGGCAGGGAGTCGCTCAAAAGGCTGAAGGCGGCGATCGTCGAGACGCACCTCATCGAGTCGGGGCACACACTCCCGAGGGTGAAAGAGTGGGCGGAGTCCCGCTTCAGAGACGTGAGGGTCGTTGAGGTGCAGGGCGACATACCCTGGGTACTGGCGAAGGACCCCCTGAACGCTCTCGCCTAGCCAAGATCCGATGACGGGTTTTTAGCCACCCCTTTCGACGGCAGGCAGAATGAAGCGTCCCGGCCGGCTCCATTACAAGGCGAGCAGACCCCTGTTCGTGTCGGCTCTGGTCGCGCTGGCTCTGGCGGTGGTAAACTACTACCTCTTCTTCGACGTCCTGGCCCCCGGGCTGGGCAACTCGGGCAGCGTCAAGGCGAGCTTGGGCCCAGCGTTCGTGTTCCCCGTCCTGCTGTTGGCGGTCATTCAGGTCTCATACGCCGCGGGCGTCCTCCACCTGGTCACAAGGAGCTTCTATCCCGACAGGCACGACTTCCTGAAGGCGCTCTTCGTGGGCTCCGTGCTCGTCCTCATGTATTCGATCTACTACACCCTGGTCCCCAACTGGGGGCCCTACACGTTCCTCACGGGGCCTCTCCGCGACGTACCTGCGATCCAGTACGTCGTACTCGGCGTTTGGACCGCCGTCGTGATCGCCGCCACCGCCCTGCTGATTCGCCGCGTCTACGGGTTCAAGAAGGGAGACATCCGCTGGCGCGTCCTTCTGCTCCTGACGGGCGGGATATTCCTCATCGTGCTTGCCTTCGCCGAGGGCTGACGACACCTGGGGCCACGGTCATCGGCGGAAGGCAAGGGGAGGCCTCCGCCTTGTTGGGACAGACCTCGCCTTCGAAAAGTGGAAGGTATTTGTGGGGGCTCTGGACACTCATAGGCCTCGTGAGCTGATTGGGACGCCTATTGGCCTTCGTGAACCTGTTCGTAGAGGCCCCTCTGATGGACCAGGTAATCGCAGAATTGAGCAAACTCCCGAGCACGGAGGAGCTCTACGAGGTGACGGGGGAGTTCGACGTAACCTGTATCGTTTCGACCGCCGACATGGACGAGTTCAGGGACATCCTGGTCGACAAGATCATGAAGATCAAGGGGATAAAGAGCACCGTCACTTCCATCGTGCTCTACTCGAGCGTCAAGAAGAAGCGGTAGAGTGAGGCGGGGGGCGCCGGCCGCCCAATCGCCAACCTCCAGAGGATTCCAGACCTTCATCGGAATGGCTTCGCTAGCCCGAGACGGAAGTTGCCTTGTCCGGTTGCTTGGACGAGAGTACGAACCTCCGCAGCGCACCGAAGATTCCCCCGCCGATGCCGCAGACCGCGACGCCGAATGGCCCGAAAACGAGGCCCACCACCGCACCGGTGAGAGTGCCGTAAGCAAACCCCCGCATCTCCTCAGCCGTTCGGTTCTCGAGCACGACGAGCGCCGTCAGGACGTAGTTGGTGGCGTAGAGCGCGACGTAAAGGGCGGTGAAAGCGTTGATGATGACTAGGTCCAGATACCAAAGGTAGCCGGTGAAGAGGTTCCCCACGGTCAAAAGTACGAGCCACTGCCCCTTCAGACCTGACCTTCCGAAGCCGGTGGCCCAGAGCCCGACTATGAAGACAAGGGGGAACCAAACCACTCCGAAGACCCAGTACGGGATCCCTAGGAATGACGCATAGCCCGAGTAGGAGACCTTCGCGTAGTTTGTCGTAAACGCGCCCTCGAGCGAAGCGTGGTACACCGCCTCGATGATCCCTACGAAGGCCACCACCAGGAAAGGTACGGAGAGCTTCATCTTGACGGATCGCCAGCCCGGAGCTCCGCCGAAGCCGCCACCACTATGCCGGTAGGCAGCCCATCGCTCGTCAAGCTGCGAACCCCGCAGCCACGAGTAGCAGGACGAACAGGCAACCGGCTATCAGGGGAGCCCTGCCCACGCCGTCGCCGGTCTTTGCCCCCCTGTAGATGTATGAAATCATCGCAAAGCAAGCGAGGTCCACGGCCAGGTAGATGCCGAAGACCGATTGACTGGTAGTCGCCGTGGGGCTGAGGGTCCACAGGGTGAAAACCGAGACCGCCGCCACAATCAGCAGCAGGGCCATGATCCTGAGGCTCACGGCATCCGTCCTTCCATCGCTCAAGCCTTCCACCCCACCTCCAGCGCCTTCACCCTTCGCTTGATCGAGCCCGAACCAAGGTCCAGTCTGTAGACCAGGTAGATGACGCCAAACACGGCCACCGAAAGCTCCGCGAGGGACAGCGCGGCGGGCAGCGCAAGAGAGAGGCTCGGTCCCTGTTCGAAGAGATCGACGGCGAGGCTTACGCAGTTGCTGATGCCGACTGTTCCGAGAACCAGGATGGCCACGAAGCTCCCCGCGGTCCAGAGAGTCGCCACGTCGAATGACCTGGTCGCGTAGGAATGCGCCGTCGGCCCTTGCCCTGGCGAAGACGGAGAGGCCTTCGGCAGGCCCCTGAAGATCAGCCTGTAGGCGACAACCGTGCCAAGGGCGACCAGCAGGGCAGTACCGCCTAACAGCACCACCGCCTGCTCAGTCGGTATCACCAGGCCCGGAGTGAGATAGCCCCAGATGGTCAGGACCGCGACCTCCGCGACGAAGATCAGCCCGATGGCGACGTACTTCATCCGGCGTTCTATCCTGCGAGTTCTCCCCCTGTCGATGAAGGGCAGCACTATCAGCAGTATGAAAACGAGGGAGACGGCGGAGAGGGCCACCGGCAGCCCGGCCGTCTCGAAGGCGCCGATCTTGATGATCTGGTAGATCCACAGAAAGTACCAGTCGGGCTGCACCTTGAGGCCGGCCGCGGCGGCCGCGGAGTACTGGACGGGTAGCGTCAGCGGGAGGGCCAGGGAGAGCAGCAGCATGGCCGCGCCGAAGAGGCAGGCCAGCTCGAGCAGATAGAACGAAAGGTCTGGGAATATGGGTATGAGCCTGCGCTTCTGGGGGGGAAGAGGGTCCGGCCCCGCCACCGGCTCCGAAACGCCGTGCGTCTCGAGCATGTACATCTTGACGGCCAATAGGAGCAGGAGTATCGCCGGAAGGAGGACCACGTGGAGGTCGTAGAATCTCAGCAGCTCGCCCGCGTCGCCGCCCGCGCCTATCACGAGGAAGGTCAGAAACGACGACAGCGGCTGTGGGAGAGCAGCGATCATCCCCTTGCTGACGTTTGTGGCGGAGACAGAGATGACGGTCCAGGGGAGCAGGTACCCCGTGAACCCGAAGCCGAGCGTAACGAAGCCCATGGCCATCCCGACGACCCACATGACCTCGCGCGGCTGCTTCTGCACTGAGACGAAGAATCCCCTCATCATGTGCATGAATGCCAGCATTATCATGGCGTAGGCGGTGTAGAGGTGAACCGTTTCGAGGAACGTGCCGAAGCTCACGCTCTGGAAGATGTAGAGGGTCGATGAGTATGCCTGGGTGGGAGTCGGGATGTAGTAGAGCATCATCATTACCCCTGTCACCCCCTGGATGATGAACGCGACCACAGCCAGCGCGCCCAGCCAATAGAACGGGTTCACCGAGTACACGGGGGCGGGCCTCAGGACCTCGTGAGAGAGCCCCAGCCTGGAGTCGAACCAGCCAACGAGCCTGTCTACGGCGCCTCTGTCCCCGCCGCTCCCGCCGGGAGGGTCAGCCCCGGGTTCCTTGCCTGACTCGCCGTCGGCCATCCCTAGGACGCTCCCGTCAGTGTGCCCGGGTCAGCCAACGGGCGTCCCCCCTTGAAGGTCGTAAAGCACGTCGTTGGAGCCGGTATGGTAGCCGAATATGGTGGGGGGCCCCATGCCAACCGCGTATATGTTCCCTGTCGAAGAATCGAACTCGAGCGTCACCCGAGGCAAGGGCCTCGGGGACGGGCCCGACGTCACCTTCCCCGCCTTGGTCAGATCGTAGACTGTCCCGTGGCAGCAGCAGTAGGCCTCCGGGCCCGGCGCCTTGTAAGACGAGTCGCAGGCAGGCGACCCGCCCGCAGCGAGGGGGGCCACGTCGCAGCCCAGGTGCTGACAGACCTGGCTGTAGGCGACGATGTCGTTGTCTGGACCGACCCCGCCTTCGCTGGCGCTTCCCAGCTTCACCAGTATGTTCGGCGTTTCCTCCAGCGGATAGTTGAAGAAGATCGCCTGCTCCTCCGTCACGCTGCTGACGTTGGCTACGAGGTACCTTGGGAAAGGAGAGGCGGACGTGGACGACGACGTCGTGGTGGTCGAAGTGCTCGCGGACGAGGAAACGGTGCTGACGGTGCCCGACCCGGACACGACGGTCTCGGTCTGAGTGGAAGTCACCGTCGTGGTCTGCGCGGGCGCGGGAGGCTGAGGCTCCGCGGGCTGGGGCGGGTTTGGAGGGGAGAACAAGGACCGCGCGACCGACGCGATTCCCAGGACGACCAGCACCACGGCAAGGGAGAGACCCGCCTTCAGGAAGTTCCTCCTGCTGTCGTCCGCTCCTGGCGACTGATCCTCGCGCCTGGACTCGCCGCCACTCGGCGCCTCGTCCTTGTCCGATTTAGCCAGACTGCACCACCTCTACTGCCAAAGGGCCGGGGACCGTGAAGCGCCTGAGACCACCGGCTGTTCTGGTCCGGAGGGACGCACTGCCGGCCGCGGCGGTCACCATGATCGGGGCTCCGAGAGCGGGCAGGATGGAGTCGCCGCTAAAAGACTTCTGTCCTGTGCCCGTAATCAGGAAGGTGAAGTGGAAAGCGGGCATCAGGGCCGGGTGGTCCACCGGGGTCAGCAGAGGGAAGTCGTACTCCACGGGGAGCTTGTTGGAGGGAGTGCTGTTTCCCCACCACACCGCGGGGTAGACGTCGATCGTGTGTAGCCCGGGGGCGCCTGAAACGGTCAGGTAGAAGGTGACGTTGCCCCCGCTGTTGAAACCGCATCCGAAGCCGATGTACGAGTTGTCGTAGTCGAGGGCGGCTATGTTGGTGTTGAAGGTCCAGCCGACTCCGTACATGGTGATCGCGACGACCGTCCCAGCCGGGCCCTGCGTGGCGTTGATCGAAGCGGTCCTTTGGAGGAACAGAGTCCCGTTGGAGTCCTCAGTCAAGTTGCCGACGGATATGTAGTGCAGACCGCCGAGGTCCGCGGGCACCTTCATGGTGAATGAGAACGACCCCGCGGAGCCCGTAGTGACGGTCCTCAGCGGCTCGGCAACCAAACCGTAGCCGAGCAGGTTGTTCCCCTTGCGCGTGGACCACGAGAGCGCCTCCTGTTGGTTTGCCGGGAAGCCCGCACCGTCGACCGTGACGTTCTGGCCAACGCTGGCGACATCGGGGGAGACCGAAATCCTGGGTCCTGCAGTCGCGTTGTTTTGAGGGGCCGTTATCAATGGCCTGTCGACCGTGGCCTGGGGTGCGAAGACGACGTTCGGCGATGAGGACGTCGGCGCGAAAGCGAGATACCCCGCGATTCCGGCCACGACAATGGCAATCACGATCATGGCCGCGCTCAGGCCCTTCGCAAACGCCCTGCGCCTATCGGGGTCGACCCTGCCGAAGGAGACGGCGAGCCCTCCCGCGGCGAGCACCGCCGCCACGATCGCGAGCGACCCGATTACCGTGGACCCCGAAAGACCGCTGCCGCCGCCCGACCCTCCCGAAGTGATGTTGAACTCTGACGTGAAGACTGGTGTCGGATAGGGACTCTGTTGAGGGTTGAGATAGCCTGGGCCGGGGTACGCCCCGTAGGCTTGGATGAGGTGGGTGCCCGGGGTCCCGGTGGCGTAGATCGTGAAGTTCGCGGTGCCCCTCGTCGAGATGGCGGTGTAGTATCCGACCATGTGGTTGTCCCAGTAGAGGAAGTAGCAGAATGTGTAGTCGCTCGTGCCCAACCCGTAGGTCGTGACCACGACCGGGGTTCCTGCAGGTCCGCTCGACTTCGAGATGGAGAACGAGGTGTTGAGCGTGAAGAACGCCTTCCCGGGAAGCGCGGTCCCATTCGTGGCGAACGCCTGAACCTTGTAGTAGCTGCCGTAGTCCTGAGGGAGGGTTACGCCGGTCGAGAAGGAACCCTGGCCGTCGGTTTCGACGGATGCGAGCGGCCTTTCCCAGGGAATCGCGCTAAGGCCCGTGACCTGGGACGGGTTCCCCCCGTCAATGTAGCTGGCGTTTACGGTGTCCCACTTTATCACCAGTTTGGTGTTCGGAGGATAGCCTTGCCCGCTGACGGTTATCTTGCTCCCGACGTCGGCCGCCGACGGCGAGACGGAGATTGAGGATGCGCCCGCAGCGTGGGCCGTGCCCCCAATCTGGCAGACAAGCGTCAGAGCGAAAAGCGCTCCCACGACAAACGCGATGCGCTTCATTGGGCTATCTCGGGGGCCTTATGACAAGTCCTATGATCAGGCCCAGTATCAGTAGGATTGCGAGGGCCGCGTAGACGACTGTCGGGATCGACTGGACGCTCGAGACGACGGTCTGGGTCGTAGAGCTTAGGACAGTCGTGAGGGTTGTCGCCGTGGAGACGACGGTGCTCGACGACACCTGCGTTACGGTCTGAGTCTGCGTTACCGACCCTCCTGCGACCGCGGGGGCGATCTGCGCCATCGCGAAGCCTTCGTTGGCCGGGGAGGCGCCGTCCGTCGAGCTCACGACCAGCTCATAGGTGGCTCCGGCCGGCAAGGTCGGCAGGGAGGCGGACTGGAATTGGCCGGTCCACGTTCCGTTGTGTCCCGAATAGGTCAGCGGCACCGTCCCGAGCGAGGCGCCCTGGGTCTTGCCTCCGCCGAACGTCCCGGACGTCGAATTGTAGTAGCCCCACCCGAGCTCAGCCGTTACCGCCCCTCCGCGCGCCGGGCTCAGCGGTCCAACGAAGCCGGACACGGGCTCCGCGTTGGTGGGATAGGTTACCGTGGCCATGATCGTCATCCCTTCACCGCTTGCAAGGCTGGTCAGGTTGTGGCCGGTCGCAGTGTCAACCAGCACGATGCTGGTGGAGAGCTGAGCGGGAGTGATCACGAACGGACTGCCCGTGTACGTAAAGGTCCCGAAGTTGCCGTAGCCATCGCTCGCGTTGACCTCGGGGTTCCAGGAGCCGACGAACGTGTAGTTCCAGTTCGGGCTCACGGCGTTGTCAAACAGGCTCGAGTATGAATCCCATGGGGCGTTATCCACCTGCCCGCTGGGAGTCGTGAAGTTGATGGACGCGCCCTTGATCGAAGCGGTCAACGGGGCGTCGTTCGAGGCGTAGTGAGCGTAGAACCGCGGGATGAACTGCTCGCCCCTCGATATTCCCTGCACGAAGATGCAGGTGCCCGCCGTGACCATGTCCATGGTGATGATCAGCCTGTTCGTGGCGTAGAACGAGGTCGAGCCCACGACCTGACTCCCTTGCTCGACGAAGACGTTGTAGGTTCCGACCTGGTCGATCACCGACTGAAAGCCAGTCGTGGCGTTCCCGTAGGTGACGTTCTGGGTCTGCCCTCCGGCGGTGAACGTGAGGTCCGCGCTCGATTCAGCGCCGCTCGGCTTCTGGACCACCACGGTGTAGCTGCCACTGGCCGGGGCCGTGACGGCGACGGAGGTCGTCATGCCGAGGTTGACGTAACCTGGCGTCGCCCCTACGATCTGGGTCTGGGCGCTTGCTGTAAGTGTGACAAAAGGCGACAAAACGATCAGGGACAGGAGGACTACCAAAAACGACCTGATGACCGCCCTGCCGGCCGAGGCGGCCCGTGATTTTGCAAAATGGTCTGCATGCATATGCGGGCAGTTGCACCCACTTGCCCACGATTAATATGGCTTCCCCTAACACGTTAGGTCGAAGAGGACTTCTCTTCAGGAATGAGCAGGAAGACCTGTCGAATGCACGGAGGCCATTATTCCATGAGATTGTACGGTCGCCCGGCTGGAGGTGACCGACCGGCCAGGCTCAAGCGGCAGCGGGTGGGCGAGGGGAGCAGCGGCTGGGAGATTTTCGACTTCGCTTTCAATACCGCGGTCGCCGGATTGTCTCCGGCAGTTATCTGCCGCAAACGCGAGCATCCGAGCCTTCTCGCATCTCATGTTGAAGGGGCGCCGAAGGCCCTGTCGCCCGCGTCCCCCAAGCCGGGGACGATGTAGCCGTGCTCGTCGAGGGTCGGGTCGATGGCGCAGGTGTAGAACTCGCCCTCGGGATAGGCCTCGGCCACGTGCCTTATCCCGTCCATGGTCGCGATGACCGAGAAGAAGACTAGCCTCTTCGGCTTGCCCTTCTTCAGGACTGCGTCCGCGACCTCCACCAAGGTATGCCCTGTAGCCAGCATGGGGTCCGCGATGATGACTACGTCGTCCGGGTGTATGTTCGGTATCTTGGCGTAGCTGACCTCGATCTTGAAGTCGGGGGCCTTGCCCCGCCAGGCGCTGATGACGCCTGTGCGCGCCATTGGGAGCTCCTTGTACATCCCCTCGACGAATGGAATTGACGCTCGCAGGACGAGTATTATCTCGATGCGGTCGTTCCCCTTTATCTTGTAGCCGGTGGTCGTCCCCAAGGGGGTTTCAATCTGAAACTCCTGGGTTTCAAAGGTCCTGAGGAACTCGTGGGCGAGCAGCCTTCCAAGCCGGAAGATCGCCTTTCGGAAGGCGACCTGGTTCATCTGCTTGTTTCGGGCGAGAGTAAGCTGCTCTAGGACCATTGGATGATTAACAACTGTGACTTTGGGTTCAGTCATCCGAATCATGCAACGAAGCCAGTAAGTCAGTACTTAAAGGGTGAAAGATGAGGGGAATCGAGATTAGTCGCGCTGCGAATACGAAAGTCACGTACATTACCCAGCCTCAAAGAACGAAACCTGCGACCGAGTTAGTCGGATAGTCGCCTGCCCGACCAAAATGAGAAGGATACTGCGTAAGGATGACCCATCATGTTTATAGCGCTCGCCGATGAAACTAATCGGTAGAGACTCAAACCATGACGCTTCGTCCAACACTTAGTCTCGGGGCTCTTACGACTGTAGTCTTGCTCGTTCGGCTCATCCAAAGCATTGGGATAAATGAAAAGAAAGGCACGACCCAGAGCACTCTTCTTGTACTCGCGATCATCGTCGTATTAATCGGAGGAGGATTGATTCTATATTTCCTGACTATCTCCACGCCAGTAACGACGACATCGTATCCGTAGGGCGGTTCACCTTCTCGCTGTAAATCATTTAGGCAATTGTCCGCGCCTTGCGTTTCCCCACCTGCTGACTACCTTGCAGGGTACCAGCGCTTTTGACGTGTGTCCGATACAGCCTTTCGGTTGAGAGGGCACCTTCAATGAGGGGCGCCGGACAATCTGTCGATTCCAGGAGAAATCTGACGTCCTTAGGGAGACAAGAGCCACCGATTCCATCTCGTGGCTCGAGAAGCTTTACGTTCCATTTGGTATCGACTGCTGCCTTGAGTTCAGAGTAGCTTATCGCAAGCTCGTCGCAGATTCGTTTGACCTCTTCCGCGTAAGCAATCTCCAAGTAGCGATGCGTGTTCTCGACAACCTTAGCTAATTCAGCAGTCTCAATATTCCTACAGACATGCAATGGTATCCCGAGTTGACCATAAAGTTCAGAGGCTTCTTTGCGACTTTCGTCATTAAGAGCGCCCATCACGCGAGTTTGACTGACGCCATGGTGAGTGACATCCCTACTCCAGTATCGATGGGGCACAACGGCGACACGTTCCAACCCGAGGCGGGCTGTCAGCTTTCGAGTTGAACCCGGGAGCATCGTGCTCTCGATACACACTAGAGACAACTGACTTGCTTTGGCTATCCGTTCCAGCACCTCTTCAACATTCGAGAGGTCGGGAAGCTTCTCGTAAAGAGTGTCAACGCAGATGACGTATGTGTTGGCCGCAGGAAACCGATCTGAAGTTACAAGACCTGACGCTCTAGCGCGGTTCATGGCGATTTTTGAGCGGTCGTACCCGACTACGTTTGGAATTCTGTCCCTGATGTATAGAGCCGTCGGAAGGCCCACCACTCCAAGACCAATAACCGCAACATCTGCATTTGCGGAGCTAACTTCCAATGAGCTTTCACCAATCAATCAGGGGTATTAAAGAATCGATTCGTCAGGTTGGGTCGAGTAATGCGAGGAAAGGGTCGCACGGCGCCGGACTTGCATTTCTGTTAGTACTGTCGATTTGCGACCTCTAGCAACATCCGCTCGTATCGCTTGATTGTTGGTTCTTTGGAGAGATCTTTCATGACACAGCGTCTAGCGCATGAAGCGAATTCGTCGTAGGTGCCATCATTCCACTTCTGACGAATCTTGATTATCGCCTCCTTCGTCATTGAGTAGTCGGCAACCTCCACAAGACATCTACAGTCCGTTAGTGGTGGATCGATTCTCGAGGTCGTAATGACGGGGGTTCCGCAAGACAACGCTTCCAAAACGCTCTTCCCGCTTGCCAGTTCGATCCTAGTCGGAGAGACGACCACATGAGCCTCTGACATGAGTTGGGCCAAGCGACTTTCATCTGAAATGAGTCCAAGACTCTCGATTTGTGATTTTTCGGTTACCCCTCCTGCGAATTGAAATCGCATGCCCAGTGGGGCGAGTTCGACCGCTAGCTTACTGTAAAGGTCAAACCCTTTTTGCCACACAGGCCGACCAACAAACAATACGGTGAATGTGTCTTTCTTCACTCCTGTCGGCTTGAACCTTTCGGTGTCCAGAAAGTGACCAATCACATAGATTGGCGGATGTCTAGGTGCGATTGTTTCTATCATCCTTCTCTGGATATCGTAGTGAGTTTGCAGGGCGGCAAATCCCGTGAGTTCCTTCCGCATCAGGTAATCACCCAAGGAACCAGCAATTTTAGGCACATACCCGTAGCCTCCTCTTTCACGTTTGAACCAGATTTGGCTGTGGAAGGATGCGATTGTCGGAGCTCTCGTTATGAAGTTCAACTTGCTGAATGGATGATACATAGAATATACAACGTCAGCGTTGATAACATGAAGGGGACCTTCGTGGTACTTTATCCCATCATTGAACAAGCTTCCAAGATTCATTTTTCGCTTGTTCTCAAGAGTGTAAGGCAGGGCAAAGATGTCCACCTCGTGTCCGAGATTTCTCAAGCCTTGGGCCAAATCGAACATTTCCTTCTCCCCTCCGCCCCAGTACGACATCGTAAGGTGTTCGCAAATGGCGATTCTCATTTCCTAATCGTGACTCTCTTTTGGGAATAACAAGTGCAGCTTATATCTCCTGCTCGTGGTCGAGACTGAGAATTGGATTTGAACGAGTTGGGCGATTTCATTAGAACCCATTGCGATACGGACAAGAGGACAGCGGCACTTAGCCAACCTGGGCACGGTATATACCATTTGTTCGGTCGCAGGAACAAGAAGTCGACCCCTCCAATTCCTTTCAAGAAGGATTCGTTCCCTTCCAGTGACTGCCGAAGCCCGCGATTGGCGTTGAGATCGTCTTATTGGTGCAACTTGCATAGTGTGTCCTCATGAAAATCGCCTTCTGTCACTACTACAGCCTTAGTTTTGGCGGTGGGGGAGAGAGGTTTGTAGTCGAGTCTTCGGATTGGCTAACAAAAAAAGGGCATGCGGTTTCAATTCACTCTGTTCCTTTTCGGAGGGGTAACTGGAGGCCAACGTCCAAGACACTGACGTATTCGGAGGCGCCCATCCACTTCTTCGACGCTGATGTCGTCTACCACATCTACAATCCACTGGTTGGTAGACTCTTCAGATGCGATGGACCTAGAATCGCTGGAATACATTCGTCACTCTTGACACGCGGATTGGCAGAAGAAGGATACAGTTCAGGTTCTTTCACCCAAAATACACGAAACCATGGATTAGCTGCCGCATTCATGAAAGTCTTGGCCAAAAGAGTGCAAGCAAAGGAAATCGCAACGTTTGACGCAGTTCATTGGATTAGTCCTGCTCCGCCAACAGAGCTCTCGCACCGTAGACTCTTCCAGATTCCGAACTGGGTAAACACGAAGGTTTTTCGTCCAGGCACCAAGGCCAATCAGTTCATTGTTCTGTTTGTCGGGAAGCATAGCTACGGAAAAGGGTTCGATCGTTTTGTCCAGGTGAGTGAAATAATGAGCGACATTAAGTTCGTCTGTACAGGCGAAAGGGTGGGTAGGATTGAGGGCACTGGACAATTGAACGGTGAAAGCCTGGCTAACCTCTATTCTCAATCCAGCGTAGTGATGCTCCCATCCAGAGCCGATGCATTCAGTTTGACATTGATTGAGAGTCTTGCATGTGGGACTCCGGTGATTACCACACCAATACCTGCTCATTTGTCCGTGGACATTCCCGCATTTTATGCTGGTGACATCCCCGAACTTGTTAGGGAGCTGAAACATGTCTATTCACTTTGGAAGAGTGAGAGGCAGGAGTACGAGAGAATTGCAAATCTAGGTGTTCGGTCGACAAGAAGATACGAGATGGAGGTCGTGCTTCCACGATTCGAGGCTATGCTGAGAGAAGTCGCAGACGACCACGTAAAAAGAGACTAGAAGCGTACATCTGGGAACCCCAATGTCTACTTCGTCAATTCTTTTGTGTGGATACACTCTACTACTCGAATCTCGGATATCGTAACAACGCGGGTCGGGTCCCTGTAACTGCGTACGTCTGTTCGGAAGGGAGAAACGGCGTGAATGCATCGCTTCGAATTCAGCTTCCAGCAGACAGAAGGTGCTTGTAAAGCCGCAGGCGAGCTTCCGCAATCTTTGGCCAAGAAGTAGACTTGGCGAATTCCACCAGACCGGTTCTGAGATGATTTCCCCTTTGGGGGCCATCAAGTAATTCACAAATTCCTTTTGCGATCTCCGAAGCTGTCGTATCTATCTTCATGCAGTCAACCCCATCTGTGAATTCTTCAAATCTTGGAGTTCGACTACAAATCAAAATGAGACCAGAGCCGGCGAAGTCATGTGCCACTCCGCTCACCTCCACGAAGCGATCGACATACGGAAGCACCAAGATTCTGGCTTCGGAACCGAGGGATCTTTTCTCTTGTTCCGTGAAAAAACCTATCCGAAAGCTTACTTTATCTTCCAACCCGAGTGTCTGGACAAGTTCTCGCAAGTTCTCCAAATAGAGTTCGCCATCAAGACTCTGAACGCTTCCAGCGATGAGTAGCTTGCTGTTAGGATAGACTCCTTCGACTTTGCTGTACGCTTCAATTAGCCTGTCAATACCCTTACTCGGCTTCAGGAACCCGAAGAATAGAATTACTTCATCGAGTGTCGGATAGACGTTAGGAGACGGAGCGTCACTTCCGTGAGGAATCACGTACATTCTCTTCACCCCAAGATGGGCAAGTGCGCGTTCCATCGCTGTTGAATGCACCACGATGGCACATGCAAAAAGAGTAGCGACACGAACAGACACTGTATACGCGGAAACGAGGGTCCTTGGGAACCTGCGGTCCGCGACCGACTCATTCGTTACAATCCCATGGACGGTAATGACTACACGGGAATATGCTCTCAGGAGTAAGGCTAGTACGGGAAGCAGAACGACAGTACGCAAGTGTGATCCGAACGTCGTGTACTCAAACTGGATGTCCACAACATCCGGTTCGTGCTTACTGATAGACTTGAGGATTCTCAAGAGCGAATGCTCAGCGGGAACAACATCAGCATCTAGAACCTTCGCGAGCTTCTTCGAATAGAGTGCGCCCCCACTTCTTTCGGTTGGCGAAATCAGACTAATTTTCAGATCTCTCGTCACTCCTAGTATGGACTCAGATATGTCAAAACGACATTATCAAGGGAGAATGGACCTCCATAGACGGCTACACCTCTAAATTCCAGACTGCCCTCTTTCGCCTCAGCAGGAGTATAATTAAAGGACATAGAAAAAGAAGTCCAAGAGTTCGGGACCGCAAAACCTACAGGAGTCACTACTTCGTCCGCTAAAGTAGAGGCAGCTGTTGAATTCAGATAGTTCGAGACTTCGAGCGTTAGAGAGCCGTTCGTAACCACTGACGACTTCAATCTAAAGGTGACTTCATACTTACCAGGAGGAAGACTCGTGTATGGGCCGAACCAAAAAGTTCCACCAGAAGGGAAAGAGGGCAAGTGCACCAAAATCGTTCCGCTGACAGAGGTAGCGTCCTTTTGCAATGAACCACTGGCTAAATCGAGTGTTCTGTAGTCAAAAGAGTAGGATGTCGGGCCAGACAGGAGGACAGGTCCCGAGTATCCCCTCTTGAGCAATATCACCCCGTCATCGTTCACCATGATGCCCCACTTGTCGCTGGACAGGAAAAGCGGAAGATATGCCTTCATCGACCCGTAATTCCATATCACTTGACTATAGGTTGGCGACAGGGTATCCGCTAGAACGTAGTCCATCGACGTCTTATTGCCGACTAGCAGGACGTAAGCGTCTGCGCGATTGCTAAGTTGAGTAAATAGACTGTTCTGAGTTAAGACGGAAGCATTGACGGGAACATAGCTCACTGCTTGATCAAGGATAGAGTCGTGCGAGTTCGGAAGCGAAAAGCCCTGCTCATATGCAATCCCTGAGAGGTGACCTTGTGTAAGCGGATTGAAAGGACTCGCAATGACGGCGAACACGAGGATCCCAGTGAGGAAGATCCTAGGGAGAGGGGAATGTTTGACCTTTGCCAAACCGTGGATTGATGCGATGAGAAGATATGGAACAACAAAAGCACCCGCAAACTGATAGCCATAACTGTAATACAATGAATTACTCCTAAACAAGGTTGCAACGAACCAAGGTGCAACCATTATGAGTTGACTCGGCGCCAGCAGGGGCACGAATGCGAGGGTAACTAGGACCAGATACCAGAACTCCACCTTGGCAAGCACGAAGGTTTGGCTTGTTAGTGGTGTCCCTAGGAACCCCCCCAGTATTTGCGGCACGGTAGTCGTGGTTCCGGAAAGTACGCCCGAAAGCAGCAGAATCATATAGAGTGAGACTGTTGCTACTAGAATAGTCGAAACGAGAATCAGGCCACGGAATCTGTCGATTCTGAAGTGGAGGGAACCATTCTCGAAGGACAACCCCCCAAGAAGATGAGCCAGACAGATGGCGCAAACCATTACAGAACCGAAATCAACGGTGACAAGGGCCAAGGAGAGAAAGCCGATGTAGCCCTTCCAGTTTGCGGCAATGTAACAGTAGTAGAACATCCCCAAGAAGAGTGGAAGGAATGCTTCAAGATGGAAATCGTATAGATTCATACTAATTATGGCAGGGTTAATCAAGTAAGCAAGAGACAGGATCAGTGGCAGTCTGCTTTTTCCCAAGACTCTCCGAGCGATTAGGTAAATCGGAACTGCACCCATCGCTATAGCTACCGTCTGGAGAATCAGCAAGGTTTGCGCAAAGGGGAACAAGGCATAGATAGGAAGTAGCAAGAACATCAAGAGATTGAAGTGAGTCCCGAGAAAGCTACCTGATTGGATTACGAGCTGATCGGGAGTCTCGTAGAACAACTTTCCTTTCAGCGCGGTGGAAAAAGCCTGATTGAATATGCCCAGGTCGAATGCATCAGTTCTGAAGGTGTAGAAGCGAAGAAGGACAAAACAGGTCATTATCGTCACGTACGTTGCAATAAGAAAGGCAAGCCATTTGGCCTCAGAGAAGATACTCAGATGAAACCTATTCGGTGCGAATAAGAACCGAGAATCTTTGTTAGACGACGTCAAAGTTCCCTTCTGACGTGTCGACTGGGCGCTTGGGATTCATCGACGAAGCACCATTCGATTCTGAAGCGCAATCCAGCACTTCCTTGGGAACAGAGCGGATCAGTCCCAGCACTACGAGTCGTTCTAGCTTTCCAAGCGGGTTTGTTAAAGACTCGTGAAGAGACTTCGGTATAGAAGCTAATCGTGAAGCGATTGAATTACGGGCAATATACCCACGAGCTCTGTGTTCAGCCTGATCCACGCTCTTAGCACCTCAATCCCCTTTTCGTTGAGGCCATAGTAGCGCTTGAGCTTGGCGGAGGTAAAGGTGCGAACGTACCCCTGTTCGACCAAGCCATTCAACATCAGCTTCAGATCCTCCCTCGTCATCCCCGGAAAGAGCGGGATGTTCTCTGCTGAGCTCATGTCTGTCTTGGCGAGGGCGTCCAGCACCCCCATGAGGAGCTCCAGTTTCGAGCGTAGCAAAGGTAATTCGGTTTTTCTGCCAAACCTCCCGAAAAACCTCATGATTGAGGTGTACCCGGCTTCGACCATTGTTGTATAGTCCTTGCTCGGTCGCCCCCGCCTGCCGCCGGCCCCGGAATCATTGAATCTGCTTGACTTCGATGAACTCGCAGGGAGGCAGCCTGATAGCCTCCTTCGACTCGTTCCGGAACAGGAAGCCCTTGTAGCTCGTCAGGTACACGTGGTTTCCTGAGAGGCTCAGCTTTCCCGGCCCCTGGTGGCACACGACCGGAGTGCCTGCCTTCGAGACTATCATGAAGAACGTGCCAGCATCCACCCACATCACGGGGCCAAGCATCTTCTTGGCGGCCATAGCAGCTCCTCCACCTGCCTCTGCCATGAGGCGTGGAAAGGAAGCGAGATTATTTACGACTTCACCCGAAAATCACACTTCGGGCGGCAAATGGCCGTCTCGACGGAGGGACCGAGATAGTTAACACATTGACCATTAAGTATTTGAGCAAGATGTTTTGTGGGCACGGGTTATACCACTTTGACCGAGCGCGCCGACACCGACCTGGAGCTGTGGACCAACATCAGGACCATCTACCGTTCGGTCCTGAAGAGGCTCAACGCCAGGCTGCGCAAGGAGCGCATCACGTTCTCCCAGTACAGCGTTCTCCTCGCCCTCTCGAGGAACGGCCCCATGCAGATGAACAAGCTGAGCGAGCAGATGCTGGTGGCCCCGGCCAACGTCACCGGCCTGGTAGACAGGATGGAGAAGAAGGGATACGTCACCCGGCAGAGGGACGAGAAGGACAGACGCCTCTACGTCATCGACTGGACGCCGGACGGGGAGAAGATGTTCAGGAGGATCTCGAGCAGGTTCACCCAGTACGCGGGCAGCCTGGGACAGACCCTGTCGGTCGCGGAGAGGAAGTCGACCGTTTCCGGCCTCCGCAGGGTGAGGAAGGAGCTGGAGGAGCCAGTAGAGCTCTAGGTGTTCCAGATGCAGTACAAGTGGACGGTCCTCACAGTCACCACGATAGGCGTCCTGATGAGCGGCATAGACGGCCGCATCATGATCATAGGCCTGCCCACGGTCGCGGCTGCCCTCAAGGCCGACGCCGAGCAGGCCATCTGGTTCACCCAGGCCTACACCATCGGCAGCACCATAGCGCTCCTCTTCATAGGCAGGGTGAGCGACATCTTCGGCAAGGTCCGGGTCTACGCGCTGGGGTTCACGCTCTTCACCGTCGGCTCGCTCCTGACCGCGCTCTCCGGGACTCCGGACGCCTTCATCGCCGCGAGGATGGCCCAGGGGCTGGGGTCGGCAGCCCTCTTCGCGAACAGCGCGGCCATAATCACGGACGCCTTCCCCGCGACCCAGCTCGGCACCGCACTTGGCATCAACCAGATCGCGTTCAGGGCGGGGGCGCTCGCCGGCCTGACCATCAGCGGGCTCATCCTGTCGGTGCTCACGTGGCCCTACCTCTTCTACGTCAACGTGCCCATCGGGATCTTCGGGACGGTCTGGGCGCTCAGGCGCCTCAGGGACACGGAGAAGCCGGAGAGAATGGCGCCCATGGACTGGTACGGCTTCGGGACGTTCACGCTGTTCATCTCGACCCTGCTCCTCGTCCTCACGTTCGCGGCCTACGGTACCGCCGACCTCCGCCTGGTCGTCGCCCTCGCGGCGGTTTCGGCGGTGTCTCTCGCGGTCTTCGTGCGCATCGAGAGGAGGAGGCAGTTCCCGCTCCTCGACCTGGGGCTTCTCAGGATACGGGAGTTCACCGGCGGCATAATCACCCAGCTCCTCAACTCGATCGCCTGGGGAGGGTTCCTCCTCGTGATCAGCCTGTACCTGCAGCTGGTCCTGGGCTACAGCCCGTTCGCCGCGGGCGTGGCCATCATCCCGTTCGACATCTCCTTCCTCATAGTCGGACCCCTGAGCGGGAGGTTCTCAGACAAGTACGGCACCCGCCCCTTCGCCACCGTGGGGCTGGCGGTGATCAGCCTCGCGCTGGTGCTGACCTCCACCGCGGGCGTCTCCACGCCGTACGCCGACATCGCGGTCTACCTGCTCATCGGCGGCGCGGGCATGGGCCTCTTCGCCTCGCCGAACATGAGCTCCGTCATGGGCTCGGTCCCGGTCCAGAGGAGGTCGGTGGCCTCGGCGCTCAGGGCGACCTTCTTCAACGTCGGGTACACGCTCAGCCTAAATCTCGCAATACTGGTGATGACGTTCACCGTCCCGTTCAGCGTCCTCACCCAAGTGATCGCCTCGCTGAACCCGGCGTCCATCGCCACGGTGGACAGGGCCGCGTTCGCAGTCGCCATCAACCACGTGTATCTCGTTATGGCGGTCATCAACACCATCGGCATCGTGCCGAGCCTGCTGAGGGGCAACAGGGTCGCCACCGGGGCGGTGACCGAGGTCAAGCCCGACCTCGAAGCCGACTAGCCTCTCAGGACGGAAGTTGCCGGGATCTACAGGGCACTGCCGTATCGGTTGTGGTAGGCGACGTCCTTGAGGTCTCTGCGCACCCGCAGGTTCTTCCCCGGTGGCGCAGCCGGATAGCCGAGGCATATCCCGAACGCGACCTTCATCCCCGCCGGAACGCCAAGGATCCGTTTGACCTCCTCGTCGACGGGCGCTTCGCCGAGTGCGCTGAGGATCTTCACGCCTATCCCGAGGGCGTTCGCGGCGATCCAGACGTTCTCCATGAGGCAGCCCAGGCTCACAACGCCCAGGAAGTCCGCCTCGGAGGCGGGAGCCCTCTTTGATGGGTCATAGGTGACGACCAGCAGAGTCGGGCAGCCCTTCATGGCCCCGGCGAGAGGGGACGGCGGGCTATCGCGGATGGCCTGCGCAAACATCGAAGGGTCGCGCCAGGTCTGCGGGGCGCTCATGCCCAAGAGCCCCGTCTTCTTGTTGAGCAGCTCTTCCTCGGAGAAGGAGAGCGTGGCCAAGTGCTCGCGGAGGTAGGTCTCCGTGAGCGGAGCCCCCTTGATCCTGCCGAGCTCCGCAAGGACGTCCCTGTCGTCGACCACCACGATCTCGAAGTTCTGCATGTTGTGGGCTGTGGGCGTCCACCTTGCGGCTTCGAGGATCAGCCCCAGGCTCTCGGCGTCGACCTTCCGCTGAGAGTCGAATCCTCCTTTCGAGGACTGCCGCTTGAGAAGCGCGTCGATGACGTCCTGCTCGACTGGCTTTGCTTCCTGTTTGCTGGCGACCGGAATCCTGCAGCTGTCGCCCACGGAACTCTGGCTCAATTCGGGCGGTCGGGACCCCTGCCCGCGTTATAAAGGGCCGACACAATTCTTACGGGTGGGAATCGGCTTTGCCGAGGATTAGGTTAAAGGCGCTTAAATGGCCTCCGCCTCCCCTCGGGCTCTCACGGAGCCGCCGATGTGATGGAATTTCGATTCGGCAGAAGGGAGTTCGCGCTGTTTGCAGCGGCCCTCATCGCCCTGAACGTCTGGACCTTCGCGGCCGCCTATCCGGAGACCATGAGGATTGACGCCGGGTGCTGCACGGCCAACTCCCAGCTCGCCAAGGACTTCTCCGCCTTCTACACCGCAGCCTGGAGGCTCTTTCACGATCCGTCCCAGGTATACGCCCACGGATACGTCAACGACGGAGAATTCCGCGTCCTGCCGCAGCCGGAGGGGTACAAGTACATGCCCTCCTTCCTGTGGATGGTTTCGCCCATCCTCGCGCTCCCGTACCAGAGCGCGCTGACGGCCTTCGACCTCTTGCAGCTCGCGCTCCTGCCTCTGATGGCTTTTCTCGTCTACGAGCTCGTGAAGGAGAAGGGGGCCCTGGCCGCTGCGGTCGTCGCACTCATCGTCCTTCTCCTGCCATTGCCGCTCTCCTCGCCCGGCTGGAGCATCACGGTCAGCTACTACTGGCAGTGGGCCGAGGGGCAGTCCAAGGTCCTTCTCACGTTCATGTTCCTCCTTGCCCTCTACCTCGGGAAGCGGGGGATGCCGCGGCTCTCTGGCGTGGTCTACGGTCTCGCCGCTTTCGACCCGCGCTTCGCCGTCCTGGCCCTGCCCCTGTTCTTCGTTTACAACCGGGACCTCCGGAAGGCGGTCGTCTTCGCGGTCGGCGCGTTCGTCATAGCCAACGTCCCTCTGTTCTATCCGCCTCTGGCCGGAGGGCTCTTCCACATGGCTCAGGCCTCGAGCCTCACCCCTCCATACTACTACACTCTGATCCCGACCTTGGGACTGGCGTCTCTGATCGTCGTGAACTACCGCGAAATCATCGCCCTGGCGTCGAGGTGGCTCCATCCTGAGCGGACGTCCGTGACAAGTTCAGGTCCGCGGCCTTAGCGGGCAGCCTCCTTGCCTGAACTACGCAAGCCACCTCGATTACATACCACCCTGCACACTAGACACAGGAGGTATGTACCACCAGAACTACCTGCTGTCGGTCCGTCGGATGAGTCGGTGAACGTGGGACCGTCACCCCACAGGCGCAGGAGAATCGCTGGTCTCCTGCCTGAAAACAGAGGGGCGCCGCTCGGCCCTGGCCGGCGGCGCGCTCTTCGGTCATGCCCCCTTGGGCTCACGCTCGGGGCACTATCGTGTGTGCGATTTCCCTAGGACCACGGCGGGAGCGGGAAGACGACCTTCGCTGCTTCCGGAGCGACGTTCACGTTGGACCAGACCACCGGGAGCACCCAGTTGGGCTCCGACCCGGTTCCTGCCTGCCACTGCCCGACGGTCTCGAAGCATGGCGAGTCGTGCGTTGCAGGTACCATCTGGCAGGGTCCCATCATGAAGTTGCCGTTGGTCTCCCCTATGGCTGTGTTTACCTCGTCCTTGTCGAGAGAACCCGCGCGGGTAATCGCATCCGCAGCTATCTGGACGGCCGCGTAGGCGGGTCCGATTGCGGGGTTGACGGGTGCGTTCATGGAAGTGGACCACGCGGCCGCAAGGCTCTGAGATGTGGTCGTGCCCACACCCTTGTAGCCCCACGAGGGGTCCCACCACACCTCTGTGCAGACGTCCAGGGGCAGGCTGTCGCCCCAGGCGTTGATGTCTGTATAAAAGAGCGGGGCCCTTCCGATCATGGCCAGCTTCGGCCTGTAGTTCAGCTCGGCCGATTGCCTCCAGAACGTCCCGAAGTCGGGAGCAGGTAGGTTCGCCCAGATGAAGTCGCACGGCGCGTTCTTCCACGCGGTGATGATGCTGCTGAAGTCGGTGGTTCCCGGCGGGTAGAGCTGTGGGCTCACCACGTTGTACCCTGCCTTTGTCAGGTAGGGCGGGAGCGCACCGTACCATCCGGTTCCGTCCGTGTCACCGCAGGTGAGGATTGCCGCGTTGCTGTTCATCTGGCTCTGGAATTCGTTTGTTACGCCCATGAAGACGTCGGCGGCGGTCGCGCCACTGACGCCGTTCAACGGCGAGGCTGTCCAACCCACCTGGGTTGGCTCTATGACGATTCTGAACCCGAGGCTCCATGAGTATTTGTAGGGACCGCCAGCCCACCAAGGCTCGTACGGCCCGGTGGTTCCCATGAGCGGGACGCTGTAGCGGTCGCAGGCCACTGAGATTGGGTTCTGCGTGTCCGGAGGAGCGATGCTCCCCACGAGCATGTCGACGTTGTCGCTGAGGATCACCTGCGACGCCAGCGAAGACGCCTTCGTCGGGTCGCTCGCGTCGTCGTAGATCGTGTAGGTGATGGGCACTTTCTTGCCGTTGATGCTGATGCCGCCCTGGGCCATCAGGTCGGCTATCGCCTGCTGGTGGCCGAACTTGGTTCCCTGTCCGAACGCGGCGAACGGTCCGCTCTGCGAGATGACCGCACCCAGGTGGACCTGGGACGGGCCGGCGGCGGCAGAGCTCGTGACGTGGGTCGGAGGAGCGGTGGTTACCTGCGTGGTGCTGCTGGAAGTCGTGGATGTGTTGTTGGATTTCGAGGTCTCCGTGTAGTAAAGGTAGCTGCCGACGCCTACGACGGCGACGACGACCACTCCGACACCGACGGCGGCAATCTTTCCGATAGCCTCCCTTCGGGTCAGTTTACCATCAGGAGCAGGTGCTGAGTTTGCTGGATTCTTCTTGGCTGATTTTTTCGTAGAAGGTCCGAGGGAATCTGTTTCTTTAGATTCCATCGGAAGGGGCGAATCGCCAAAAGTTTGGTTTAAGGGTTGTTCCTAATCCAGTATTTTCATGTTGACGGTGCGGTCCAGACCTTCCGCGTGATGAAAATCTTGGATTGTTCTCGCGCCTAAGGTTATTAGGCCACTTCGCTTCGTTTCCACAGGTTGAGCCGGTCATCCGACGTAGCCGCCAGGTACGACAGGATCTCTGACCTCTACGACGAGACCAGAGAGCCGCTGACGCCGCAGGGGGTGGAGGAGGTGGTCGGGTTCCTGGCGAGGGAGGGGGCGAAGGAGGTCCTCGAAGTGGGGGTGGGAACGGGAAGGATCGCCGCGCCGATCAGGAGGAGGGCCGTCAGCCTGGTCGGGATCGACCTCTCCAGGAGGATGCTCGAGAGGGCGAAGGCGAAGGGCCTCGACAACCTCGCGCTGGCGGACGCGAACCAGCTCCCGTTCAAGGACGCCGCCTTCGACGCGGTCCTGATCGCCCACGTGCTCCACCTCTTCGAAAGCCCGGCCGAGACCCTCGGCAGACTGTCGCGGGTCGCCAGGAAGGAGATACTGGTCATATTCAGGAGGCGGGACGAAGGCAATCCCGTGCTCGGTCCCGCCAGGCAGGAGCTATGGCAGAGGTTCAGGGAGGCGGCAGAGGAGCTGAGCTGCGAACTTCCGCCGCCCTCCGGCGACTACCTTGCGGGCTTCAAGCGAGAGTCAGCATTCCTCGCGGAGTTCCCGCCCGACGAGGTCGAGGTCGTCCAGGACGTCCTGCTGACGACTACCCTGGGCGAGCGGCTTTCGGTCTTCGAGAAGCGCGCCTACGGGTTCCCGGTGCAGGTGTCTGACGAGGCGTTCCAGAGGATCGTGGCCAAGGTGAGGAGCGAAATCGATCCAGGCAAGCAGTTCAGCTACAGGCGAGTGGAACAGGTCGGAGTGTGGCGGAAGGAACGGCTGGCCGCCCTCGAGGGACACGAATGAGTCGGCCAACCAGCCCTACAACACTATTTATCTGACCTCGATTCCGTCTGGCCCGAGAGATTGAGGGTCTACAGACTGCTGCTCGTCCTGGGCATCCTCGCTGTTTTCATTCTCCAGATCGCAGCGAACGTCCCAGCCCACGCACAGTCGCCCCCCTCGGCGGCTTCCAGGTCCTGCTCAGCGGGAAATGACTACGTGGCATCCCTCAACGCCGACATCGACCCGGGAGCGGCCGACTTCATGTCAACGACAGTCAGCAACGCCGAGTCAGCCTCGGCCTGCACCATAGTGTTCGTGCTCCAGACCAACGGCGGCGACGGGGGTAGCATGGAGTCCATGGTGGGCTCCATAGAGAGCTATCAGCAGTGGGGAGGCACGTTCATCACGCTGGTCGCCCCCATCGGCGGCTACGCGTTCTCTGCGGGTGCCTACATAGCGGAGGCATCTACGAAGATCTACATGGTCCCAGGGACGACGATAGGCTCGGCGACGCCCATCGTTTCTGGGATTCCCACCGGGGAGGAGAACAGCACCATGACCAAGGACATAGACGCTTTCACTTCTTACATGCAGACGCTCACGGGCTCCAACGGGCGCAACGCAACGAGCGCGGGGATGATGGTAAACCACGGCGTCTCGTACTCGTGCAAGAGCTACGCCGACTGCCAAGCGCTGCAGGTGGGCGTTGTAAATGGAGTCCTCAACGCGACCACAAAAAGCGGCGCATTGGCCGCCCTGAACGTTCCGGCAGGAACCGCCACGAACACCCCAGGCATCCGGTCGCAGCTGATCTCGGTGTTGACCGACCCCGACGTCTCGAGCCTTCTTTTCCTGATAGGGATCTTCGTCGTGCTCTTCGACATATACCACCCGACCATAGTGCTCTCGGTGGTGGGGATAGCAATGATGGCCCTCGCCCTCTTCGGCCTCGGGGACTTCGGGGCGCCGCTGGTGTCCATAATCCTCATGATCGTGGCGGCAGCGTTCATCTTCCTCGAGGTGAAGACCCAGCACGGGATAAGCGCCCTGGTGGGGGTCGTGATCTTCGTCATCGGGTTCCTGTTGATCTTCTCGCCGCCGGCGCCAGCCGCGGCGTCGAGCCCCGCGCAACCGGCGGGCAACTTCTTCACGGTGCCGGCCGTATCCTACGCCCTCATCGCCATCATCGCTGCAGTCGGAATAATAGGAAGTCTCTACCTGGCGAAGATTCGGAAGCAGCTGCAGGCGCAACCCAGCCAGTTCGACAAGGGAAGGATGATAGGCAGGGAAGGAAGGATGGAGTCGGACCTCAAGGCGGGTGGGCTGGGGGTCGCGATGATCGGCTCCGAGGAGTGGACCGTGACCTCGTCCGAAGCCATCGCGAAGGGAAGTCTGGTAAAGGTTAAAGAGGTAACAGGTAATCATCTCACAGTAGAGAAGATCCAGGGTTGAGCCTCCTCTCTTCGGCGGTTCTGCAGGTGGGAAGTCAGCTGGACGAGATAGTCGTCGTCGTTCTGATCCTCATCATCGTCCTGGCCCTGATCGCGTATTCAGTCAAGATCATCAGAGAGTACGAGAGGCTCGTGGTATTCAGGCTGGGCAGGCTCGTCGGAGCCAGGGGACCCGGAGTCGTGCTGGTGCTGCCTTTCGTCAACAGATTCAACAAGATAGACCTGAGAGAGAGGTACCTGGAAGTCCCACACCAGACCTGCATCACCAAGGACAACGCCCCCACCGACATCGACTTCCTCATCTACTACAAGGTCATGGAAGCGACCCAGAGCGTCGTCCAGGTCCAGAACTTCGAGGGCGCGTCCATAGGCATCGCGACCACAACCCTCAGGGCGGTGGTCGGCGACATCCCCCTCGACGAGCTCCTGGCGAAGAGGGAACAGATCAACCAGGTGCTGAGGTCGAAGCTGGACGAGGTCACGGAACGCTGGGGAATCAAGGTCACCAACGTGGAAATCAGGGAGATCAGGCCGCCGAAGGACGTCCAGGAGGCGATGGTCAGGCAGATGTCCGCCGAGAGGACAAGAAGGGCCATGGTCACCGAGGCCGACGGGAAGAGGGAGTCGACGGTCCTCGTGGCCGAGGGCGATAAGAAGTCGGCGATCCTCAGGGCAGAGGGAGACAAGCAGTCGGCCATCCTGAGGGCCCAGGGCTACTCCGAGGCTCTCACCCAGATATTCAGCGCCGCGAAGTCCATAGACTCGAAGACGATGGTCCTGCAGTACCTGGACACCCTGAAGGCGCTCGGGGCGAGCCCGTCGACCAAGTACATCTTCCCCATGGAGTTTACCAGCCTGCTGGCCCCCCTGAAGGAATACGCTAAGGACTCCTCCAAATAGGCCAGAACGGGCTATTTTCGCAGAAAAAGCCCCCAGAAACGGCATTTCTGGCAGTTATTAGGCCCGACCTTATATTCAAACTTCTTCATGGTTTGAGGCGGGCAGCCATTTTTGTCAGGAACCGAAAGCGAAATGCAAGCAAGGAGAAGGACCGTCGTGGTCCTTCAGGATGAAATGCGCCGGGTGCTGGATGCGTCCAGGGTGCTCCTCGACGAGTTCGCGGCGGTTCAGAAGGGCGACAAGATGTCCACCGGCTCGGCGATCGAGAAGGTGAGGAAGGCCGAAGAGGACGTCGGGCTGCTTAGGAACGCGCTCCTGAGGGAACTGTCGCAGGTCGGAACCTTGCTCGTCAACAGGGAGGACGTTCTCCGCGCCGCCTTCACCATAGAGGATATCTTCGGGCACATCAACGGCATCGCGTTCAGGGTGTCCCAGCTGCCGAAGGCGACCGCAAGGAACAAGCGCTACAGGGAGTCGATCACGATGCTACTGGGCCTCGTCATAGACGGCATATCCAAGCTCAACGAGACGGTCAGGGCGCTTTCGGTCAATTCGGACCAGTCCATGCAGCTGGCCAGCCAGGTGTCGCAGATCGAGAGCTCGGTCGACTCGAAGTACAGGGAGGCCGTCGCGATGGCCCTGAGACAGTCGAAGAGCTTCAAGGAGCTGGTCGCGGTCAAGGACGTGCTCGAGTCGATAGAGAACTGCGCGGATGCGTCTCTGAGCGCGGCCGACGCGGCCACGATCCTCGCACTGGGAATCTAGCCATGCCGCCGAAGCGGGCCACGGGAAGGCTCTTCCAGAACAGGCTCGTCGTCTGGGACATAGAGTCATCGAGGAGGCTCTTCAAGGAAGGCTACTACGGGAAGCCGCTCGGCATACCGAAGCCAAAGGACTTCGAGTTCGACGCCCCTCTCATACTCGACCTGATGGAGGGCTACTACCTCCAGAAGAAGAAGACCCTCCAGGTCCTCGGAGAGGACGGCAAGGAGCTCACCGCGAAGCGCCTCGAGGAGATCTGCAGGGCTTCCTACACCGACTTCGACGAGAAGTTCCTCGTCTACAAGATGCTCAGGGAAAAGGGGTACGTCGTCACCCCGGGCATAAAGTTCGGTTCCGACTTCGCGGTCTACGAGCACGGGCCCGGGATAGACCACGCCCCCTACATCGTCCAGGTGATGAGGCCGGGGACGACCATCGCGGCCACCTCTATGGTGAGGTCCGGCAGGCTCGCGACCACGGTGAGGAAGCAGTTCATCATCGCGCTCCCGGACACGCAGAAGAACTCGGTGGAATACCTGCGCTACGACTGGTGGCGCGCCTAGCGGGCGCCTCTTCTGGAGCGGACCCGGCTATTCTGGCTGGGTCTTAGGAGCCGCGTCCTCCAGTATCTCGCCCATCGCGTAGTTTGGGCGAACCTGGGACACCTTGATGCGCTTCTTCTCTCCCTGCTTCGCGTTCGGGATGAATATCACGTAGCCCTGCACTCGGGCCACCCCGTCCCCCTTCCTGCTGACTTCGGAGATCTCCACGTCGATCTCGTCCCCTATCTTCACCGGCTTCGGCTCGAAGTACGACCTCGGGAACCGCTTGAGTCCCGAGCCGGCCGGTTCTTCCCCGCCAGTCTCCTCGCCACTCATCGTGCTGATTCGGAATAGGTCCGCGCGGGGGTTAAAACAGTTTCGAGAACCGGAGGGCTTTGTCTGCAATTACGAAGCATCGCCGTTTCGGACTTGGGACGGGTCCACCTCGGACACGGAGGGGCCGCGAAAGATCGCCCGGCTCCCCCTGTGGCTGCGCTGGGAGCTGACGAAGTGTTTGCCGAGGCCGGCGCCTCTTTCGATGCCGTTAAATCCAAATCAGGGAAAGCCGTCCCCTTGCAGACGGGCTCCGACGTCTCGGAAAGGCTTGACAAGGCTTCTGTCTCCTGGTTCCACCGGCGGCTGCTCGTCGTCTGCGGCTTCGGATACTTCTTTGACCTGATGGACCTTCAGATCATCGCGGCGGCGATCCCGGCCATAGCCGCGGCCTGGAAGCTCACTTCGGTCGAGAGCGGAATCATCCTCAGCACCAGCTACCTGGGGCTCTTCATCGGGTCCCTAGGCGCAGGCGTTCTGGCAGACTACCTCGGAAGGAAGAAGGTCTTCCAGATAACGCTCCTCCTCTTCGCCCTGCTTACGGGCCTTGCGGCATTGAGCCAGAACGTGGTGGAGCTGGTCGCGTTCAGGTTCCTCATCGGGCTGGGCCTCGGCGGAGAGCTGCCCGTGGTCGCATCCTTGGTCTCCGAGTTCATTCCGAAGGACGCCAGGGGCAGGTACCTCAGCTTCCTCAACGGCTTCAACGCCTTTGGGGCCCTCGCGGCGGCATTCATCGGCGTGGCGGTGGTCCCCTACAAGTTCGGGGCCGTTTCGGGCTGGCAGATCTCCTTCCTGATCGGCGCGGTCCCCGCCCTCTACATCTGGTTCGTCCGCAGGGGGATTCCCGAGTCTCCGCGCTGGCTGAAGTCGCGCGGGATGATGGCCGAGGCCGAGCAGGTGCTCGCGAAGGTAACCGGCTCTTCTGCCACACCGACCGCCGACTCAGGAGGCTCCTCGACGCCCTCGGAAGCCCGGAAAGAGTCTCCCTTCCGCAGGCTCTTCGACCGCGACGTCGCGAGGACGACGCTGCTGTGTTTCGTATCCTGGTTCTGCCTCTCCTGGGTCTTCTACGGCATACTCGTCTGGCTCCCCAGCCTTCTCGTGTCGCAGGGATTCACGCTGCTGCATTCACTCCAGGTGAACCTCTACCTCAACCTGTGGGGCATCCCCGGCTTCCTCGCCTCGGCGCTCCTCATAGAGAGGGTGGGCAGAAAGAAGCTCCTCGTGGGATTCATAGCCCTGAGCGCCGTCAGCATATTCGTGTGGGGGCACTCGAACACCACCCTCGAGCTGCTGGGCGTGGGAGCCCTGACGTACTTCGCCACCGCCGGGATGATGACGGCCAATGCGTCATACACGGCGGAGCTCTTCCCAACGCCGGCCAGAGGCACAGGCCTCGGCGCGTCGCAGGGCCTGGGCAGGATCTCGGCCTACGTCGGAATAACGTCGGTGGGTTTCCTGCTGGGAAGCATCGGAGTCAGCGGGCTGTACACGATCTACACCTTGCTCCTGGTGGTGCCTATCATCGCCGTGGCCGCTCTCGGAAAAGAGTCTAGGGGAAAGTCGCTCGAGGCCATCGCGGCCTAGTTTCGGGCGGGGTCGCGCTAGACCACGGCGCTGCCCGACCCGGGTTCCGCGAGGGAGCGGACGTTCCGCTCTACCTCGTCCCTTATCGCTCTGACCTCGTCCAGGGTCTTCCCCTTTGGGTCGTCTATGTGCCATTCCACGAGGTTCTTCTGCATCCTCGCGAGGATGGGTCTGGGGCAGACGGCCTCGACCGAGCAGCCCATCGTGACAACGACTTCGGCCCGGTCTATCATTTCGAGCGTGAGCAGCTTCGGCGACCTCGCCGAGATGTCAAGGCCCTTCTCCTTCATCACCTGGACCACCGCTGCGTTCATCGAAGCCGCCGGCACGGTTCCCGCGCTCGCCGCCTCGGCGCCAAGCGACAGAGCGAACGCTTCGGCCATCTGACTCCGTCCAGCATTCCCGACGCATACGAAGAGGATTCGAAGGCGACCTCGCGCTGGGGCTGGCAAAACGGCGGACCGACCTGCCCATTGCTTCGCCACGTATTTGTTTTCCTCTTCCCCGAAGGACGAAGGCGAGTGGTCGCCTAGGGCCTGCCGCCAGCCCTGCCGGAGGGAACCGCCGCCACGAGGACCCTCCACATTACAAAGAACTCCGACGCCAGTATGATCACGAGGACGTAGATGGCGTTGTCGCCGAAGTAGCTGGGCAGATGGGGGCGAATGAGATAGTCGACCGAGGCGAAGGCGACCACCAGCAGGCAGGCGACGACCCCGACCCAGACGCGTTCCCCGATGCCGGGCCTCACGCACGTCGATGTGCGGCCCGGCATTAAAACACCTGGCGGAGTCGCCGGCGGTCGTGAAAGAGGCGCCGCCCTCGTTCGAGGGACTGCATATAAGTCCAGACGGCAGGGGCGGGACCGAATGGAAACCATCACGCCCGAGTCCTACATTCTTGTTTACCGGGACCGGAGGAGGAAGTGGATCATTCGCCCCAAGGACACCCCCAAGCTGCACACGCACCTGGGAATCCTCGACGTTGGAGCGCTCGTAGGGGGGTCCTACGGCAGGACGGCCACGACCACCCTGGGTGACACGCTCACAATTCTCAAGCCGACCATCGAGGACCTTACCATGAAGCTGGCCAGGCGGACGCAGGTGATCTATCCGAAGGACCTGGGGCTCATCGCCCTGAAGCTGGGGATTCACTCGGGCTCCCGCGTGGTCGAGACGGGCACGGGCAGCGGGTCCACGACGGCGATGCTAGCGTACCTCGTCCAGCCCGGGGGGATGGTCTACACCTATGAAATCAACCCAGAGTTCCAGGAGACAGCGAAGAAGAACATCGAGAAGCTCGGGTTCGGAGACTACGTGAAGTTCGTTGCCGGCGACGCCAAGAACGGGTTCGAGGAGACCGAGATGGACGCCGGCGTCCTAGACGTCGGAGACCCCTGGGATGTAATACCCAGCATGAAGAAGAGCCTGAAGCCGTCCGCGCCCATGGTCGCCATAACCCCCACCACAAACCAGGCAGAGCGGCTGGTCCAGAAGATGAAGGACGAGGGCTTCGCGGCCATCGAGGCTCTCGAGATAATGATGCGGCACCTCGAGGCCCGGGTGGGGATGACCAGACCTTCGAACATCATGATAGGGCACACCGCCTACCTCGTCTTCGGGAGAACGACGGCATCGGAGACGCCCCCAGCCGGAGACGAGCCCGAAGAAGTGCCGGCAGAAGAGGCCGAGTGACCGCCCGTGAGAGACCGGAGCGCTCTCCTTCCTCGGCCAATATTGATAAGACACCGCCGGTTCGGCGAGCGCAATCCTGACTTGGAAGGCGAGTCGATGAATTGAGAGCGATGATTGCCGCCGGTCTGGTGTTCCTCCTGGTAGGGGTCTTCCTGACCGCGTTCGGCGCCGTCTACTCCACCAGCACGGACATCGCGCTTGTGGGAGATTGCGGTCCCGGATGCGGCGAGACGTTCGGGGCGACAGTAGTGACGGCCTACTACCTGTACCCCATCTGGGGTCCTCCAACCTGGAACAGCGCCAACTATCAGCTCACGAGTTGCAGCATCCGAGCGTGGTACACCCCGCTCAACCCGCCGTCTTCTTGCGTCCCGCAGCCCGACTCCAGCACGCCGAACTACATCCTGAACGCGGTCGGAGCGATCTGGATGGTCGGAGGAGTCGCGTTCCTCCTGAAGGGCCGGAGCAGGCCGCCGGTCCCCGCGGTTCCTCAGCCCGCCCAGGCCGACTAGCCGCCCTTTTCAGAGCGTTAGGCTGTAGGTGTAAATAGCCGCGAGGGGCCTTGCGGGAAGTTCATCTTGAGCAAACCTGTCATGTTCGACAAGAAGAAGTGGGACACGGCCCGGGGCCTTGACTATAGCGTCCCCGGCGACGTGGTCTTCAAGACGAAGTACGTGCACCACGAGTTCCCGCCGCTCTTCAAGAATACCAAGCTGATCTCCTCCTGCAACCTTGACGACAGGGGCGACGCGGTCCAGCTCGTCAAGCAGGGGCACTACGTCTACATCTGCCACGGCCCCAGCAGCGGCTTCAGCGTGGTGGACGTCAAGGACCCTGCCGACCCGCAGGTGGTGAACTACATCCCCACCGACAGCCCGCACGTGCAGAGCATAAAGTGCAGGGTGATGGGGAACATCCTCGTGGTCGCAAACGATTGGAAGTTCTTCGAGCCGGAGCGATATCAGGTCCACACCGAGTACAAGAACTGGCACGCGCGCGGCTCCAACGAGCCCATCGAGAGCGGCGTCAAGATATACGACATCTCGAAGCCGGCCGAGCCCAGGCTGCTTTCGTTCTACAAGACCGGGCAGTGGAGCCCGGAGGGCGGCGGCAACTACTGTCACCGCTTCTGGTTCGACGGGCACTACGCGTACCTCTCGGCGGAGATGCCTGGCTACCTGGGCGGCATAATGGTGAACGTCGACGTCTCGGACCCGAAGAACCCGAAGGAGGTGTCGCGCTTCTGGCTCAAGGGCCAGTGGATAGCCGGCGGCGAAAGGCCTTGGTGGCCCACGGACATGTTCCCCGGCTGCCAGCTCCACCACGCGATCGTGCAGGGGAACAGGGCCTACGCGGCCTGGTTCTCCATGGGAGGCACCATCCTCGACATCTCCAACATACGGGCGCCCACCATGGTCTCGGAGTTCAACTGGGACTTCGGGGGCCAGAACCACACGTTCCTGCCGCTGAAGGAGAGGCAGTTCGCCGCTTTCGTGAGCGAATACCACCACGCGTACATGATGGACATAGGCGACGAGAAGCACCCGAAGGTGATTGCCACCTTCCCGCTCCCCCCGAAGGAGCTTGCGGACAGGGGCGTGACCGTCCCCTGGGGACCCGGGCCGCACAACCTTCACGAGAACACGCCGGGCGAGGACTCGTACCGGTCCGACGACAGGCTCTACATGACCGCCCAGTGCGGCGGCCTCCGCATATTCGACGTCTCCGACCCCTACCGGCCCACCGAGACCGGCTACTACGTGCCGGGTACGCCCAAGGTGTACTACACACCGTACGGACCCGAGGCGGGCCACGGCATGGGGGTCGACGTGCAGGACGTGTACGTCGACAGGAAGGGTCTGATCTACATCTCCCTGCGGAACGGCGGCCTTGAAATCCTTGAATACACAGGCTAGGCTTTCGTGAGGCCGGCCGGAGTTAGTGGCACGTGGACCTCAAGGGAAAGGTAGTCGTTGTAACGGGCGGAGCCCGCGGCATAGGCCGGGAGATCTGCCTGGGAGCAGCGGCCGAAGGCGCCAGGGTGGTGGCCGCAGACATCAACCTCGCGGGAGCCGAAGCGACCTGCAGGCAGGTGCAGAAGACGGGGCAGCAAGGGCTCGCGCTGCAGGTGGACGTCTCGTCGGAGAGGGACGCGAAGGCGATGGCTGACGCCGCGATTCAGAAGTTCGGCAGGATAGACGCGCTGGTGAACAACGCTGCCTACTTCTACGGACTGAAGATGCAGCCCTTTTCCGACGTCGACCCGGACGAGTGGGACCGCGTGATGGCGGTCAACGTGAAGGGTACCTGGCAGTGCACGAAGGCGGTGTTCCCGTACATGAAGAAGGAGGGCAAGGGAAAGGTCGTGAACATCTCGTCAAGCACGTTCTTCGATGGCATCGTCGGATTCCCGCACTACGTCGCCTCGAAGGGGGCGATAATCGCGCTCACGAGGGCCCTGGCGAAGGAGCTGGGCGAGTTCCACGTCAACGTCAACTCGGTCGCGCCCGGCTACACGGACACCGAGGCGCAGTTCACCATGCACGCGCCCGAGTTCTCCAACGTCATCGCCAAGGACAGGGCGATCAAGCGGCCAGAGGTGCCGCAGGACGTGGTGGGAGCGGTCGTCTTCCTGTGCTCCGACCAGAGCGACTTCATCACAGGCCAGACCGTCCTCGTTGACGGCGGGCTGAGCCTGCACTGAGCTCGCCGGACGCCGCGCAGGGCGCCTAGAACGCTTCGCTGGCGTTGGGCATCTCTGGGGTTATCTGCTGGCTGACGTCCCAATACTCGACTATCTTGTCGCCCTTGAAACGGAAGATGTGGACCTGCCTGACTCCGCCCTCCCTGGGCTTTCGCTTTGAGTTGAGCAGCTCCGTGTGGACCGCGACAAGGTCACCGTCGCTCAGCACGTTCGCCACCCTGAACTCGGAGTCCCCGAACTGCGAGGTCCCCTCGCCGAAAGCGGTGGCCATCACCTTGAGCAGGGCGGCCATGCCCCCGTGCACGAAGGGGTTGTGCTGCCTGCAGTTGGGAGAGAAGAAGCGCAGCGCCTCCTTCATCTTGCCGTCGCCAACCATCCTGAAGAACTCCGTCGCTACCTTCACGTGATCGGAACTCGACTTCTGTGGCATCCGACGTCGTCCTGGCGTGCCCGGAATCGGCTAATGAATGTGCCGCCGGGACCTTACGGAACGCCGAACGCCCCCATCAAGCTGGCTTCCGCGCGGGAGTTTGGCATCAGGGCCGGCACCTGCAAGGACGCCCCATGCAGTCGGCCTATCTGTCAGCGGCCGACCGAATCCTGACAACCCCGCTCCCCGCCCGGGCTTCCGGAAGAACACGGGCAGGCACACCGAAGAGGCAAGGTAGCATGCGACCCCCGCCGCGAAGGGAAGCGCCAGGAGCCCGAGGCCCAGGAGGTCCCCTCCCAAGAAGGTACCCGCGAACACGCCGATGCCCCAGGCCGTGTACGCGAATCCAACCATCTTTGCCCGCGAGCTGTCGTCGACGGTGCTCATCATGTAGGACTGAAGCGTAGCCCAGGACACGCCATAGGCCACACTCCGAACTGCGAAGAGAATCGCTGCGGTCTCAAAGCTGCCCGTCAGGGACATCAGGGCCAGCAGGCAGGCTGCGACAACGCCGCCCGCCGCCGCGGTCATCATGACGCCTCGCGTCCTCAATATCCACGGGATCAGCGGGATTGACAGAAGCGTCCCGAGGTTCGACACGGCCATCCAAAGGCCGATGGAATTCTCCGACGCCCCGTATTCGAGTGCGTACCAGGTGGGGAGAAGCTGCACGAGCACTCCCAGTCCGAGCCCCAGTAGCAGAAAGACTGCCGAGAACTTCATGATGTTCGTCCAGGCAGCGGAGAGCCCTGTCCTGCCGGGACTGCCGGGCGCGAGCCCGAGGTGGCTCGCCGACCTGGTTTCGGAACTCGGGCCGTCGTTTCTGTCCGGTTCGCGGGATTCGTTGTGCTCGCTTCTCTGTTTCAGGAAGAGCAGAGGCACGACGGAGAGAACCACCAGGCCGGACATGACGAAGTAGGATTCGGAGTGCGCGACGGCATCGCTCAGGCCCAGGCTCGACTTCAGCACACCGGGGAGGAGGCTGAGGAGAGAGCCTACTGTGAAGGCCACCGCCCAGGAACCCTGGAGGAGAGCGAAGAGAGACGGCCGCCTGCTGTCGGGGGCGGAGTTCGCGAGCATCGGGATGAGGGTCGGCGTGGCGAGGGCCGACGCCAGTCCTCCCGCGAAACCCACCCCTCCGATCACGCTGGCGATTGTCAGCCAGGCAGGGTTGAGCGTGAGGCCGAATATCGCGTACGAAACGCATGGGATCAGCGTCCCGGCGACCAGGATGGGCCTGCGGCTGTACCTGTCTGCCAGGATTCCGAAAGGTATCAGGCCGACAGAGATGGCTACGGCGCTGACCGAGTAGATGAACCCTATGACAGCGGGGTCGTAGCCTATCTGAGCCAGATATACCAGGGGCACGACGTTGATGAAGCCAACCGGGATCGTGTTCAGGAAGGTGGAAGAGAGCAGGCAGGCTGCATCGCGCGTCAGGACGCCCCTACCCTTCTCCCCCATGGCGTCGCGGGAGAAACCCGAACCGACTTATCGCTTTCGAAGTGCTCGGCTTCGAGGCCCCCTAGCGCGTTATGAGCGAACGGGCCAGGAGCACAAAAGCCACGGCCAGGACCACCACGAACGCGCCCAGCACGTATTCTATGGGGAGCGATGCTGCGGCCCCCAGTCCCAAGGTCAGGAGAGCAACCAGGAACACGATGAGCACCGGCACCACGTCCACGTTCCTTTTGGTCCGTACCGACTTCTTCCTCTTTGCCAACCTGTCAAGCCAGGAGACCGTGCCTGATTAACCTCTGCCTCTGTCTCGTCGCCGTCGGCGTCCTCGCGTGAAGTCCAGCCCTGATGGCGGGCCCGGTTGGCCGACCATCGCCCGGAACCGCTGGCCGAACGGCCTTCCAGCGGTCAGGGCTTGACGCTGGCGCCCGCCTGTGCGGAGGGCTGCGCGGGGGCTTCCTCGACACGGCCGACCGGAGACAACGACATCACCGCGAGATAGAGGAAATACGCGGCCAAAGGTATGAAGACCTCAGAGACGAGACTACCGAAGTCCTGCACGGTCTGGCTGAAAGGGATGAACGGTATCCACGCCGTGAAGAAGAGCACCATGCAGATGATCGTCAGACCCAGCATTCTCACGAATCTCCGCAGCGACCTCTCGGGAGTCCTCCGAGCCCCCACCACCAGAGCGGCTGCGGAGTAGGTGAGGGACACTCCTGCTATTATGAACCAAAGCACCTCGCCCGTCAAGCTGATGGCTGCAACCGTTGACCCGATGATCAAGATGAGCAATGCGCCAATCCCCGTATATCCCAAGATAATTCCGTACAGGGGCTTCCTCAGACGTTGCCAGCCCAGGGGACTCCTGTGAAAGAAGTCGGTCTCCTGCGCAACTCTGATGCTGCTGTCGACGAAGGCGAAGAGGATCAACAGTATCAAGAAGAACGCCGAGATGCCCAAGGGGTTGGACGCAGGCAGCGTCGTAGCGTACTCGAAGAGGATGAGCGCAAACGCAGTCCCGCCCGTCCAGAGAGCGCGATTCCTGTACGCGCCCTTGACCAGGACCCTCGCTATCGTGAACGCCCTGTACGTCGCGAAGAGGAAGATGGCCAGGCCCAAGAGGTAGATCGGGTACTGCGCCTCGTTGATTATTTCATCTAACATGCGGGGTGACCTCCATTCCAGTGTTTGAGACTGAAAATCGGAAGTAGCCGTGAATCGGAGGCAGACCGAGCATCTTCTTCACGCGAAAGAGCGGCGTGATTGTCAACCCCTCCTCGTAGAGCCTCATCTCGATGACGCCGTCGAAGAGCTGCTCCATCGTCGTCAGCACGTTGGGCGGGTGCATCCCGTCCTCCGCAAGCGCGAAGAAGACCGAGTCCTGCTGCTTCAGGTCCGAGAGCAGCTGCGACCAGTACCCGTACATCGAGTCCAGCGGATTCAGGACGAGCAGGGGTGAGAGAACGTCTGTGGCGACCCTGATTCGCCTCCCCTTGTTCCTGTGGACCGCCTCCTTCAGGTTGAAGGAGATGGCGGTCGAGTCGCGGAGGTCGCACTTTGTCGGCGATCCGGAGCTCGCTATCCACTCAGGAACCCTTTCGGTGCCTATGCCGCTCCCCCTCATGTCCCTGAGGATGTCGTTGACGGGGCGGTGGGTGACGTAGAGGCAGTAATCTCCCTGGATCAGGCCGGAGCGGACGAACCAGTATCCAAGGGTCTCCTTGCCTATGCCCGGAGGGCCGACGACGAGGACGGCTGACCTGTCCGGATAGCCGTCGCTTCCAAGAAGATTGTCTAGAGTCGGGACTCCGGTCGAAACCAACTGGGAGAGCCCGGGTAGCCATCCTCGAGAAGATAAGCCTATCCGGCAATCGCGAACTTGTAGCGGGGGACGCGCTCAGTTGAGCCAACTCCTGCCGCGAGCGGGACCCGAGAAAGGGAGCCGTGTCAAGGACGAGACTATCAGGATTCGGCCATCAATGGGACAATCCACTAGCGAATGAGACCCCCGGCTCAGACGCAACGAGCACCGCGCTCGGAGAACGTGCGAGTACGCCCGACGGCGGACCGGACACCCCGGTCGGCGGCGAGTCAGCCCTAGAAGGGAGAAGGTCGGAACAAGACCGTGCGCGGAGGCACCTGCCGCATTATCAAATCGAAAAACGACGGTCCGAAAAGCCATCATCAGTCTGCCGAGGACCGTTCAGGAAAAAACATGGGGAGTGCAGCGACGCGAGCCACCGCACCTGCGGAAGACGTGCCGCCCTACGTCAGGATGTCGCCCATGTCGGCGGAAGTCGAAATGGGGCTGCTCACCCAAAGTTTGCCGTAGCCCATGCCAGCTCCGAGCGTGTATATGTACGAGGCAGCGAGGTATGTGAATCCGGCGTGACTGCTGAAGTAGAGGCTTAGATAGCTAGTGTACGTTGTGTCTCCGGTCTGACCGTTGCCGTAGGATCCCAGAAGTATGTCTGCCATCGTGCCACCGAAGTTGTACGTGCCGATGGATCCGTGGACCGGTACCGTGGGGAAGAACGTTCCTGTGAACATTGCGACGTAGGCTGCCGTGAAGTGACCCGAGCGGGTGTTCACTTCTGCAACCCCGTTTTGAGGGCTAAGCGCGCCCGCGAACGTCTGCCACGTTCCCGAATACTGTATCAGGGCGCAGAAGTTGGTGTTCGTCGAGTCTTCCCAGATGACTATGCTCTTCGGATAGTTGTCGAGGGCCCAGTACCCGACGTTGCCTGCGTCCTCATCGTTCTGCACCGTCATCTTGGAGTTGATGATGGGTTGAGGAGACCACGTCAGAGGTTGGGCTGCGCATTGGGAGGGGATTATCGGTGTGACGTTGCCCGAGTTGATCTGGAGCGCGAACGCACCGAGTGGGATTGATAGGAGTGCTACGATTCCCAGAGCGGCCATGATCTTGCTTTTAGTCTGCAATATATTCAACGAAGAAGGCGCATTTTTCGTATATAATCGCTGTGAACATTCAGGTAACGAATCGACACTTAACTTAGTCGCCCTCCCGCCGCTTCTGGAGAGGCCTACTCGGGCGGCCGCGACGTTTCGACGGTCGCGCAGCGGCGATTCGCTCTAGCTCGCTATCACGAACTTGTACCCGTAGAGTATCTGCCCGGAGTCGCCGTCCACCTGCACCCTCCTGAAGACCGCCTTCGCCTTGGCACCGGTCCTGACGGAGTCGTCAGGGGAGTCCACGACCTGGCCCACCACCCTGGTCCCGTTCTCCAGCTCCACCAGCGCGATGAACATCGGTGATTGGTCCTCGAAGCCAGGCAGTGGTTCGTGCAGCTGTGTGTAGGTCAGGATCTTGCCCGTCCTCGGCATGTCCGCGTCGACGAGCTTCTCCGAGCCGCACTTCTTGCACCTGTAGACCGGTGGGAAGAACTCGGCCCCGCACTTCTCGCACCTGTTGCCCATGAGCCGGTAGTATCGGTCCCTGATGCGCCAGTGCTGGATGCCCATCTAGGCCGCCCTCCCGAACACGTGAACCGCGCTGGTCGTGTCGATGCCTCCGACGCTCTGGGTTGCGCCGAACTCTGCCCCCTTGACCTGGTTCGCTCCGGCCCTGCCCGTCAGCTGCAGGTAGGCTTCGGCGATCTGATACACTCCGGTTGCTCCGATGGGGTTCCCCCTCGCTTTCAGCCCCCCGAAGGTGTTCACGGAGAGTTCCGAGTTCAGGTCGAACTTCCCCTGCTTGGCGTCCATGCCCCCCTGCCCCCTCTTTGAGAGGCCCATGGCTTCGAGCGACAAGGCCCCCATGACGGAGAACGAGTCGTGAATCTCCAGGAAGTCCAGCTTCGATTGCGCCAGGCCGGCCTGCTGCATCGCTTCCCTGAAGGAGTCCTCGGTGGCCCTGAACCTCAGCATGTCGTCCCTCCCGTACATCGAGAATTCTGACGTCGCGATGCGCCCGCCCAGGACCTCGACCAGACCCCCCTTCGTGGTTCCCGCGGCCTTGTCGTTGACTATCACGGCCGCGGCGGCGCCGTCCCCCACCGGCGAACAGTCGAAGAGCCGCAGCGGGTCCGCAACCATGCCCGACCTCGCCACCGCCTCGGGCGTGATGGCCTTCCTGAACTGGGCGTGCTCGGCCGAGACGGCGTTGGCATGGTCGAGGACGGGAAGCGAGCTCAGCTCGTCCCTGGTCACGTCCAGCTGCTCCATGTAGTGCCTTGCGAGCATCCCGTTGAGCGCGGCGAAGCTCGCGCCCACGAACTGGGTGTATTCGGAGGACTCCGCCAGAGTGAGGACGCGCGTGATGTCGTCTGGTTCGACGTCTCTCATCTTCTCGACGCCGACCACGAGGGCCGAGTCTATGACCCCGCCCTTCACGAGCGAGTAAGCGAGGTTGAAGGCGGCTGCGCCGGACGCGCAGGCGGACTCGACCTTCACAGCCGGCACCCCCGCGAGCCCGACCGCGTCGGCGACAAGCGCCCCGAGCTGCTCCTGCCCGGCTCCCGCGGCGCTGAACATGTTACCGACGAAGACCTGCTGGGGCTTGACCCTGGGCGAGCCCTTCAGGGCCGCCGTGGACGCCTCGTAGGCAATGTCGAGGAGCGACTTGCCCCAGTGGTCGGCGACGGCTGTGAAGCCCACCGAGGAAACGTATGCTTTCAACGACGCAGCCCCGTACAGGCTTACCTGTTAAGCTTCCCGCGGAACTTCGTGTACGTGGAGTAGTCTATCCTCGCGGCGTGCTCCACCATTGACTTCACCGTTGGGTTCATGCCCCGCTTTTCGAGTATCCCGTCCTGGACTTCGATGCAGAAGGCGTCCGACCCGGCTCCGGACCCGAAGCTCGCGAGGAGGATCTTGTCCCCCGGGCTGGCCTCGTCGAGCACCGCCGCCAGACCCAGGGGGGAGCTTCCGGCGTATGTGTTCCCGATCTGTGGGTTGAGCAGGCCCGTCTTGATCTGGTCCGCGTTGAACCCGAGCCGAACGGCGACCTCGACCGGGAACCTGGGGTTCGGCTGGTGGAAGATGGCGTACTTGAAGTCAGACGACTTGTGTCCGGTGTCCTCGAACAGCGAGTTGACCGCCGTCTCGATGTGGTGGAAGTAGGCGGGCTCCCCCGTGAACCTGGAGAGGTGGCGGGGATACCGCTCGTGAGACCTGCGCCAAAAGTCGGGGGTGTCGGAGACGTACGACGTGCTGCAGTCGATGAGGGCGACGTCTGAGCTGTCCTTGGCGCCGAGGACGTAGGCCGCCCCGCCGCTCCCCGCGGTGAGCTCCAGGTCGTCTCCCGGCCTCCCCTGGGCCGTGTCCATGCCAATCGCAAGTCCGGCGGATATCATGCCGGAGCCGATGAGGCCCGTGATGATCTGGATCGCCTCGGTCCCTGCCTTGCAGGCGAACTCGAGGTCCGCGGCAAGGGCGTGGTGCTGGCCGAGCGCCTGGGCGACCACCGTGCTGGTGGGCTTCACCGCGTAGGGCTTCGATTCGGTCCCGACGAAGACCGCCCCTAGCTCCTTGACGCCCGCCATCCTCGTGGCATAGGTCGCCGCCTCGATGGCCATGGTCGTGGTGTCCTCGTCCATGGACGCGACCGCCTTCTCCACGTTGGGCCCGGACCCGCCTCCCCTCCAGACCCTTGCCGTCTCACTGGTTGGGAGACGGTAGTAGGGAATATAGGCCCCGTACCCCTTTATCGCAACCGGAGTCTTGCTCTTCATGAGATGCATTAAGCGTCAGCCGAGCCCACTCAGGTCGCTAGATAAACAGTTAGGCAATGACGACAATCGGCGTTAGACGATTGCCGAACTACATCAAAAGAGGGGGGGAGCGCTTTGCTCAGACTGCCTTGATCTGCTTGACGACGGAGGGTCTGGCCTTCCTGAAGACCCTGTAGCCGCAGATGCACTTTACCTCTGGCAGCCTCGAAAGCTCCTCCTGGGTGGTCTTCGTTCCGCACCTTAGGCATTCGTAGACGGCCCCGGTGAAGACCTTCTCTGCGGGCTTCTGTTCCTCACTCATCTGAATATCGCCGAAGTTCGGTTGTATTTCTGTCTTTCTCGCCCAGCAGTGGTTCGCCAGACGCCCGATGCCGAAGCGAATGTCACGGCCCCCTGAAGGGATAAGTAACAAAAGATTGCAGCGAATGAAGCAATCCGTCATGATGTTCATGTCCTTACTTACAAGGCGGCTCAAGGAAGGGAAGACCTACGAGGATTTTCGGAAGGCTTGGTATCACTCGGTCGGGTATGGTGTTCCTGCCAGACTATACTCCGTGATAAACGCCTTCGACCCACGCGAGATAATTGTGATCGGTTTCGGTGAAATCAAACCAGGGGAGGACCCGATGAAGCTTGTTCAAATCGAGGTCAAGGAGAGGCTTGACCATCCTCTTGAGGCCGTGATTGAGCCGGTGATAGGGCGCACCTTCGGAATCGTCGTCTCCGAAGACGACTTCTCACCAGCAGGCAACATGAAGTTCAAGCCGGCATCAGTAGGCGGGAAGGAGACCGATTTCATGGAGATTGATCGAGGGCTCAGGGAAGCCAGAATCCTGTTCACCCGTGCCGAGAAGGAGCGAGACCTGGCGAAGAAACTTCATTCAAAGAAGTGAAGCTCGGAAACAGAGTAACGGCTCTCGGCCATCTCGTCCGCGTCGCGGCCTAGGTTGTGGGCGGCGACTCTGTGGCTAGCCGAGGGCGGTCCAGACAACGTATGCGAAGAATCTCACGACCGCCTTCGGACCCAGCTTCGACTTTCCAGCCGTCCTCACGTCGAAGACGTAGGGGACCTCGACCATTTTCATGTCCGTTTTCAGCGCGAACAGGGCCGCCACCTGGAACTCGAACCCCGTCGCCGGGAGCCTCGCGCTGATCAGCTTCTGAGCGGCCCTCTTCCGGTAGGCCCTGAAACCGGAGGTGCAGTCGTTAACGCCGAGCCTAAGGAATGTCCTCGCCTGCCAGTTCGCGCCCCAGCTCACCAGCTTCCTGAGGGATCCCCAGCCCCTGCTGCCCCCGCCCTTTACGTAGCGCGACCCGATCGCAACGTCGGCCCCGCCCTCAACGGCCTGCAGCAGCGCGGGAATCTGCTCGGGTGGGTGCTGCAGGTCCGCGTCCATCTCCACAACCACGTCAGCCTGCAGCCTGTCGATGGCTTCCTGGAAGCCCTCGAGGTACGCGGAGCCTATCCCTTTCTTCGAGCCCCGAGAGTAGAGGTGGACCCAGGCTTCTCTTCCCGCGGCCTCCCGTATCAGGTCGGCCGTCCCGTCAGGGCTCGAGTCGTCGACGAACAGGACTTCCTGGCCCTCCTTGCGGATCGAGCCGATGCGTTCGAGCAGCGGGCCGACGTTCTCCTTTTCGTTGTAGGTGGGAATGACCATGCAGACCTTCGAAGGAGGCCTTGTGGTCATCGGCCTCACGAGTACTGCTTCATTGCTGCGATGAACTCGGAGGCGACCCTCTCGAGGTCGGGCTTGGTGACGCCCGGGTGAACCGGAAGCGAGAGCGCGCGCCTCGACGTCCTGTCGGCGGCCGGCAGCTTCTTCTTGCTGTAGCCGAGCCTGACGTACATCGGGGTCTTGTGCACGGGCGTCTTGAAGTACACCGCCGCGCCTACGCCCTTCTCGACCAGCCTCTTGGCGACCAGGTCCCTGTTCTTCTTCAGGCTGAGCGTGTAGAGGTAGAAGACGTGCGTCCGGTCGGCGGCGTCCTGGGTGAACTCAGCGCCCTGAAGGTTCGAGAAGCGCTCCATCAGGTACTTGGCGTTGGCCCTCCGCTTGTCGATGAACCCTTCGAGCTTGTCCATCTGGGCCGCGCCGATGGCCGCCATGACCTCGGGCAGCCTGTAGTTGTATCCCAGGTACCGCGTGTCGTAGCCGTGGACCATCCCGTGGTTCCTGACCATCCGGAGCCGGTCCGCCAGCTCGTCGTCGTCGGTGGACAGAGCCCCGCCCTCGCCGCTGGTGACGACCTTGGTGGCGTATAGGCTGAAGCAGCCCACGTCCGAGAGCGTCCCGGTCTGCTTCCCCTTGTAGGCCGCCCCCAGAGACTCTGCCGCGTCCTCCACGACCCGGACCGACTTCTTCTCGGCGAGCTCTCTGATCTCGTCCATGTCAGCCGGATAGCCGTAGAGGTGGACCGGGATTACGGCCTTCGTCTTCCTAGTGATCGCCGCCGCAACCTTCGCCGGGTCGACGTTGTAGTCGTCCCTGTTGTCGACGAAGACAGGCTTCGCCCCGCAGGCCAAGACTACGTTGGCAGTGGCCACGAAGGTGAAAGTGGGGACGATCACCTCGTCTCCGGGCTTGACGTTGAGCGCGAGCAGGGCGCAGTGAAGTGCAGCCGTCCCCGAGTTCACGGCGATGACGTGCTTGGCTCCCAGCAGTCTCGAGATCTTTCCCTCCAGATCCTTCACGACGCGCCCTCCCTCGTAGGAGGAGTCCGTCAGTCTCCCGCTGGAAACGACGCCCATCACGGCGCTCTTCTCTTCCTCGCCCATCAGAGGCTTGTTTATCGGAATGAAGCTCATTGCTGGCGACACCCCACATGAAGAGGGTATTTCAAACTGACCAAGGGAACGTTGGAAACCGCGTAGGGCGGCGGCCTACTCCTCTTCTTCTTCCGGAGGCTTGACCCGGCCCGCGTACATGAGGAAGAGGTGGTACAGCGCGAATATGAAGAAGAGCACCAGCGACACCGCCGCGACCGAAGCGAAGGGGCCGCCGAGGAAGGTCGCCGCAGCGTAGGCCTGATAGCCGGACAGCAGGAATCCGAGGAATCCCGAGGCCAGCACCCAGGCGTAGCTGATTCTCTCCTGCGGGAGGAACCTGAGGAAGAGAAAGCTGGCGATGCAGGCCACCGCCGGCCAGAGGATCAGCAGGGAGGTGGTGGCGTACAGCGCGCCCAGCCAGAGAACGCCCGCTGCCAGGAACAAGTACGACACGTTGCGCTTGGCAGGCTCCAGAAATGGGAGCATCTCCGCAGGCGCCCCAGATACTCGATATAAACAGTGCTGGCGCCTCCGTGCAACGGAGCCGGGCCGCTGCGCGGTAGGCTTATTTGCCATGAGCCTCGGTCCACCCGAGGCCGTCCCCCGATGCAGTCCCTCACCACACGCGGAGAGCTCACCAAGAAGCTGGCGGAGCTCACGAAGCCGGTGGAGAACATGGAGGAGGCCCTCCTCATCTCGGCCGTGTACGACGGCGACCTCAGACTGGCCGTGCTGAAGTTCTACGACCCGAAGGCGGGCCGGTTCTGGCTCTGGAGGGACAACACCGGCCACAGGCCGTACTGCTACACGAAGCAGGCAAGAGAAGAGCTCCGCGACATAGCGGCCCGGAAGGACGTCCTCCAGATAGTGGACGAGGAGCGCCTCGACATGCTCTCGGACACAAAGATAACGGTGCGGAAGATAATCACCACCGACCCCCTCGCCATAGGCGGCGGCAACGACAGCATCAGAGACAGGATCACCGCCTGGGAAGCCGACATAAAGTACTACGAGAACTACACCTACGACAAGGGGCTCAAGATGGGGACCTACTACAGGGTCTCCGACGGCAAGGTCATCCCCGTCAAGCTCGACGTGCCCGACAGGGTGTCCCGCTCCCTCGAGGAGATTCTGAAGAAGAACACCCAGGAGTTCGCACCCTACATCAGGGAGTGGGCCGAGCTGCTGGGGCAGCCGCTCTGCGACTTCCGAAGGGTCGCCATGGACATCGAGGTGGCCAACGAGGAGGGCAGGCTGCCCGACCCCGAGGACCCCACCCGCAAGGTCATCTCGGTATCGTTCTTCAGCGACACCGAGAGGATAGTCTACGCGCTCAAGAAGGAGGGCAAGGAGCCGAAGCCGGCCGACTACACGCTCGTGCTCTTCGAGGACGAGGCCGAGCTGCTGCGCGCCACGTTCTCCAAGATGATGGACTACCCCGTCGTACTGACGTTCAACGGCGACAACTTCGACCTCAGGTACCTCAAGCACAGGGCGGAGAAGCTGAACATCCCCGAGGAGGAGGACCCCATCGAGCTCCAGCGGATAGAGTCGGCCCTCAAGTACGGCGTCCACATCGACCTGTACAACTTCTTCAAGAACCGCTCGATCCAGGTCTACGCCTTCAGCAACAAGTACTCCGACTACACCCTCAACACCATATCCGAGGCCCTGATCGGCAAGTCGAAGATCGAGTTCGAGGGGAACATAGCGGACCTCCCCGTCGAGGAGCTCGCGAAGTACAACCTCAACGACTCCCAGCTCACCTACGAGCTGACCACCATGTGGGACTCCGTGGTCATGAAGCTGCTGATCGTGATATCCAGGATCGCGAAGATGCCCATCAACGACGTCGGGAGGCTGGGAGTCTCCAACTGGATCCGCAGCATGCTGTTCTACGAGCACCGGAAGCTCGGCGCCCTCATACCCAGGACGGAGGAGCTGGCCGAGAAGGGCGGCGCCTCGTCCCAGGCGATAATCAAGGGCAAGAAGTACAAGGGCGGCCTCGTCATCGAGCCCAAGCCCGGCGTCTTCTTCGACGTCTCCGTGCTGGACTTCGCCAGCCTGTACCCGAGCCTCATCAAGGTCTACAACCTGTCCTACGAAACGGTGGACTGCGGCCACGAGGAGTGCAGGAAGAACGTCATACCCGACACCGCCTCGTGGGTCTGCACGAAGCGGAAGGGCATCATCAGCCTCGTCACCGGCTCCCTGCGAGACCTGAGGGTCGGCCACTACAAGCCCCTGACCAAGGACCCGTCGCTCTCGAAGTCCGACAGGGAGCTGTACGGAGTGGTCACCCAGGGCCTGAAGGTCTTCCTCAACGCCTGCTTCACGGGGGACACTCAGGTCGTTACGCCCAGCGGAATCAAGAACATCAAGGACTTCAAGGTCGGGGACAAAGTCGTGAGCGTCAATCCCGAATCGCTGGCCGTCGAGGAAGACGAGGTCGTCGAGGTGCAGCAGTTCGACTACGCCGGCGAGTTGTACCACTTCAAGGACAACAGGTTCGTCGACCTCATGGTCACCCCAAACCACAGGTTCCTGACGCTGGACAGGAAGGCGAGCTCCAGGTCGGGAACGGTGTTCAGGACCGCGGAGGAACTGTACGGCCAGACCAACGTTTCCATTCCGGCGCTGCGTTCCCCGATTCAGACAGGGCCGCCCAGGGACGTATCACTGCTCCAAACGGCCAAGGAGTTGGAGGCGTCTGTCTTGCTCTATTCCAACGGGACGCGGATTTCGACCTGGTTCAGGGCGCTATCGCCGGGGCTCCGTCTGAAAATCAGGGCCCACGGTTCCCTCCGCAGGCGTGGCTTCGCCGCAGACAGGACAAAAGGCTCGCACTACGTGGTACCTTCCAGGTTTGTGACCGAGGAGGACATCGACGAAGTCCAACGCGCGGGGGGTTTCGCTCTGCTCCAGACGCCGAGGGGGTCGAAGGTACCAGCCAGACTCGCCGCCGTCGCATTCGCTGAACTGTGCGGCTGGTTCGTGTCCGAGGGAAGCCTCTACGAGACCCCCTCGAGGACCTACGACAACGGAAACGTGCGAGGCCGGAGCAGCGGCATCACCATAACACAGAGCGTCGGGAAGGGAAACCCCAACGGCGTCCTGTACCGGGGCGACATAGCGAGGGTGCTATCGTCGCTCGGCCTGAGGGCGTCGACGGGCACCGAGGAGAGGTACTTCAAGGTCGCAAACGAAATCCTTCACAAGTGGACCCTGGAGAATTGCTATTCGGGGAGCATGGGGGAGCACAGAGCGAAGAACAAGCAGATTCCCAGATTTGTCTTCGAGTCGAAGGACAGCATGCAAGCCTTCCTGGAGGCGGCCTACATGGGCGACGGCACGTCCAGACAGACCATGTACCCCACAACGAGCCGAAAGCTCGCGGAGGACATGGTTGTCCTGCTGAGCCTCCTTGGAGCGAAGACGAAGATCAAGTGGGACAAGGAGATCTTCAGGGTCATCTTCAAGAACAGGAGCGAGAAGCTCACCTTCTCTGGCAGGGAGATTCACAGGCACGTCAGGAAATCGGACTACCTGGGAAAGGTGTACTGCGTCACCACCGCAAAGAACCACACCGTGTTCGCCGGCAGGGATGGCAGGTTCGTCCCCGTTGGACAGTCCTACGGCGTCTTAGGTTTCGAGACGTTCGCGTTCTACTGCCTCCCGGTCGCCGAGGCCACCGCCGCCCTGGGGCGCTTCGCCATCACCAAGACCATCAACAAGTGCCAGGAGCTCGGGATCCCCGTGATCTACGGGGACACGGACTCGATATTCCTGAAGAGCCCCTCCAAGGAGCAGATCGCAATCATCACCAGGTGGGCCGACAGCGAGCTCGGGGTCGAGCTCGACCTCGACAAGACCTACCGCTACGTCGCGTTCAGCAGCCGCAAGAAGAACTACTTCGGCGTCCTGCCCGACGGGACGGTCGATATCAAAGGGTTGACGGGCAAGAAGTCCGTACTGGGGACCACGCCAATCCTTGCCAGGGTGAACGGGGAAACCACCCTCACGGACGTTAAGACCGTCTTCGAATGGTACGAAGAAGGGCGGAGGGTGGAGCTCCTGACGGTCTCAGACTCCCTGACTACACTCTGGCTGCCCATTTCGGACGCATCGGCGCACAGCGTGAACGAGATCTACCGGGTCGAGACCAGCAAGGGACGCGCGCTAACCCTCTCGGGCGACCACAGCGTCTACACGATCGACACATTCGGCAGGCTCAGCCACAAACCGACTCGAGCTCTCAGGCGGGGAGACGTGCTGGTGGGCGCCAGACTCGTCCCGAGACCCTCCGCCGCCACCGATGTCTCGGTCTTCGATCGCCTGAAGGACGTTGGGGTCCTCAGGGGAGACACGGTCAGATCCGCAAATCCTCACTCGACGACCGGAAGACCCATCCCAGCCAGGCTCCCGCTGTCCGCCGACCTAGGATTCCTCCTGGGCATATACACAGCCGAAGGCAGCTCGCCCCGCAACGCTCAATCCAGGACGGCCTGCATCAGCCAGAACCCCGCAATCAACAGGGAGGTCTGTGTCGAGATCGAGGAAGCGTGGAAGAGAACGTTCTGCTGGACGATCTCAGACCACATTGGTTCAAGGACGAAACGAAGGTACTATCTGCCGGTTCTGCACGGACTGTTCTTCGGCAGGTTGTGCGGAAGGGAGAGCGGAACAAAGCACGCTCCTTCAATCGCGTTCGATGCCCCCGACGAGTTCGTCGCGGCTTATCTACGCGGCCTGTTCTCAGGAGACGGATACGGTGACGGCAGGAGAGTAAACCTGCTGTCGAAGAGCGAGGCTCTTGTCACCGGCGTCGCATACCTCCTCGCCTACTTCGACATAGACTGCAGGATTCGCAGGGTGAGAGTCCCCCGCTACGGAGTCTACTTCCAGCTCAGCGTGATCGGAAGCGAGAGCCGCCGAGCTTTCTACAGGAAGATAGGATTCCTTCAGGAGCGCTTCTCCGTGCCTGTCAGACTGGGACCGAGGAACAAGGAGCTGCTTCCGATCAGGACCGATGGCTTGCTGAGCGTAAAGGCGGACATCGCCGAAAGCAGCGGAGTTGAGAGGTTCAGGAACATCAACTTCCACCGCTCGAGGTACTACAACCTCTCCCTCCTGAACGCCTACAACAGTGTGATCGGGAGACTGCTTGAGCACGCAGGGCCCGAGGAGAGGGCAAAGCTTACCAGCATCGCCACGATGCTGAACCGCCGGGACGTCTCGTACGACGAAGTCGTATCAGTAGCGAAGCTCCGAGGTACGTCTGAGATGTACGACTTCTCGGTTCCGCAGCTGCCCAGGTTCGTCGCGGGGAACCTGCCGACACTTCTCCACAACAGCCAGACCCCTGAGTTCCTCAAGAAGACGTTCTACCAGGCTCTGGAGATACTCAGCAGGGTCCAGTCGCCGGACGACTTCGAGAAGGCGAGGTCGAACATCAGAGACCTGCTCACCAGGACGGTCACGACCCTGCGGGACAGGAAGTTCCCGATGCACGAGCTGGCGTTCAACGTCATGATGGGGAAGCCCACGGCCAAGTACGACGGCACGACCCCCCAGCACGTGCGGGCCGCGCAGCAGCTTGAGAAGAGCGGCCGCGAGATAAAGGCCGGCGAGATAATTGCATACGTGAAGACCAAGACCCCGCCTTACGTGAAGCCGGTGGAGCTGGCGAAGGTCGAGGAGGTCGACACGGACAAGTACCTGGAGTACGCCCAGTCCATGTTCGACCAGATGCTGGACGCCCTGGACTTCAGCTTCGACGAGCTCATGGGGGCCACCACGCTGGACTTCTTCTGGTCGTCCTGAGCGCTAGGCGGTTCATGACCCTAGGAAGGTTTATACCTAACGGGTTAGGGAAGCCTTACCGTGTCGTTCCCAGCAAAGTGGGCTATAGCCTCGTTCCTCCTGGCCTCTATCTTGTTCGCAGCCGTTCCAGCGGCCGCCGCGGCCCGATCACCGGCGGCGAGCGTTCCCTCGATCGTGCAATTCGCGAGTGGTAACTCCCCTGGAGGCTCCGCCACCTCGGTCAGCCTCACCTTCTCACAGCCCGTCGCGGCGGGCGACGTCATAGTGGTCTGCGCCGGAATCGTCTCCGGGAACGTTGTGAAGATAAGGACCAACGCCCTGTACGACTCGCTCCAGACGAGCTTCACGCCCCTGGCTCACGCGAGGTCGATGGAAGGCCAGGACAACTCGTTCGCGAAGGTCTGGTATGGCGTCGCGCAGACCGCCGGGACCGACTCAATCACTCTGAACTACATCTCTGGCCCGGCCGCTCTCTTCGGCTATGAAGTCAGCGGCGCGGGAACGGCCGCGAGCTCCTTCATGACGAGCCATAAGCAGGACAGCGGCAACCCCACGACGGGCTCGTTCGTGCACCCCTTCGCCCCCGCGGCGAACTCGCTCGTCATCGCATGCGGCGGCTTCTTCACTCTGGAGGGGGCGGGCAGCGTCAGCGCCGGCAGCGGCTACACGCTGGATCAATCGTTCAGCGGGAACAACGGGGCAGAGCACCTCTCAGGAGCCAGGGGCACCACGGCTGCGCCGTTTGGCTTCAGCCAGGTGGTCTATGAATGGTCCGAGGTCGCGGTAGGCATAGCCCCGGCCTAGCAACACTGAAACATCGGCTCCTGTCCCGCTGTCTGGACGCTTGCAGCGGCACGTGCGTAGCAGTCGTCTGGGAAAGCAGCTCTGACTCCGCGGGCATGATGTGCTTTCGAACTGGCGAGCCCACTCTACTGACGAAGTCAATTTCTGCATAGCCTTCGAAGATCAGGGTCTCTTCGAAGGGACTTGGAACGGGAACCCGCGGGCCTCGTGGCCCAGAATCGTCTTTCCGGATCCGTACATCGCGGCACTTTGGTGCGAGCTCTTCCGTAGGCCAAGTCGGGCGCCCGATGGCGGGGTTCCTCCCGCACGTGGGGTGGGCCTATTGCGGTGCTTACTATAACCGGGACGCTGGTCGCCTAACGGGGGAACTTTGCGCGCTTCACGGCTTCGCGCCACATGGATGGGCCCTTCGGTCAGAAGGTTCCGGTGATGGTGCCGGCCCCGTTGATGGTCGCTGCCGTGGCCGGGGAGGCCGTGTTTGCGATCACGATCGAACCGGTTGAGGCCCACGAGCTGAAGGCGAATCCGGCCGTCGCGAACGCCTGCAGGGCGACCACCGTCCCCACGGTGATGTACATCGTTCCGGTCGGACTGATCGTGCCGGAGCCCGCCGGGCTGACGATGAAGGACACCGAGACCTGCTGCACGAAGAGTATCAATTGGGTGGTCTGCTGCGGGACGTTCATGCATGCGTTGGTGTTCACTGCGGCGTACTGAACGCCGGTGCCGCCGAAGATTGGGGTCTGGGTGCTTGACAGGGACCAGCATTCAGAGCCCTGCGCCACGTTGTTGATGGTTACCGTCGAGGGGCTCCCTGTCGTCGAGAAGTACGACACGCCGCCAAGAGTGACGCTCCAGATGGTCCCCGACGGGAGACCCTGCTCCGTGAACGTGACGGTGCTCGTAACCTGCTTGAAGGTTGCCGTTATGGTCCCGGGGCCCGTGACCGTTGCAGCAGCGGACTGCGACTTGCCGTTCGAGACCGTTATCGCGTTCTTGGCTCCCTTCCAAGCGGAGAAGGCGAACCCTGTGCTCGGGGACGCGAACATCGTGATCGTGCTCCCTGCGTTCACGTACTCCGGAGAGCTCGGGTTCGTGGAACCGCTGCCCGATGGCGACACGCTGAACTTCACCAGGAACTGCTCAGTGTACAGTATCGCCTGGGTTGTCTGCGAGGAGCCCACGCTCATCGAGAAGCAGCAGCTGGGCGTCGAGTATATGGTGCCGCTTCCTCCGGCTATGGAAGCCGTCGGAGTGTAGCCGTAGGATCCCGCAGGCACGTTGCTTATGGTAATCGTGGTCGTCGTGCTCGTGTGGACCTGGCCGTTGAAGTCGACGCCCCAACCAGTTCCGGAAGGCAGGCCCGACTCGGTGAAGGTAACGGTGCAGGTCGTGCACGGGGTTCCAGGGTTGAAGTTGGCGGTGATGGTCCCGGTGCCGCTGATTGTCGCAATCGTCGAGGCCGAGGTTGAGCTCGCGAAAGTGATCGAGCCCGTGGCAGACCAGGAGGAGAAGATGGTGGCGGCGTTTCCAAATGCCGTTACCACAATCTTCGAGGCGTCGTTGAAGAAGCTAGACCCGGACGGACTGGTCGATCCAGAGCCAGACGGGTTCACTCCGAAAGTCACCTGGTCCTGCTTGGCGAAGACCAATTCCTGTGCCGTCTGTCCAGGAACGGACATGAATCCGCTGGCCGGCGACGGAGAGAACTGGACCCCCGACCCGCCCGGAATCGTGGCCGCGCTCCAAGAATAGCCGCCCGCAGGGATCTTGGTGAAGGTCAGCGAGGTGCTGGTCGAGAACGCCTGATTCCCGTTGAAGGTCACGCTCCACTGGGTCGACGCGGGGAGGCCGAACTCCGTGAAGGTCACGGTAAACGAAGAGGCCTTGAAGTCGGCCGTCACGGTCCCCGGTGAAGTCGCCGTGAAGGTCGTGGAGGCCGTGGTCGAGCTCGCGACTGTAATGCCGGAGCTCGCGGTCCACTTCGAGAAGGTCTGGCCCACGTTCGGTACGGCGCTGATCGGGATCGGCGTTCCCGCGTTGTAGAACGCGGTGCCGAGGGAGACGCTTCCCGTCCCAGACGGACTGACTGCCATCGTGACCTGAACCTGCTCCGTGTAGACGACGGATTGCGTGTTCTGGACAGGGACCGTCCCGGATGTGTTCATGCAGCCGCCGGTCTGGCTGGTGGCGTACTGCACGTCGAGGCCCGTCGATATCGTGGACGCGGTCGACCAGCTAAGGCAGTTGGTCTGGGTCTCCCCAGTAAAGGTGATCGTGTTGGTCGTGCTGCTCTGGGGTGAGCCGTTGAACGTAACAGTCCAATTGGTGCCGGAGGGCAAACCAAACTCCGTGAACGTGACGTTCGTGGTGGAATCTGACGCGGCGAACGCGACGCTGACGGAAGAACCGACGAGCAGTACAAGGGTTATGACTCCCACTAGTGCTTTGACTAGAGCATTCATGAATACGCGAGCTTCTATTAGGGGCCTTATAAACGCTACCTAACCTGTTAGGGATGGGCACCGCCGCAACCGGGCGGTCCGATCCGCGGCTGGAAGAGCCAAGCGAGGATGCGTGTGGCTCAAGGGGCGAAGCCCTAGACCTCTTCGGGTCGAGGCTGGATCCGCGGCCGCTTCTCCAGGACGACCATCCTGCAGCTCAGGGCGCTCTCCTTCGAGAACAGCGGAATCCTCACGACCGGACCGCGCTGGAACCTTGACTGCGTGAAGAACCTGTCGATGGCCTCCTCTGTCACGGGATTGAACCTGTGCCTGCCCACCTCCTCTCCCGCACCCCGAATGACCGCTCTGCCTCCCGTCTTCAGCACGCGGTAGACCTCGGAGGCGTAGCCCTTCCTTTCGCCGTCCTCCAAGATGTGGAACAGACCCCTGTCGGTCACGATGTCGATGGAAGAGTCCCCAACGGGCAGCGCCGCCGCCGTCCCGGGCCGCCAATCGACGGGCACCCCCGCCTTCTTCGCCCTCCTGGCCGCGATCCTGAGCGCAACGCCGCTCTGGTCCACACCGGTCACTCTGAACCCGAGCTGGGCGAGGAAGATGGCGTCAAGCCCGCCACCGCAGCCCGCGTCCAGGATGCGCGCACCTTTCTTGAAGACTCCAGAGGCAACGAGCGCCGCGAGCTCGGGAGACGGATTCCCCACCTCCCAGTGGCGGTGCTCTCCGCTCCTGTAGGCGGGGTCCCAGGTGTCATCTTCGACCAAGTCGGCGTGTCAGGCAAGCGCACCCGTTGAAAACCCTTCGCGTCGGCCAACGCTCATGGGGGAGAGTCCCGAACGAACCGTTCCCCATACCATAAATACGAAATCGGCCGCCGTCTAAGAGAGCAAGCCAGTTGAGCACGCCCCCGACAAGGTTCTCGCTAGCGCCGCGGATCCTCGCCGCCACCCTGGAGCACAAGGGCCCCTATGACAGGATAGGAGAAGGGGTTGTGGCGCTCAAGTCCTGGATGGCCAAGAAGAAGCTCAAGCCGGCAGGAAACCCCTTCGCGCTCTACTACGACAACCCGGAGGGCCGGGACCCTGCGGAGCTGCGCTCGGAGGTGTGCATCCCGGTGGAGTCGGCTTTCGCGTCCACGAAGAAGGTGAAGTTCAAGGAGTTTCCTCAGACCGAGGTGGCCGAGACGCGGCACCTCGGACCTCCCGAGGAGTTCGCGAAGACCTACGGGCCGTTCCTCGAATGGCTCCTAGGCAACGGCTTCGAGATCGTCGGCCCCGCGCGGGAGTTCTACGACAAGGTCTCGAAGAAGATGGGGCCGGGCTCCGGCATCCTCATTCAGCAGCCCATCCGGAAGAAGTAGCAGCCCTTCGGGCGGCTACTCGAACCTGGCGACCCTTTCCTGTAGCTCGCGGACGAAGTCGTCCATCTTCAGGCCGTAGCTCACCTTGCCGCTCCTATCCCTGACCGCGATGGTGTCGGCCGCCCGCTCCTTCTCGCCCACTATGACCATCACGGGGATCTTCTGTAGCTGGGCGTTGCGTATCTTGGCGTTCATGGTGCCGGTGTCGAAGTCGCCCTCGGCCCGGATCCCGGACTTTTGCAGGGTCTCCAGGGCTGCCTTCGCGTACACTAGGTCATCCCCCGTGATGGGGATCACCCTGGCCTGGACTGGCGACAGCCACAGCGGCAGCTTGCCCTGGTAGTGCTCGAGCATGACGCCGATGAACCGCTCCAGAGAGCCCAGTATGGTCCTGTGCAGTACGACCGGCGTGTGCTCCTTGCCGTCGGGGCCGGTGTAGGTCAGCTTGAACCTCTTCGGCATCTGGAGGTCAACCTGGAACGTGCCGCACTGCCACTCCCTCCCGAGCGAGTCCTTGATGTCCACGTCGATCTTTGGCCCGTAGAACGTCCCTTCCTTCTCCTTCTCTTCCACCGGCCAGCCCCTCGCCTTCACGACCCTGATCAGGGTGTTCGTGGCGCGCTCCCACTCCTCGTCGCTCCCCATCGACTCGTCCGGCCTGGTCGAGATCTTGGCCTTGAATGGCAGGCCGAAGATCTTGTAGACCTTCTCCATCATGTCGAGCATGTTCGCCAGCTCCGCCTCCGCCTGGTCCTCGGGGCAGATGATGTGGGCGTCGTCCTGGGTAAGGATCTTCACCCTGAAGAGCCCGCTGGCTACGCCGCTCAGCTCGTTCCTGTAGAGGGGGTCGAAGATTGCGTAGCGGACAGGCAGCTCGCGGAAGGACCACTTCCTGGACCTGTAGACCAGGAAGGTCGACGGGCAGTTCATGGGCTTCATGCCGAACTCCTCGTCGCCCAGATGCGTCAGGAACATGTTGTCCTTGTAGTGCTCTGAGTGGCCGCTGACCTTCCAGAGGTTCGTGTTGGCCAGGGCCGGGTTGCTTATCTCCACGTATCCCCTCGCGGCGAGCTCGGTCCTCAGGAAGCCGATCAGCAGGTTCCTCAGCTTGAGCCCCTTGTCGTGCCAGTAGACCATCCCCGGCGAAGGCTCCTGGAACGAGAAGAGGTCCAGCCTCTCGCCGATGGTCCTGTGGTCCGTCTCGGGCAGGTCGCCGAAGTCGGTCTTCTTGATCCTCGCGAGGAGCTCGTGTTCGCCCAGCTCCCTCTCGGGCTTCGCTGGCCGGGCCGCGACCGGGGCGGCCGCAGCCGCCGACGCCCCGTAGCTCCGCGACATCTCCGCGAGCGGGTGCCCCTTGACCTTGACCTGGAGGGCCTTGTTCCAGCCGAACGGCGCCCGGCGGGTCTCGATGCCCGCCTCCTTCGACTCGCTCTCCATCTTCTTGAGGACCGGCAGCGCGTCGGATGGCTTCGCCAGGTTCTGGCTCAGGTGCGCGAAGGGGTAGATCATGAGCCTGTTGACGCCCAGCTTCTTGAGGAAGTCGCGGGCCTCGGCCACGGCCTGCATGGCCGTCCCGTCGTCGTCGCCGCTCTCCACCGCGGTGAACAGGACGACTATCTCCTCCTCCCGGACTAGGTCCGAGGACGAGTCCTCGGCGCCCTGTATCTCCTTCTCGATCGGCTTGTACTCAACGAAGTCGGTGTGCATCTGCAGTATCTTCATGGGCTCGAGGCCCCCATAACCGAGCAAGGCCGCACGTCGGGCTTCACGCCGCAGGCTAGGGCCCACGGTCTACATATGGGTCTCGGCGGTGATGGGCCCGTCGCGCCCGGCGGCGGGCTCCGGGCATCAGGACTTCGCGAGGTCGAACGTCCCGAGGTACTTGCTCGTCTCCAGCTCGAACTTCGCGGCCTGGGGCTTGTACCCGCGGGCCTTGACCCGAACCGAGTAGTTCCCCGGCTGGAGCCCGTCGAACTCGAAGTTCCCGAACGCGTCCGTCTTGGTCTGCCGCCTCTTCCCCTCTCCCGTCAGGACGACCACCGCGCCCTCGGCGCACTCGTTGACGTCGTGGAGCGCGACGGCTCCTCCCACCAGGCTCGAGGTCCCCTTCTTCAGGTTGGAGTAGTAGATGGTCGGCTTGTTCTCCCACTCGGGGTGGAAGACCTCCGCCTTGCCGGAGGCGAGAAGCTTCGCCACGTCGCTCTTGGGGTCGTCGAAGTCCCCGAACGTCAGACAGCCGCTGGGGCAGAACTGGACGCACCTCGGGGTCTTGCCTTCGTCGATCCTGTGCGCGCACAGGGTGCACTTCTGGGGGATGTTCTTCTCCTCGTTCCAGTAGACCACGCCGTAGGGGCACGCCTCCATGATCTGCCTCTGCCCGACCGACTTCACCGGGTCGAAGACGACGACGCCGTTCTTCTTCCTGAAGACCGCCCCGTCCTTGGCGGCGTCCATGCAGGGCGCGTCGCCGCACTGCTGGCAGAGCATCGGCATGTAGGCGACCCGCACGAACGGGTACTCGCCCCTCTCCTTCTTCACCGGGTTGATCCAGAACTGGCCGAACCGGGGCTGGCCCGCGGTGTACGGAGGGTAGTCGTTGTCCCAGTGCTCGTCCTTGCACGCGGCGAAGCAGCCGTAGCAGGCTATGCACTTCGAGAGGTCGATGACCATTCCGTATCTCGTCATAGTCTCACGCCTCCCACTTCTCTGCCTCGATGAGGCAGGAGCCTGGCGCCATCCCGCAGGCGTTCTTGGAGACGAAGCGGTGCGGTGTCAGGAGGTTGATGCAGCCGCCCCTGTCGGGCGAATGCCCGGGCTTCCCGATCGGGTCGTAGATAGCGCACGACTCCCAGGAGTGGACCACGCCGGGCGGGACCCTCTCCGTGAGCTGCGCCGCCAGGATGACCGCGCCCCTGTCGTTGTGGGCCTTCACCAGGTCTCCCTCCTTGATCTTCCGCTTCTCCGCGTCCTTGGGGTTGATCCTTAGGATCCAGTAGTAGTATCCGTCCTTTCCCTTGACCCTGTGCTCCGGGACCTCGTTCATCCAGCTCTCCTTGCCGTCGTACATGGTGTGGAAGCTGTACCTTGGGTGGGGCGTGATCAGCTGCAGCGGGTACTTCTTGTAGAGCGCCGTTGTGTGGTGACCCTCCCAGGACGGGATGTAGTGGGCCACCGGAGGCCTCTCCTTGTCGTTGGGGTCGAAGCGCAGAAGGCTCTGGGACTCGAACTCCACCTTGCCCGACTGAGTGGCCAGGCCGCATCCGTCCGGGTACCCCATCGTGCCTCCGCCGGCTGGGCCCCAGTCCCAGGTGTCCCTGGGCCGGCCCTCGGCGAACCAGCGCAGCGCCGGGTAGGCCTTGTATGGCTTCTGGAGCGGGACGACGAAGTACCCCTTCTTCTCGAACTGCTCCCACGTGGTGTACTTCGCGATGTCCGTCTTCTCGAACATCAGCTTTACCCAGTCCAGGTCGGTCTTTCCGCCGTCGGTGAACTTCTCGTAGAACCCCAGCTTCTTGGCCACCATGGCGAAGATTTCGTAGTCGGACTTCGACTCTCCGAGGGGCTCGATGGCCTTCTTCATGAAGACGATCACCCTGCGGTTGCAGCCCGTGGACGAGTGCGGGATGTAGCCCGAGCAGTTCGCCCATTCGCCGATGTCCCACCTCTCGAAGTTTGTGCATGCGGGCAGGACCAGGTCCGCGAACTTGGCTTCGCCCTCCAGGTAGTTGGCCTGGCTGACCACGAACTCCAGGTTGGGGTGCTGGTACATCTTCACCCAGCGGTTGGTGTTCGTCATGGTGCCGATGTAGGCGCCTCCGTAGCGCCAGAACATGTGCCCGGCGGAGAAGCCGTCCTCTGGGTACTTGTACTCCTTGAACTGCATCTCGGTCGAGTTGCCGCAGAAGCCCTTGCCGCGCCACTTCACCGGCGGGCTGGTTATGCACTCAGGCGTCAGGAGCCTGGGAATGTGCTGCCCGAGCGGGTTGTTCACCGCGGCCGCGACGAGGTGGTTGTGCACGCCGGCGCTGATGAGCTTGTAGCCGGCCGCCGTGTTGTTGGGGTCGCCCGAGATCCCGCCCTCGGCGTAGCCTGGGAACCAGAAGCCGCCGTTGAACGGCGCGCCTTGGTTCGTGGTCCAGAGGCCGATCCCCGGCTTGCCCATGCCCTGCATCGCCACGAGGTAGACCATCATCCTGGCCCATTCGGTCGCATAGGCAGAACGGCAGTTCGCTCCGCCGAGGCCTCCGCAGGCCACCATGGTCTTCTTCTTCGCCCACATCCTCGCGAGCGCCTTGATCTCCCTGGCGGGTATGCCGCTCTCCTTCTCGGCCCACTCCGGGGTCTTCTTCACCCCGTCCTCCTTGCCCATCACGTAGGCCTTCCACTTCGCGAACCCGAAGGTCCGCTTGGCCACGTACTCCTTGTCGTAGGTCCCTTCCTTTATCCAGACATAGGCTATCGCCGCCGCCAGCGCCGAGTCGGTGCCCGGCCTAGGGGCGAGCCACTTATCGGACTGGGTGATGGCCGTGAAGTTGTAGTGTGGGTCGATGAACACCTGCTTGACTCCGAGCTCCTTCAGCCAGAAGCGCCACTTCGTCGACTCCTGGCCCGTGTAGATCATGGGCTCGCCGTCGGGGTCGCTCGACCAGTAGACGACCATCTCGGTGTTCTTGAGCCCGTCCTCGAGGAGGTCGTACTGCTCCGGCAGGCCCAGCCTCCAGGCGTAGCCGAACGCGTGCATCGCTCCCCAGTGCCAGCCCTCCCAGCTGTCCGGGTTGTGGTCGATGACCGTCGCGCCTAGGATGCCCATGAACCTGTGGAAGGAGCTGTGCCTGTAGTTCACGTTGCCCCAGTTGTGGTGGGACGACGTTGTCGCGATGACCGCCCCCGGCCCATAGAGCTTGAACTGGCGATCGATCTCCTTCGACAGGATGTTGAGGGCTCGGTCCCAGCTGATGCGCTTGTAGCCGGTCACTCCCCTGTTCTGCGGCTTCCTGTCTCCCGGGCTCCAGTCCTCTCTCAGCATCGGATAGAGGACCCGGTCCTTGGAGTAGATCCTGGAGCGCTCCGACATGATGTACGGTGCGAGCTTCGCCGTGTCTGGCGGGCTGAACTTCCTTCCGCGGGCGCTTATGGTCCATTTTCCACCTTCGTCCTCGGGGCCGAACTCTATCGGTTCTAGCCTCGTTATCTTGCCGTCCTTGACGTAGACGTGGACGGCGCCGCCTGTCGTGCAGTTGGTTAGTTCCTTCTCTGCCTTGACCAAGCTCTATCCACTCACTCCTTCTCGAAGATGGCTATCCGTCCCACGTTGACGTCCTTCTCCGTCGCGTCGACGGGGCCCATCATGTGGGGCTGGTAGCCCCTCTTCTCCACCAGGAGAGAGTAGGTTCCGCCCTCCAGTCCCTTGAACCAGAAGTCGCCGTAGCTGTCTGTCTCGGCCGTGCGCTTCGCGCCGTTCTTGAGGCTGGTCAGGGTTATGGTGGCCCCGGCCTCGCACTCGTCCAGGTTGGGGTCGAAGACGGTTCCCGTGATGAACGTCTTGGGCAGGCCTATGTAGAAGACCCTCGGCTTGACCTTCAGCTCGGGCCTGAGAGGCTCGGCCTTGGCGATGAGCTCCTTCATTTCGGACTCCTCGCCGAAGGTGAACGCGCCCGTCGGGCAGGCGTCGACGCACCTGGGCTCCTTCCAGCCCTTGTCCAGCAGGTGCGCGCAGAACGTGCACTTCTGGGCGATGTTGAGGTCTTCGTTGAAGTAGATCACGCCGTAGGGGCAGGCGTCCACGCAGGACCTGTGCCCGCGGCACTTCTCGGGGTCGATGATGACGATGCCGTCGTCGCGCTTGTAGATGGCCTTCGGGGAGCAGGACTCGATGCACGGGGCGTCGTCGCAGTGCTGGCAGATGGAGTGGAGGTAGCTGATCTTCACCTTGGGGACGCTGCCTCTGACGTAGTCCGTCACCTTGTTCCAGAACTGGCCCACGTCGGGCTGGGGCTTCGCTATCGGCGTCCAGTCGTTGCCGACGTGCTCGTCCTTGCATGCGACCTGGCAGTTGTAGCAGCCGTTGCATATGTCCAGGTTGATTACGAGTACCTTGCCCAAGGTCACGCACCTCCCTCTGCCATGTAGGACTCGATCACCGGGCCGGCCGACGGGCTGAACTTCCTGCTGAACGCCTCGGGGTACTTCCGCCTCATCTCCTCGAGGTTGGTCCTCTCGACTTCGACCAGGAAGCCGCTCATGGCCATTCCGACGGCGTTCTTCGACGTGGGGTTGCGGCAGCAGATGAGGTCGATGGCGCCTCCGCGGTCGAGCTCGCCGGGGACTATGGGGTCCACCTTCGCCCCGTGGTCCATGCTCAGGGCGCCGGGCATTATCCTCTCGGTCACGTACGCCCCGCCGAGGACGACACCTCTTTCGTTGTAGACGCTGACCACGTCGCCGTCCCTGATGCCTCTGGCCGCCGCGTCGACGGGGTTGATCCAGACCGGCTGGTACTGGTACCCGTCTGGGCCTCGGACCCTGCACGTGGGGATCTCTCTGATCCATGTGATGTCCTCGTGGTTGGCGTGCACCTTCCACCTGGGGTGGTTCGACTCCATCAGGAGCGGGTACTTCTTCGACCTCGCCGTGCCGATGGTCTCCTGGTGGGACTCTCCCTCCGGAATCCAGTGGGGCACGGGCGGCCTCTCCTTGTCGTCGGGGAAGTTCTCCGCCAGGCCCGTGGCGTAGAATTCGACCAGGCCCGTGGGCGTCGTGAGCGGATGCTTCTTGGGGTCCTCGTAGAACTGGACGAGGCCAGCGGGCACGTCCTTCCAGTTGGGGTCCGTGGGCACCACGTAGTAGCCCTTCTTCTGCAGGTCCTCCCAGCTGACGAGGTGCGTGACTCCGGACGTGTCGTAGCCGAGCCTGATGATGTCTTCGACCGACCTGCCGTCGGTGTACTCCTTGAGCACGCCCATCCTTTCGGCGATCATGCAGGTTATCTCGTAGTCGCTCTTGCTCTCGGCGAAGGGCTCGATGCACTTGTGCTCAGGGTAGACCAGCGCGAACTGGCCGCTGAACACGTCTGAGTTGATGTCTTCCTCCTCGAACTTCGTGTTCACCGGCAGGATGACGTCAGCGAAGAGGCACTCGTTCTCCATCCACGGGTGCTGGGCGAGTATGAACTCGATCTTCTCGGACTTCAGGGCCTCTATGAACCGGTTGCCGTCGTTCCAGCAGGTCATCCAGCAGGGCGAGTCGGTCCAGATCATGTGGACCTCGGAGCAGCCGTCTGCAGGATACTTGTACTGGATGAACTGGTTCTCCCTCGAGGGCGTCTCGGACTCGTTGCCGTACCAGGTGAGGGGCGGGTTCAGGATTGCCTCGTGTATCAGGGTCTTGGGTATGAAGGACGGATGGTTGGTGTCTCTCGGGTGGCCGCCGGTGTATGCCTTCATCAGGTTGGGGAGCACCAGGGGCTTCGGGTTTGCTATCTGCGAGACCAGCTCGAAGAGACCCCATTCGATCATCTTCGCCTGGTTGCAGCCCGGCTTTCCGAGACCCTGCATCGCGAGAAGCAGGACCTGGAGCCTTGCCGGCTCTGTCGAGTAGGGCCCGCGTATTCCCGGGCCGCCGTTGCCGATCACGACCGTGGTCCTCTTGGAACCCCACTCCCTCGCGAGCGCCTTGATGTCCGACGCGGGCACGCCGGTGATCTTCTCTGCCCACTTCGGCGTCTTCGGGACGCCGTCCTCCTTGCCCGTGACGTACTCCTCGAACTTGTCGTAGCCGTAGGTGTGGGTCTTGACGTACTCCTTGTCGTAGGTCCCTTCCTGTATCCACACGTAGGCGATCGCCAGGTAGAGCGCGGCGTCCGTGTTCGGAAGAACGGGTATCCACTTGTCAGCGTGGACCGCGGCGGCGTAGTTGAGGTCGGGCGCGATGTATATCTGCCGTATCCCCAGCTCGGAGTACCAGTAGCTCAGGCGGCTTGGGAGCTGGCCCTCCCATCCCCAGGTGGTCGTCTCCTGGTCGCAGCCCCAGAAGAGCAGGAGCTCGGTGTTCTTCGCGATGTCGTAGAGCAGATTCGCCTGCGGGTCCTGCTGCCCGACCGGCTGGCAGCCCCAGACGTGCTTGGCGCCCCAGGTCCAGCCCTCCCAGCTGTCGGGCTGCCTGACCTGAAGCGTGTAGCCGCCCAGTATCTTGAGGAGCTTCCGTGCGGTGCCGTGGGGGCCGTGAACGTTCTTGTTCTCCCCGTGCTGGTCGGACTGGTAGAGAATGGCGGTCATGCCGTACTGCTTCTTCATCCGCTTGATCTCGCTCTCTATGATGTCCAGGGCCTCCTTCCACGAGATCCTCACGTACTTGCTGTCGCCCCGCCTCTTCTGGTTCCTGTTCCCGTTGGGGTCGAAGTCGACCCTCTTGAGGGGGAACCTGATCCTCGCGGGAGAGTAGATGCGCTTCTTGTAGCTGATGCTGTAGGGTGGAATCAGGGTCTTCATGCTGGGCTCGAATGTCTTGCCCCGGGCGTCCATGACCCACGGGTTCATTTCCTCCTTCGTGTATTTCCAATCGAAGTGCAACGGTCTGATACGGATAATCTTGTTGTCTTTGACGTCTATGGCGCACGCGTTGGAACCGTTGTTGCTACCGACACCGCACCAGCTGACGTCTCGGACAAGGGTCTTCTCGTCTGTCTTCACGTCGCCTTGTTTCTGCACAGTCGAGACACAATCGCATTTTCGACCGAAACTTTGGTTTAAGCATGCTCCCTAAAAGTGGCGGAAAGGGAGACGTTTCATGCGGAGGCCGTTGACTGGGTATCGCTCGTCTACGCGGTCATGACCAGCGGGCCCGCTCCACCGACTTGTCCTTCTTCGTCGCCTTCTTCCAGGTCTTGTAGTGCTCGCGGCAGAGGTAGACGCGCCTTCCCTCGCCGCCGACCGAGAGGCCGCTCCCGGACAGCTGCTCCCGGCTGAGGGACCTCTCCGCCTTGTTGGAGCATCCGCCCACGTTGCACGTCACGCCCTTGTCCACCTTGCCCAAGGTTGGCGCGAATCGCCCGTCTCAGTATATATAAGATGTTGGGCGGGCAGGCTGCCAGATGCTCGACAAGCTGAGGAACAGGCTGAGCGGTTCGCTCCTATCGCTCGGCAGGGCCGCAGCGGACGTCGGGCTGTCGCCGACCGGCTGGACCTTCGTGGGGCTCTGGGTTTCGTTCCTGTCGGCAGTGGCGTTCTGGACGTCCGGATACAGGGGAGAGCTGCTGGGCGGGTTGCTCATCCTGCTCTCGGGATTCTTCGACGTCGTGGACGGCTCGGTCGCCCGGGTCACGGGAAGGGTGTCGAAGCAGGGGGCCTTCCTGGACTCGACCCTGGACAGGGTGGCGGAGGTGGCGGTCTACCTCGGCATCCTGCTGGGGGCGCTGGCAAGCCCGGTGCTCGTCCTCCTGGCGCTGTCGTTCAGCCTGCTGGTGAGCTACACCCGCGCCAAGGGCGACGCCCTGGGGGCCAGTCTCGCGGGCGTGGGCATAGGCGAGAGGAGCGAGAGGCTCCTGGTGCTCGCAGTATCGTCCATACTGGGGTACGTCGAGTACGGGGTGGGATTGGTGATACTGATAGCGGGCTTCACCTTCATCCAGCGCAGCTACACGGCCTCGAGGAGTCTCGCTCGGACGCCGTCGCCGGCACCGCCGGCCGTCGCCTAGGGTCCCCTACCCGAACCGTCGCTCGCTTCTGGCTCTTACCTTGACAATCCCGTAGTGGACCGCGCATGAAACGCAGTAGTAGCGGACCTGGGTCGGTGCAGCGATGTAGGCCCCCTGCTGGCGCAGCTCCCTCGCCAGAGTTGGCTCGACGAGGGACATGCGGGTGGTGACCTTCTTCGCCTTGTCTCTGGGTACGGCGGCCCCGCAGTTGCTGCAGTGAATCACAACGCTGCTGCCCTTGCCGCCCTTGGAGCGGCCACGGCTCTTTCGCTTCTTGGTCAAGATTGAGTTTGCCCGAGTCCCGACCCCCGTTTAAACGTGTTGCTGGCGAGTCACTCTTTCTTGTACGGCACGCCGAGGGCGGCCGGAGGCCTCAGGCTCTTGGACGCGATTCCCAGGACGGCGACCGTCACGATATAGGGCAGCATCATCACGAGGTAGATCAGGGCCCCAGGCAACACGAGGACATACTGGAGGGCCACCGTCGCCCCGAAGACGATGCTCATCCCGAGGACGTAGTGCGGCTTCCACCCGCCCGCGATAACGGCAGCGAGGGCGATGAACCCCGGGATGATGGAGCCGGTGGGGTCGGGGGTGAAGTTCGGGTTGAAATCGATGGTGAAGTACGCCCCGCCCGCCCCCAGGAGGGCTCCGCCGATGGCCGTGGCGATCAGCCTCGTCTTCACGACGTCGATTCCCGCCGCCTCGGCGGCCTTCGGGTTCTCCCCCGTCGCACGTATGTGGAGCCCCAGCTTCGTCCTTCCCAGGAAGAGGTAGACGACCACGGGAAGCACGAACATGGCGGCCATCAGGGGGCTGATCTTCAGTGTCAGGCCCGAGGTCAGGCCGCCAACGTTGAAGAGGGCAGGGAGCGTGTTCGCGTTCGGCGTCCCGTCGATCTTGTAGTAGCGCTCGAGGAAGACGTAGGTGATACCAACCGCGAAGATGTTGATCCCTATCCCCGCGATGACCTGGTCCACGTGGATCTTGGTCGCGAGGAAGGCGAAGACGAAGTTGACGCCCAGGCCCGCGACCATCCCGGCCAGGAGCCCGGCGTACGCCGACGCCGGCCCCATCGAGCGGCCGAAGGCGACGTCGGCGGCGGCTGCGGCGAATGCGCCGATCACCATCACCCCGTATATCCCGATGTTGAGGATTCCGGACTTCTCGGTGACGAGCTCCCCATCCGCGGCTATCGCGATCGGTATCGCCGTCTGCAGGCCGAAGACCGTCAGCAGGATGAAGGGGGTTAGGTCCACTGCTTCTTCCTCCACCCGGCGTTGAGTATCCTCCTGCTAAGGTACGGCGCCGCCATGAAGAGGATGATGATCCCCTGGGTCGCCCACACGACGTAGACGTTCTGGAACACGGCTGCGGTGCCGGAAGCGAGGATCGCGAAGAAGACCGCGGAGAACACGGATCCGAGGGCGCTGTTCGCAGCGACCAGCGCGACGGCTATCCCTGCGAAGCCTTCACCCCCGAACCAGCCCCCGGCGAAACCTTCCTGGTAGCAGGCGACGAAGAGACAGCCCCTGCCGACGCTCAGGACGTCGCCGGCCCCCGCGAGCCCGCCGAGCGCCCCGCCGAGGAGCATGGCGATCACCTTGGTGGTCCGCGGGTTTATCCCCTTGGACTCGGCGGGCCTCGCACCCAGTCCCGTCGCCCTGATGTTGTACCCCAGGGCCGTCCGGCTGAGGAAGAAGGCGGTGCCGATCGCCACCAGGATCGCAACGATGAACATGATTGAGGTGTTGTAGAAGGGGAACGTGGGGAGGGTCGCGGCCGGGGGGAAGACCACGTAGTTGTACTCGGAAACCGTCCTGGACTTGATGGCCACCACGTACAGCAGGAGAAAGGAGGCGAAGGCCTGCGCCACGAAGTTCATCATTATGGTCGTGACGATGGCCGAAGCGTTCCGGTACGCCTCCAGCATGCCCGAGATCGAAGCCCAGACGGCGCCGACGACGCACGCGACCAGGACCGCCGCCAGAGGCCAAAGGATGGGGGGCAGGGGGACGAACTCGATCACGAGCGCGGCGGATATCCCGCCTAGGATCGCCTGTCCCTGGCCGCCGACGTTCCAGATTCCCGCCTTCCCCGGCACTATGAAGGCCAGGGCCAGGAGGATGTAGGAAGCCAGGTACGTCAGGACCAGGGACTGCCCGGAGGTGGTCCCAAGGGCGCCGACGAATACCGAGCCGAACACTTCGAGGGGGTTCAGCCTGAAGGCGAGCATCAGGATGGAGGAGGCCGCGAGCCCCAGCAGAAGCGCAACGATCGAGGGAATGGCAGACTTGAGGGCGCCCACGAGGGCGGCTCCAATCTGCCTGCTCATGACGCCGCTACCCCTCCGAGCAGCTTCCCGAGCTCGCCGATGCCGACGCCCCTCGTCAGTTCGCCGATGATCTTCCCCTCGTAGAGCACGACGATTCTGTCGCTCAGGTCGAGAATCTCGTCGAAGTCCGCGCTGACCAGGAGGACCCCCCTGCCCGAGTTCCTGGCCTCCACCAGCAGCGACTGGATGTACTCGGTGCTCGCCACGTCGAGCCCCCTGGTGGGCTGGTGAGCTATCAGGAGGTGGGGCTGCCCGGACAGCTCCCGCCCGACGATGACCTTCTGCTGGTTGCCCCCGGAGAGGTTCCTCGCCTTTACGTCGATGCCGGGAGCGGAGACGTTGAAGGCCCTGACCACGCTCCTCGCGAATTCTCTCACCTTCTTGGGGAGCATGAAGCCCTGCCGCGAGAAGTCGGGGCTCTCGGCCGCCCCCAGGACGACGTTTTCGGCGATCGAGAAGTCGAGGATGAGGCCGTTGAGGGCCCTGTCTTCGGGTACGTGGCCCACCGAGAGCTTCAGGATCTCGGAGGTCGACATCTCGTTCGTGACCCTCTCCCTCAGGATGATGGTCCCCGACGAGGGCTTCGTCAGCCCCACGATGCACTCCACAAGCTCGGTCTGGCCGTTTCCCTCCACCCCGGCCAGGCCCACTATCTCGCCTGCCCTCACCGTGAAGCTGCAGTCGTTCACCGCCTCGGGCTTGTGCTTCGAACCG
>DATJAJ010000069.1:0-2650 GCA_035516335.1 Nitrososphaerales archaeon
CGATGGACCCACAGTCGCGGCGCGCGGTCTGGGATTTCGTCAGGGAGCTGAAGAGCAGAGGCAAGACGATCCTAATGACGACCCACTACATGGAGGAAGCCGAGGAGCTCTGCGACAGGGTCGGGATCATCGACCACGGCAGGCTGATAGCGCTTGGGACGCCCTCCGAGCTGAAGGCGAGACACCAAGCAAAGACGCTCGAAGACGTGTTCATCGGGATTACTGGCAGGGCAATCAGGGAGGGCGCCTGAGAATGAACGCGGGACGCGTCCTGGCGCTCGCCAAGAAGAATTGGAAGAGGACCGTGAGGGAGCCGGCCGTCCTGTTCATGATAATCCTCTTCCCACTCGTGCTGACGATAGCGTTCGGGGCATCGTTCGGCGCGGGGGCGTCGCAGGCGGTCTCCTACCCGGTCGCCGTGGTCGACCAGGGCACGCCAGGCGCGTCCCAATGGTCGCAGCAGTTCACGCAGGCGATGACGAGCGCGGGCGTCCTGAAGGTCCAGGCGTACTCGGATAACAGGACGGCTCAGTCGGCGCTGAGCCAGGGAACGGTTCAGGCGGTCATCATCATCCCGTCTCAGTTTGACGCCAGCATCCAGTCGTTCAAGGCCTATCCCGCCGATCCAGCACGATGGGTGAACAGCTCATTGTCGCTGTACGTGGATAGCGCCTCCTTGGTCGCCGGACAGGTCATTCCATCGGCGATTCAGAGCGTGCTCGATTCCAACATCCTCGACGTGAAGCAGCAGGAATTCGTCTCTCCAGTCTCAATCTCGAGTCCATCGCTGGTGCAGGTGACGAGCACGACCGTGTTCGACACTTTCGCCCCGGGGCTCTACTCGTTCGCCTCCATCTTCATGATCATGATGGTCGCCCAGGCCTTCACCACCGACAAAGAAAGCGGCATGCTCCGAAGAATCAGCGTCACGACGACTACGACTCCAGAGCTGATGGTGAGCGAGGTGGTGTCGTACATGGCGATAGGCTTCGCGCAAGTCTTGCTGATCTTCGCCGCTTCCTACGGGCTCGGATATCACCCGAAGGCAGGGGCGGATGGCATCGCCCTCGGGTTCCTCATCGCCGTGGTCTTCTCCACCTGCAACGTGGGCTTCGGTCTTGTCACGGCCGCAATTTCGAAGAACGCGGGTGCCGCGACGGGACTGAGCTTCCTCTTCGTGCTACCGCAGATGTTCCTCGGGACATTTGTTGGCTCGGCGCTTTCGGGCGCCGCACAGTCTGCGGGCAGGGCCGTACCCGCCTACTATGTCACAGACGCTCTGACCTCGCTTTTCACAAGGGGCGCGGCCGTCACCAGCGAAACGGTCCTGACCGACCTCCTCGCCGTGGTCGGTTTCAGCGCGGTGATCTTGGCGGTCGGAATAGTCTTGTTCAACAGATTCAGCAGAATCAGTCAATAGGCTAGATGATGGGCCCGAAAGGCCCCGCACCTGAACTGGTTCTCAAGTGGGCTTCTTAGGCACAAGTCAGGTCGAGTTTCCAACCCCCGGAGGACTTGCCTTAGACTTGAACGGGGACTTTTTTTGTCCGCTGACAAGGAGTGTATGAGACAGGACCTTGGGCCTCAACTTTTCAAGGGCGAGAGTCTGATGAACGCCGTCCCAGTCCGCGGGTCGATCCATGATTCGTCGACCTTGAGCTCTGTGCCGTGCGCGTTTTGTATGATTCCAGCTACTAACCCGCACAGGAACCTGCCAGGTTGCTTTGCTCCCTCAAATACTGGCGGATCTTCGATCTTTGCTTCATAACCTCCTGGTATCACCTTGATGCTGAAGATGCCCCATCCGCAAGCCCTCAGGCCTTCGCATGTATTGCGAAGCAGTTCGTCTCTGTTCGAAGTTGCAAGGACTCCTCCTGGGAAGGTCTGGCCCTCCGTCGCCGTCGCTAGCCCTTCGGAAAACATCAGTGCGTTCCCTGGGGTACCGAGCTGCCTGGAGATGGACTCCTCGATGCTCGCCAAGGTTCTGATTCGCAATAACAACCACCGGTTTCCTCTCGAGACCTGAGGGAATAGAAAATTTTCGAATAGCGTTTGGCGCCCGCTGATGAAGTCAACTTCACTGACGTGCTTGAGGCTCTTCAACTCGCGCTTTATCTCGTCTGACGAAGCATCGCTCTTGGAGGTGTCGCCATAAAGTATGCCAACCATGTTTCCTGATTTTTCCTCTCTAAAGGACTGGGAGAGTACTATCTTCACGCGATGTTTGGCGAAGACGCCTATTATCGCCGCGTATGCCCCGTAATCTGCGTCTTCCCACACGACCAGGAATTCGGTGACGTCGGGGTCGGGAGGGCGAATATTCGACACCGTGCCTGGGATGTAGCGGGGCTTGGCCAAGGATAACGCCTGAAATTGCTGCCTTCTGACTATTTAGCCTTCGCAGCGGCCCCGCCTCCGCGGAGAAAAGGATCGGTGAAACTAAGTCGAAATTGAAGTGTGGCGGGCCCGGCAGGACCCGCACCTGAACAGGTTCTCAACATTGGTTCCGACGTGAGCCAGCGGATTGGGTTCATCCACACACCTACTCCGTTCAGCCCTAGGCCGCTTTGTCTAGGCGGGCCAGGACTTTCATCGCGGTCAAGGTAATGATCTTGCTGGGTCTTCCAGGCTGCTCGATAACGAATGGGGT
>DATJAJ010000070.1:0-6382 GCA_035516335.1 Nitrososphaerales archaeon
GGACGTTGTTGCCGCGGATCACTACCTTCCCGTAGTTCGCCGTCTTAGCACCGTTCTCCGACTCTTCCGCATCGACCAGAATCACATTCATGTAGGGGTCGACGTTGGAGATCTTGCCCCTGTACTCCAGGTCGCTCTTGAGTCTGACCGCTACCATCTTGTTGGTGGCCTTCTGAAGGACGTTTAGTGGCCTCTTTGGTTGTTGTTGAGCTGTCACGTCAGGTTTTTCGAGGGGCCACTCCCGCAGATAAAAAGCTATCCTCAGTCATAATAAAAAAGGAGCCAAGGAATACCCTGTCGAGAACGTGGACGAACCACTCCCATTCGCCTCTGCACTGAAGCGTACAAACTCATCTCGAACCTACTCGTCTCTGTCATCCACTGTGGACAGGCTCCTGGGCGGAGGATACCGCTCCGGTACGGCGACGGAGGTCTTCGGCAAGAGCAACTCGGGCAAGACCCAGCTGACGATGCAGGCAGTGATGAGCGTTGCCCACGCCGGGCAGTCGGCTCTCTTCATCGACACGGAAGGCGCCTTCAGGCCGGAGAGAATAGAAGGGATGGCTGCGGCCAGAGGCTGGGACACCGGAGAGATCCTCAACCGCATCGTGTACATCAGGGCGGCCGATTCCACACAGCAGAGAGAGGTGATCAGGCGCCTCGGCGAGCAGAGCGGAACCGCCGCGTGCAGGCTCGTGGCCGTCGACACTCTGACGGCGAACTTCTCACTGGACTACCCCGGAAGCCAGAACCTTCCGCGCAGGCAGGGAGCCATAGACGCCCATCTCAGCGAGATCTCCCGGGATGCCTTCCTGAACGGAAGGGCATACGTGCTCGCCAACAGGGTGGTCCTCTCGCGCGAGGGCTCAGAGGCCCACGTGGGCGGGCGGACCGTCGACCAGATGGTTCACCGGGCGGTATACCTCCAGAGGGAAGGGAACGGCGTCAGGGCTAAGCTCGTTGGAGAGGCCGGGAACGGCCTGCTGGCGACGCTGGGGCCTTCGGGGGTAGATTGACTTCAGTTAGACAAATGATTGAATGATTTTGCACCACGCGCTTATTGACCCTTATATAGAAACCCAACGTCATGCTCACGAGTAAGACAGTGACAGACGGGGTAGCTACGGTGCTTGATGCGCTTTCACACTCAGACATCGACGAAGCGAGGAAGAAGATCGAAGAGATCGGGCGAGAGGCGAAGACTGAAAGGGAGAGGGGCATCCTCGCTGCAGCCAGGGGAATCGCTTCGAGCATGGCGAAGGGGAAGAGCGGGACCTTCCAGACCTGGGATCCGGACAAGATAATCCGCGCCGCCGAGGCCATCAGGAGGAGCGAGATGTCCGACGAGTTCGACTACGGGTTCTCCGAGACGCTCGTGAGCTACGCTAGACTCCTACCAAAGAAATAGTGAACAGCAGCAGCCATGTGAATATGAAGACCATGGTGTAGCCGCCGATGGCGGTAGTGTACAGCTTCATCGCGAACTGCTGCTCGAGCTTCCTATACCATACGAAGCGGGCGATGTAGTAGGAAATCAGGTAACCCAGGATCCCGATCAGAGCCCCGTCGGTCACGTCCAGCCGAAATATGCTCTCGGCCGCGAACCCGAAGAGGACCCCGCAGGCGAGGCGCATCCAATACAGCTTATCAAATGCCGCAGACATGGGTCAAACTCCAATCCGGTGATCCAAGGTGCCCGAACTATCAGGGTTAGAAGTGTCAGTGCTCGTCAAGGAAGTTGGCAGGCTGCGAGGCTCCTATGTTAATAACGTTTATTCGATTGGCGAGACCCAACTAGTCCGCTTCAGGCAGCCCGGTGGAGAAGACCAATGGGTAATCGTGTCGCCCGGTTTTGGGGCCTGGGTCTCCAACAAGGTAGCCGAAAGAGCTGAGACGACCCCCTTCACTTCGAGCCTGAGGAGCGCCATCGCCCGGGCGAGGCTGGAAGGCGTGACCCAGGTCGGGCTCGACAGGATCTTCGACTTTGCGCTCGCGTCCGGGCAGGAGGAGCGCCACCTGATCCTAGAGCTAATGCCGCCCGGGAACCTGCTGGTGCTGGGAGGGGACGGGCGGGTAATGCTTTCGCTAAGGGAGGTCAAGACGCCTGCCAGGAGAATCGTTAGGGGCGGCAGATACACTCCGCCTGCCCAGAGGAGGGTGGACCCCGGGTCGGTCCAGGGTCCCGACATGGCGAGGTTCCTGGAGGCCGAGAAGACCGTGGGCCAGGCCCTGGGCCGCAACCTTGCTCTCCCGAGGAGGTACGTTCGCGAAGCCCTGGCCAGGCTATCGCTTTCAGAGGACTCCCCCGCCTCCATCGAGGCACCCAGGTCCGAGGGGATTGCGGCGACGGTCAGAGGGCTGATAGAGGAATCGAGAGCGCGCCCTCACCCGTGCCTGGCGAAGACAGCGGACGGACTTGAGATATTCGCCGTGCTCCCGAAGTCCGCAGAGGTCGTGTCCGAGAGCGACCTGCTCTCATCAATCTGCGACGAAGTCCTGCTCCCCGCGGTCCTGGAGGGCCTGGTCGGCGCGCCGACGAGGCGCGAGCAGAAGAGGGGCGAGCTCGAGGCGACGCTGGAGGGGCTCCGCCGCAAGGAGCGCGACATGCTCTCAGAGGCGACCCGCCTCAGGGGTCTCGCAGCAGGAGCCGCCCAGCTCGCGTCAGCGGAGGAAGCGAGGGCCGTTCTCAAGGACGCAGGAGCGAAGCCGCCGCCAGGAGGGGTAGCATCTCCGGCCTCCGTCTCCTCAATCATCTACAACAGCGCCAAGGAGCTCGAGAGGAAGGCGGCCGAGTCCCGCGACGCCGCCACCATGATCGCGAGGAGGCTCTCGAAAGAGAGGGCGCCAGGCCAGGCGCGGGCCGCAGAACTGCGCAGGGAGAAGCGCGAGTGGTACGAGCGCTTCCGCTGGTTCTTCACGACCGGAGGCAGGCTGGCCATCGGCGGGAGGGACGCGCAGTCGAACTCTCTTCTCGTCAGGCGCCACCTGGACGGCAACGACGTGGTGTATCACGCGGACCTGTTCGGGTCGCCCTTCTTCGTGCTGAAGGGCGGCTCCGCGCAGACCCCTGAAGAGCAGGCGGAGCTAGCCCAGGCCACTGTCAGTTTCAGCAGCGCCTGGAAGACGGGGCTGAGCGCCGCGGACGCTTTCTGGGTGACTCCGGAGCAGGTCGGGAAGTCTGCCCCCAGCGGCGAGTACCTCGCGAAGGGGAGCTTCATGATTCTCGGCAGAAAGAACGCCATTCGCAGGGTGCTCGTGGAGCTGGCCGTGGGAGTGGACGACACGGGCAGGGTGGTCGCCGGGCCGGAGGCTGCGGTGGCGGCCCACAGCCGCGGCTATGTGATACTCGCGCCCCACCGCGAGAAGCCTTCGGAGACGGCGAAGAAGATCGTGAAGGAGCTGGAGCCGCTCGGCCTGAGGCGCGGGACCTCTGTGGACGAGGTGGTCAGGGCGCTGCCGGCCGGGGGCGGGAAGATCGTCCGCAGGAAGCTGCCCAAGCCCCAGGGCCCCGATAACGTGTAATAGACGGCTGGGCCGTTCCTCTGCCGCCCTTGGCATTCCCAGTCAGGGAAGTCCTGATCCAGGGTTACATCCCGCTTGCCCTGGCCATAACCTACGGCGCTTTCCTTCTCAGCGGCGCCGTGATGCTCTACGGGCTCAACAGGCACCTGCGGAGCTACGGCATAGGCCTCCGGGAGTTCGTCGGTCTCGCTTTCAAGGACCTCCGGACCAAGGTCAAGAGATTCGTCGAATTCGCGCTTGGTCAACGCAGGGTGCTCCAGGACACCGGGGGCGGAGCAATGCACGGGGCCCTCTTCTTCGGGTTCCTGATGCTCCTGGCCTATACCACGCTGATCTTCCTGCAGAACGACATCCTCCCGCTTTTCACGTCGTACAACTTCCTGAACGGGGACGCCTACCTCACCCTGGAGTTCCTCGGCGACACGCTCGGAATCGCGTTCATCGTGGGGCTTATGATCGCCATCTATCGCAGGTTCGTCAAGAAGCTCGACAAGCTCGAGACCGGACTCGACGACTACTTCATCCTAGCTATGCTGGTCTGGATCGGCGTGTCCGGTTTCCTCATAGAGGCGCTCCGTTTGGTGATACAGTCCCCTCCCTGGTCTGGCATCTCCTGGGTGGGCGACGGGCTCTCGGTCCTTCTTTCCGCCGCGGGCATAGGTCAGGGGAACGCGCCCCAGTTCTACCAGTTCTTCTGGTTCGCGCACATGTTCTCCGTGATGTTCTTGATAGCGGCCACGCCCTACACCAAGCTGATTCACGTGTTCACCTCCGGCGCGAACGTGGCGGTGGCCCCGGTGAAGTCCATGGGGAAGCTAGAGACTCCCTTCAGCCTCCAGGCCATGCTCGAATCCGGTCAGGTTGACGTACCGAAGCCGGTAAAGTCTAGCAGGGACTTTCCGCCTCTCAAGCTCCTCGCCCTCGACGCCTGCACCAACTGCGGCAGGTGCCAAGAGGTCTGCCCGGCCTACGCCAGCGGCAGGGACCTGTCCCCGAGATTGGTGGTGCAGGACCTGTCCAAGACCCTCCGGGCGGACGGGTCGCCGGACGTCTTCGAGAGCGCCGTCATCAGGGAGACGGAGCTATGGGCCTGCACCATGTGCAACGCCTGCGTCTCGGTCTGCCCTGTGTTCATCGACCAGGTCGACTACATCGCGGAATTCAGGCGGACGCTGGTCTCAGAGAGTCGCCTGGACCCCAAGAAGAAGATGTTCTTGGACAACGTGGCCCGGAACGGGAACCCCTTCGGGCTCCCGCAGAACGACAGGCAGAGCTGGCTGCTGGAGCTCGGGGTCCCGACTTTGAAGGAGAAGCCGAATGCGGACTATCTGTACTGGATAGGCTGCCAGTCGAGCTACGACCCCCGCAGCAAGAACGTAACCAAGGCGATGGTGAGGCTGCTCAAGACCGCCGGCGTGGACTTTGCGGTTCTCGGCAACGAGGAGGTCTGCACCGGCGAGCCGGTGAGGAGGATGGGTGAGGAGGGCAGATACCAGGAGCTCGTGATGAAGAACATGGAGACGTTCACGAACTACGGGGTGAAGAAGGTCATAGTCCACTGCGCCCACTGCTTCAACACGTTCCGGAACGAATACCCCGAATTCGGGGCGAAGTTCGAGGTGATACACCACACCGAGCTCATCGCGAGGCTGATCTCGGAAGGCAAGCTTCGTCCTGGGAAGCTCCAGGGAAAGGTGACGTTCCACGACCCGTGCAACGTGGGCAGGATCAACGGGATAATCGACGAGCCGAGGCAAGCGCTCGAGTCTGTCGGCGGCCTGGAGCTGGTGGAGATGGAGCGCACCAAGATGAAGAGCTTCTGCTGCGGCGGAGGCGGCGCCAACGTCTGGTACGAAGTGCCAGAGAAGAAGAAGGTGGGCGTGATTAGGGTGGAGGAGGCTCAGGCCACCGGAGCGCGCACCATAGCCGTCGGCTGCCCGTTCTGCATCACCATGTTCAATGACGCTGCCAAGGCCCTGGGCGACGACACCCTCGGCGTCAAGGACCTGGCCGAGATCGTCATGGAGTCCATAGAGAGCAGGGCGTGAGCCCTGCCCGCAGCGGATCCCGTCTCCTACCCGCCCGATACCAGCTTCTTGATGGCTGGAACGATCTGGTACAGGTCACCTACGACCCCGTAGTCCGCGGCCTGGAATATGGGCGCGTCCTTGTCCGTGTTGATGGCCGCGATTATCTTCGAGTCCTTGATGCCAGCGATGTGCTGGAGCTGGCCGGAGATGCCTACGGCGAGGTAGAGGTTCGGATGCACCTCCAGGCCCGTGAGCCCGATGTGGTGCTCCTCGGGCAGCCAACCGAGGTCCGACGAGAGCGGCCTCGAGCAGCCCAGCACCCCGCCCAGCGACCGGGCAAGCTCGTCGATCATCTGGAGGTCCTCCTTCTTCTTCACACCCCTGCCTGCCGATACGATCACCTTGGCGCTCTTCAGATCGACCGTTCCAGCCTTCTTCCCCGCCCTCCCGAGAAGCCTCACCTTCGGCGAGAGGGCCCCAAGGTCAATGACGTCCACACTTCCCTGTCGGCCGGCCAGCCGGGGCAGGACCCCGGTCTTCAGAGTCGCGACGCAGGGGAACCTGCAGGCCACGGTGGAAAGAAACTTCCCGGCGTACATGTTCCGTTCACCCTGCAGCTCCTCCGCGCCCGCCTTCAACCTGAACACTTCGCTCACGCAACCTACCTTCATCTTCACCGCGAGTCTGGAGGCCACCTCCCGTCCCCTTCGGGTCGCGCCGAGGAGTACAGCGGACGGTCCGGCGGCCTTGGCCGCCCTGAAGATGGCTTCGGCGGCGAGCTCGGGGGAGTCCGCCAGCGGGGACGACGCTTTGAGGACGAGCTTGCGCCC
>DATJAJ010000071.1:0-10839 GCA_035516335.1 Nitrososphaerales archaeon
AATCGACTACGAAAGCGGGACTGTCCTCGACGGAATGCACAGGCTTAGCGCTTTCAAGAAGCTGGGCGCCGAACACGCGGTCTGCTATCTCGTGGACTACAGCTCGAAGGGCGTGACCCTCCAGAGATGGGTAAGGGTCTACGAAGTCAAAAAGCCGGACCTCGTGCCCACAATATTGGAGGAGTTAGGTCTGAACCAGAGAGCGACCCTTGGCGAGCTGTTCGACCTGGTCGAGGGAAGGAAGACGGCGCTCGGGCTGATAGGAGCAGGCTCATGCTTCGTGGCCGCCGAGAAAGGACAGCAGCTCACAGCGAGCTTCGATCTGATTAGGAGGCTCGACAAGGTATTCTCCGCGCTCGGATGGCCCGTCTCATTCGCTGCCGAGGACGAGATCGACGTGGCCACGCAGGACCCCAGCCACCTCGTCGCCATCACGCCGAAGCTGAACAAGCAGGACGTTCTCACCGCGTCAAGAAGCGGTCGGCTCTTCCCTTGGAAGACGTCCATGCACGTGGTAGACCCGAGGCCGGTAGCAATCGACTTCCCTCTTGCAGACCTGATGGGCATGGCACCGCCCACCGCCGAGCTTGATTCGATACTGAAGGAGGGCGCTCCGAGACTGCTGCCCCCCAATACCACGTACAAGGGGCGAAGGTATAAAGAAAGACTGCTCCTCTTGCGTGGCCGTTGATCACGGTCAGGTGCCTGGGCCACATCTGCACGAGCCTGGGCAGGGAGGAGGTGAGCCTCGAGGGGGACGGCCTTGAAGCAGGCGAGATCGTCGACAGGCTGCGATCGATGGTGGCTGCCGGGTCGGCGGGGTTCGACCGCTACAACACGCTCGCCCTGGTCGATAAGGGGGAGGCCTGCGTGGCGGCTGCGTCAAGCAGGAAGATACGGGACGGCGAGACCGTCGTGCTGATACCGTTCTCCCACGGTGGGTGACTCGTTGAGGCTCGTAGCCAGGTGCTTCTTGCTCCCGAACACTGTCAACCCTGAAGAAGCGAAGATGAGGACGCGCGCTATTCTCCCCCGGGTCCTGGTCCAGGTGGTCGTCCGCAGGGCCGTGGCGAACGAGCGGACGGTAGAGATGATGGCCTGGCAATCCCGTTCGGCAGAGTCAAGCGGCTGCCTTCTTGCGAGGACCGTTGAGATGGACCTACTGCTCCGGATAGCCGGCACTACTCAGATCTCGCGCGCCATCAGGGAGTGCGGGGCGAAGAGCGGCGGGGAAAACGTCCTGATAGTGGCAGGCGACTCCCGCTCGTTGGACCCTCCGAAGTTGGCGCGCCTAGGGCTCAAGGACAGACTGCCCAGGAGCGAACTCTCCGATGGAGACTCGGCCCTCGTCGAGAGGGCCGCAATGCTCAATGCCGTCAGGGGCTAGGCAGCGCGCTTCAACTTCGGTATGCTGATTATCTCGTCGGGAAAGAGCACAGAGATCCCGGTGTATTCGCCGAAGATCTGTATCAGCACTATCTTGTCGGGGCTGTCGAGGCTCACTTTCCTGTCAACCAGGTCGGCCAGCGCGTCGATGAGCTGCTTGGTCGTGTAGGGCGAGTCCCGCTCTTCGATCGTAATGCGGAAGCTCTCGCCCTCGGCGATCTTTTGGGAGAGTTCCTTTACGGCTTGCGTGATCTCGTCGAGCTTGGTGTCCACGACCTTGTCCACCGGAATGAGGCGCATCATGTACCTCACCTTGAAAGGCTCGGACTTCACGAAGTCAGAGAGAAAGGCGAGAACGTTCTTCGGATTCTCGACTTCGACTTCGACCACCCCGTCGTAGGCGGAGCGCTCGGTCGAGACTTTTCTCGTCCCGGAAAGAAGCGCGATCTCTTTGAACTCGGCGGAGGCCCTCGCCTCCAATCCTTTGGCCGAGGTTACAATCAGGTTCACTTGTGCTCGACCTCGTCCGTCACCCTGACCGCTCCCTCTCTTAAAACCTCGATTCCTTTTTCTCCGAAGCGGACCACCGTCGACTCGCGACCCGTCAGGTATCCCCCATCCAGGACCAAATCGACCTCCTCCCCCAGTTCGGAGATGGCCTCCTCGGCTGATCGGCAGGCCGGGCGCCCCGAGAGGTTCGCGCTGGTGCCCGTTATCGAACCTCCGCAGATTCGAATGAGGTCCAGGCAGACGGCGTGCGCCGGCACCCTCACCCCGACCATGCCCGTGCCCTGGTGTACGGGATACGGCAGCTCGACCCGCACGGGAGCCACGATTGTGAGCGCTCCGGGCCAGTTTGCTTCTGCGAGCTTCTTGGCGGCGCCGTCGAGGACGACCAGGGAAGCCGCGGTCTCGAAGCCGTCGCAGAGAATTGGAATCGGCTTCGGTTCGCGCCTCTTTGCTTGGAACAGTCTGGAAACCGCGTCGGAGTTCCTCGGGTCGCAGCCGAGACCGTATACCGTGTCCGTAGGGAAGACAACGAGCCCTCCGCTCCTTACGAGACGTCCCGCAATGGCTGCTCCGTTGAGGTCTGCCTTTACGATCCGAGGCGACATCGACTTGCCAACTCCGTCAAGCAAGCTTTAATAGTGTAATTGAAATCGCGCTGGGCGGTTCAATTGTCGGAAGAGGACCAGGAACTCGACGGAGATTTCGACGAGGATTTGGACGACGACGGCTGGGAAGAGGACTCCGACGAGGAAGAGTTCTAGAGAGTTCTCGCCGGGCCAGCTCGTGGCCACAAGATTCCCTGCAAGACATCTTAAATGAAGCGAGATTCCCCGCAGGGACTGGCACAACGATGAGGACGTTCATAATCAATCTCAAGAACTATCCCGAGATTCTGGGTGAGAGAGGGCTCACACTTGCGAAAACCGCTGAAAGCGTCGCAGAGAGGCTGCCCGTTGAGTTGGTGATGGCGCCGCCGCACCCCTTGGTCGCCAGGTTTGCGCGGGAAACCAGGCTTCAGGTCTTCGCCCAGTCGGTCTCGGACGCTCCCACAGGTGCGAGCACCGGCGCAATAGTAGCCGAAGCGTTGAAGGCGTCCGGGGCCGCGGGCACTCTACTGAACCACAGCGAAGCGCAAGTGCCGATGGCGACGGTCGAGAGCCTCCTCCCCAGGCTGAAGAGAGAGGGCCTGAAGGTTTGCGTGTGCGCTAAGACCGCAGACGAGGCCGCTGTTCTCGCCATGCTCAAGCCGGATTTCGTGGCGATCGAACCGCCCGAGCTCATAGGGTCCGGGATAGCGGTCTCCAGAGCCCGGCCGGAGCTGCTTTCAGAGACCGTCACAGCGGCGCGCTCGAGCAAATACTCGGGGAAGGTGCTCTGCGGAGCAGGCATAGTCGACGGAGCAGACGTGGCCAGGGCGGTGGCCCTTGGGGTCGACGGCATCCTGGTAGCGAGCGCTATCGTGAAGGCGCGGGACTGGGCCGCCAAGATAGCCGAATTGGCCCAAGCACTGGTCGGATAGACACCGCTCAGACCGGGCCCACGGACAAATCAGGGACGGGACGCGGGCGAGGGCTTCGTCATTCTCAGGAGCCTTATAAGGCGGGAACGCAGCGTCGTAAAGCAAATATAAACGCCGAAGCGGGCGCGCTCTCATGAGCAACACAAAGCCGAATCCGTTCGACAATGCTCTGGAACAGCTGCGAATCGCGGCTGAATACTTGAAGCTCGAAGACGGACTGCATCAGATGCTCAGACAACCTATGAGGATACTGACAGTCTCCCTGCCGGTACGCATGGACAACGGCAAGACCAAGGTCTTCACCGGCTACAGAGTCCAGTACAACGATGCGAGGGGACCGGCCAAGGGCGGTATCCGATACCATCCCAATGTCACGCTTGACGAAGTCAAGGCGCTGGCCGCTTGGATGACCTGGAAGTGCAGCGTCGCCGACATACCGTATGGTGGAGCGAAGGGGGGAATCATCTGCGACCCCAAGAACATGTCGCAGGGCGAAATAGAGAGGATGACGAGGCGCTACACCGCGGCGATCGCAAACTTCATCGGTCCCTACAAGGACGTTCCGGCGCCCGACGTCTACACCAACGCCCAGGTGATGGCGTGGATCGTGGACACGTACAGCACACTGCAGGGCCACATGGTCCCCGAAGTCGTTACTGGGAAGCCCATAGCGCTCGGAGGATCACTGGGCAGGGACACGGCCACCGGCAGAGGCGCCGTCTTCTGCACGAGGGAGGCCGCAAAGGCGAAGGGGTGGGACCTGAAGAAGATGACCTTCGCTGTTGAGGGCTTCGGAAACGCCGGCGCCAACTACGCTCTGCTCCTGCAGGGCTACGGCTCGAAGCTCGTCGCCGCGAGCGACTCCAAGGGAGGAGTGATGAGCAAGTCGGGCATAGACGCGCAGAAGCTACTCGACTACAAGGCGAAGACGGGGTCGGTTGTGGGCATGCCCGGAACGCAGAAGGTCACCAACGAAGAATTGCTGCAGATGGACGTCGACGTCGTCTGCCCGGCGGCGCTTGAGAACACGCTCACAGAGCCTGTGGCGAGGGGATTCAAGGCCAAGATGGTGGTCGAGTGCGCAAACGGCCCGACCACGCCAGAAGCAGACAAGGTGCTGGACAAGAACGGAGTCCTTCTGATCCCCGACATCCTCGCCAACTCTGGCGGGGTGATCGTAAGCTACCTCGAGTGGGTGCAGAACCTGAACAGGTTCAGGTGGACCGAAGAGGAAGTGAACTCGAGGCTGGAGCAGAGGATCACGGGCGCGTTCAGGGACGTCCACGAAAAGTCGAAGTCGGCAGGCACGTCCATGAGGACGGCCGCGCTCATTATAGGGGTCGGACGAGTAGCCGAAGCGATGAAGCTTCTCGGCATCTGGCCGTAGGAGATTTCAAAGGTTGGGGGCTAGCCCTCTGCCAGGGCGGCCTCCAGCTCCCTTACGACCGATGGGCTGCCGATGTAAGCTGGAGATGTCTCCGCCAAGGTCTTGGGCTCCAGGTCGAGTATGTCGTGCACTCCGTCTGACGAAAGCCCCCCAGCCTGTCTCGTAATGAAAGCGATGGGCGCGGTCTCGTAGAGGATACGCAGTTTGCCCCTTGGCTTCTGCTTGAGGGCGGGGTACGAGAAGATCCCCCCGTGCTTGAGGAGCTGGTTGTAGTCTCCGACGAACGTTCCGCAGTACCTCAGCTTTGTCCCCCTCTCCTCGAGCGTCTCGACGAATTTCCTGACCCCGGGAGTCCATTCCCTACGGAGCCCCCCGAACCCGTAGACGCCGCTCCTGTCGGGCATGCGGAGACCCTGGTCCATCAATTGGTAGTCGTAGCTGGAGCCTTCCCTGGTGGCCACGAATCGGTACACACCACTCCCGAGCGAAAGCGTCAGCGTGACCATCGGACCGTAGGTGACAAACGCCGAGGCGACGAGTGCCGAGCCCGACGCAGGGAGTGTCTTGTTGTAGACCCCGAAGATACTCCCTACAGGATTGTTGGTCTCGATGTTGGACGAACCGTCAAGCGGATCCATGGAGATGCTCAGCTTCCCGCCCCCTCTCGCTGGAACGTCCATCTCCTCAGAAGCGACCTCAGCCACGCTCCCCGTCCCTCTGAGCGCCTCAACGAACGAATCGTTCGCAACCACGTCGATCGCGGTCTGCTTCTCGCCAGACGGATTGACCTGCGACAACAGGCCGGTGTTCGCGGGTATGCTCTCCCAGACGACTATGGAAGCGGCCGCGACAGCGGTCACGACATTGGACACCTCGCGCGTCGCCGATTGGCTCAGGAACTGCTCCAGCTTCAAAGCTCCACCTTCGCACGGTTCGAGCGGTTCGTCTTTTAGAGGTGGCGGTAGACCGAACACTCGGCGCTCAGAGACCTGGCCGCGGGTCGCCCCCGCCTGAGTCAAAGTAATATAACGTCCCGCGAGGACATCGACGACACAGCTTGAAGCAGGACAGGATGGCGCCATTCCTGAAGGAAGGGAAGAGCATGTTGCTCGCCTACGACCAGGGGCTCGAGCACGGCCCCACGAAGGACTTCAACGACAAGAACGTGAATCCCGCGTTCATCATGGACCTGGCTTCGGAAGGATCATTCAACGGCGTGGTCTTCCAGAAGGGTGTCGCGGAGAGGTTCTACGATGGGAGGGTGCCGCTCATAGTGAAGGTGAATGGGAAGACGAATCTCCCAGGAGGGGAGCCCGTCTCCCGCCAGGTCTGCTCCGTCGAGCACGCTGTGTCGCTAGGGGCGAAGGCCGTCGGCTACACCATCTATCTCGGAAGCGCCTACGAGCACGAGATGCTGTCCGAGTTCGGCAGGATCCAGGAGGAGGCCCACGAGAGGGGCGTCGCGGCCATAGCGTGGGTCTACCCCCGAGGAGCAGCAATCCAGAGCGACACTTCGAAAGACGTGGTGTCGTACGCGGCTCGGGCCGCCTTGGAGCTGGGCGCGGACGCCGCGAAGATAAAGTACACGGGTGACACCGCCACGTTCTCCTGGGCCGTGAAGTCGGCGGCGGGAATGAAGGTGTTCATGTCGGGAGGGCCAAAGGCACCCACGGACAGGGCCTTCCTCGAGCAAGTCAGGGGCGTAATGGACGCTGGGGCGACGGGGCTCGCCGTAGGCAGGAACGTCTGGCAGCATTCGAATCCAGTTGCCATGGCGGGACAAATCAAGAGGGTCATCTTCGATGGGAGCACCGTAGATGCCGCTCTTATGCCGTAGCGGCGCCAGCGACGCTCAGGGGCTCGAATCCGCCGCGGCAGAGCTCGGCCTGCACGCGTCCCTCTGAAAGAACCCAGGCTTCGGGGGGTTACCTGATTCTCCGGCGGGCCGCCGGGCCGGTGAGTCGTTCGTCTCGGATTAGCCTGTTTGTCCAATCGAGCTGCGCCTCCAAGCCTACCGCGTAGTCCCTTAGCACTCGTTCCTTCTCCTCTGGCGAGAGCTTTGCCGCCCTCGCTTCCAGCGCGGCCAGGGAGATTCCATTCGCATGCGCAGATGGCCCAGCGGGACGGTTAAATCGGGCAGGCGGCAAGGCGTCCGACACCAGCTCCCCTCCGAGTGAACGGGGAACCAGGCCGGGAACAGGATGAGACGCAAGATCGTCCAGGTACTTCGCGGCCTTACTTGTAAGCCGAAGCGCGGTGGCACCGCCACCAAGGCGAGGGACGGGTTTCCACTGTATGTACCCCTGCGCGGTCAGCCGATCTAGCAATGCTCGAGCCTCGTCTGAATCGACGCCCTCCTTGTCGCCGGTGATTCGACCTGCATCTGTCAGGAGTTCGACCGGGGTCACCGGGCCCGAGGCCATCCTTCGGAGAATCCAATGGACGAGTGGCTCGGGGAGAGCCCCAGACGCCCCTGGCGCACGAGCTTGCTTCAATCGATTCGCGATCGAGTGGGCCGGTCTATAAGCCTGTCGAGCCGAATCCCGGAGCGCATCTAGGAAACAGCCAATTCCGCAGAATGAGAAACGACACCCCTGCTTATATGATTGTCACGGCAAACTCGCTAGGCTGGTGCCTGGCTTTGAATGGCGAGACACGCCGCGAGGGCAAGAGCGACAAGGCAAGGTTTGCGGAGGCTTTCTTCTCGATGGTCAAGTCCCGGACCATAACGCACAAGCCCTTCTTCCTGGCGCATGCGGCCACCTTCGGCTGCAACGCGAAGTGCAGGATGTGTACGTACTGGCAGCTCACCCCTCGCATGAAAGAGGACATGACGACGGAGGAGGTCTATGGGCTGCTGGACGAAGCCTACGACTTCGGAATGCGAGGATACTACCTCTTCGGCGGCGAACCTCTAATCAGGAAAGACATAGGATTGCTCGTTGATTACGCAAAGAACAGGGGATTCCTTACCACGATGAATACCAACGGCTCCCTGCTCGCGAGCAAGGCCGAGTCGCTCACGAACCTGGACTTTGCCTTCGTCTCAGTCGACTACTTCAACGAATACAACGACTACATCCGCGGGAGACCCGGCTCATTCGACGACGCGATAAGGGGGGTGAACCGCATACGTGAAGTCGGGAAAACAAGAATCACCCTGGTGACGACCATCAGCACGCTCAACCTAGACGCCATGGAACCGATGGCGAAACTGGCTAAGGAGCTAAGGGTCGGCATATCCTATAACTCGGTCGAGCCCACGATGGACTTCGGCCTGACGCCTAGCTCGGACTCGCCGAACATGGAGATGGGTCTGAGCAAGGAACAGCTTAGCGAGTTCTACCAGACACTTCTCCGGCTGAAGAGAGAAGGCTACCCTCTGATGGAGACCGAATACGTGCTGAAGCACTTCGCAGAAGGCCGGCGATGGAAGTGCGAGTTCCCAAAGATGTTCGTATACGTCTCTTCCGACAAGAAGATCTACAACTGCACCTACGACTACGCCTACGACCTGAGGAAGGGCTCATTCAGAGAGTACTTCGCGAGCCCTCTCTACACGGACCACGTCGCACGGGCGGAGAAGTGCAACCTGTGCGTTAGGACCTGCGTCAGGGGTTACTCGTACGCCTACGACCTGAAGCCACTGAACTATCTGGACCTTCTCAGCGACGCCAGGATCCTCCTCAATCAGGAAATCGCCGTCACTCGCTGAGCGCCTTAGAAGAGGTGTGAATCGGCGCTGGAAGATGAGCTGGCTACTTCGAGTAATAGAGGATCAAGGAGTTCATCGCCTACGCGCCGATGAACGACCCGCCCATCTGCGCCGAATCGGCGTTGTTCAGGTAGCCCGACAGGAGGAAGGTGTAGCCGCCATAGACAGCCGAGAGGTTGAAGAGGAAGGCGAGCAGGCTCGTAACACGAACGCTCCGAGGACTCGTCCTCCTGAACGCGACCAACATGATGCCGATCTATAGCATGAAGACCATCGCCCCCTCTATGGCGTTCCAGGCCGCGACGGGGCCCGGGCCTGCAGACAGCAGAGACTGCAGAACCTGACCCAGGCTGCGGACAGACCCCGATTGAAACGTCGCGAAGAGGTTCACCGAATCCCCGGTCCAAGCCTGAACCGAAAGCAGAATCAGATTGGCGACCGTCATCTGCCTCACAGGGCGGATCGGGTCGGCCGGGCGCGCTGGCTTCTGCGTTTCCACTGGAACGGGAGGCGGGCTAGACGGTAAGAACGATTGCTTGCGTCCTAGCCCTAGGACATTTCAAGGTTTGGCGAGCCCCCTGCTTTCGCTGTTGGGCTGGAGCGCTGTGTCGGGGAGCTCGCCCGTCGCGGGTTTCACACCGCCAGTCGTAGACACTTCACGCGGTCTTCCTATGCTCCCGCAGCTTCTTCGCGGCGAGCTTGACCGCGTCGACCTGCTGCTGGTAGCCAGTGCACCTGCAGAGATTACCTGAAAGGTAGCGCCTTATTTCGGCTTCGGTTGGGTCCGGATTGTCCCGGAGGATTCCTGCGACGGTCACGATCATGCCAGGAATGCAATAGCCGCACTGGACGCCGTCAAGCTCGAGGAAGGCATCTTGGATGGGGTGAAGATTGACATCGTCCCCGAGTCCCTCGATGGTCGTGACTTCATGTCCGTTCGCCTGGGGAGCTAGGACCAGACAGGACGCCACCGGTCTCCCGTCGATCAGTACCGTGCACGCCCCGCACTCACCTGTGTCGCAGCCCTTCTTCGTTCCTGTGAGCCCCATCTCGTCGTGTAGCAGGTCGCACAGGGACTTGTTGGGCGCGGTCCTCATGCGCTCCGCCCTCCCGTTCAGCCCGAAGCTTATCTCGACCTTTCGAACGGCGCGGTGCGTACTAGCTTCCCCTCCCGACGAGCTTGGAAAGGACCCTCTTGGTCAGGACGTAGACGAGGTGCCTCCGATACTCGGCACCGGCCCTCACATCAGAAATGGGCCTGCTTTCAAGGCTAGCCATCTTGGCGGCGTTTTCGATCGTCGCTCCGTCGGCGCTCTTGCCGCTCAAGGCGTCCGACGCCATCGTGGCGAGAATTGGGGTCGGGGCTACGGCGCCCAGCGAGATCCGGCACCGCTCGAATCTGCCAGAATTCAGCTCTGCGCGCGCGGCGACCGATACGACCGATATCACGTTCTCGTTGCGTCTGGCGAATCGCGCCCACCAGCTTCTCGCTTCGTCCTCAACAGGCAGCTCCACCGAAGTGATGACTTCGTCGGGAAGGAGGCCCGAAGTCTTTACCCCCGTGAAGAACCGTTCTACTGGGACGGCACGCTGCCCGCGACTGGATCTTATGCGGACGAGCGCCGACAGCGCAATGAGAGGCGGAGCCGCGTCTGCTGCCGGGGATGCGTTGGCGAGGTTCCCGCCGATGGTCCCCCGATTCCTTATCTGAAGCGTCCCAACCTGCGATGCAGCTACGCCGAGCGCTGTGGCGTGTCTGGCGACCAACGGGTCGGCCTCAAGCTCCGAGAAAGTGGTGAGCGCCCCGATGTGAAGAAGTCCTTCTTCGAGGTAGACGCCGGCCAGTTCAGGTCGCAGGCGGCTCATATCAATGACGACCTTCGGTTGAAGCAGCCGCTCCTTAAGCCCGATCATGAGATCGGTCCCGCCGGCCACCAGCCTGGCCCCCCGGCCCTCGTCCCTCAGAAGCGCGAGGAGCTCCTGGACGCTGTCTGGAGCTTCGAACTCAAACGGGGCGATGGGTGCAAGATACTGGAACGCGTTCATCTGCGTTCCTCCCCCTGCGCAGCTATTGCCTCGTGCACTCTCTCGGCGGTGAACGGGAGAGTTCGAATAGGAAAGCCCAGTGCGTCGAAGATCGCATTCCCGATCGCCGCTGCGACCGGCTCTATCGGCGGTTCGCCTATTCCCTTCGCGCCGAAAGGTCCATACTCGTCGGGGGCCTCGACGAGGATTGGGGTTATCCTAGGAACGTCTGCGGCAGTAGGAATATAGTAGTCAAGGAAAGACGGGTTCCTGATTCTTCCTTCGTCCAGCAGCAGC
>DATJAJ010000072.1:0-28034 GCA_035516335.1 Nitrososphaerales archaeon
TTCGTAGACGAATCCATCGGAGGGGCTTCGCTAGCAGCGCTGAAGGCCGGAACCGTCGTCGCGACCCTCGAGATCGACCCAATCACAACTTCATTGATCCAGTCTGGGAACGTGAGCATGACATACGACATGCGGACGAGCCCAGTCACAGAGATTCCAGCCCCGGCCCTGGTCGGGATGTCGAGCTACATCGGTTCCAATCCGAAGGTAGTCAATGCGGTGATCAAGTCCCTCCTCGAAGCTGCACAATACATCCACAGCAACGAAGCTGGCACTCTCAGCCTATTGACCAGCAACAATGTGTATCCGGGAACAAGCAACAGCATCATGCAATCGATGTACACGACCTATCTCCCAGTTATGCCTGTCAACGGGACCGCTCCTATCAGCAAGTATCACAACGCATGGGACACGGACCTTCTGGCGGGTATCGTCAACTCAACAACTAGCTTCCAGACCGCCTACGACCAAACCGTCGTCAACTCATACATCACTCAGAACGGCGGGTAGACCAACGTAGTCGCTTAACGCCTAAAGGATGAACGCCTCGTCCGCTTTTTGTGAAGACGGGCGAGGTGGACACCCTCGCGGAGAGTACCTAGTGACACAACATAGCCCGACCTGACTTGGCTTGACCGGTCTTGTCGGATGAGATCGTTCGGACGAATGTCGCGGTCTACCGCTTGCTAGGATCCCATCTGACGAGGAGTCTCTCGATGTAGATCAGGATGTACGTAGTAACCATGATGAGCGCCGCGAGTATTGCGATGCCAGCAAACATCAAGCCGGAATTGAACAGGCCGCTCTCGTAGTTGATGTACCAGCCAAGTCCGCCCCATGTTGGCGCCCCGATGAACTCCCCGACGACCGCGCCGATGAACGCGAACCCCATCCCGAGCTTCATGGCGGCGGTCATCCAAGGCATGATGTAAGGCAGGGTGACCTTCCTGAAGACGTCAAGCCTCTTCGCCCCCATCACGACGGCCGCGTTGACTATCGTCCTATCGACGTTCTGCAGCGCCTGCATGGTGTTGATGAGGAACACGAAGAAGACGCCCCACGAGGCGAGCACTATCTTGGAGTCGGCTCCGATACCGAAGAAAAGTATGAACAATGGGGCGAAGACGATCGCCGGAATCGAGTAGAATATCAGGATGTACGGTTGGAGCCACTGGTAGAGCGTGCGCACGTAGTGGAGCGCCATACCCGCGCCTATGCCAGCCGCGGCTCCTATTGCGAACCCCCCGAGCATCTCGGAGTAGGTGTCCCAAGCCATTTCCCATGTGATGTGCTGCGGCAGGATGGTCAACAGGTCGTTGATGATCTTCACTGGCGTGCTGACGAATATGACGTCTATTAGGCGGAACTGGACGACCAGAGTCCAGCCATACAGGAACAGCAGCGCTATCGCGACGCTTCCGCCCACCCTCTTTACTATCTCGAGGGGTTTCAACTATCTCTCACCCTGCAACTTGATTTCATCTCTGATCTCGCTCCAGATTGCTTGAACGTACTCGTAGAACTTGGACGAAGACCTTGCGTCCGAACTGGTCCTCGGACGCGGGAGATCGACCACGTGGCTCGATTTTATCCTCCCCGGGCGGGCGGACATGACGACCACCCTGTCGGACAATGCTATCGCCTCGTCCAGGTCATGAGTCACCAAGAGAACGGTCTGGGTCTTCTTGGCTACCAGCTTCATCAGCTCATCCTGCAGGAGGATTCTCGTCTGCGCGTCAAGCGCGCCGAACGGCTCGTCCAGAAGAAGCAAAGCGGGGTCGTAGGCGAGTGCCCTCACCAGCTCGACCCGTTTCCTCATCCCGCCGGACAACTGATGGGGCATGTATCTGCGAAACATCGACAGTCCGACCATGTCAATGTAGTTGCTGGCAAGAGTGGCTCGTTTTTCTTTTGGGACTCCCTTCAGCTCCAACCCGAGTTCCACGTTTCCTTCCACATCTCTCCACGGGAGAAGCGAATCCCTCTGGAAGGCATACCCGATCGAACGACCTTGGGCCCCCATCATCTCCTCTCCGAATCTTATCTGTCCGGTGGTGGGCGGGATGAGTCCCGCAATGATGTTCAGGAGCGTGCTCTTTCCGCAGCCGCTTGGCCCGACTATGGATACGAACCTCCCGGGCTCAAGGTCGAGAGACACCTTCGCCAGGACATCGATTGAGGTTCCAGTCCTATCGTCGACGAACGACTTGGAGACGTCCTCCACTGTGAGCAGGTTCTTGCCGGTCGCGGCGCTGATGATCTTCTCCACCAAAATCCACCACGTGCTGTGAAGCGGCGAAGCTCTCCCCGTTCATGTAAAGGTTTTCCCGAAGATTTCAATCGCAGGCATGAGACCGACGCACTACTCGTTCCGCCGTCCGAACAGCGGCTCTTCCTACTTCTTGAGACCCACGGAGCGATTCTTCAGTCTTAGGTCCGAGGTCCTGCATTTCCGACACCGCTCTGCCCCCAGAGGGTTTCGCGCCCCGCACCTAAGGCACACCTTGAAGAACAGCCTTCTCTTTTGGGCAATCTGCTTCTTGGTCACATCGGCGATTGGCATGCTTGGCGATCTCTCGGATTTCAACTGGGGCGCTCGACCGCGGTATAAGTATCTTCCCCAGCGGGCGCTTCGCCGCCAGAATGGGGCTAGCGGGCCAGGGCTTCTTTCATCAGCAGTGGCACCTCCATGGGCGTCATGGCAACTCTGGCTCCTGCTTCTCGAAGCGCCTGAATCTTGGACTCCGCGGTCCCGTAGTTCCCGTAGATGATCGCACCCGCGTGACCCATCTTCTTCTCCTTCGGGGCGAACCTGCCTGCGATGTAGGCGACCACTGGCTTGCTGAACCCCGACTTCTTGATGTGCCTGGCCAGCCTCTCCTCTGCATCCCCGCCTATCTCGCCGACTACCACTGCGCCGTCGATGTCACCCCTGGTCCCGACATAGTCAAGCCACTCGCTCGTAGTCGTGCCCGTGACCGGGTCTCCGCCGATGCCCAGTGCCACAGCCTGTCCTAGACCGCTGGAAGACATCTGGCTAGCGATCTCGTACATCAAAGTCCCGCTCCGTGAGAAGAGGGCGAAGCGTCCAGGGGTGAAGGATGGCGCCGGCATTATGCCTAGCTTGACCCTCTCCGAAGGGAGGATCAGCCCAGGGCAGTTGGGCCCCACTATTGTCGCGCCGTTCGCCCTACCGGTCTCGAGCAACTGCAGCATGTCCCTGATCGGGATGTGCTCGGTGATGATAACGAGCGTCTTGATTCCTGAGAGGAGGGCTTCCTTTGCCGCACCAAGGGAGTATTCAGCCGGCACGAAAAAGACGGACGCCTTGGCGCCGGTCTTGGCGACGGCCTCGGCGACGGTATTGAACACCGGCGCTCCCTCCACTGTCTGGCCCGCTTTTCCGGGCGCGGTACCGGCGGCAATGTTGGTCCCGTAGTCCAGCATCAGCCTGGTGTGAAGGCTGCCATACCTCCCGGTGATGTTCTGCACTATCACCGGGTCGCCATCCTTGGGGAGGTTCATTTTGCCGCCACCACCGCCCTCACAGCCTCCGGAGCCGTTGGATACAACCTGACCTTCGTTCCTTCGAGCATTCTCCTCGCCTCGGCCTCCTCGGCTCCACTCACTCTCGCGTAGATGGGCTTGACGTTGCCGTCTGAAAGCACGGCTTTGATCGCCTCCGCCACGTCTGTCGTCCTCGTGATGCCGCCGAAGATGTTGATCAGTATCCGGTCGGCGTTGGGTAGGCGGTTCACCAGCCTGAGTGCGGCTTCCATGCGCTCCTTCTGCGCTCCCCCGCCCAGGTCGAGGAAGCAGGCGGCGTGCCCGCCCGCGTCACCTACCAGGTCGAGGGTGGACAGCACCAGTCCTGCCCCGTTTCCTACCACTGCGATGTCACCCTCAAGGTGGACGAAGGCGAACCCCTGCCTGGAGGCCTCGCCCTCGAAGGTGTCTTCGGGGTGAATCTTTGAGAACTCCGGATGCCTGAAGAGCGCGCTGTCGTCGATGATTATCTTGGCGTCGAGGGGCATCACCTGGCCGTCGAACCCCACCGCCAATGGGTTGATCTCCGCGAGCTCGCATTCCTTCTCCCTGGCGAGCTTCTCGAGGGAGAGCAGTATCTGACCAAACGCTTTCGCTGTCGCCTGGTCGAGGGAGAGCTCGGATGCGATCTTGTCGGCGAATGCCTGGTCGATTCCGTCCAGCGGCAGGCGCCTCATCACCTTGCCTGCCACCGATTCGACGTCCACCCCGCCTGATCCCGACGCGACCACCAGGAATGCCCTTTCTCCCCGGTCGAGGGTGATAGAGAGGTACATCTCCTTCGCGTGCGGGAAGGCCTCCTCCACGAGCAGCGCAGACGGCCTTTCACCTCCTATTGAAAGCCCGAGAATCCTGCCCGCCTCAGTCTCAACCTTCGAGGCCTCGCTCACCTCGACAACGCCTCCGGCCTTTCCCCTGCCGCCGGCCAGCACCTGCGCCTTGAGCACCACCGGGTGGGCGAGACTCCCGAAGGCCGCCTCCGCATCTTTGACGCTCCGCGCTAGGATTGACTTCGGCAAAGGGAGACCGTAGGCCCTGAATAGCTCCTTCGCCTGGTACTCGAAGAGACGCATGCCCGACGCGCGACAGTAGGGGGCGATAAAGTTAGCGAAGGCCTGCGGTCGGGAGCAGAACCTCCTCGGGTCCCCCCCTGGGGGAGGTAGACCAATCGTCCAGTATCCTAATATAACTAAGAATTCTCGCGTGAATTATGGAACAACCAACCAGTCAGTCTCAACGAGATCCCTACACCGTCTTCATCGGCAAGAAGCCGGTCATGAACTACGTTCTTGCATGCCTGACCCTCTTGCAGAACGAGGGCGCAATTGTCACAGTGAAGGCGAGGGGCAAGGCTATCTCAAAGGCAGTTGACGTTGCCCAGATACTGACGAAGCGGTTCGCGACCAACGTCGTGGTGAAGAAGATCGTCATCGACACGGAGCAAGTCAAGAGCACGGAGACGGGCGGCATGAACAACGTTTCGTCGATTGAAGTAAAGCTAGGCAAGTAGCATTCGACTGGTAGGCGCGTCCGGTCTTCATATCAGGCCCGGCCGGGCGAGGAGGGTACGGAAGCCGGGGCGGGCGGATGACTCTTGGGCGACTCCGGTCGAACTTTGTAGAACAACAGCGGCAGCAGGAATACGGCCGTGAAGCCGCCGCCGAAGAGCCACGCGGCGGAGTAGCCGCTTCGAAGCGCCACGGTCGAGAAGACGACGGGCGCGAAGAGCGGACCCAGCAGGGACAGTGTATCCACCCATCCGAAGGCTAAGGGTTCCAGCCTTGCCCTCTGGCCGCTGGCCCCTCTCACGGAAGCGAAGACGACGGTGAATCCTACTCCCTGGGCTGCCCCCACCAGGGCGACTGAAGCGACGGCGAGGTCGAGCTGAGTGTTCGAGGCAAGGGCGAGGCCTCCGGCCATGACGGCGCCCGCAGCCAGTATCCACAGCCGCATCCTTTGGAATCGGTCGTAGCCCTTTCCCGCCAACGGCGCCATTAGGGCAAAGGCCGGTGCCAGACCAGCGAGCAGGCCCGCGAGCGCGACCGGAACGCCGAGTTGCGTTTGCAGGTAGTAAACTGAGAAGTTCCATGTCAGATATGATCCGCCCCCGATGCCTATGAGGAGCAGCGCAAGAATCAGCAGCTGCCTGTTTAGGAGGGTATCGACAACATCGTGCCTGTTCGTAGCGATGCTACCGATCGTGCGGTCATCCCGCACCGCCAGTGCCATGGCCAAAGTGGCGGCCAGGAGCAGGCCCCCGCTGAGGAAGACGCTCTCCCGCCAGCCAAGAAGCAGCCCGAGCTCCGCGTAGCCGAAGAGGCCCGTCATTCCCGCCAGGTTTGAGGTCATGAACAGAAGGCCCATCGCCATCCCGGCCGAGGTCTCCCTGACGTTCCGGGCTATGAGGGCCGTGACCTGGGGGAAGCAGAAGCCGAAGCCCGCTCCTCCGATACAGCGCAAGACGAGCACTTCGGTGAAGCTTGTCGAAAGGCCGCTGAGAATGATCGGAACGGATGCGAGGCAGCCGCCAACAGTCAACAGCGTCTTCGGGCCCTTCCTGACTGCGAAGAGCGAACCCGGCAGCTCGAAGACGGCCCTGCCCAGCACGTAGGCGGAGACAAGGGCACCCAGGCCCGCCACGGACTCGCTGAACTCCGCGGCCATCGGGGCAAAGAGAGACCCGATGTTGAAGATGTTCGTCACGAGCGTGAAGTCAAAGAGGAGGAGGAATGCAACGGCCACGCCGTTGGTCTTTGATCGTTCCAGTTGTCAACGCCAGCCGGACGCGGGTGGTCGTCCCCACGCGTAAAAAGAGTGTCCCCTAAAACCGCCGGTTCGGCTGGGAGACGACCCCTTTCAAATGCGAGAGGCTTTTATCAAGGGACTTCCGTGCCTGCCTGCCTTTGCCGCTTAGGATACCGATTTGCACCTTTGACGCCAAGACCGGCATACTCTGCGCGAAGTGCGAGTCGAAGCTAAAGAGCGGCCAGATATCTCAAGCGGACGTCGAAGTCTCGAAGGCCCTGGTGAAGATTGCGGAGAAGGTCAACGAAGTGAACCGCATCAGGCTTCTCAGGAGCGTCGAAGTCGGCGGCAACTATGTAATCGAGTTTGAGCCCTCTGACGTCACCGTCGTGCGGTCCAACCCCGAGATTGCTTCGAAGTTGGAACAGCTCCTCAAGGGCAAGGTCTGGATTGTCGGCGCGACGAACTCCGACAGGAGGTTCCTGGAGGACCTCTTCTATCCCACACGCATTCTCACCGTGAATACCGTTTGGCTCCCGGACGGGAGCAAGCTCACGAAGGCGATCGTCACCGGGAGGAGGAGCGAAAGGGCCATCTCCGAAGTGGAGAAGCTGAAGAGGGTCGTGAAGGAGATGAAGGGGATAGAAATGACGGTCGAGAGCGAGAGAGACTCCCTCCTGCGGAGATAGCGCCCCGGATTCTCTCTTAGGGTTGCAGCCGGTCAGGGTCTCTTGGGAAGAGCGCGGCCTCCTTGACGTTCTCGATGTTCAACAGGTACGCCGTGTACCGCTCGATGCCGAAGGAGTAGCCTCCGTGAGGAGGCACGCCATAGCGGAATGGCTCCGTGAACCACTTCAGACCTTCGAGGTCCATGCCCTTCTCGGCGACCTGGGCGACTATCTTCTCGTACCGGTGCTCTCTCTGGCCTCCTGAGGACAGCTCTAGGCCCTTGTACATGAGGTCCACTGACCTCGCATACTCTGGCTCCTCGTCGTGCTTCATCACGTAGAACGGCTTCACCTTGGAGGGAAACCGGTTGAGGAAGAAGTAGTCGGAACCGAACTTTTCCTTGACGTAGGCGCCGAGCGCCTTGCCCGCGTCGGAGTCAATGTCCTCGTCTCTCCGCGCCTTGATGGCCTTCTCTTCCAGGATCTCGTACACCTCCGGGAAGGTCAACTCTGGGAAGGGAATCTTCGGGACCTCGGGCTCGACTCCTAGGAGGGCGAAGTCGCCAGCGCAGCGCTGGCGCGCCTCCTGAAGCGCTCCGAGGAGCATGCCTTCCTGCACCCTCATCGTATCCCTCTCGTCCGTGATGAAAGCCATCTCGGGCGCAATAGTCCGGTGCTCGCTCAGATGGCGAGGTGTGTGAGAGAGCTCGGCCCTCCAGTTTGGTCCGAGGTCGTAGATCCTGTCGAAACCGCCCGCGATGACGAGCTGTCTGTGCAGCTGAGGGTCCTGCCTGAGGAACGCTGGCTTGCCGTAGAAGTCAATCTTGAAAACCTCGGATCCACCCTCGGAGATGCCTCCCAGGATGCTCGGAGTGAAGGCCCTCATGAATCCGCTGCGCCGAAGGTACTTCTCCGCCCCTTCGACCAGCGCGTCCTCGACTCTGAAGACCGCCGCCGTCTCCGGCCTACGGAGCTCAAGAGATCGCCACACCAGCCGAGTGTCGAGACCCGCTGTGGTGACGCCCCTCGGGTCGAGGGGCAGCGGAGTGGCCGACTTTGCGACAATAGATAGCGCCTTCGGAACGATCTCGAAGCCCAGGCGAGCGACCTTGCTTTCCTTCACAACGCCCCGAATGCGGACAACGTCTTCCTGGTGGAGGCCCCCGAGGGCGTCGAAAACCGCGGGCTCGACCTCCTTCCTGGGCGCGGCCACCTGCACAATACCCTTGGAGTTCCTCACCAGCACGAACACGATCCCTCCGAGGGCGCGGACGTCGTGGACCCAGCCGACAATCTCCACCTCTGCGCCCGTTCTGGACCTCAGCTCGTCTGGAGAGAGTATCTCCTGCAAGACGCCAAGGTCTGACGGCCGCCCATCTTATACGTTAGCAGGGCTAGAGTGCCTTGAAGTTCTCTGTCCACTGCGAATAGGCCCTGACCATGTCCGCAGAGACGCTGGGCCGGCGCGTCCTCATTACCTCCTTGAAGTCGTTGAGTGAGATCGCCCTCGGCTGGGTCTCCTTGTCCAGGGCCTTGCCGCTCTCGAAGAGCTCGCGGACCACCCGAAGCTGAACTCCCTGGCAGATGTCCTTGATGTCGCTGCCGGAGTAGCTCTCGCTCAGCTTGGCAAGCACATCCAAGCTTACGTCACCCTCAAGGGTGAGCGGCGCCGTGTACATTCTGAACTGAGACATCCTTGCCAGATTGTCGGGCAGCGGCACGTAGATCCTCTTCTGGAATCGGCGGAGGAACGGCGGGTCGAGGGCCCAGGGCTTGTTCGTAGCCCCGATCACATAGAGATGAATGTTCTTCCCCTTGTCGCTGAGACCGTCGGTCTCCCTCAGGAACTGATCCCTGACCCTCACCTCTCCTCCGACCTCCTGACTCCTCGTGCCCAGGAGGGAGTCGATTTCGTCAACGAATATGATCACCGGCTTGTTCTCGCCGAGCATCTTCCTCGCGTTCGCGAAGAGCTTGGAGACGTTCTTCTCGCCCTCGCCAAGCCACTTGCTCATTATGGAAGCGGCGTCCACGGAAATGAAGAATCCGTCGATCTCGGCGGCCGTCGCCGCGGCGATCATGGTCTTTCCGCATCCGGGAGGACCGAAGAGGAGGATGCCCCTTGGCCAACCCAGCTTGAAGAGGTCCGGCCGCAAGAACGGGAACACGATGGACTCCCTGATGGCGCTCTTGCAGTCTTCGAGCCCCACCACGTCGTCCCATCTAACGTCGGGCTTTTCCGTTACCACGAGGTCGTTGAACGATGCCTTGAGCTGTTGGACAACCTGGGGACCCTTCGACGCCTCGGGCTGGTTCTGGCCACCGCTCCCGGTCTGGGCGGGCGACCCGCCCTGGGTCACGGTCCCGAACTCGACGGGCGGCTGGTCCTGAGGAAGGAGGCCATGGGCCGCCTGGATCGCCTTCACGCGCTCCTGATAGGCCATGGCTCTCTCGGTGTACTGCCTGTTGAGCCGGTAGTCGGGGTACAGGTGGACGAGCTTGACCAGAGTGGAAATTGCCTTCTGGTACATCTGTATAGCCATCCCGTGGGCACCCTGCGAATCGAGCCGGATCGCCTCGCTGGCGTACTTCTTGGCGTCGTCTTCGAGCTCCCTTGCTGCCACGACGCTCAGTTCTCAGCACCTCCTTGGTTCGTCATTTTCACTTTGCCTTCTGAAAGAAGCTTCAGGAGGGCTTGCTCGACCTCATCCGAGGGCATCTTCAGCACGTTGGACACGTCGGTGATGTCCACGTTGCCGTCGTGGATCGCTGCGTAGTGGAGGACCTCTTCCTCCGCGTTCTCCTGACGCGGAGCCCCGTAGAGCACTCCGAGCATGGCACCCTCCTCGTCCTCCTCTCCGCTCGCCAAGAGCGGCATTCTTCTGTCGAGGGACTCCGCCTCCTCCTGTATCCTTCGTGGTGAGACCGCGAGGCCGCTCTTCATCTGCTCGGCTCTCTCCTCAGCTAGTCTCCGGGCCTGCTCGACCAGTTCCTCCCCGCTCTCCGTTCTTACGTTGAGCGATATCGTGGGGGAGACGTTGCCCATTTCCGCCATGGTCTCTGTGAGAGTGTTGTTGATCTCATCGGACGCCTGGTCGAGCGCGGGAACCAGCCCCTGGACGGTCTTGCTCACGTTCCGCAGGACCTTGAAAGCCTTACTCATGTGCACCATGACGTCTCCAACGTCCACCATGCTCTCCAGCCGCAGAACTACCTGGGTCAGCGCAAGCTCGCTGGCGTATACCACCTTGGCCACCTTTCTGAGTTCGGCCCACTCGTTCGCGTAGACCGAAGCCTTCGACTTGTCCTTGGCCATCATAGCCTTCACGGTGGTGTCGAAGAGGGTCTTCCGCCTCTGCTCGAGTTTGCCCCTGAGGTTCTCGAGTTCGCGCCTGTGTAGCTCAATCTCCTTTATCGTTGAAGCTATCTTGGGCTTGACGTTTTCTTCGCGTCTAACACCTATAACTCTTAATGGGTCACGTGAAGGCAATTACAAACGCATTTCTCTGCCACTGCGTAATCACCAGCTTGGTCAACATTTTCGCTATAATGCGTTAAAGTCCGTCGACAAAGGGAAAACGGAGCCGTCCTGAGCCGTTTTGGTCGGTTTGTTGGAGAAAGTCCCTTGCGAAGCCGACGCGAAGTTAAATATCGCAGCCTAGGCGGACAACTCGACGAAGCGAATTGAGCGACGCGAATCCCGAAGCGGCACTGGATTCCCACCCCATGACCGCCGGGGAGTACGCCAAAGTGCAAGCCATTGTGAGGAGAGTGGAGGGCCTCAGAAGGGCGATGCTGGCCACGGCGCTGGCTGGGATGGCCGTGTCCACCTTCAGCTTCGTGTACACAGGACTGCGGATAAACAGCGCGACTGGTTTCTTCACCATCCGGTACACGGCAGACACGCTCGCCAGGGCGCTGCTCTACAGCATATTCCTCTACCTCCCAGTGATACTTATCCTGGGTTTCTTCAGTAACCGAGTGAACAAGCACCTCGAGCAGCTGGCGAGCGGCCGATACGAGCGCACGATTGTGGTCGACTACCTTCTCCCAGACGAAGTCCGGCCTGGTGCTCAAGAAAAGAAATGAAGCGAAAGAGAATCATTCAGACCGTGGTCTGATGGTTCTCTGGAAAAATAAAAGAAAAAGAGGCCGGGAACTGTAGGTTCCCGTCTCTCTAATAGGTGCTGCTTTCGGTCCCAGACTCTGCAGATGGTAGTGTGGCCGGAATCTCAGGGAACTTCTCCTTCATCCTCTGTTCCGCAACCGCCGACGCTTCGGCCATTATGCGCTCTGCGTCCTCGTTCGCGGCTTCGAAGTTCAGTGAGTACCCGCCCACTGTACCTGCATCGACCAGGATGCTACTCAGCAGTCCAGAGATCTCGCCAATTTCACTCTCAGCTTCTGGCAGTACCCCAACCAAGCCTTGCTTGACGTTGCGGATTACGGCCATCGCTGGCGTCAGAGTGACGACGATGTCGCCGAGTTCAGTGATTGTGTTGAGTCTGAGCACGATCTGCTCGAGCGCGAGCTTTGCCTGCGTCACCATCTTGTTCATCTTCCTTATCTCGGCAAGCTCGTTCGCGAACACGGAGGCGTGCTGTGTGTCGTGCTTCTGTAGGGAGCTCACGACCTTGTTGAAGATCGAATTGTCTCTCTCCCTGAGTTTGGTGGATGTCGAGTCCAGTTTGGCTACTTGGACTTGGATTTGTCGTATGGCTAGATCAAGTCTCGGCTTTAGCGGACCTGGGTTCTTTACGGAATCCTTGACCCGCGACCCGAAACCTTGGCTGTTTTGCTTCTCCCACTTTCCTGCAAATGCAGACATTGATAGCTTCGAATATCACGAGAATGAAAATCCGTTAATGGTGGATTGTCAATAACTATTAACGCCATTATGAAAAATGATTACACATCGCGCGCCCCTATCACGGTGCGCCGTGCGAACTCGGCGGCGAATCTCGACCGCACTTCCCACAATGCATAAAGACGTTCGCGCCCCGGTAAGCTCGCCTTGCGCAGGGTCGCTTTCATCGCCGACATTCACTCGAATCTAGAGGCACTTGAAGCGGTTCTGGCTCGAATTGAAAGCGACGAAACCTACTGTCTCGGGGACGTCGTTGGGTACGGGGCAAGCCCGAATCAGGTCATCGAGGTGCTGAAAGAGAACGAGATTCTCTGCATCGCAGGCAACCACGACCGTGCCGTCTCGACGGGCGACACGTCCGGGTTCAACGCGAGGGCGGCGATGGCCGCAATCTGGACGCGCAGGCAGCTGCAGCCGAGCTCGCTGGCGTTTCTGGAGGGACTGCCGCTCGAGCGGAAGCTCGGGTTTGACGGCGTTCGGGTCCACATGGCGCATGGGAGCCCCGACGACCAGCTCTGGGAATATGTCGACCCCGCGACACACTCGCTTGTCTTCGCGAGGTACCTGGACCGCGTCGGTGCCGACGCACTCGCCCTGGCGCACACCCACATACCGTACGTCTGGAAGAACGGCGGAAGGTTGGTGTTCAATCCCGGGTCCGTGGGCCAGCCCAGGGACGGCGACAGGCGAGCGTCATTTGCGACGCTGGTGTCAGGCGACGGGGACGTAAGAGTAGACAATGTGAGGGTGGAGTACGACTGTGAGAAGGCAGCAGCAAAGATTCGCGAATCCGGCTTGCCCGACCAACTCGCGTCCCGGCTTCTCGTCGGAGCCTAGGGCATGTTAAAATACGACGCGGCGTCAGGGGCTACGGCATTGAGTGATCATAAAATTCGAGAGCCGCACAGATTCTAGCGAGACGCTCAATGCGAACTATGACTGGAAGGAAGTAGAAGCCCGGGTACGCAGGTTCTACAAGGAGGTTGACGCCAGGAGACTCGTCAGCGACAGGCTCTCCGAACGAAGACCAGTGGGCTGGTATGAAGGTCCACCTACCCTGAACAACCAGCCTCACATGGGCCACGTGCGTGGACGAATCTACAAGGACCTCTACTACAGGCACAGCATTCTGAAGGGCGACAACCTGGTGTTCAGGGGGGGCTGGGACACGCAGGGCCTCCCGGTCGAGCTGCAGGCCGAGAAGGAGCTCGGGCTCACGGGCAACAAGTGGGAGAACCTCAACAAGGTCGGCGCGGAGAAGCTCGTCGCGGCCTGCAAGGAGCTGATCCGGAAGTACAAGAACGACTGGGAGGAGCTGGACACCCTGCTGGGCCTGATGCTGGACCGGGAAAGGGCCTACATGACCTACAGGGACGGCTACATCGAACGCGAATGGAACTACCTCGAGACCGCGTGGAACGAGGGCCTGCTGGGGGAAGGTTTCTATGTCGTTCCGTACTGTCCCAACTGCCAGACCTCGCTCAGTCAGGCGGAGCTTGCTCTGGGGGGCTACGAGCTCCTTGAAGACCCGAGCGTCTACTACAAGGCCCAGGCAAGCGACGGCGCGTTCCTTACCGTCTGGACGACGATGCCATTCACAGTCGTCACTGACGAGTTTGTGGGGGTGAAGCCCGAAGCAGACTACGAGTACGTGCGGGTGGGGAACGAAACGTGGATCGTAGGTTCAGAGCGCAAGGAGTCCTTCGCGAAGGAGGTCGGCGTGGAGTTGGGAGAGACGCTGAAGAGGGTGAAGGGGAGGGAACTGGAAGGGCTCTCCTATGCGCACCCCATGCTGTCGGAGATCCCCGGGCTGTCGAAGCTGGCTCGGGAGGGCAAGATCCACTGCGTCGTCGCCGAGGATTTCGTCGATACCACAACCGGGACAGGGTTGGTGCACATATCGCCGGCCAATGGAGAGGACGACTTTAGGGTGGCCCAAAAGAGAGGGGCTCCCGTCTTCAACCCGTTCGACGACCAGGTGAAGTTCACCACAGAGGCCGGCCGCTTCGCCGGCACCTTCGCCCGGGACGCTGATGAAGAAGTAATCGCGCTCCTACGGAGAAGTGGGGCCCTGGTGCACAGCGGAGTGGTCAAGCACGACTACCCCATCTGCTGGAGATCCGGCCACAGGCTTGTCTGGCTCGCACGAAGGGAGTATTTTTATTGGGTTGACAGGATACGAGACAAGCTCTCTCAGGCGGCAGAGGCGGTCGAGTACTTCTTCGAGGGCCCCAAGAACAGGTTCGTCGAGTTCTTGGCGGCATCGCCCCCGTGGTGCATCACGAGAGAGAGGCTCTGGGGGGCTCCTCTGCCGATATGGGCCTGCCCTTCCTGCGGTGAAAAGACTCCGGCTTTCTCGAGAAGGAAGATCTTAGAGCTCGCGAAGGAGCTACCAGATGGCCCCGACTTCGAGCTCCACCGACCGTGGATCGACAGGGTGGTGCTCAGGTGCCAAAGATGCGGCCATGACGCATTCAGGGAACCATTCGTCCTGGACACCTGGCACAACAGCGGCTCGGCCCCCTACTCGTCTTTCTCGGACGAAGAGTACGCCAGACTGATTCCTGCCAGGTTCCTTACTGAGGGAATCGACCAGACACGGGGGTGGGCATACACGCTCCTCGTCATGAATGTGATAAAGACGGGAAAACCCCAGGCCCCCTACAGTGCATTCCTCTTCCAGGGGCACGTCTTGGACGACCAGGGCAGGAAGATGAGCAAGAGCCTGGGCAACGTGATCTGGGGTCTCGATCTGCTCAGAAGCAACTCGACGGATCTCGCGAGGTTCTACCTGACCTGGAAGAGCTCTCCAGAGGATTCGCTGAGCATGGATCTCAAGGAGATGGCGGCCCGACCCTACCAGGTTCTCAACACGCTTTACCACCTGCACGTGTATCTGGCGCAGAACGGCCGGGTCGACGGCTTCAATCCCGGGATCCATACCATCTCCTGGGCGAGGGAGAGTGGACTACTCTCCGAGGTGGACGATTGGGTTCTCGCAAAACTGGCCACGGCAGAAGGACAGGTCGAGCACGCCTACGAGCGTGCGAGGTACAACGAGGCGTGCAGGGCAATCGAGAACCTGGTCATCGGCCAGCTGAGCCAAAACTACGTCAGGCTCACGAGGGGTGAGCTCTGGAAGGACGATCCGAAGGAGCTTGAGCGGAGGCTAGTGATCTACGCGGTGCTCGGCCACGCGCTTCGCCGAGCCGATGTGCTCCTGCACCCTGTTTCGCCGTTCATTACAGAGTACCTTCACCAGACGTCGTTCTCAGCGCCCAAGGCCTGGACCGAGCCCTTGATGCTCGGTGGAGCTCGCCGTGAGGCCGGACCAGTCCGATCGGATTCGGAGGGGAAGGTAGAGTTCGCCCTGCTCGTGGAGGAAGCCTGCAACTCGGCCCGAACCAAAGCCAGGCTGAAGAGGAGGTGGCCTCTCCGAGGGATGAAGCTGTTGGTGGAGCCCGGTTCTGAGGACGCCGCGAAGGGGTCCCTGCGTCTGATCCAGACCGTATGCAACATCAGGAAGGTCGAAGTCGCTACTTCGTCCGAGGGGTTCCCGGCCAGATTCGAGCTCTCGCCGAACACTGCGAAAGTGGGAGCTCTGTTCAAACAGAAGACGCCCGAAGTGATGCGGAGGCTTTCAAGGGCCGAGGGCCGATCTGCGCTTCAGCGATACCTAGGCGGAGAGACCCTGAGGCTCGAGCTGGCGTCCGGCCCGGTAGATGTGCCGCCTTCAGTGTTCGACTTTCACGTGAGTGCCGAGAGCGGCTACGAGGTCGCTGAGCGCAACGGGGTCTTCGTCGCCGTAGACACCACCAGGGACGAGAAACTGATCGCCGAAGGCCTCGCGAGGGACCTCGCTCGCAGGCTGCAAGCCCAACGCAAGACCAGGGGCTTCAACCCGACGGAACTCCTCGAGGCGGCGAAGGTCGCCGGCCTGGACGACGACGAGCTGAAGATGCTGACACCCCTGAGAGAGGAGCTGGCTTTCCTGGTCCGCGTTCGAAGCGTCACTCTGCTAAAGGAGAAGTCGTCCGACGGCGATTGGACCGAAGACGACCTGGACGGCCGGCCGGTATACCTCGAAGTGTCCTAGGCCGGACAGGTCCAGGCTGAGCGCGGCTTCGGGTGGGGACCTAAGGCGCTCAGTCGACCTCTGCCGAGTGCTCATTCTGTTAAATAGCGCCACCTTTGCTCCAGGCAATCATGTCCGTCTCTGCGCGCGTGCGCGCTGGACCATCTCCTCGGTCGGGTCAACGGAGGTCGACGACACCATGAATCTCAAGGACAAGATATTCTCAAAACAGTTCATGACCAAGGGAGTCAAGTTCGCCTTCATCGGCGCGATCGGGACGGTGCTCAACCTCGCCATTCTCTACGGGTTCACCACCTACGCCCACGTATACTATCTCCTCTCGGAGCTGGTGGCGATCATAATCGTCTTCGCGTTCAACTATGTGGGGAACATCCTGGTGGGCAACATCAAGATCGAGAGCGATGCCCAGATGGTTACCAAGTAGCCGATTCAAGGCCCGGGCCACCTGCCTGCTGAAGCGCCGCGAGCCCGGCTCCCACGACGAGCGCCCCCGGTGAGGCGCTAGTCCCCGCTCACATAATCGTACAGCGAGCTCTGATATGCGGACAGAGTCCTGGCGGTGAAGCCCATCTTGCGAAGATCGCTCGCAAATTCCTGGGCGAAGCCGTGAGTCGTATAGACCGTTTCCGGTGAGACCTCCTGCACAAGCTTGATCAGCTCCGGATAGTCGCAGTGGTCGCTCAGCGGGAAGGCATAGTCGATTCCAAGCGAGCGGCAGTATCCTTCACCCAGGGCCCACCCGCTGAAAGCGATTAGGACTGCCCCGTATTGCTTTTTCAGAGCCGCCATGAACCGACTCCTTCCGGTAGTCATCGGGGTGATCATCACCCACGGGCCGCGCGGAATGCCTTCGGTCCCGTTGGCCGGGTCGAACCTCCGCCCCGTCCTCAGCGAGACGCCATGCCGCCTGTGGACGTCGTTGATTCTTGCCACTCCTTCGTGAAGGTAAAGAGGGCTCCAGCTCGAGAAGAAGTACGAGAGGAGCTGGGCCTTCCCCAGCTGGTAGCCCATGAGCACCACCGGTCTCCCTTTGTCGAACGCCGCTCCAATGAGTGAGTTCACGTCTCGGACGAGCTTGGCGGTCGGAGGGAACACGTATCGTGGCAGGCCGTAGGTTGTCTCCATCACGAGAACCTTCGCAGTCTTGGTCCTGCACTTTCCGAGAAACGCGCGTTCACGCCCCGAAGCGTCACCGGTGTATAGTAGTTCGTCGTCGATGCGAATCGCCCTGGATCCCAGGATGTGCCCGGAGTCGAGCAGGTCGACACCCTCGAGCGTCTCCAGGGTCTCGCCGAGGTCGTATCCCCGCGCCAGAGCAAGATCCCGAGTTGCAGTGGAAGCTATGATTCTTTCGGACTTCGACGCTCTGTGCATATGGTCGACGTGGGCGTGCGAAACGAACGCGTAGTCAGCGGAAGTGGAGCCCTTGGGATCCAGTAAGTACCTCGTGTCGCCATAATCGACCTGAATCCCTCCGTTGGAGGATACGTGGAGCCCGCCCAATCCGAGGCGCATTGCCTCTGGCGACGTATTAATCTGTTGAGAACCTTAGAGCCTTCCAGTCTCCCGGATCGAGGGAGATTTCCAGGGCCATCGAGGTGGAGACCCGGACCGTCTGAACCCGGCGCCAGGATCCCTTCCCATGGTCGAGCAGTTCCAACCCCACGCTTAGGTGGCTCAACATTCGGGGATCCTTCGGCGCGACATTGATGGTCGCACGGGAGGGCCTTTGTGAGGTGTTGCCAGCACAGACCACCTGACCCGGACCGAGGAACATGCAGACGGCCAGACCTGGCGCGCCGGGATGCAACACCTCGCTCTTCGCGAACTTGAGTCCGTCGTCCACCGCCAATCTGGAACAGCTCGCGAAGGTGTGCACTCTCGACTCCGACCTGCCGACGAAAACGGTGACCTCCTCGCCGAGCCAGAGTCCTGCCGCCATCAGCCATCCGAGTGACGATGACGCCGGCGGAGCCAGTCTGGTGCCGCGGCCGCCCGCGGAAAATCCCAGTTCGCCCCTGACGACTCCTTCGAGGAGTCTGGATGCGGCGACCGGGTCGCTCCCCGGGCCACGCGACGCTCTCCTCTCGATGTCGACCCAGTACGGGAACGTCCCCGGAATGTGCCCGAGACGAGAGGCGTCGTCGACGACCAGCCTCCCCACCTTCTGCAACTGAAGGCTCCCCAGTCCGGGGTATCCCCCGACGTAGGCGAGGATTGCGGCCGAGAGGGCCGCCCTCGTCCAGAATCCGCCCAGCTGGCCGTCTCCGTATGTGCCATTGAAGTAGACATGGTTCGACGTGGGGACGGTCCTGGGGCCGTAGTCCGTCATGAAATCTGTCTCCTGCAGGCGATGAACTAGGGCGGAGGCGGCTTTCTTGTCGAAGGGGTTTCTGTAGAGCGCCACGGCCTGGTCTATGGTCTCGTCAAAGTGGCTCGTCCCGCTCCTGTCGATGTTAAGGGCCATTATTCCCCTGTCGTCTATCGCGGTCCTCTTCAGACCGTCCAGGCTCATCTCGGCAGACTCGACGAACCTGGCGGATTCCTGGGACTTCCCCACCTGCTGGGCCAGCCAAGCGTAGCTCGCCAAGGCCGACGAAGTCGCAGCCACGACCTCAGGAACCGTGCCCGAGGGGCACCCCTTGCCCAGCGCGCGGCGCCAGCCTTGGGGCAGGTAGCTGGTCCAGGAAGCGGGTTTGTTTTCGCGCACAGCTTCTGCAAGCTTGTGCAGGGACCGATAGACGGCTCGAGCGTATTTCTTGTCGGCCTTGAGTGCCGTGAATCTCGCCGCAATCTCCAGCAAGGCTGCGCTCTCCAGGTGGCCGGGGAGGCGGGCGTCCGACGAGTGCGGCAGCAGCCCATCCCTGCGCAGCTCTCCGACGAGGGAATCGATCGCCTTCCTCGCTCTGTCAGGGTCGGCGAAGACGAGTCCGGGAAGGCTCTCGAGCCGGTCAAGGAGATACTCCTGGAACTCCGCTCCTTCAAGCGCAGGAGGAATCCATCTCATGGCCTGGGACAGACTCTCGACGGAGCACTCGATCTGCAGTCGAGGGTGTGCAGGAGCCTTGGCCTCGAAGGCTCGCCTGAAATCGGCGAGGGCATCTTCCAGACCTGAAGGGTTGTACAAAGACGCGTTCGAAAGCTCTGCCGTGGCCTGGGGTTGCAGCTCAACCTCGTGTAAGGCGACTATCAGAATCTGGCCAGACATGCCCGCTGTCGGGTCGGGGGAGTCGCCACTGATGACCACTTCCTCGGCTTTGGTCCTGTCGGTCGTCATGTAGATAGACTTCGGAGTCGTGAGGTAGCCCACGACCCGGGCGCCGGGGGGTTCCGCCACCTCGTCCATCGCCACATGGCTCGTCCTGTTGAACGCGTTCACGCTCACCGACCCCCACTTTCCATTCGCGGGTCGGTAGTGCGCGGTAGTGGGGTCGTGGATGGAAGTCATCAAGAGGCGCATGGGGGCGGATCCAACGTTCGTCAGCTTCACCCTCCTGACGAACCCCGTTGAGCCCAATTCGCAGAACTCCAGCTTCTGAGTCACTTCGACGGTTTCGAATAGTCGGCCGGAAAGCACGACGGATGCGGGTGTAACCGTAAGTTTCCAGTCTGGCTTCGGAGATCTGACCTTTACCCCTGCCTGCAGCTTGTGGAACTCGATCGACTCTCTGCCAAAGAGGAGGCGGTCCTCCGAGAGGGACTCGAGGGACATCACGGAGCCATCGGGGTCGAGGGCAAGCCTTGCCTCCTTCCTGCGGAGTACCGGGCCCCTGGACAGGCGCTGACTCCTTCCGTCCCTCGATTGGCCTGTTCTATCGAGTTCGGCGTCCACAGGTTCACCGTAGGGTATGAAGAGATAATATGGTGGGGATTTGTCGAAGTTGAGCTACTGGGTTCTCAAACTTAACCCTTGGTCGCTCTGTGCCACACGGTTCCCTCCGGCGTATCTTCCACGACGATCCCCCTGGCGAGCAGCTGCTTTCGTAGCGAGTCCGCGGCTGCGAAGTCCTTTCTGCCTCTGGCGGCTTCGCGGAGCTCAATGAGGTCCTTGAGTTCTTGCGAGATTGCCCCCTCATCGAAGCTCAACAGCCCCAGCACCGAATCCACCCTCTTGACGGACTCCAGTATCTCGAGCGCGTCCTCCCTGCCCAGCCTCCCTCCGTCAATCAGGTTGTTTATCTCCTTCGCGAAGGCGAACACAGCTGCAAGGGCAGCTGGTGTATTCAGGTCTTCGTCCATGGCCCCGGCGAAGGAGTCCAGCAACTCCTTTGCCTTCTCCCCGCGAGAAGAGGCCGGCCCCGACACGGAAGTGAGCCTTCGCGCGAACTGCTGGAGCCGCTCCCTCTCCGCCTCGGCCTGGCGCAGGGACGTCTGCGTCAGATTGATTGGGTCCCTGTAGCTCGCCGAGATAAGGAAGAGCCTGATTGTCATCGGGGCCCAGCCCTCAGTGAGCAGGTCCCGAAGGTAGACCACGTTGCCGACGGACTTGTGCATCTCCTCACCCTCGATGTTCAGGAACTCGGAGTGGAGCCAATACCTCACGAACTGCTTGCCAGTCGCCGCCTCGGACTGCGCGATTTCGTTCTCGTGGTGAGGGAACTTGTTGTCCATCCCACCGGTGTGTATGTCGAAGGTCTCCCCCAGATACTTCATCGACATGGCGGAGCACTCGATGTGCCATCCCGGCCTCCCCTTGCCAAGTTCGGTCTCCCAGAAGACTTCGCCGTCCTCGGCGTCCCAGGCCTTCCACAGGGCGAAGTCGTTTGCTTCGGCCTTGTCGTAGGAGTCGTTCTTCACCCTTGCCCCCGCTTTCAGCTCGCCGGGCCGGATACCGGAGAGCGCGCCGTAGTTCTTGAACTTCGATACGTCGAAGTAGATGGAGCCGTCCTCCGCCCTGTAGGCGTAACCTTTCTCCAGGAGCTTCTTGACCAAACTCACCATTTCGCCGATGTGCTCCGTCGCATGCGGGTAGATCTCCGCCGGTTCCACTCGCAGCGATGCCAGATCCTCCTTGAACGCGGCTTCATAGAAACTGGTCAAGTCCTCCAAGCTCTTGCCAGTCCGCTTCATTCCCTTGATTATCTTGTCCTCCACATCCGTTATGTTCATCACCTGGACCACCTTCATTCCCTTGAACTTCAGGTAGCGCCTGAGGATATCCTCGAAGACGAATGTTCGGTAGTTCCCTATGTGGGCGTAGTTCCAAACGGTGGGACCGCAGGTGTACATCTTCACGACCCCATCTTCGATCGGCACGAAAGGCATGAGCCTTCGACCGAGGCTGTTGTATAGCTGAAGAGCCAATGGGCTTGGTCAACCGAGCTGATTCGAGATAAATAAAAAGGAACGGGAGAGTAAGTTTACTTCAGCTTTCCAATCCTGAAGATCGGCTTGCCGCAGGAGGCGCAGGTGCCCTTGATTGCGGGACGGCCATTCTTCAGTTTGATTTGCTTGGGATTCTTAATCTCCCTATTCTTCTTCTTTTCGTAGACGCAGTATCCAGTTACCATCTGGAATCCCTCGGCGCGAATTCGCTCGAATTGATATATAAACCTGACATAAACGCCTCGAAATGCGGCTTTTTCGCCCAAAATCATTGTCGGAGGGCCGGGAAGACTGAGAGAGGCTAGCGGACCAAGGGGAACCTCGCCAGAAACTCTGGAAAACGCCAGCGATTGACTTCACTACCCGTCGAATATCACCGATTCATCCAAACGAGGAAACCCCATGAGTTAGGAAACGCTGAGGCCTCCTGTGGGCTCGAGCTCCTTGAGCGTCAGCGGGTTCAAAATGGGTCGGATGGGAACAGGGCGGCGGATATCTGCTGAGTCAACACCAATCTGCTCCCATTCGGGGGAAATCGTAAATGCTGAGTTAGGTGCGCGGTGCGCGGATGCAGGTCGAGCGGGCTCGGGACGAGGCGTCGGAGAAGAGGGTCGTTTGGACGATCATTGTCACTCGGGCCGTCTACGCGCTGAACTGGCTCAACATCGCAACGATCTTCGCAGAGATGGGCGCCGACTTCAAGCAGGGGCCCGTGGGGCTGGGCCTCCTGACCGCCAGCTTCTATGCGGGCGTTGGTCTGATGCAGGTTCCCGGCGGAATAGTCGCGGCGAGGTACGGGTACAAGAAGGTCTCCGTCGCAGGAACTCTGGTGGCTTCGGGCGCAGCGCTTCTCTGCGGCCTGGTTCCCTCCTTCGGCGAGGTGGTCGCGCTGCGATTCGTCGTGGGCGCGGGGATGGCCCTCTTCTTTGGGCCGGCTCTCGTCATTCTCACCCGCTCACTCCGAAGAGAGACTTCAGGACTCGGCGTCGGGATGTACAACTCGGCCTTCGCAATAGGCGGGTTCGTTGCGTTCTTCTTCTGGGGAATTCTGGCATCGACCTTCGGGTGGCGCCCCAGTGTCGAGATCAGTGGTGCCATGGGGCTGCTAACGGGCGTCGCGGTCCTCGTGGTGGTTCCGCGCGACGTGGCCCGAGCCGGCTTCACCCTCAGGCTTGCCGGACTGCGGAGAATAATAATGAACAGGAAGCTCGTGCTCCTCGGCCTAGGTGTCCTCGCGCTTTCGATAGGGAACGGGTTGATCCAGAGCTTCATGTTCTACTACGTCAATCAGAAGCTTGGCCTGGGCGTCGCAGAGTCTGGTCTCGTCTCGAGCCTTATCGTGATCCTGCCGATACTTTCGTCCCTCCTCGTTGGCAGTAGGTTCTACGACCGGATGAGGAAACCTCGACTCCTGATGGTCGTCGCCGATGTGGTCATGGCAGGCGCCCTCCTGATCGCCGCCGGGGGCAGCGTCGCGGCCGCTGTGGCGAGCGGTGTAGTGGGGGGAATCGTCAGTGGACTCGGCTTCACGGCCGGATTCGCCGCTGCGAGGGACTTGAACGATATCGAGCGGGAGTACGATAGTCTGGCGGTTGCCTGGGTCAACAGCATCTCGCTGCTGGGTTCCTTCGGCCCGCCGATTGTCTTCTCCTTCGTCGCCACACTCGCCGGCTACTCTCTCGCCTGGGTGGTCGGAGCCGTACTGGTGCTCGCGTTCACCCTCCCGCTGGCTTTCCTCGAGGAGGGCATCAGGCTTAGAGAGGCGTCGCTATGATCTCATCGCCCTTGGCGACGTCGACCCTGAAGCCCTCGACCCCGATTTCCTTTATCTCGGGAACGCGGACTCCTAGCTCCTCGAGCTTCGACCTGTGTCTCTGGATTGCGCTCATCCATGCCTCCGAGCGCTCTTCGATCTTGGGGACGCCGAGGCCCGCGCCGCTCGCGAGCTCCTCCAACTTCTGGTCATACTCGAAGAAGTCCGAGGGGAGTTTCCAGAACTCATCCATGGGCCTGAAGAGCAGAGGAGAGAGGTAGATGAAGCCATGCTTCATCTGTCGTGATATCATGGCCCTTTCGTCGTCGCTCATCTTGGAGGAGATGGTTTCGAGCATCGCCATGGTGCCCGTCAGGTGCCTCGATTCGTCTCGAGTGATGCTCTTAAACGAACTGGCGTAGACCTTGTTCTTGGAGCGCTCGCCGACCTCACGGAAGATCAGCTGCGCGCCGATCTCGGCGAAGAAGAAGCTCGAGAAGATCAGCTCGAGCGGATATTTGTCCCACGCACTCTGGAAGGCAGACCAGTATCGACCGCCATTTTCATAGAGCGCGTTGATGTTTCTGAGAGCCTTTTCCTCGAGTTGTGTCTGGGGTTTGAATCGGTACGGGAAGTTCGGGCAGACTCTGGCGCAGGCTCTACGGCAGACTTCGTCGTGCCGGCATTCGTCGAAGGCTACGGCAGAGAGGAATTTCTTCGTAGGATCCTCGTAGTTGTGCGTCGCGGCCTGGACGGCCGCCAGGCCGAAGGCCCCAATCCCAGACTTTTCGAACAGCGCCAGCTTCGACATCCAGTAGGCCTGAGCTACAGCCTCGTCCCGAGAGAAATTCTTTGCATCGCACTCCTCCCAGGGAAGCTCGAGAGGGTTCCAGTTCTGAGGGAACCAGAGCTCGTAGGTCTTCAGGAGCGTTTCGGAGACCACGTCCCAGTTCCCAGGGAACACGTTCGGCGCGGGCTTCGCTTCCTTCTTCTTGCTCATCCTATGCAGAGCCTCCCGGCGAAGTGGAGTTAGAGCCGACGACGACGATCGAAGCCTGCATCCAGGCCGGGTGTATGGTGCACTCGTAGGTGTAGGTTCCCGGGACGGTCAGAGTCACGGTAAAGGCATCCCCCTTGTTCAGTATGTTCGACGAGAATGAGGCTGCGCCGGCGGGGATCTTTTCAGACTGGACTGTGTGCCCGACGGTGTCCTCGTTGGTCCACGTGACGGTGTTGTTCACCCCGACGACCACGGTCACCTTCGCGGGAGCGAAGTTCAGCTGATTGTTACCGGCGCCAAGCGGCATGATTATCCCCGACGCCGGCACTTCCTTCGGGAGCGCTGGCTGAATCGGGACCGCCAGTGAGGCGGCGACGAGCACGCCGACGAGTATCATCACGGTCCCCAGAAGCAAGAAGAAGCCCCTTCCAGGTCTGCCTGAGTCTTCTGTCTCCACTATTCCACTATCCAAGCGCGGCTATCATGGCTATCAGCAGGGCTGAAAGGAACATCAGCGGGATCAGCGCAAAGAGGCGCAGCGAGCCCGGCTCGTCCTTCAGATGCATGTAGAATAGGACCACGGCGACGGCCTGGCTGGTCGCCAGGATGCTGACGACCGTAGCGACCACTGATACGCTGCTGATTGCGTAGAAGACTTCGACCTCGCTGACCACGGCGACCATCATGTAGACCCAGACGCCAACCAGGATGCTTGTTCTCATTTTCAATCGCCTACAGGAGATAGAACAGCGGGAACAGGAAGCACCAGACTATGTCGACGAACGCCCAGTAGAGTCCGAAGTTCTCTATGGTCTGGTGGTCGTCCTTAGTGTACATCCCGTTCAGTGTTTTCTTCATGAGATAGACCATTACGATGAGCCCCACGATGACGTGGGCCCCGTGGAGGCCCACGAGGAAGTAGTAGGCGCTGGCCGCAAGCGAGGTCGTCGGGGAGGGAGAGCCTATGACGAAACCCGCAGATGACAGGTTGACCCACTCCGATATCTTGATGCCCATGAACGTGGACCCGAGCACGAAGGTGGTCCCGAGCCAGATCAGCAGCCTTCGCTGGTCGCCCTGGCGGATCGCCTGTACGGCCAGAGCCATCGTAAGTCCGCTGGTGACAAGTATGAGCGTGTTGACCGTCCCCAAGGGAATGTCGTGCACAGAACCGGCGATGGGCCAGTTCGCGACAGCTTCGCGGATGAAGATATAGGCGCCTATGAAAGAGCCGAAGAGTACGACTTCCGATGAGAGGAACACCCACATCCCGAGCTTCAGCTTCGGGACGGCGCTGAAGGGCCACCTGTCGCCAAGTTCCTCGACTGGGATTGTGAAGCGGCCCTTCAGGTCGTCCATGGCCCATCCGAATATCGAGTAGAACGTCACCAGCGCCCCGACGACCATTGCGACGACTGCGAGAGCGGAGGGGTATAGGGCCGCGCCCACGAAGAAGACCAAGACGCCGATTGAAAGCCACATAGGCCTGCCGCTCAAGTGGGGCCCGTGGGCTTCGCTGGGCGTCGCAGCTTCCGGCGTGTGAACTGGTGGCCCCCCGCCTGGAGCCGTGGTAAGCTGTCCGATCCAGCCAGCGTCTGAGGTTGACTGGATCGCTCCTGCCGACGGCGTCATGCCTTCGGATGGAGTTGGCCACTCCAAGTCCTCGGAGCCCCAGGGGTTGGGGGGAGCGGGAGGCCCTCGGAACCATGTGTTCAGGACGTTGTAGGCTAGAAGTATCTGCGAGCCCGCAAAGATGAATGCTCCGACGCTCGCAAGTCCGTTCATCAAGGGCCACGAGCCGATGCTCTGATAGGTGAAGATCCTCCGGGGCATGTCCATCAGGAAGCTCATCGGGAAGTAGAGCACGTTGAACCCTATGAACGAAATCACGAAGTGCACCTTCGCGAGCCCCTCGTTGTACATGTGCCCGGTCATTCTCGGCAGCCAATAGTAGAGCCCGGCCAGGAGTCCAAAGATGGCCGCGCCAACCATGACGTAGTGGAAGTGGGAAACGACGAAGTAGGAACCCCTGAACACGCGGTCCAGGACGGGCGAAGAGAGGAAGACCCCCTGGATTCCTCCTATGATGAAGAGGACAACGCCACCCAACGCGAAGAGCAACGGAGCCTTGAACTGGACTCGTCCCCTAAACAGGGACTCGACGAAGGCCAGGGTGATTACGTCGAACGGAATTGATATGGCTATGGTCGAGACGCTGAACACGGCCTGCAGCGAGACTGGGATCCCCGTGAGGAACATGTGGTGCATCCAAACGCCGAAACTCAGAGGGAGTACGATCAGGGCGGTGGCGACGAGTATCGCATTCTTCGCGGCGAGGGGCCTTCCCGTGAACACCGGGATGACGTTGGCTATGACGCCGAAGGCGGGTAGAAGTACGATGTAGACCTCTGGATGGCCGAAGAACCAGAACAGGTTGTCCCAGAGGATGGACGGCTGGACGCTGGGGTTCGTGAAGAAGACCGTCCCCAGGAGCCTGTCGGAGGAAGCGAGCGCGAAGGCCGCTATCAGCGTCGGGAACGAAAACAGCATCGCGATTATGGTGAAGAGCGCGAACCAGGTGAACATGGGGATCTTCGAGATGGTGACGCCCGGGGCCCGCATCCAGAAGACGGTCGCCAGTATGTTGACGCTGCCGAGGGTGACCGAAGCCGCGAGAAGGACCAGCCCAAGGTAGTCCATCGTTGGCCCGCTCCCCGCCTGAAGAGCTGCCAGGGGCTCGTAGTTCGTCCACCCTGCGGCTGTGGTGCCTCCGGGGACGAAGAAACTGATGAGCTCTAGGACGCCACCGCTGAAGAAGAGCCAGAAGCTCAGCGCGTTCAGCCTCGGGAAAGCGAGATCCTTGGCGCCGATCTGCAGGGGGACGAAGTAGTTGAAGAAACCAATCGCGAAAGGAGAAAGGAACCAGAAGATCATGATCAGGCCGTGCATCGTGACGGCTTGGTTGTAGAAGACGGCCGAGAGGAAGGTGTTGTTAGGCACGGACAGCTGCGTCCTCATGAGCAGCGCAAGAATGGCGCCCACAAAACCGAAGTAGAACGATGAGAACAGGTAGAGCAGTCCGACGTCCTTGTGATTCGTCGTGTAGAGCCAGCGTCTAATCCAAGCCCAAGAGACCAATCAAATCACCCGGTGCTGTTGTACATGCTGTCCCATGTGGTCTGGCTCACGACCACCAGATTGCCGATCATGGTTGCGTGACCGAGGCCGCACAGCTCAAAGCAGCGAATCGCATCCTTGTAGAATCCCACCTGGGGGGCCTGGAACCAAAGCTGGTTCACCCTCCCCGGAATCGCGTCTTCCTTCACCGCAAGTGATGGAATGCCGAACGAGTGGAATACGTCCCTGCTCGTGATGTTCAAGATAACGGTCGCCCCCGCGGGAACCGTGAGGTTGGTGAGGTCGAACTTGCCATTGGGATACGTAAAGTTCCATCCCCATTGGAAGGCGAGCACGTGAATGTTCACCTCGCCGGGAGGGTCCGGAATCTGGATGTTGCTGAAGCTCGCGAAGGTCTGGTACTCCGCCGCCGTGAGCACGCTGAGGCTGATGACCACGGTCACCAGAGCTATCTTCCAGCCCTCCGGCTTGTGCTTCAACGGCCCGGCAGCCCCTCTGGCGCGGTACCTCACCGAGAAGAAGACCAGCAGGCCGATGACTATCACCGCCGCGCCGACGCCGAAGAAGAGGTACCAGTTGTACAGGAAATTGAAGGTTGCCGCCGTCTGAGGCTGAGCAACCAGAGCCGTTGGGACCATTCCCGTATTCGAGGGTGCCATTATCACCTACGTTTTAAGTTTTGGTTGGAAGTCCTAACCTGTTAGGAACTCTGGGCCCGCGTGGGGCTTGCAAGCTATATTTACTGCGGGACTTCGAGCTCTGATTGTGGTGGGGTGGCGGAGCCGTCACGCGTGCGCCTGCAGTCGCAATGACTGAAAGCGCATTTACGTGGGTTCAAATGTGAGACAGACTCGCCTGTCCCGCTGGAAGTCCCACCCCCACCTCCATCACAGCCG
>DATJAJ010000073.1:0-4925 GCA_035516335.1 Nitrososphaerales archaeon
AGTCGTATCCGTTGACCAGCCTGATGAACATGGGACAGGGCGTTATCGGGAACACCTGGAGCGAATCGGCGCCTGAAACGTTCTGCGCGTCAACATGGCCGGAGTAGACCGCGACTCCGATGGGTTCGTCGAAGACGTTCGTGCAAGATCCAAGCGCGACCTGGATGGGCCAGTCGCGGGCCGCCGTGACGTTGTTGGCGGTCGCGAGCGTGTTGAACTCCTGAAGCGCAATCTGCAGCGTTTCGCCCGAGCGCAGGACGGTGGCGTTCAAGGCCATGCGGAGCTGCAGCCCTTGAACAGAAGCTGCGAACCCGCTGCCGCCCGTTCCGGTGCCCGTGCTCGCCGTGTCGCTCGAACGCGTGGTCGTGCCGGAGGACCCGATCGCGAAGTGCAGGACCGCGAGCTGCCCCCACTCGTCCGCACCCACGACCGTGTAGACCCCTGGCTGGAACGACTGGAAGCTGCCGCCACCAAGAACGTCCGCTGGCGAAGTCCAGTAGCCGGAGAAGTTCTGGCTGGACGTGTCAGGGCTGGTCCACATGCTCCTCGGGGCCGTGGAGTTGGCCGAACCCGTGGGCTGCTGGCTGTACAGGGAGACCTCGTCGCTCTTGGGGGCGAACGAGTAGTAGGCCGCCGTGAACTCGGCCGGACAGCTGTAGACCCCTGGCTCGAAGACTCCCAGGAGCGTTGCCCTGGACAGGTTGCCTTCATCATAGTACCCTTGTATGATACCTACTCCCAGCGGGAGCTGGCTGCAGGGGCCGACCGACAGCCCGGTCCCTCCCACCGTGGGGAGACTTCCGGGTGCGAGAGTGTCGTTGGAGGGGAGCGTGTTGAAGTCTGAAACAGAGATTGCCACCGAGGCTCCGGACGCGGCGGCCGTCGGAGTGATGGCGAGGCTGAAACGGAGCCCATTCTGAGAGGCCGTCGTCGAAATGCTTTGGCTCGTGAACGGGTGGGACCCGCTAGTCGCTGGCGGGTTGTTCTGGATGGCGACCGCCGCGGCGGAGCCGACGATCACCAGGGCGACAACGAGGAACGCGAGTGCCGCGGACGACACGCCTCTCCTGTTCATTGTCAAGGGCATCATGACCCCCTGATATAGTTCCAACCTGCAGAACGACCTCTGGGCGGCTCCGCGAAGCCGTTCAAATCTGTAGGTCAAGCGAGCTGTCCGGAACCTCGCAGGAAGGTTGCTTTCCTGATTCGGGAGTTGAAGGCGAAGCGGGGCCGAAGGCAATGGGACGACGCCTCGAGGGACGGCAGTCAAGCAGGGGGTACCAAGTCGTATGCGACTACTAGGTCACCGGCCAGAATTTAGGGCTCAAGATACTCTCATGCCTTCGGGCGATCTGGGAGTCTCGCACTCGAGGGAGTCAAGCCCAAGATAGGCGAGGTCGTCCCGGAGGTGATGGATAACCGGTTCCGGCCGCGGCAGGGCCCCTCGCCGGACCACCGAACCAGATAGCGACCGAAGATGTTATTACCTAACCCCTTAGGGCGGGAAATATGGACTCCGTCGTCCACTTCGAAATCCCTGCCAAGGACGTGAAGAGGGCTTCGACGTTCTATACCAAGGCCTTCGGCTGGACGTTCAACCAGTTCCCGGGCTTCGAGTATTGGAGCATCGGAACGACGATGTCTGACAAGAACGGGATGCCGACATCCCCGGGCGCCATCAACGGCGGCATGGGGAAGAAGGGAGCGATGGCCCCCGACCAGGTGGTCGTCACAATCAACGTGAAAGACATCGACTCGGCCCTCGAGAACATCAAGAAGCTCGGCGGCAAGCAGGTCGGGAAGAAGATGCCCGTCGGCGACATGGGCCACTCGGCTTACTTCTCCGACACGGAAGGAAACGTAATCGGCCTCTGGCAAGCGAAGATGTAGCCCGGTCTCGGGTCACAAGACCCGGACCCCCTCTGTTTTCGGACCCTGGTTCTCAATGAGAAGAGGGCGCGGAGGGAGAGGCGCTCTTGGAGGAGTCGAAGAAAGAGCTGACGAAGCAGCCGGCGCTCGCCACGGAGTTGCCTATCATCGACCGGTGGAACGGCAGGGTCTAGGCTACGGGGAGGCCTTCGCCGGAGCGAAATGTCTTTCGCAGCCCTGACTCCGCCCCGTTTGAGCGCCCGAGTTGCAGCGTTCGCGATAGGCGTTTTAGCCCGGCTCCCAGGAGCCGTGCCCAGAGAATGACCGGCGAAGCTGCCGCCGCACCCAACTACGGGAACTGGGCCTCGAAGAACCTACTGTACGGCCTCACCGCGCTCGCGGTGGCGCTCCTGGCGCTGTCGTTCTTCTCGCTCGTTCTGCTTATCGGCGTCGCGGTGCTGGTCGCAGTAATAGTAAACCTCCTCTACCAGAGGCACGAGTTCACATCCTCCCAGCAGAGAGTCTGGGACCGCGTGGTGGAACACCTGGACTGGGACGGGAAGGGAAGGGCGATTGATGTGGGATGCGGGAACGGCCCGGTGGCGATCCGCGTGGCGAAGAAGTTCCCGAGCGCGAGCGTCGTCGGCATCGACACCTGGGGGAAGGTGTGGGAGTACTCGAAGGCGACCTGCGAGGAGAACGCGAAGGTCGAGGGAGTGGGCGGCAGGGTGTCGTTCCAGAGAGCGAGCGGCTCCAAGCTGCCCTTCGAGGACGGCTACTTCGACGCGGCGGTGAGCAACTTGGCATTCCACGAGATCAGGGGCGTGGGGGACAAGCGCATGGTGGTGAAGGAGGCACTGCGGGTCGTCAGGAAGGGCGGGAGCTTCTCCTTCCAGGACCTGTTCAACATGAAGCGCTACTATGGCGGAGGCGGAGACGAGTTGCTAGAGGTGGTCAGGAGCTGGGGCGTGGAGAAAGTGAGTCTCATAAGGACGGACGACCCTTCGATTCCCAAGAGCCTCGGAAAGCAGATCGCAATAATCTGCGGCGTGAAGTAGGCGCGGCGCCTTCGGTCGCTGTCTTCTCTGAGTAGTATAGAGTCCCCTTCGGCATCGTTCAAAACCGCACGCTATGGAGTCATGCGCATGGCCTGCAGGATGTGCGACGTTGGAGCACACGAGCTCTGCGAGGTCAGGAGCGCCTCGGTCCGCTGCTGCTGCGTGGAGACTGTGGTCAGGAGATCCGCGTTCGACGGATTCCTGGCCCGCTGCGAGTACCTGGCAGACTCCTGGCCACTGTAGGGCTCGAATGCCGGACCCGTTGCACCTCAGCCAGAGCCAAGCCTGGACTTGGTTCTGGCTGCCCCTGGTTGGCCAGAGCCGCCAGCAAAGGAGCGGCGCGGGAAATCCGTATATCGCGTAGCCTGGCAGGGCGCGAAAGGGCATGCGCCTCATTTGCGGCAGAGCCGCTATCTCCGCAGGAGCTTCTGTGGGCGTCGCTTTGGTTCTGGTCGTGTGCATCGCGGCCATCGGCTACTTCAGCACCGTCTCGGGCAGTCAGAATGGTTCTCTGACATCTGAGGTCCAGACCCTGCAGAGCCAGGTCAGCCAGCTCGAGAGAAACAACACGCTGCTCAGCTCCAAGGTCTCGTCGCTGCCCGCGGTGGACCAGGTCCCGGTGACGCGAAACATCAAGCTTGAGTGGTCGAACACAGAGAACTCCGGTCAGGACAGGTTCTTCCAGTCAGTGATTGTGGTGAACCAGGGCGACAACGTGTCCATAAGCTTCGTCGCCAACGACACCGACGCGCACACATTCACGATAGAGTCGCCATACAACTTCCAGATCAATGCGACGGTGCCCGGCACCCACGACTTCCTCAAGAACGAAGCGGTTTTCACCACGCCAGCCACCAACAACTCGCCGGGCGTGAAGGTCTTCGGGACCCCCGGCAACGTGTCCGCGACGGGCTCATTCATAGCGAAGTGGTCGGGCATCTTCGAGTACTACTGCATCTACCACGTGACGCTGGGCATGTTTGGCTACATGATCGTCCTTCCTAACGCCGCCTATTCGGGCGGCCAGAGCACGCAGAGCTCGACCACGTCGGTCAACGGGAACGTCGTGAAGGTCGACATGAAGGGCGCCGCGGCGAACTCGAACGCACCGGGCTTCAACCCGGCGACCATCACGGTCGTGATAGGGGTCAACAACACCGTGGAGTGGGTCAACGACGACATAGCGCCCCACACGGTGACCGCCAACGACGGAAGCTTCAGCTCGGGGAACCTCAACCCGGGAGACACGTTCAGCTTCACTTTCACGAAGCCGGGGACGTACATGTACCACTGCAGCTACCATACGTGGATGATGGCGACGGTCGTGGTCAAGGCCTAGGACCGAGGTCCAGGACGTCGTCGAAGGCAGCATCTGGTCTCTCCGCGAGCAACAACCGCGGCCCAGGCCAGCTTGGCTCCGGAGCATTCCTCGGCCACGGACGCCGCAGCTCGTCTTCCTCGACGAAGCTTGAGCCGCAGCACTTCTCTGGGCGAGGCGTCGCCTTGACGCTTTCTGTCTCTCCCCTCTTCGTTTCTGCGCACGAGGGGCAGGATGACAAGCCTCTGGGAGCCATTCTGGTGGCCCGCCGGACACTTCAGCGGTGGCGTGTGAACGAAACACGGGCAGCGGCCCTCTGAGTTCAAAGAATGCGTTTCACGTGCACCCTCTGCCGGGAGGAGCGAAAGCTTCAAGGTGCCGCAAGTTCTCCGCGGGAGGGCCTTTGGGAGAACCGATCCGCCTGTCCAACGGGACCGCTTTCTGGCGCCCCGAAGAGAGAATCAGGGAATACTGCGAAGTCGAGGTCTACCGCGACATCAACTACGTGGGTGGCTACGACGACAGGCACAGCGTCACCGATGGCGTGACCGGTGACGACCTGGAGGCAGCGGACAACCTCTACGCGAGGCTGGGGGCGCTGGACAAGATGAGGATACTGCACGACGAGAAGATCCCTCCTTTGCTGGCTGCCGTCAGAGACGTGGAGCTGGGCGAGGTGA
>DATJAJ010000074.1:0-5322 GCA_035516335.1 Nitrososphaerales archaeon
CCCTCTTCGACTATCACTTCGCCTCGGCGCAGGTCGTCGCCTCCGGGTACAACGTTCTTGCCCTTCGGGATGGGCCTCGATACCGAGATGGCCCTGCCGTCGACTCTGGTCTCTTCTATCTTGACCACCGCGTCGGCACCCGCGGGGATTGGGGCTCCGGTTCCTACGTAGTACGCTCGGCGCGCGGTGATCGGCCGCCGGGGTCGCACCGAGCTCGGGTGGAGCGCTCCCACCAGATCGAAGCGGACCGGGGCAGAGCCGACTGCCTGAGCGAGCTCGACAGACCTGATAGCGTAGCCGTCCATGGCGCTCACGGACACGGGGGGAATGTCCGCGGGGGAAACCACCCTCTCGGCGCTCACCCTGCCAAGCGCCGAATCTATCGGAACCTTCTCAGTCGCCAAGCGCGGGCCCGACAGGGCCTCTATGATTTCATCCCTCACCCGCCGGTACGGAAGGAGCTTCAGAACCCTAGCTTCCTTGCCGTGCTCCAAACTCCTTCCTCACCACCCGAACGCCCTACATTTGGCCGGGTGATGTCTCGGCAATAAGGTTCTTCTTGTCCTTGAGTTCCGCCCAAAGCCGGATCACGCCTGCGTGGATCTCTTCCTTGGTCACGGCGTACCCGTATCCGCCCAGGACGGCCTTCAGGAACTCGCACGAACACTCGGTGGTTTCTCTGCCCTTCCCCGCTCCTATTACGTTCACCTCGATCGTCCCGTTCCTCACGTGCTGGATGTCGAAGTGTTTCACGGGAAGAAGGAAGATGAAGCCCTTTGCCACCGAAGTGAGACTGTCGATGTCGTCTGCCGCTATCTTGAGCAGGGCGACGAGCGAGGTTCCCAGCTCGGTGAACCTCGAGATGAGCTGCTTCTTGTTCGTGTGGTAGAGCTGTATTATCATCTCTTCTACGAAGTCGGATGGGAGGATTATCACGTCGACCTCCTTCAGAATGGCGAGCACCTTCCAAAGTCGGAAGATGTCGTCGGGGTCGCCCCCCTCGGAGGCAATCCTTGCTACTACCGAGAGGGCCTCGTTGGCGAAGGCGTAAAGCGTCATGTTCCTCCTTTCGGCCTGCGTCGAGAACTCCTCAAAGACGGCCCTATCTATCGATAGATTGGTGCGGGCCATTACATGAAGTTGCGGGCAGTTTTTGCTATTTAAGGGGAAAACACCTTTCTCATTGGTGATAACGAGGAGACGCTCTCCCGCCTTTCGCCTCCATCTTGCGCCTTGGCGGCGGGCAGTCGCGCTTCACGCGAACCCCAATTCTCGTAGCTCTCGAGGCCACGGGTCACGCTCTGGGTCGCTGAGTCTCTCGTCGCTGGACACAGACTCTCGGCTCTCTCCGGCGTGGATGCTGCGGCGCACGCGCAAATACGGGCATTTGTACGGACAAGTGTTTATCCACCTTCGCGACGGAGAAACCCATGCCAAAGAGAAGGACGCTTCTTGTCATTGTTTTGGTTGTGATTATCGCAGTTTCCGCTTTCGCCGTCTACTTCACCAGCCCGTCCTGGCTCCCCAGGAGCACGACCCTGGCGATATCCCCGTCGGTCACCTCGATTGCCGCCGGGAACCCACTGGTGCTTAGCGCCAGTGTGAAGTACGGAAGCGCAGCCGTTTCGGGAGGGACGATAACCTGGCAGACCAGTGGGGGTTCCCTGAGCCAGAGCACTGGCACCAGCGTGATCTTCACGCCCCCGTCCGTCACAGCCAACCAGACGTTCACCATCACGGCATCCTTCGGCGGGAACGGAGTCTACCAGTCCAGCACCTCGACCTCTCGCGTGACCGTGTCTCCGCCTAGCGCGGCCGCCACCCGTCTTACGGTGACGCCGCCAAGCTTCGAACTCCAAGGAGGAGAAACGCAAATCCTGACGGCTACGCTCGTGTCCGGCAGCAAGGCGCTGGGCGCGAACGTGACCTGGGCCATCAGCCCGTCGGGCGTCGGCAGTCTCTCGTCCAGCGCAGGCGCGAGCGTAACCTACACTGCGCCGACGGTCCAGCAGACCACCTCCGTCAGCGTAACTGCGTCGTTCGCCGGGAATGCAGAGTACAAGTCGAGCAGTGGGTCCTCAGCTGGCACCGTCGTTCCGGCCCAGGCCTCGACAAAGACTACCAAAGTGGAAGTCTCGCCCTCCGGCTTTGCGGTCGTATCAGGAAAGACTCAAACCTTGACCGCCGAGGTCGAGATCGCCGGCAACGATACGCCAATTGGCGGCGCGACCGTCACCTGGACAGTCACGCCACCGGGTGAGGGGACAGTCTCCCCCACTTCCGGCCTCTCCGCCACGTACACGGCTCCCACCGTCCAGCAGAACACATCGGTGACCATTACCGCCACGTACGCGGCAAACGGCAACTACCTGGAATCGAGCGGAGCCTCCCTGGGCACAGTCATGCCGCAGACGGCCCTCCAGTTCCTCTACCAGCTGACCTTCAGCAGCGCGTCTCTGACCAGCCTGACCCTTCGCGGCCCCGTGACAATGAACGGCACAAGCGTCACGCTGATTTCGGCCCAGTCTGCGAACCTGACTGGCGTGAACATGACAAGGTTCGGTCTGACGGCAACCTCGATGTACGTCGACGGCCTCCTGCTATACACCACGTCTATCAACGGCTACTCATCTGCCCTCGGGGGGACAGTGGCGATAAAGGGCGACCAGAGCATCAGCCGCGGCCCCATCGACTCAGCGTCGTTCAGCAATGTCACCATCGAATTTGTCCGCATGGAGGGAGAGAGCGCGAACCTAACAGGAATGGCCTCGGCCGGACAGTTCGTCGGCGGAACAGAACCATATGTCCCATGCATCATCACGGCACCTTCAGTTGCGATGAGCAACACCTACAGCATCACCGGCCCGACGACCTGGAGCGTCAAGAACGAAAACGTCTCGAGCCTTACGACCGGGAGGATAGACCTCCCGCAGTTCTCACTTCAGCATCCGGTTGCATACACCCTTGACAGGCACAACAAGAACTACAACGCCACCGAAGTCTGGTCGCTGACGGCGTCGAGCGCCACCGCCATCAAGGTGTCGGCGTACCTCATCTACTTCAGAGTCACCGGCGGTGAAATGGTCACCCTGGTGGTCACGGGCAACGATAACCCGAACAACCTGATACCCTTCGGATTGAACACGGGAGGCGGTTTCAATGGGCTGAACATAGACGTTCACCCCGTCTACTTCTCAGCTTCCCAGCTCGCACTCGGCTCGTTCGTCATATCCATAACCCCGCCAGCCGCGTCGGCCAGCCCGCTGAACCCCGCCGGGCTGCCACTCCTGGGCGCGTCGATGGCCGTTGTTCCGGCATATCCGGCGAGAGAACCATCCTGCTAGAACCGGCTAGGAGAGCCGATGGTCGGTGGGCTAGATTCCGTACTGGTCCAGTGACCTGCGCAGCGAGTCCAAGATGGTCTTCTTCTCCCCCTCTGATTCGGCCCGCATGGCCCGGTCTACCTCGCCGACGACCAGCCTGCCTGCGTCCACGTGGCGAAGGCGCTCCCTGGCCGCCCCGGGTCTGTCATAGACGCCGTGCTTCTCCCAGACTTCTATTGAACGCTCAATGGAGTCGATCACCAAGTTCACTATAGCGGCCCTATCCATCTTCTCGGTCTCGTAGCTGAACCACTGGTGCCACGAGGGGCTGCTCATGGCCCTGACGTAGTCCTCGAGACTCTTCGAGATCAGCCGATACCCGTATTCCTGCGGGGAGTCGAAGGCTCTCGACCCCGGGTCCAACAAGACCATGGGTCCCAGCGAGTGGATGACGGTGGGCTCTTCCCCTTCGCTCCGGACAGCCTCGGCTGCGGAGTAGATCTGATCCCAGAGCCTCCATGTCTCTTCCATGGTCGCGCGCGTCTCGTTGGCCAAGCCGACCATGAAGAAGACCATCATGTGCAGACCGACCCGCTGGCAGTTCTCGACCGTCTTCAGCAGGGCCTCGTTCGTGTATCCTCGACCATGGACCGACCTCGTGCCTGCGGCTCCAGACTCCGGGGAGATCGTGAGCGTAACGTGAACGCCCAGCCTCGAGAGTTCTCTTACGTATTCCTGATCGGCCGGCTGAAAGAGCTCCAGAGTGAGGCTCTCCAGTTGCGACCTTTCCTGCCGAATCGCGGCTACCAGCTCGTCCTGGTACTTCCGCCCGCCCATGCGGGGGTCCTGGAACAGGAAGACGAGGCGGACCCCTTGTTCCGATAGCTTCTGCACGTCCTCTGCAATCTTCTGAGGGCTCCTGAACCCGGGCTTCTCCCTTCCTAGGTACCTCTTGTAGCTGTAGGCCGACCCTCCGCAGGTAGCGCAATTGTAGACGCACCCGCGACAGACCGGAAGGCTCCAGTGAGGCGGAATCGAGCCGGAGTAGACGGCTCCGTTCGGCTCCAACAGGTCCAGCCGGGTGAACTCGAACTGGTCAATGTCTTCCTCCGGCTTCATCAACGGCTCCACCCTGAGGCTGCCGTCGGTCGCCCTGTGGGTCATGTTCTCGGACGCGACGAGGTCTCCCCTGCCGTCCAGGTTGGCCATGAGCTTCAGGAAGGGCTTCTCGGCCTCGCCCCGCAGGACCGCATCCACGAACCCGTACTTGGACACGATTTCATCGTGGAACCTCGTAGCGGTGAGCCCTCCCATTACCACCAGGCTCTCCGGGTGCAGCTCCTTGCAGATCCTGGCCACCTCGATTGCTCCTTGGGAGTGGACGCACCAGTGAAGGTCGATGCCGTAGACCTTCGCCGACGTGCGCCTGATGTGCTCCTCGGCATCGAAGTTCTTGTCTCTGATCATCCTCTCACCCAGATTGTCTACCGCAGCCCTGTATCCGTTCCGATCAAGGTAGTCCGCAATGCTGAGCTCTCCTATCGGAGGGATGATGAACTGGTCGGTGCTCTCGCCGACGGTGTAGGCAATGGGGCCCGGCAGGACCAGCCGCTTCCGAAAGTCGTAGATTGATGGGGGATGTATGAGGAGGACGTCGTGGGCCATTGCAAGTATTGTTCGAGCCGCTGAACCCTAATACGTTTGCCCTAACAGATTCGTGTCCCTGCGCGCCGGAGCTTCGAGCCGGCCGACGCCCACTCACACCGATCCCGGACTTCCGTCCTCATGTCACGGGAAGAGAACGACTACTTGAGAAGAGTCTCTCTCAACTCGTCCAGCGACGCGGCGACGGCCCTGGAGTCAATCGCGGTGAAGGCGTCGGTCATGGTGGCTACGCCCTTGTAGAAGTCAATCTCCGCGCTTTCGTAGATGTCCTTCGCCAGCCTTGGGACCCAAACGCAGAGGTGATCCCGCAGGAACCCCTGGGATATCTTGAGGA
>DATJAJ010000075.1:0-2566 GCA_035516335.1 Nitrososphaerales archaeon
CGTGGGGAACCGGTTCAACCTGCCGAGGCTGGGCACGGACGTGTTCTCGGCGCTCATGAAGGCGGGCGTGGACTACGAGAAGGGCGGGGGATTCATGTTCACGGCGGAGACGAACCTGCAGACGGCGACCCGGACCATAGAGTCAGCGACTGGGGAGAGGATAGAGCTGTCGGTAAAGTGCTTCGTTTGCCTGAAGGAGTCCTGCCCGTCGTGCCCGTTCGAGGCCACCTGCGACAGGTGCGCCGTTTCGCCGACGTGCCTCTGCGACGAGCACTCGGCTGCCGAGGATGCCTTCGGGACTTACTCCAGGAACTTCGAAGCCAGGCTAGCCGAGTGACCGCTCAACGGCCAGCGGGGAGACCCTGTTCCAGTCTGAGAGCAGGCGGTTGAGGACGCTCACCAGCGGGTTGGAGTAGTCGACCTTGAAGATCCTGATGCGGTTGAACCTCTTCTCGGACAGGAGCCCGGCGCCGACGAGGAACTCGAGGTGCTTCGCAGCGGACGAGTGCGAGAGCCCCGACCGCCTGGTTATCTCAGATATGTTGAGCTCCCCGCTCTCAAGCATTATGGTCAGGACCTTGGTCCTCCCGTAGGAGGAGAAGAGCTTCTCAATTTCTAAGGTCTGCAACCATCTCCCTCTCCAGCTCGCCCATCAGTTCCTTGGCCGAGACCACAGAGAGGCCAATCAGCGTGGTCCTTCCCCGCATCCCCTTCCCGGAAAGCCTGGTCTCCAGGATGCCCTTCCTGGCCAGCTCGTTCACGTCGTTCCAGACCTGCGTGTGGCGGTTGGCGGTTTCGCCGCTGTTCTCGCACAGGGCGCCGTAGCTCTTCTCGACCTCGCCGATCGTGACGTAGGTCGAGTCCACCTTGGTCAGGAGGTGGGAGACGGCCATCAGGATCAGCTTCTGGTGCCTGGTCAGGTAGACCAGCTCTTCCTTCCTGAACTGCGGCGGGAGCGTGGCCTTGGCCGCCCTGATGTGGTCGGGGAGGACCTGGAGGGATTCAGACATCTCCGCCGCCTTCCCGGCCCGGTACACGAGGTCGAGGGCGTAGCGGGCGTCGCCGTAGGTTCCGGCGATCTCCGCCGCCAGCTGCATGCACTCCTCGCTGAGGCAGCCCTCGTTGAAGGCGTCGCCGCTCCTCGAGACCAGTATGTCGAAGAGTTGCGTCGAGGAGTAGGGCTCGAGCGCTATGGTGTTCCACTGCACGGAGCTCAGCGTGCTGAGGTCGACGGCCTTCAGGTAGTCCAGCGTCTTTGAAATGAGCAGCGACGAGAAGACCTGGGTCCCCTGGGCAAGCTCCCTGAGCCTCGTTATGGTGTAGAGCGAAGAAGGGTCGGACGTTATCAGCGAGTCGACCTCGTCGAACGCTATTATGAGGTGGATGCGGTTGCTCCTCAGCTCCTCGACCAGGGCGTGAAGGAGCTCGTCGAAGCTGTATCCCCTCGACGGATAGTTCTTGCCGACCGCGTTGAGCGCCCTCACCATGACCGCCTGGAGAGACCTGTCGATCCTGCAGTTGACGTGCAGCATCTTGACGTAGTTGCCGTAGAGCACCGCCTTCCTCTGCAGCGACTCCCCGAGCTTCTTGGAGAGCATGGTCTTTCCGGTGCCCACCGGGCCGCAGAGCATCACGTTCTGGCTGGCGTGGGATGCGTTCTGCACGACGCTCTGGAAGTAGAGCTCCAGCATCCTGAACTGGGTGTCCCTGTGCGGCGTATCGTGCGGCAGGTACTCCGGAAAGAGGGCCGCCTCATCTCTGAACACCGAGCGGGGATGCGTCATGTGAGGAGCACGAATTCCAGCCGTTCGATATATAAGCGAGATTATACCATGTGAGAGACGATTGGATGGGGGTTCAGTGAAAGTAATCAGGAAGAGCAGAGCGTGAATGGGCGGAAGAGCGTTCCGCGACTCCGAGCCTAATCTTAAAGGCGGAAGGCCCGAGGGCGGTGTGTCATGAAAGCGGTGAGATTTCACAGGAACGGCGGACCGGAGGTCCTCCAGTACGAGGACGCGCCGGATCCAAGCCCAAACGGCGACGAGGTCCTTGTGAGGGTGAAGGCCTGCGCCCTGAACCACATAGACATCTGGGCCAGGAACGGCCTGCCGAACGTCAAGATCCCGCTGCCCCACATCTCGGGCTCCGACATCGCGGGGGTGGTCGAGTGGGTGCCGCCCGAGGAGAAGTCGATCCAGCGCGGCATGGAGGTGATAGTCAACCCCGGGCTCGCCTGCGGCAGGTGCGACAAGTGCCTGCTGGGCAGGGACGACCAGTGCAGGTACTACACCATGGTCGGGTACGGAGTCGATGGCGGCTACGCAGAGCTCGTCAAGGTACCCAGGACCAACATAATCCAGAAGCCCGAGGGCATGAGCTGGACGGACGCCGCCGCCTTTACTCTGGTCTCGCTGACCGCCTACCACATGTTGGTGACAAAGGCCAGGCTCGACGTGGGCGAGACGGTGCTCGTCCTCGGCGCCGGGTCCGGGGTGGGGTCGTCGGCGATACAGATAGCGAAGCTGCACGGGGCGACTGTCATAGCCACGGCGGGGAGCGATGCGAA
>DATJAJ010000076.1:0-3583 GCA_035516335.1 Nitrososphaerales archaeon
ATTCTTCGTCGAGAATACTTTTAACGCCCGCTCAGGGCGCGACGCCAAAGATCGTCATGCTATTCGACGGCATCGCCAGGTTCATCTCGAAACACCACAGGCTCATCATCGTTCTGTGGCTGGTGGCCCTGGGCGGCTGCCTCCCGTTTCTCACCAAGACGGGCTCCGTCACCTCGAGCCAGCAGGGTCTCGGCGGCGCCAGCGGGGATTCCGCGACCGCGCAACGGATCATCAACTCTAGCTTCCCGAGCTCAGGTTCGGGCCAAGCCCTCTTCCTCGTCATAAACACGGGCAACGTCACCACGCCCAACGTCCGCGCCTTCATCAACGCCTTCAACAGGTCCGCGACCTCCGACAGGGCTCTGTCCAACTACACCGGCGTCGGGTCCGCATACACCGCGGTGACCCGCGTCGTCGCCGGGGCCGTGTCCGCGGTCGAGCCCCTCGAAAGCGGCACCACCGCGTTCGCGGAGCTAGAGTATGCGATTCCAGACACCTACGTCAGGATTTGGACAAGCTTCTACGGGGCCTCCCCGCAGGAAATCCCGGCCGCCAACACCACCGCCTCCAACTTCATCGCGGGCTCGATCTCGAACAAGACCGAGGCAGCGATGTTGCAGAGGTACATGTACGGATTCGTGGACGCCCTGGCCTACAGCTACCAGACGGCTCCCTCGTTGACCGAGAACCAGCACATCCAGAGCGCCGTCGATCTCGTGGCGCCCCGCCTCGTACAGCAGACCATCCCGAAGTCGGAGCAGGGGTTCGCGCTGAAGGTTCTCCAGAGCTTCTCGATCTCTAACTACAGCGACCCCGCTGCCATCGAGAACTTCGTCACCGCCCAGGTTCCCGCTTTCACCCTCTACACGACCCAGCTCGCACGGAGCGTCTACCCGCTGACCCTCTCGACCCCGGCAGGCAACGAGTCGGCCCTCGTCCAGGCCGTGGTTGTGAACTACACGGAGTACGGGGTGCCCAAGTTCTACCAGAGTGCCATTACGGGCTACGTTAGCCCGAACCACCACGTGATGATCGTCACCGCCTCCTTCGGCACCATAACCCAGGGCGACGTCACCGAAGTGAGGAGTCTAGTCAGCAGCATCGCGCAGACCTACGGGCTCAAGGGCGACGTCACGGTGACCGGCGACGAGGCCATAACCACCGACTTCGTGCAGTCCAGCTTCCAGGACCTCAAGCTGATTCTCCCGATTACGATCATAATACTGATCGCCGCCACTGGCATATTCTTCAGGTCCGTAGTCACCCCGGGGATCTCCCTCGCGAGCATCGGCATAGCCCTCGGCATCGCAGACTCCGCCATCATCTACTTCATCGGAGCCTACGTCGTCGGCATCGACTCGAACGTGCCCAACATCCTGCTCACGGTTCTCATAGGCGTAGGGACAGACTATTCCGTCTTCCTGCTCGCCCGATATCGCGAAGAGCGCGTGAGAGGCGTTGAGAAGGTCCAGGCCGTTCAGAACTCGGTGACCTGGGCAGGCGAGAGCATCGCGACCAGCGGCCTTACCGTGATCATTTCGTTCATCTTCCTCGGCTCGCTGCAGTCGGTGGCGCTTCTGAGGAGCCTGGGCCTGGTCGTCGGCGCCGGGGTCCTCGTCGCCCTCGCGGCATCCCTGACTCTCATCCCGTCGATAGTCCTCGTGATGCCGAACAGGGTCTTCTGGCCGAACGTAGGCGCGAGGTTCGCGGGCTACGCCCAGGGCGTGGAGAGATCCATCACCAACAAGACGAGCTACTTTTCAAGGTCGGCCAAGTTCTCTATCAAGCACGCGAAGCTCGTCGTCGTTGTCGCCCTCTTCGCGACCGCTCCCGCCGTCTACGTGTGGATTCACGCCCCCGTCGGCTACGACTTCCTCGCCGCCGCCCCGAGCAACGCTGAGAGCGTGGTAGGGTTCAACACCATTAGCGCAAACTTCGGAGCCGGCACGCTCTACCCGACCTACGTCGTCATGCAGTTCAAGAGTCCAGTTTGGAACGGAACGGCCTACAACGCGAGCGAGATGAGGGTCATAGACGCGGTCTCCAACGACACCCTGGCCATGAGCAACGTGCAGTCTGTTGCCGGCCCTACCAGGCCCAGCGGGGACCGGGTCGACTTCCTCAACCTCGGCAACGACAGCAGGTCCAGGCTCCTCGAGGGCTCGATCAACAAGATGCTCTCCGCCAACGGCACGTTCGCTCTGCTCAACATCAATCTCGTCGACTCGCCCCAGAGCGCCACATCCCTCACCACCGCCCAGGGCCTCAGGACGCTCTACGCCTCGTTGGTGCAACAGAATCCTGACACCCTGAAGGCCGTCTACCTCGGCGGCTCCGCGGGGAGCACCCTCGACTCGAAGAACAGCATAAACGGTCAGTTCGACCAGGTGATACTCTACGTCATGGTGGGGGTGGCAATCGTGCTCCTCATCGTGCTCGGCTCGCTCTTCCTCCCGCTGTTCGCGATAGCCAGCATCGCGATGAGCATCGCGTGGACGCTGTCGGCCACGGACCTCGTCTTCGAGCACTTCTACAACTTCCCTCTCCTATTCATAACGCCCCTGACGCTCTTCGTGCTGCTGCTCGGCCTGGGGATGGACTACAACATCTTCATCCTGACCCGAATAAGAGAGGAGGCCACCAAGGGCGCCCCCCTGAACGACGCGATCACCACCGCCATCGAGAGGACGGGCGGGATCATCACGGCGGCGGCGATCATCCTCGCCGGCTCGCTCGGGGCGCTGATGCTGTCGAACAACCTCCTCCTGAAGGAGTTCGGCTTCGCGTTCTTCTATTCGATACTCATCGACGCCATGGTCATGAGGACCTACATCGTCCCCTCGGTGATGTCGCTCATGGGCAAGTGGAACTGGTACGCGCCTGGTCGGCTTCAGCGGGTGAAGACCCCGAGTGTCAAAGAAGGAAATTGACGATTCGGTCTTGGAGGAGGGCTGCTACTACCTCGCCAGGCTGGGCCTCTCCGTCACCCAGATAGCGAAGAACTTGAACATAACCGAGGCGCGGGCCCGGGCCCTATCGAAGTCCTACTCCTCCAAGCTGAAGTCCGGGACCGTGGTCCCGGACCCGTTCGACAGAACCTTCTGGGAGGACGTCCGGAAGGAGGCGGAAGGTGACTCGAAGGTCACCTTCGTGTCCGAGAAGGGGATCCACCACTCCTGGGTCTCCGACCTCCGGAGGCTAGACGGGGCTGCCCTCATGTCGATCTACGAGGCCAGTCAGGACTTCCTAAACGCCGACCCCAACCAGCGGTTCCTCGAGTACGCGCCACCCTCGGGATACGACCCCCTTGCCCTCGAGCGCGAGGTGAAGAAGGCGGTCTCGGTGGTCGAGGGCCTGATCAAGGAGAAGGGCGGGGAGAAGTGACCCTGCTGCGCCTTCGCAGCGCGAAAGGAAGCCACCGGGGCGTCCCGATTCGGCCAAGCCTTAAAATAACGAATGGCCTCCGCGAAGAACCCGTGAAGAAGCAGGCCGTAGCAGCCGTGCTCTGTGGCGGCAGAGGCGAGAGGCTGAGGCCGCTGACCGACTTCTTCCAGAAGACCATGATCCCGGTGGGTCCTTCCAA
>DATJAJ010000077.1:0-7083 GCA_035516335.1 Nitrososphaerales archaeon
GGCCACCTCCCGTCCCCTTCGGGTCGCGCCGAGGAGTACAGCGGACGGTCCGGCGGCCTTGGCCGCCCTGAAGATGGCTTCGGCGGCGAGCTCGGGGGAGTCCGCCAGCGGGGACGACGCTTTGAGGACGAGCTTGCGCCCTGGCGACGAAACTCCTGGCCTTTCCTGGTCGAGGTCTATCACGGCAGCGCTGCCGGACACGGATTTCGCGATTTCGTCGGCCGCGGAGGCGACTTCGTTGGCGACGCCTTCCGCCTCTGAGTAGGCCCAGACCACGAAGGTCATGCGCCGATCACCCCCTCCGCCTTCAGCGCGTCGAGGAGCTTCGTCGCCGTCTCTTCGGGAGCGCCTTCGAAGACCACCTTCTTCCTGTTCATCGACTGTACGCGCGTGTCGAGGACCCTGCTCAGGCTGGTCGGCGCGTCAGGGCCGCTCAGCTGCTGAGGCGTCAGCTCCTCCATCGGCTTCTTGGAGGCCTGCATGATCTGGATGAGCGTCGGGTACCTCGGCTCGTTGATTTCGCTCACGACCGAAGCCACGAAGGGCACCGTGAGCTCGAGCGTCTGGGAGCTGTCTTCCAGCGACTGTTCGACCTTCGCTACGGACCCCGACAGTTCGATCTTGGAAGCGTAGCCTGCGTAGGGGAGCGCCATCCACTCTGCCAGCATCGGCGGGACCTGCCCTTCGTATGTGTCAGACGAGCCTTCGGCGCAAAGGACCGCGTCGAAAGGGCCGCTCTTGGCCAGGGCCTTCCATAACAGGTACGACGTCGCGAGCGAGTCCCTTCCGGAAGCATCTGACACCACGTGCACCGCCTTGTCCGCGCCCATGGCGAGGGCCTCTCTGATGGTCTTCTTCGCCTCCGCTGGGCCGACGCAGACGATGACCACCTCGCCGCCGGACTTCGCCTTCATGCGCAGAGCCTCCTCGGCCGCGTTCTTGTCGAAGGTGCTCACCTTCGACGCCGCCCCCTGGAGGATGGGCTTGCCCGACGGGTCGGCCCTCAGCTCACTCTCGTCCACCGCGTGCTTGACGCAGACGGCGATTTTCAAATCGAATGGGCCAACTCCCTGCTCGCAATCAGCATGCGCAGAATCTCGGAAGTCCCCTCCCCTATCGTGAGAAGGCGGGCGTCCCGCCAGTGCCGGTGGATGTCGTCCGTGGTGTATCCGTAGCCGCCGAAGATCTGTATTGCCGAGTCGCAGACCCCCACCGACATCTCGGTCGCGAAGACTTTGGCCTGCGAAGCCTCGGAGGAGAACTCGGCTCCCGCGTCCTTGAGCATGGAGGCGTAGAGGCACATCATCCTGCCGGCATTCACATTGGTCTTCATGTCCGCTATCTTCTCCCTTATGAGCTGGAATTCGGAGATGGGCTTGCCAAAAGCCGTACGCTGTTTGCTGTACTCCAGTGCCTTCTCGAACGCGATCTGAGCCACTCCCACGCAGATGGATCCCATGACAATCCTGCTCCCGTTGAGCATGGCCTTGATGTAGTCGAAGCCCCTCCCTTCCTCCCCGACGAGGTTCTCGGCGGGCACCCTGCAGTCCACGAACCTCACCTCGGCGGTCCTCGACCCCCTCATCCCCATCTTCGGGAGATCCTCACCGGTGCTCAGCCCCGACGCGCCCTTCTCCACGAGAAAACAGGAGGGCCCCTTCTCAGCGATGGCGAAGACGAAGTAGAGATCGGCCTCGCCCGCGTTGGTGATGAACATCTTAGAGCCGTTAAGAACGTAGTTCCCGCCCTCGCGCCTGGCCCGCGTCTTCGAACCCCGGGCATCGGAGCCCGAAGCCGGCTCGGTGAGCGAGAACGATCCCAGAGCGTCTCCCGACACGAGGCGCGGGAGGTAGCCCCGCTTCTGCTCCTCGGTCCCGAACATCTGGATCCCTTCGGCGACGGTGTTCCCGATGGCCACGCTGAGAGCTATGCTCGCGTCCGCAGCGCCCAGCATCTGGATCGCGAGGTTATAGATCGAGAAGGGGAGTCCGAGGCCGCCGTACTCCTTCGGGTGGGATATCTGGAGGATGCCGTTCTTCAGGAGCTCCGATCTCGCCTTTGCGATGGAATTGGAGTGCGCGTCATAGGAAGCGGAGAGCGGCAAGATCTTCTCCTGCATATACCGGCCCAGTGCGGACAGGACTTCGCCGTACTCGGCTGCGCGGTCCGGGTAGAGGCTCTCCACGACCAGCTTCTGATCCCTGCCATAAAGATTCAGGACATTCGCCTTCCTTGTGCCGTAGACCGTTCGTTTCGTTTTTTAACGGTTCTGATGCTCGCGCGCCGCGCGGGCTGAACAAACGCTAAAAGCTCCACGAAGGGGAACCGGGGCGGATGTACCTGGCCGACAGGCTCGCGAAGTACGCATCCGACCTGAGCTATCAAGACTTGGGTCAGGAGACTGTCTCCGAGGCGAAGAAGAGGGTCATAGACGCCCTCGGCTGCGCCATAGGCGCCCACAGGGAGCGGCCCGTCAAGATCGCGCGGAAGGCGGCGCTGAGAATCTCGGAGGGTGGCCCATCCACGCTCCTCGGGACTTCCAAGAAGAGCAGGCCCGACGTCGCGACCTTCGTCAACGGCCTGATGATACGGTACTTCGACTACAACGACACCTACCTTTCGAAGGAACCGGCTCATCCCAGCGACAACCTGGGCCCGTGCCTTGCGGTCGCGGAGAGCGAGGGGCGGAGCGGAAAGGAACTGATAACCTCGCTCGTTCTGGCCTACGAAGTGCAGTGCAGGCTGTGCGACTCGGCGGATCTGCGCCACAGAGGTTGGGACCACGTCTGCTACGGCCTGGTCTCCAGCGCCCTGGCCGCGGGGAAGCTGATGGGGCTGGATGAGAAGGAGATGGCCCAGGCCGTGAACATCGCCCTCAACGGGCATATCGCCATGAGGCAGGTGCGGGCCGGCGAGCTGTCAATGTGGAAGGGTGCATCGTTTGCGAACGCGGCGAGGAACGCCGTGTTCGCGGCTGCGCTCGCACGCGAGGGGATGGAGGGGCCGGCGCCGATATTCGAGGGCGAAATGGGCTTCTTCAGACAGGTCTCGGGGCCTTTCGAACTCGACCTGCGGAGGTTCGGAGGCAGCGGGAAGCCGTTCAAGCTGGTTGAGACCTACATCAAGTTCTACCCTGCCGAGTATCATGCGCAGACCGCGATATCGGCGGCGCTGGAGCTGCGGAAGAGAATACCGGATCCCTCAAGAATCAAGGGGGTGCTGGTGGAGACGCACGAAGCTGGCTTCACGATACTAGGAAAGGACCCCGAGAAGTGGAGCCCGAGGACCAAGGAGACCGCCGATCACAGCCTTCCGTTCATGGTGGGGACGAGCCTCCTGAAGGGGAAGTTGGACAACTCCTCGTACTCGTCGGAGGCGCTGCGGGATAGGGCCACCATCGAGTTCCTCAAGGCCATCTCCGTCAAGGAGAACCGGAGGTACACTTCTCTCTACCCCGCCCGGGGCATGCCCAACAGGGTAACCGTGAGTCTGGACGGCGGCGGGCACCTCTCAATGGAGGTCCTTGTCCCCAAGGGCCACCCGCTGAACCCGATGAGCGATGAGGAGGTCGAAGACAAGTTCAGGCGATTGACATCGGGAATCCTTGCGAGGGCAAGAGCGGATAGGGCGCTGGAGCAGCTCCGGAATCTGGAGCAGGCGAGCGACCTCTCTCAGGCGATCTCAGAGCTGACTGCGGGGGCCTAGCCCCCCGAACGCGTTAGGGTAGCGTGCCGGCGCCGAGAACTCTTTTTATTGGCATGTGGAAGTGCCCGTCTCATTGCGCCTGGCGGTCGGCTTTAACCCCGTGATGCCCGTCGGTGAAGCGGTCGATGCCGCAGCGAAAGCCGAGCGGGCCGGGTTCGAGTCATTCTGGATGCACGAGAGCCTGTACCAGCGCGACGCGGTTACCTACCTCTCGGCGATCTCTGTCTCAACCTCGAAGATCGTGGTCGCGTCGGGGGTGACCAACACATTCACTCGTCACCCGGTCACGACGGCTACCACCTTCGCGACCTTGGCGGAGCTATCGAAGGGCAGGACCATACTCGGGCTGGGGCTGGGGAGTTTTCCTACGATCCCCCAGATAGGCCACCGGGTCTTCCCTGTTTCGGAGACGAAGCCCCTCAGGCGGATCGGTGAGTACGTCAAGATAATCAGGAGCATCTGGGGCGGCGAGAGGGTCGACTTCGAGGGTGAGTTCTTCAAGGTTCAAGGTCTCCAGCTGGGCTTCAAGATGAGCTATCAAGTCCCGCTATTCATCGGGTCTCTGTCCCCAATGACCCAGAGGTACGCCGGCATGGCGGCCGACGGCGCGATACTCTCCCCGTCCCTGGCCACGGTGAAGAAAACGGCCGAGATGGTGCGAAACGTCGAAGCCGGGGAGTCGGCCGCGGGCAGGAAGGTCGAGAGGGCCTCGTACATGCTCACCTCCGTCGGCAGGGACGTCGGGGCCGCGCGCGACAAGGTTCGGGGATTTTACTTCTTCCTGTACCAACTCTCCGAGGTGGTCAAGCCGCAGGACCTGGCTCCCTACGGAGTCTCGGAGGAGCAGCTTTCCAGGGTCCGAGACGCGTGGAAGAAGGGAGACCTCGCGGAGGCGAAGAGGCTGGTTCCCGACGAGGCCGTCGACGCCCTCTCGGTGGCCGGGACCCCGGACGGGGCGACCGAGCGAATATCTCAGTACGTCAGAGCCGGCGTCACCCTGCCCATACTGATGCCCATCGGAGACGTCGGCTTCGCAATCGAGTCCATGGCGCCTACCGGTGTCGCCCGATGAACGCGAAGCTCGTCATCAGGCTGGTCCGCCTCCAGTTCGCGCCGGTGATAATCATGCCGGTCGTGCTCGGCGCTGCCGCTGCATGGTCGGCTGGCAGGGCATTCTCGCTTCCGCTGCTCGCTCTCTGCCTTGCGGGCGCAGTCTGCCTGCACGTGGCCGCGAACGCGATCGACGACGTTTACGACTACTCGAACGGAGTCGACTCGGTCTCGGACAGGCTCTTCCCCAGGGACGCACCGGGTTGGAAGCCCATTCCCAGAGGGCTGGTCACGGTCGGCGAGGGCTTCGCGGTCGCCGCGCTATTCTACACGCTGAGCATCGCCATCGGGGTCTACCTCTCTCTGATGGTAGGATGGCCCGCCCTCGCAATCGCGGTTCCAGGAATCGTCCTTTCCTGGGTCTACACCGCGCCGCCCTTCAGGCTCGATTACAGGGGCCTCGGTCTCGGCGAGCTTTCGGTCCTCTTCAGCTTCGGGCCGATACCAGCGCTCGGCGCGTACTATGTGCTGACCCAGCAGGTCTCGCCCGTGCTCTTCCTGGCCGCGGTACCGACGGGAATGTTGACGACCAACGTCCTGATCTCTCATGACCTGCTCTTCTACGACCCCTACAGGACAACCGGGAAGCAGTCTCTGGCGGTCAGGATCGGAAAGCGCTCAACGGCCAGACTTCTGACGGGTTCCACGTTCGCGGCGTACCTCCTTGTCGCCGCGCTAGTGGCCGCGAGGGGCCTCCCGATTACTTCGTTGGTCGTCATGTTCACCCTGCCCCTGGCCGTGAAGCTGGCGGACCTCGATGGGCGCGACAGATCGCCCCCCGAGTACGGGGGGCGCACCGCGAAGGCGTTCATCCTGAGCGTGGCGTTCACCGGCCTGCTGGCGCTCGGCCTGATACTCTAGCCGATTACGAACAGGACGAATATCAGCTCGTCGAAGAGTATGTGGGAGACCAGCACCGGGAAGAGGTCCGAGCACTTTTCGTAGATCGCCCCCCAGACCATTCCTCCAATCAGAGCGACGAGGAGCAGCGACGGGTTCAGAGTCACCAGATGGATGGACGCGTAGATCACGGATGAGGCGACGAGCGCCTTGGTCGGGGTGGTGGCACCCTTGAGTCGCCTCTGGATGAATCCCCTCCAGTAGAACTCCTCGGCGGGGCCTATGGGGAACAGGAGCAGCCCCGCTATCACCGGCTTCGGAGCCCCGCCCGAAAGAGAATAGACCGAGCTTATGGTGCCGGTGAAACCAGGCACGGCTGACATCACCTGGTACCCCGCCCAGAAGAGGAGGTAGAGCAGGACCGCGCTTGCCACCCCGATCGCCAGCCCCTGGAACGAGAAGTGCAGCCTGACCCGCCTCCTCCTTGTCAGGGCGATGAGGAGCAGTATCAGCCCGGAGGTCGAGAGCTTGACCCAGAAGCCGGGGGGGAACGGCCCGAATGAATAGAACCAGAGGGCGTAGGGCACCGGGAGGGTGATCAGCTCGTACCAGTCCGACGCCCTGGAAGGTTGTGTGGCCGTTTGAGCCAATAATCCCGTGGCTTCGCCCCGAAACAAAACTGATAATTAAGCTTCCAGCCATGGTGGCAGGGTTTGGCAGCCAGGGTCGGCATAGTCGGGGTCGGCTATGAAGGGTTCAGGCCCGCGATAACTGACGTATCGGCGCGGGAGCTGATGTTCCAGGCGGCGTCAAAGGCGTACGCTGACGCGGACGTTGATCCCAGGAAGGAGATCGGGTCGTTCATCAGCTGCACCGAGGACCTGTGGGAGGGCTGGAGCATAGCCGACGAGATGATCCCTGATCAGCTCGGGGGAGCAAGAAGACCGGTCTGCACGGTGCCCGCAGACGCGATAACGGGACTGGGCCACGCGATCATGCACATCAGGTCGGGAATCGCCGACGTGGTGTCGGTGGAGGCCCACAGCAAGGTCGCGGACGTCTTGGACAAGACGGCCGTCGAGAACCTGGGCCTCGACCCTATATTCATGCGCGTTCCCGGAGCGAACAACGATGTCCTGGCCGGCCTGGAGATGAGCTACTTCTTGAGCAAGTCGGGCATGAGCAGGGACGACTGCAGCCTGGTCGTGCAGAGGGAGAAGGCTTCCTCACTTCGAAATCCCAGGTCCAGCTTCGGTGCCTCTCTGACGCTGGACGAGATCAACGAAGCAGAGCCGGTCGCGCTGCCTCTTCGGAAGTACGACAGGCCCCAGTACGCAGAGGCGTCGGTGGTGCTGGTTGTCGCCTCCGAGGCCTGGATTAGGAAGAACAGGCGAGAAGCGGTCTACGTGGACGGCCTAGCGTGGCGTT
>DATJAJ010000078.1:0-18542 GCA_035516335.1 Nitrososphaerales archaeon
CGGCCAGAACCCAGCCCGTCAGGCGGCGATATGGGGCGGGCTCCCTCCTTCGGTGGGAGCGTTCACGGTGAACAAGGTCTGCGGTTCGGCCCTCAAGGCGGTGATGCTGGCGGCCCAGGCCGTCAAGGCGGGCGACTGCGAACTGGTGGTGGCCGGGGGGGCGGAGAGCATGAGCAACGCGCCCTTCCTCGTCAGGAACATGAGATGGGGGAGGAAGTACGGGGACGCCGGGCTCGTGGACGCCATGATCTTCGACGGGCTCTGGGACGCCTTCAACGACTACCACATGGGCATCACGGGCGAGGCCATAGCAACGAAATTCGGGATCACGCGGAGGGAGGCCGACGAGTTCGCGTTCATGAGCAACAGCAGGGCCGCGGCCGCGTGGGCGGGAGGCAGGTTCGACGAGGAAGTCGTCCCGGTGGATCTGCCGGGAGAGGACGGATCGAGCACGACGTTTCGGAAGGACGAGTGCTTCAGGGCAGACACCACGCTTGAGAAGCTCGCGAAGCTGAAGCCAGCATTCAAGCCCGATGGGATCCTGACCGCTGGGAACTCGTCCCAGCTCAGCGACGGCGCGTCGGCCGTGGTCGTCGCCTCGGAGGAGCGGGCAGAGAGGATGGGGGCGCACCCGATGGCAAGGATTGTTGGCTACGGGACCGGAGGGGTCGAGCCCGAGCGCGTGATGGAGGCCCCGATCCCGACCACTCAAGCCGTGCTGAAGAGGGTCGGGATGACGGTCAACGACATGGACCTATTCGAGCACAACGAGGCGTACTCGACGGCATCCATCGCGGTCATGAGGGCGCTGGGCGTCGACGAAGGCAGATTCAATGTGAACGGCGGCGCGGTGGCTCTGGGGCACCCCATTGGGGCCAGCGGAGCCCGGGTCCTCACGACGCTGATCTACGCTCTAAGGGCCGCTGGGAAGAAGAGAGGGCTGGCGACCCTGTGCCTCGGCGGAGGCAACGCTGTCACGATGATTGTTGAGCGGTGAGCTCCTTCAGCTTCCTTCTCAGGACCTTCCCGACCAGCGTCTTAGGGAGCTCGGGCACAAACTCGACCGTCTTCGGCACCTTGTACTTCACGAGTCGCTCGGCGCAGAAGTCGACTATGTCCTTCTCCGTAACGCTGCCCACGGCTCCCTTGGGCACGACGAAGGCTTTCACGACCTCCCCGCTGAACGAGTCGGGCACGCCGATAACTGCCGCCTCCTTCACGCCCGGGTGCTCGAAGAGGACCTCCTCGACCTCCCTTGGATAGACCTTCATCCCGGCCACGTTCACCATGTCCTTCTTCCTGTCCACGATGTAGAAGTATCCATCCTCGTCCATCTTGGCTATGTCTCCGGTCAGGAACCAGCCGTCATGGATGACCCTTGACGTCTCCGACTCGTTGTTCCAGTAGCCCCTCATGACCTGGGGTCCTCTGACCGCAAGCTCACCGGTACTGCCCATTGCCACGGCCTTGAACGGGTCGTCGAGGTCAACGATCTTGGCGTCGGTCTCCGGATACGGTATGCCGATGGAGCCCTCCTTCACGCCCCCTTCGCTCAGGGGGTTGCAGTGAGTGACGGGGCTGGTCTCAGAGAGTCCGTACCCCTCGACCAGGTTCCCTCCGGTCAGCTCGATGAACTTCTTCCGGACCGCCACGGGAAGCGCCGAACCGCCTGACATGCAGGCTCTGATCGATCTCAGGTTGTACTCCTTGACCTTCGGGTTGTTGTTTACGGCGATGTACATCGACGGGACGCCACAGAACACCGTGACCCTCTTCTGCTGGATGGTCTTCATCACTTCTTCAGCGTGGAAGCTCGGCAGGAGGATGATCTGCGAGCCGACATAGAGCGGCGCCGTCATGGCCGTCGTGAGCCCGTAGATGTGGAAGAGCGGCAGCACCGCAAGCGAAACATCGTCTGGCCTGACCGGGAGGTAGTCCGCCGTGCGCGCGGCGTTGCAGTACAGGTTGTAGTGCGTGAGCATGGCCCCCTTTGACACGCCTGTCGTTCCCCCGGTGTACTGGAGCACAGCGATGTCCTCTTTGGGCTTGACCTCCGCGAAGCTCTGCATGGGCGGCTTAGACTGCGTAAGCTCCTCGAAGTCGGTCGTGTCCGGCCGTTCTACCTTCTTGATGCCCGCTACCCCGGCCAGGCTGCGCTTGATGCCGGGAGCGTAGTCGGCGGTGCCGGTGGTGACAACGTGGCGGAGCTTCGTCCGCGACCTGCACGCTGCGAGGCTCGCATAAAGGTCGTTGTCCTTGACGACGCTGTTCGATGCGACGATCACCTCAGCCCCCGAATCGACTAGTTGGTGCTCGAGCTCCCTCTCCTTGTAGAGCGGGTTGTTGTTTACGACCACGGCGCCAGCCTCGAGAATCCCGAAGAAGGCGAAAACATACTGCGGGAGGTTGGGCAGGAGGATGGCGACCCGGTCGCCCGGCTTCACCCCCAGCGACGCCAGGGCATTGGCAAATCTGGCGGACGCGTCGGCCACCTGGGCATAGGTGAAATCCCTGCCCTGGAATTGCAGGGCGACGTTCCTGGGATACTTTTTCGCGGAGTCGGTCAGCACGGAGTAGAGGGGCTTCGGCTCAGGCTGGTTCCCCGTGACCCCAGCCCGGGCCCTTTCCTGCTCAGCTGTCTTGCTCCAAGGACGTTCCAATTGAAGCATCAGCGTGCCTCATAGGCGGGGGTTCATCCCTTAAGGGTATCTGGGGATTTCGAGAACGATTCTTCTTTCAGTCTATCTTGTATCGCTTGGCCATCTTCACTATCAGGAAGATGACGAAGGCCACGATGATGAATGTGATCACGGCGATGAGGAAGTCGCCCACGGCGAAGGTCTGCTTGTCAAAGACCTCCGTTAGTGTGCTAAGGTTCCCCACGCTGCTTAGCGGGATGCCGATGACAGGAAGGATGAGGTCCTTGACCAAGGCCTGGACAAGTGCGCCCAGGTAGACGCCCAGGATGAAGGCCACGGCGAGGCCCAGCACCTTGTAGGTGGAAAGAAACGCCTTGAACTCAGCCGAGATGCCCTTCGGTTCCGGCGGTGGAGGCGGAGGCGGCGCGGTCGTTAGCAACTCGCGGATCTTCTTGAGCTCAGCCAAGATCTCGTCGTCTGTGCTTGCCATGGATTCACCACGTCCCGGACGCGGCTTAAGCCTTGCGCGTGAGAGGCCGCAGAGGGTCACTTCCCCACCGAGTTCCTTTTTAGGGGGAAGACTTACAAGGCAACGATGAAGATTTCGAGCAGAGACGGCACTTCATGAATACCAAAGAAGTCGTGGTTGTCGAAGGCGTTAGGACGCCAATAGGTAATTTCGGCGGTTCGCTGAAGGACATTAGCGTTGTTCAGCTGGGGGGAAAGGTCATCGGAGAGGTCCTCAGGAAGAAGGGCATCCGCCCGCTCCCTCCATGGGGAAACGTGGAATACCGCCCCGCGCTCCTTGAGAAGGGGACAATCGAGCTCGAGAAGAAGTACTACAACTGGGACGACTCCGCCAAGGGAGTGCCGATCGACGAGGTGATCATGGGCAACGTCCTTCAGGCGGGCCAGGGGCAGAACCCCGCTAGGCAGGCGACCATAGTAGGTGGCCTCCCCAAGGAGGTCAACGCCTACGGCGTCAACAAGCTCTGCGCCTCCGGGCTGAAAGCAATCACGCTTGGAGTGCAGACCATCGCAACGGGCGGGGCGGACGTGATCGTGGCCGGAGGGATGGAGAGCATGAGCAATGTCCCCTATGCGCTACCGAAGGCGAGATGGGGCTACAGGATGGACACCAACGGGAAGGGCGAGGTCTACGACCTGATGGTCTTCGACGGCCTACTGGAATCTCTCTACGGGTATCACATGGGCATGACCGCGGAGAACATCGCGGAGAAGTACAAGATTTCGAGGCATGACCAAGACGAGCTGGGGCTGATGAGCCACGAGAGGGCGAGGGCGGCCATAAAGGAAGGAGTCTTCAAAGAAGAGATCACGCCCGTTTCCCTGCCTCCTAAGAAGGGGCAACAGATTGTATTCGACACGGACGAAAGGCCGATGGACACCTCCATGGAGAAGATGGCGTCGCTTCAGCCTGCCTTCAAGAAGGACGGAACGGTCACCGCTGGGAACGCGTCAGGGATCAACGACGCGGCCGCCGCGGTCCTGCTGATGTCGCAGGAGGCCGCCTCGGCCAACGGCCTGAAGCCCCTGGCCAGGATACTCGGTTTCGCTTCTGGAGCTGTGGACCCGGCATACATGGGTCTCGGACCGATTCCGGCAATCAAGAAGGCCATCAAGACAGCGGGAGTCTCGCTCGACGACATCGGGCTCATCGAGCTGAACGAGGCGTTCGCCTCGCAGGCGCTCGCATGCATAAGGGAGCTTGGGCTCAGCCTGGACCGGACCAACGTCTACGGAAGTGGGATTTCCCTTGGGCACCCGATCGGGTGCACGGGCGCGCGGGTTGTGGTCACTCTGTTGCACGGGATGAAGCGGAGAGGCTCCAAGTACGGCCTGGCGAGCATGTGTGTGGGCGGAGGCCAGGGCATGGCCGCCATATTCGAGCTCGAAGCCTAGCCCACGCGACACGAAGTCGCCAAGGCAACCCAGAGGCGCCGGACCCAGGCCGAGGGCCCGCACGATGTGCGATGTGAGGGTTCACACTTAAGTAGAGACCTGTTGCTTTAGATTTCGAAAAAGGTTGGCTGCCGTTACCGAGCGATACCTTGTGCTCTGCGTGGACAGGGACAACGACCTAGGGGGCAAGGCGCGGGTGAAGTCGCCCATCTCGGGAAGAGACGCGGTCGTCTCGGCCGCCACCAGCCTCGCGATAGCCGATCCTGAGGAGGCGGACGCCAACTCGATCTTTGCGGCGGTCAAGAAGTACGACGAGATGCATCAGAAGGGTGTGGCCTGCGAGGTTGCCGTCGTTTGCGGGTCTGAAAACGGCGGTTTCGAAGCGGACAGGAAGCTGAGGGGAGAGGTCGAGTCGCTCCTACGCTCAGGCAACTTCACAGGAATCGTGTTTGTCTCGGACGGTGGGGACGACGAGCTCATCATGCCCGTTCTCCAGGGGATGAAACCCGTCGTGTCGGTGGTCAGGGTCGCGGTCAAGCACAGCGAGACCGTTGAGCAGACCTATCTCGTGCTGGGAAGGTACCTGAGGATGCTGGTCTTCGACCCCCGCTTCTCGCGGTGGGCCCTGGGCGTGCCGGGCCTGATCTTCCTGCTGGCGAGCATACTCCTGGTGTTCGGGCAGGGGTTCGCGGCCCTTCTGGCGACTCTGATCATAATAGGAGGCGCCTTCATTGTAAGGGGCTTCAACCTGGACAGGTGGATAGCGGAGATCCTGAGCAGGGGACCCTACGGCTACATCAGGCTCTTTTCGACAGTCACCAGCGCGCTCGTGATACTCGTCGGCATCTCGACTGGCTACGCGGACATGTCAGCCAAGGCGATCCCCGGCACGGTTCCCCTCCAGACCTACGTCGAAGTCGTCTCAGCCGACCCAGCGAAGCTCTTCGCCTACGGCGGGGTGCTCGCCGGGTACTTCATGGAAGGGGCGCTCATCCTCGTCTGGGTCGGTCTGGCCATCTATGCCACAGGGACCATGCTGGCGCGGCTTCTCAGAGGGGGCGAAGGAGCCTGGCGGGACGCCGTGGTCCTGGTCATGCTGGCCCTTCTTTACTTCCCCATACTCACCTTTGCGGCGTTCCTCGTCGGAGGGACCAGGGCGTCTGAGATTGAGCTCATTTCCTACGTCCTTGTGGGCCTCGCGGCCATATTCGGCCTCACAAGCCTAATCTATCCAAGGATCAGGACCAGGGGCGGCGCAGTGTCGGAGTAGGGCCGCATGCTCGAGTCGGTCCTTAGGTTCCTCGGCATCTACAGGCTCTACGAGAGCCGGCTCGGCTCCCAGATAGAGAAGGACGAGATTCCGAGCCACATCGGAATCATACTGGACGGCAACAGGCGGTGGGCGGCGGACCGTGGTCTTGCCTTCGGAAAGGGGCATGAGGAGGGGGCCAACCGGGTCGAACAGCTGCTAGACTGGTGCGACGAGCTGAAGATAAGGACCGTCACGCTGTATGTCCTTTCGACCGAGAACCTCGACCGCTCGGCTGACGAGATACGCGAGCTGTTCGAGCTGCTCGAGGCCCGCTTCGAGAAGCTGCTTCAGGACCAGAGGATCTACAGGTACAAGGTGAAGGTGAAGGCCATCGGCCAGCTCGATCTCCTGCCGAAGTCCATGAGAAAGATCCTCTATGACATCGAGCAGAGCACAGCGCAGTTCGGCGATCACTACCTCAACATAGCCGTCGCGTATGGGGGCAGGGCGGAGCTGACGGATATCATGCGGGCGATAGCCCAGGACGTGAAGAGCGGCCTGATTACACCCGAGGCCATCACGGAAGAGACGATAGAAAAGCGGCTCTACACAGCCTACCTGCCCAAGCAGGAGCCCGACCTGATAATCAGGACGTCGGGCGAGGAGAGGATGAGCGGGTTTATGCTGTGGCAGGGGGCCTACTCGGAGTTGGTCTTCGTCGACGTATTCTGGCCCGCCTTCAGGAAGATAGACCTCATGAGGGCCATACGCACGTACCAGCGCAGGACCCGAAGGTACGGCAAGTAGCGCAGCCCAATACGATTATAACCGATTGGACGGAGGGGCCATCGAATTGAAAATAATCTTGGGCACGCTCAAGGACAAGGGCGAGGCGCTTTCCGCGTTCTTGGAGCCCCGCGTTGGGACCAAGGCGGAACTGTCGGGGGATTCCATAGAGATAGACAACGAAGCGCTGAGGAAGGGGGTAGGCAGGCGGGACGTCAAGACGTACATCAAGCGGTTCCTCTTCATGAACGGCGTTCGAAGGAACTACAGGGTATTCGTGGACGGCGACGAGCTCACCGTGCAGGAACTCGAGCTGGAGGAGGAAGAGGAGGAGAAGCCGAAGCCCAAGGAGACTGAGAAGCCCAAGGAAGAAGAGAAGAAGGAAGAGGAGAAGCCCGCGGAAGGGAAGGCTCCGGAGCCGGAGAAGGAGTCGGCGGAGGAGGCCAAGGAAGAGAAGCCGAAGGAGGCCGCCAAGCCCAAGAAGGAGGCGAAGCCAAAGAAAGAGAAGAAACCCGCCGCGAAGCCGAAGGCCAAGAAGGCCGCGCCCAAGAAGAAGAAGCCGGCAAGCCCGAAGGAAGAGGACTAGCCTACACTGAGGTCCGGGCCGCCGGACGCCGGGAAGAGAGCCTGGTCCGCCTGAGCAGCATCCGCAGGTGGTTCCGCGCGTCTCTTATCGACCTCAGCCCGCTCGGCATCCTTCCTGCTGCGAATTCGGCTGCCCCCGCCCGGAGGGCCGTGGCGGCGAGGGAGATCGCCTGTCGGTCGTCCGGGACCGAGTAGGACTTCTTCTCCACGAAACGCCCTGCGCCCCCGTCGTCGAGCTCGAGCTTGATGAATGCAACACCCTTCTCGACCAGAAGGTAACAGCCCCACACCTCCCTGGCCTGCTCGGCCGTCAGGTTCCCCTTGACCTCGGGGGCGAGCGCCGTCAGCCGTCGCAGGGCAGAGTCGAGCTCGGCTTCGACCTCCTGCCTCCAGTCTGTCACCGGTTCCACGCCCCTCCCATCAGTTATTTGAACGAGAACCCCACTCGGGGATTCAGGTTTATAACGCGCATCAGAAGAGGCGGCCCAGTTGCCAAAAAAGGACGAGCGCAGGCTTGGCGGGGCATGCTTCGTTGGACTTGAATCACTGACTGAACTGGGGAGGCTCTCCTGCGCCCTGGAGCGCGCGCCGTTCCCGCTCTTCGCATTCAAGCAGGGCGGGGCCATGAGGATTGCGGCACAGGCCGACCTGTTCCTAGGCACGCCGATATTCTACTACGTGGACAATGACACCGCCGGCGAGTTCCTGGCCTATAGGAACTCCGGCGACGGCGAAGAGGTCCAGCTTGTCTCCGCCGCCAACAACGCCTCATACCTGTACGCGCCGATCATCAGGATCAACAAGATGCCCCCCGGGCTGGACGCGAAGGACGACTTCCAAGACAAGTTCATGTCAGTGGAGGTCGAGAACCTGCCCAGCCTGGTCAAGGTGGGGACATACAAGATGCTCTTCGAGGAGCCGCCGCTTCCTCTATTCGGGTTCAAGAACGGGAACGGTTGGGTGATCGGGACCTTTGCGAGGATCGACGACTACGAAGAGGCCTCGCTCTTCTTCTACCTCAAGACCAAGGAGGAGCCGTCCTCCGGTTTCGTCAGATACGCGCCCGACAAGATCAGCGAGACGAGGTTCGTGCAGAAGACCGACGAGCACGGCTTCTACTACATCAAGGTCGTCAAGCTGAAAGAAACCCACCCACTGGTGCAGTTCTAGGCCCCGGCGGCCGCGCCCTCTCTCGTCCTGAGCATGCCTTCGGCCTCGTTGAGCAGGTGCTTGGAGTTCTCGTGGGTGGTCTTGCCCAGCGCCTGTTCGTACCGGAACCACCCGAAGGCCTGGTGCTCGCTCGAGATCTTCACCCGGTCCTCGTCTGTCCTGGCAAGGAAGAAGACTACCTTCTTGTGAACGGTCATTTCGCCGCGCCTGTAGAAGTACTCGATCTCCTTCCTGAAACCGTCGATCAGGGTGATGCCTGCCAGACCCGTCTCTTCTCTGACCTCGCGGAGCACGGTCTCCAGCTCCCTCTCCCCGGTCTCGATGTTCCCCTTCGGGAAGTCCCAGTGTCCGCCGTTAAAGAGAAGCAGGTACCTTCGGGAACCGCTATCCTGATGGAAAAGAACAGCTCCTGCGGACCGCTCTTCCATGGTATCGAGAGGGGATTGCTTGGATTGTTAATTAGCGTTGTGTCCGAAGCGAGAGGTCAAAGCGAGGCGTTTTATACTAATTTCCACGGCCTTTGAAATCCAACATGGCGAGAATAAAGGTCGCTATCGCCGGAGTTGGCAACTGCGCATCTGCCATCGTCCAGGGCGTAAGCTACTACGCGGCCAAGGGGAACGACGACGGGCTCACATATTGGAAGGTGGGCAAGTACACGCCGAAGGACGTCGAGTTCGTAGCCGCGTTTGACGTGTCCTCGAGGAAGGTCGGTAAGGATCTTTCCGAGGCAATCTTCGAGAAGCCGAACAACACGCTGAAGATTTTCGACGTCCAGAAGACCGGCGTCGAAGTGAAGCGCGGGCCCCTCATGGACGGGCTCGGAAAGTACCTAAAGGACGTCGTTCCGGTGTCTGACAAGGCCGAGGTCGACGTCGTCAGGGAGCTCGAGAAGGCGGGCGCCGAGGTTCTGATCAACTACCTGCCCGTTGGGAGCACCAAGGCCACTCAGGCCTACGCCCAGGCCGCCCTCAAAGCCGGAGTCGCATTCATCAACGCGATACCCGTCTTCATCGCCTCGAACGACGAGTGGGCAGGTCGTTTCAAGAAAGCGGGGCTCCCTGTGGCGGGCGACGACGTGATGAGCCAGGTGGGGGCGACGGTGCTCCACAAGACGCTGGTGAAGATGTGCGTCGACAGGGGCGTCAGGGTAGGGGAGACATACCAGCTGAACATCGGCGGTGACACCGACTTCCTCAACATGCTCGAAGAAAGCAGGCTCCGCGACAAGCGCGAGAGCAAGACCAGCGCGGTCAGGGCCATGTCGCCCTACGAGGTGCCAACCAGGATCGGGCCGAGCGACTACGTCCCGTTCCTCGACAACGACAAGGTCTGCTACATTTGGATCAAGGGACGCTACTTCGGGGGAACGCCCGTGAGGATGGACGTGAAGCTTCACGTGGTGGACGCGTACGACAGCGGGGGAGTGATGGTCGACGCCATCCGCGGCACCAGACTGGCCCTCGATAGGGGAGTCTCCGGGCAACTCACGAGCCTGTCGGCATTCTGCTTCAAGCACCCGCCGATACAGATGCCCTACACGGAAGCACAGAAAGCGTTCGAGGAGTTTACTGCGGGGGAGCGGGAGAGGTAGCTCTCGCCATTCTCCGTAGGACCACGGCGACCGCCAGAAGGACGACCAGAGCAAGGCCGATGGGGAGGACGTATCGCGTGATGACGTTCTCGTTCACCGCAATTCCCGTAGTTAGGGCCGGCACGGCGACCGTCTGGCCCGAGTAGACGAAGCTGAACGTCTCCCCGCTGAAGGGTATCGAGATGCCGGAGTTGGCAGAGGCCGTAAGGTTGGCGGTGTAGGCGCTGTTTCCCGCCAGCTGGGCGACGTTGATCTGAATCTTTCCATCCGCAACCACGGCGTTCGTCGCCGAAGACACCCGTAGATCGGCAGGTATCGGGAGCGTGAACTGCATGTTGGATAGACTCAGGGGGGATGGGTTGCTGAGCTTTATCGTGATGGAGAACGACTTGCCTTCAACCGGGGAGGCAGGCGTCGAGGTTATCGTGACGCTGGGCAGCTTGTAGACCAGGACGCTCCCGCTCGCCTGGCTGACGGTGAACCTGTTTCCGCCGAAGTAGTAGCTGCCGGTGACGGCGGCCCCGGTCTGGTTCCCTGTCGTCTGGCCGAGCGTGACGTTGTAGGCCAGGCTCAGCGACCTGCCGGCAGAGAGGGTCGCGTTGCTGGTGGTGGTCGGCGGCTCGCCTGGCACCACGCTGTCGAACTGGTCGTTGGGCGTCGAGACGGTGGCGTTGTAGAAGGAGAACGGACCCGAGTTGGTCGCCTCCACACTGACGCTGGAGCGCATGCGCCCGAACAGGAGGTTCGGGCTGAAGCTCTTGCTCACCACGAGCCCGGTCGGCACCGGAACGGCGCTGGAGGTCCCCGAGAACGAGTAGCCGGAGGACGTGAAGTTGAACGATAACGGCTGCACAATGAAGTTCTTCGCCTGGGTGATGTTGATGTTCATCGATGCTTTCTGTGAGGTCTTTACGTTGGAGTAGTCAAGGGACACGACACCGTTGGAGCAGGAGATCCCCTTGCCGAAGCTCCTGCCGCAGGAGAGCCCGCTTGGCAGCGTCCCGCTCGCGCTGAAAGTGGTGAGGTTCGCCGAACCCTTGTTCGCGGTGGTGAAGGAGAGGGTCAGGTTTGTGATGCCGCCCGGAAGCTTGGCCGTCGTCGCGTTGACCGTGAGCGTCCCGAGGCCCAGGTTCATGGAAGAGTGACTGAAGACCACGTGCAGCGAGTTGGTCGTCAGGCTGACGTTGGCGTTCTCCGGCGTGAGGTAGCTTACGGTGTATCCTTCGGTCAGATTGCTCAGGGTCAGGCTCGGCGCCCTTATCGCCATGGGGACTGTGATGGACTGGCCCGCCGGGAGTGAACCCACTTGCTGGTGGTTGACGGTGACGTTGTTCGCGGTTCTGCTTCCCAGGTTCTTCACGACGACGCTGAGCCCCTGAGTCGAACCCACGGCGCCGTTGATCCCGGACGACGTCGTGAGGTAGGCGTTGAGGACAGGGTCGCTCTGGCTCGGGCTGAGCAGTAGCATCCCGCCATTGACGCTGCTGAACAGCTGCATGGTCGAGTTGTACGATTTGCCCGTCTGCGGGTTGAGCGCGACGAACTTGTACATCGCCGTCGAGGCCGGGATGACGGCCTGCTGGCTGGAGCTGCCGGTGTACTCCAGTTCGTAGGTCAGGCCGAGCGTAGCCCCGGGAGAGAGTCGAGGCAGCTCGAGGGTGGAGGTTCCCCCCACCAGCTTGAACGGATAGCCGAGCCACCAGTTGTCGTCCAGGACCACGTGGGTGACCGTGGTGCTGTTGGACAGGTTCCTGAAATTGACCGTGACGGAGACGTTCTGGTCGTGGGTCAGAATCCCGGCGTCCAGAGTCCGCGTGACGAGCAGCTCCGGCGGCTGCTGGAGGAGCGTGACGTTGAGGCTCCTCACCTTAGAACCGGGAGATGCCGCGTAGGTGTATGAGCCCGTGAAGGACGAGAGGTCGTTGGAAACGCCCGTCGTGCCATTGGCTAGTATGATGCCGTCGAGCGCGCGCACTTCAATCACCGAAGAAGCGCTCTTGTTCGCAGCCTGGAGGGACGTCAGGGTCCTCCCGAATACGGTCAAGATGGTCGGCTGTGAGGAGGCCAGAGCCTTCGAGCTCATGGCAGAAAGTATCAGGTAGTGGCCGAATCCCGAAGACGACCTTTCGCCGCCTAGGGTGATCGTGGCGCCGGGAAGCGAGGTGAAGTTCCCGGGGCTGGCGTCGGACGTGTAACCCAGGACATTCTCAAATCCGCCCAGGCCTACCGGTATGAATCGCATCAGGGTGGCCGGAGCAACCTCGCCCAGCGACCCGGGGGCGAAGAAGGTGTACACTCCCGAGCCGTTGCCCACCGAGGAGAAGGTCGTCACCAGGTAGGGCTCGAGCGCCTCGGCCGCGGACTGGGCCGCGGCGTAGCTGGTGGCACCCGCGGTGAGGAAGACCCCCTGCTGCGGCACGAACGGAAGCTGAATCAGGTTGTAACCCCTCGGACCGAATATCTGGTAGTCCGACGTAATCCCGGCCATGTTGACGGCCGTAATGTTGTACCAGTTCAGCCCTGATACGGCTTCCAGCTTCGTGATGTGGGAGTTGGAGGCGTTGATTCCGCCGAGCCTCATGGTCCACATTGCGCTGGAACCAGCGACGTAAATCGTAATGTTCTCAGTGTAGCTGGAACTCGCGACCGCCGGCAGCGGTAACATGGGCACGAGAGCCAGGGATACCACCAGAAGCACCGCTACAATCCGTCGAGAATTCAACTAGGACGCCGTGGGCCGAACGGAATAGCCTATTTATGTTATCGCAGGCCACTCCCTAACGGGGGCGCCGCTACTTCTTGCGAGTCATCTCTTCCGAAGGGTCGTCTACTCCCCTTTCGTTGAGAACGAAGACTGCGTCCCTCTCCGCATGGTAGGGGCTGTCGACCATTCTCGCGATCCTGCTCTTCCCTCCCTTCCTGAGATAGACCCGGTAGGTGCTCGTATGGGCAACGACGTGACCGCCCGTGGGCCGCGTAGGGTCGCCGAAGAACGAGTCGGGGGCCGCCTGCACCTGGTTCGTCACCACGACCGCGACGTTGTAGACCTCCGCTATCCTAAGGAGCAGGTGCATGAACCGGTTCAGGCGCTGCTGCCTCTCTGCCAGCGTGCCCCTGCCCACGAACTCGGCCCTGTAGTGGGCCACCGCGCTGTCCAGAATGACCACCTTGATGTGGTTCGGCTCGATAATCTTGCCCAGGTCCCTGACGATGAGCTCCTGGTGGGCGCTGTTGTACGCCCTGGCTACCATGATCTTGGAAAGGACTTCGTCGGACTTCATGCCTCTCGATGTCGCGATCTCGGCAATCCTCTCGGGCCTGAACGTTCCCTCGGTATCGATGTAGACCGCGCCTCCGTCCAGGCCGCCCTGGTCCTTCGGCAGCTGCACCATGACGCAGAGAGTGTGGCAGATCTGCGACTTGCCGGAGCCGAACTCGCCGTAGAACTCGGTCATGGCCCAGCTCTCGATGCCGCCTCCGAGGAGGTCGTCAAGGTTCTTCGAGCCCGTGGTCGTCCTGTCTATGGCCTTCCGCTTCACGAGCAGGTCGGCGGCGTTGATGAAGTCCGGTTCTAGCCTGTGCAGCTCGACCAGCTTCTTCCGCGCTTTGTTGTTCAGCTCCACGGCCTTCGTGATGTCGATGTCGACGGCTTCGGCGATGTCCATGGGCCCCGCGGTTGCGAGGTCCAGAATCGTTGTGATCCCGGCTTCGGTGAGCTTCGACTTGGTCGCCGGCCCGACGCCCGGAAGCGACGTCAGCTCGAGATCCTCTTCATCAGTTTCAGGCATGTGTTCACCGAACTGTATTCTGGTAATTAAGTCTCACTTAGGGAGAGAGTCGTGAAACTGTTCTTGGAAAGAGGCTCGCCGACCTTATGTGCTTCAAACCGGCCATCCACCGCGTGACCCTCTCGACGCCCATGCCGAAGCCGGAGTGAGGCGGCATGCCGTACTGCCTCAGCTCGAGGTACCAACCGAATGACTCCGGGGCCATGTCCTGGCTGGCGATCCTGTCGAGCAGCTCTCTGTGGTCGTGGATTCTCTGCCCCCCGGTAGCCAGCTCGCCGAACCCCTCTGGCGCAATGAGGTCGGCGGACTTCGTCACCTTCGGCCTGTCGGCATAGGTCATATGGTAGAAGCTCCTCGCGCTGAGCGGGTATTCGGTGATAAAGAAGGGCGTATCCTGGCTCAGGCTGACAGCGCGCTCCGCCTCGGTGGTGATGTCCTCCCCCCAGTCGAACGGGAAGCCCTTCGCGGCAGCGACATCCTTCGCCTGGTCGTAGGTCACCCTGGGCAGCGGCAGCGACAGCGGCTTCAGCTCCCTCCCGAGGACCTTCAGCTCCCTCGACCGCCGCTCGATCACGCGCTCGACCATCTTCGCCAGCAGGCCCTCCTGCAGCTCCATGTTGTCGGACTGGTCGGCGAAAGCCTGCTCGGCCTCTATCATCCAGAACTCGGTCAGGTGCTTCGCGGTCTTCGACTTCTCGGCGCGGAAGGCCGGCTGGAATATCCAGACCTTCTCCAGCGCGGGGAGCGATGCCTCCTCGTAGAACTGGGCGCTCTGGCTCATGTAGGCTTTCTTCCCGAAGTAGTCCACTTCGAAGAGCGTCGAGCCGCCCTCGACCGCGGCCTGGACGAAGGTGGGGGCGCTTATCAGGCAGAAGCCCCTCTCTCTGAAGTAGTCGAATGCGGCACCGCAGACCTCGGCCCTGATCTTCATGGTGGCGATGGCCTTCGGCCCCCGGATGCTCAGGTGGCGCTTGTCGAACAGGTAGGAGGCAGACTTCACCGCTGTGCGGGTGATGGGCCAGCTTTCTGCCTGGGCCACCACCTCGAAGTGTTCCGCAGAGACTTCCCTTCCCCCCGGGGCCCGCCTGTCTTCCTTGACCGTGCCCTTCACGATTATGGCCGACTCCCTGGTGGCCCGCCTGAGCGAGTCGATGACCTGGTCGGGCGCCACGCCCTTCTTGGCAGAGACCTGCATCAGACCTGTCCCGTCTCTAAGCATGACGAAGAAGACGCCTCCGACCTGATGCCGCCGTGCAACCCATCCTCTGAGTTCGATGGCTCTGTTGGGCTCGCCTGAAAGCGCCTGCGCTACTCTGGTCGCGGGGTAAGTGTCTTCGTTCACAGGTGGGGCTCGCCTTCGAAGGGCTAAAAGGGTGACGCGGGTCTTCAGGCTTGGAGCCTGCGGTGCCTTGCCCAGACCGGCGCGAGGCCCTCCTTGAGCAGGCTCTTGATGGCCGCGTCGTCGCTCTGAAACTTCTCGGGGACCAGCACCGTCTGTCTCATTACTTCTGTAGGGTCCAACAGGAAGCCGCCCCTGCTGTTGTGGACCGACGAAAGCACCACACCCGCAAGCTCCTTGGCCTTTTCGACGGCACTCTGGTCGAAGCAGATTATGGTCATCGATTCGAGGCCGGGCGTGATCGCGGTAAGCGTCATGTCTTGTATTCCACCCGCCTCGGACTGCTCGTCCCAGACTTCTATCACGTCGACCTTCCTGTCGGCGTACCTTGCCCAGACATCGGGCTTGAAATGGTAGGAGTGCGCCCCTCCGTCGCTCCAGGGGATTTCGATCGGCTTGAAGCGAGCGTTGACGTGGTCAGCGAAGACGTCCTTGTAGGAACGGTGAGCCCTGCAAACGCCATAGAGAATCTCCACGACTCTATCGTGTCTGTTTTGGAGCACGCCACTCAGTCCCCCCGTAGTCATTTAGGCATTTCCACGCGCGAGTCCTCGGTTCGAGGGGTGCGGCCGAGTGCCAAGGGTTAAAGAATCGCCGAAGCGATCGTCGGCCGCAGTTGCGAGGGTCAACACTGCTGGGCTGGACGGGCGAGGGGAGCATCGCTGACCTTAGCAACGCCGCCCGCGGGGTGCTGAAGGCCGAGCGCAGGAAGGCGACGCTGCGCGAATCCGGGGGGACCGTGGTCATCGACGGGGACAGACCCACTGAAACTGCGCACATGCTCGCGAACCTTCCAGGCGTCAGCTGGGTCGGTGTGGGGCATAGCTCGGGGACTCTGGACGGTGCGTATCAGGAGCTGGCTGGCTTGGCCAAGACCTACCTCAGGAAGAGAGGGTCGTTCTGGATCCGGCCGGAAGCCCGAGGCTCCTCGCCTACTCCAGGCGAGCTGACGGGCAGGGCCGTTGGGGTGGTTCTTGACGCGGTCAAGGGGTCGCGCGTCAGGGAGAACGCTCCCTCCACCGTGTTCACGCTCGGTTGGGACGGACGCGCGGGGACGGCGGGGGTGATACTGGCCTTGGGGCCGGGAGGGGTGCCCACCGGAGAGGCCACCGTCGCGTGTCTGGTGTCCGGAGGGATGCACAGCTCCGTCACAGCGTGGTACGCGCTCCTGGCCGGCCTGAGGGTCGAGCTGGTCCACGCGAGGGTCAGCGACGAATCGCTCAGGGAGGTGGCCAGGCTCTACGCAGAACTCTCGCACAGGGTTAATCCTGAAGCTCTCAAACTGCGGGTGCTTGAAGGACAAACCATCAGGGATGCCATCGCCTCCTGGGCGGAGGCGCAGACGGGTGAAATCTTCAGCGGGGTCCATGGATGGCGAACCGGGCGGGGCGTGGTGCCCAGAAAAGCTCGCGCCCCGCTCCTTCTCTTGCCCGAAGAAGGGTTCGAGTCAGCTCTCTCGGGACTGGGGGTCAGGGGATACAGTCCGCAGCCTGCCGAAACGTCCACCGGGCACGCCAGCACTCGCCAGCTTACGTTCGGCGGGGTAAGGACCGACATGAACGGAGTCCTAGACGGTCTTCGCTAGCTATGCTCGAAGGGCCTTGATGATCTCTTCCTGCGCGTCGTAGCCCCTCGCGACCTCACACACTTTGCTGACGTTGCTGGCGAAGCCTTCTTCGCGCAGGCGCCCGACCGCCTCGCGGAACCTTTCGGGGGTGAGATCGTCCTGGCCGACCGCGAGCGAGACGCCGAGCTTTGCGGCCTTCTTGGAGTTGCCTTCCTGTTCAGTCTGGCCGGGGATGGGCACGAGGAGAGACGGCTTTCCGTGGCTGATGGCCTGCGAAAGCGTCCCGTGGCCCGCCCTGGAGACTATGAGGTCGCAGGCCCTGAAGTAGTTCTCGACAAGCCCGCACCATTCGTAGTACCAGCCCCCGGGGATCGGCTTCGGGGTTGTCTCGCCTGTCGGGTCCCCGCCGGTAATCACGAAGGTGTAGCTGCCTGCCAGCCGCTCGGCGATAGCGAGGGCCTTCTTCAGGAGCGGCGTCCTTGTCTTGGGCGGGCCCGACACCTGCCAGAAGACCTTGGGGAGAGACGCGCCCGCGAAGTCCCGGTGGGCCCTGTCGGGCGTCCCTTCGTCCTCCTGGGTCAGGAAACCGATGTACCGCGTGTTCTTGATGTTGGCGTTCCAGAGGTTGCTCTCGCTGATCGTGTAGGGCGGGGGAAGGTCGGGGAGGAGTATCTCGTCGCTCAGCTCCCAGAGGGTGCCCATTCCCTCGGTCATGCCGGCGGACAGCAGCCTGTGTGGCACCGAGTCCCGCTGGGAGGACTCGATCCTCAGTTGGTTGAGTATGGTGATGGCCCTCTTCCCAGAGATCTTGGCGGCGAGCAGAGTCGACAGAGCCGAGTCGACCAGGACCGAGTCCGGGTCGAAGCTCATCATGTGGGAGATCTCGAGCCTCATCTGCTGGTAGGTCCTCGCCATGATGATTCCCCCGGAGGCGACCGTGTGCTTCACCGACAGCCCTCCGTCTTCGTTGTAGCGGACGTCGGCCAGCGGCAGCCTGTTGCACTCGAACCCCTGTTTCTCGATGAAGTGGGCGACCTCGCTTGAGCTTGAGAACCGCACCTGGACGCCTTTCTCGTTCAGCGCCCGGGCGACCGCCAGCATCCGCGTCGCGTGCCCGAGGCCCGACCCGAAGCACCCGATGTAGACCCTCCGCGCCCCGTCCTGGTCAGTCTGCAAGGCGCTTCACTTCGCCTCTGGGCGCGACCTCGCCGAAGACTTCCGCCTGGAAACTCTTGACCGTGGTCCCGGCATCGAGCCACGAGTCGGGCATCAGGTTTGCCTTCCTGCACGTCTCTGACAGAAAGTCCTCGGAGTCCCACCCATTCTCGACGGCGACCTGAGGCAGGAGGACGCCGCTCTGAAACGGGGTAGAGACTATCAGCCCGTCCCGCCCGACCTTCACCTTCTTCGGCAGCTCGCGCCTCGATGCGACCTCTACGACCTCCGGGACGGTCAAGGCGCTCACCTCAACCACTATGTGGTCGAGCTCAGCGGCCCGGACCGGTTCGAAGCGAGGATCCTGCGACGCCGCAAGTATGGCGGTCTCCTGAACAGCCTCCCCCAGCGGAAACACCGGCTCGATGTACCCTATGCAGCCCCTGAGCAGCTTCCCACCCGACTCCAGCGCTTCCAACGTGGTGAAGACGCCCCTCTTCTCGGAGAGGAAGCCGGAGTCCCATGACTTCCGCTCGACCTTGCCACCTGCGACGAACTTGTCCAGAGTGCTCCTGGCCAGTCCGACGATTGCTTGCCCTTCGCTAGAACTGAGAGACATTTGGCGTTTGCCTGTTTTGATCCGTCGGCGTCTTCTTGAGCCAGGACCGCGCCCGAAGCCCCCTT
>DATJAJ010000079.1:0-7615 GCA_035516335.1 Nitrososphaerales archaeon
AGAGTCTGCGGGCGGGCGCGTCGCGAGCCTGAACCCCGCCAACGGCGACGTCGTCGCTCGTTCTCAGAAGTCCACCAGGGAAGACGTCGCGGCCGCGATCGACGCGGCCAGGACTGCCTTCGACGAGGGGACCTGGAGGGCCAAGAGCCCCAGCGAGAGAGAAGCGCTGTTGCACTCCGTCGCGGAGCTGATCAGGAAGCGGCTCGACCACCTCGCCATACTCCTCACTTTGGAGAACGGCAAGCCGCTGGCCGACTCGAAGGGCGAGCTCCTCAACGCCGCCAACGTCTTTGACTACTACGCCTCGGCTTCCCGCCACATCGCGGGCAAGATCCCGCGGTACGCTGGCTCGGACATAAGTCTGGTCGTCCACGAGCCCGTGGGCGTCTGCGGTCTGATAGTCCCGTGGAACTCCCCCATATCGCTCCTGTCCTGGAAGCTAGCTCCCTCGCTGGCCGCAGGCTGCACCGCGGTCGTGAAGCCCTCAACGTACACGTCGGGGATCACCATGGAGTTCGCCGGGCTCCTGCAGTCCCTCGAGGGGCTGCCAAGAGGCGTTGTCAACTTCGTCAGCGGTTCCGGCGAAACCGTCGGAGTCGAGATCGTCAGGAGCGAGAAAGTGGACAAGGTTTCCTTCACGGGCTCCAGCGAAACGGGGAGGCAGATCATGGAGGCCGCTTCATCGAACCTCAAGAAGGTCAACCTGGAGTGCGGAGGGAAGTCGGCCGGCATAGTCTTCGATGACGCCAACATGGAGGCTGCCCTCCCGGGCGCCGTATGGTCGATCTTCAGGAGCGCGGGCCAGTCCTGCAACGCGGGCTCGAGGCTGCTCGTGCAGGACACCATCTATGACAAGTTCATGAACGGGTACCTCGAGCTGGTAGGCAGGATCCGGGTGGGGGATGGCCTCGACCCGGAGACCGAAGTCGGGCCGATAGTCTCGCAGAAGCAGATGAACTCCATCCTGGCCTACGTGCGTTCGGGACTCGACCAGGGCGCGAAGCTGTCGGCCGGCGGAAACAGACTGCTCGACGATAAGCACTCGCGCGGGTTCTTCGTCTCCCCGACCGTCTTCGAAGACGTCGGCACGGACATGAGGATCTTCCAGGAGGAGATCTTCGGGCCGGTGCTCTGTGTGCTCCCGTTCCACGACGTCGAAGACGCCATCGCGCTGGCCAACGCTACAAAGTACGGCCTCGCAGGCGACGTGTGGTCGCGGAATCTCATCCGAATCATGCGGGTCTCACAGGGCGTCAGGACGGGCACACTCTGGGTCAACAGGCATCTCAACCCGGGACCCGAAGTCCCCTTCGGAGGCTACAGGCAGAGCGGCGTCGGGAGAGAGACCGGCATGGAGGGGCTGATGGAGTACCTCCAAGTCAAGCACATCAGCCTGCAGCTTACGGACTCCTACGAGCGGGTCCGAAGGTAGCGGCGCGCCCGCTGCCGCGGTCATCCGGGAACGTGGCTCCCGATGGGAAGGACCAGCGTGCCGAGGGAACGCCTGGGTCGGCCGCCCTGGGTTCTCGAAAGGTTTTTCACGCCCGCGGAAGCGAAACGGCGTGAAAGCTCATGCATGAAACAACCGAGGACAAGTTCTCATTCGAGGGCGAGAGCCTGGAGAAAGGAGAATGGGTGGGCAGGGACTACTGGGTCAGCCACTTCAACTTCGACGGCACGGTGACTTCCGGCTTCCACTTCCCGAAGGAGGTCATCTTCCACGACGTCACCCTGAGGGACGGCGAGCAGACTCCAGGGATCGTGCTGCGAAAGGGCGAGAAGGTGGAAATTGCCAAGAAGCTTGACCAAATGGGCACGCATCGAATCGAGGCGGGCATGCCCGTCGTGTCTCAGGAGGACTTCGAGGCCGTTAAGGAGATAGCCCACCTTGGGCTGAAGTCGAAGGTCCTCGCGTTCTCGAGACTCGTGAGGGACGACATCGACACGGCCATGCGGAGCGGAGTCGAAGGCATCATCTGCGAGGGGCCCGTTGGAATTCCGAAGCTCAAGCAGTTCACCTGGACCTACGACCAGGTGATTGAGAAGGCCGTGGACGCCGTTGGGTACGCGAAGCAGCACGGCCTCTGGACCGCTTTCTTCGGAGTCGACAGCACCAGGGCCGACCCCGTCTTCTTCAGGCGGCTCCTGAAAACCCTATCGGAACAGGCCCATCCCGACGCGTTTGTGATCGCCGACACCTTCGGTTGCACGACGCCCGAAGGCTACGGCAGGCTGATCAGGTCGCTCAGGGAGTCCCTGCGGGAGCCGCTCGAGGTCCACACCCACAACGACTTCGGCCTCGCGGTTTCAGACGCCATTGCCGGCCTACAGAACGGGGCGAACGCCGTCCACGTCTCCGTCAACGGCATCGGGGAGAGGAGCGGCAACGCCAGCTTCGAGGAGGTCGCCATGACCCTGAAGTACCTCTACGGCCAGAAGGTCGACCTGCGGCTCGACCAATTCAGGGATCTTTCAGCCCTTGTCCAGCAGTACACGCGCTTCCCCATGGCGCCCAACAAGCCTGTCGTGGGCGAGAGGGTGTTCACAAGGGAGGCCGGGATCTCGATCGCCGGCTGGATGAAGTACAACCTCGGTTCCGAGGCGTACATGCCCGAGATAGCCGGGCGCAAGGACTCGGTCTTCCTGGGCAAGAAGTCAGGGACTCACTCCATCGAGTGGAAGCTGAAGGAGCTGGGCCTAGCGGCCAGCCCTGAACAGGTCGACAGAATCCTTGCCGAAGTGAAGAGGAAATCTGAAGAGAGCAAGTCCAACGTCCGGGACGACGAGTTCAGAGAGATAGTTCGGAAGGTCCTGGCCTAGGCGAACGACCTGGCCGACCTGCCAATCCGCAAGCCTTTTCTCACGAGCCGCCGGTGAGCGAGTCAGTGTCCAGCGAGAGCATACTCGTCGAGCTGAATGGCGGCGTCTTGCACCTTACCCTGAACAGGCCCGACAGGCTGAACATCCTCGACGTGGAAACGAGGCGGTCGCTCATGTCGGCCTTGAAGACGCTCGAGAATAGCAGCGAGGTGCGGTGCGTTCTCATGTCCTCGAAGGGAGAAGTGTTCTCCGCGGGAGCCGACCTCCGCTACATCCTCGAACTGAGCGAGCTTCAGGCGAGAGAGTACACGGCCTTCGTGAAGTCCGTCCTCGACTACGTCGAGGCCTATCCGAAACCAACCATTGGCCTCGTGGACGGCCTCGCCGTGGGCGGCGCCCTGGAGCTTCTACTGGCCCTGGACATGGTGCTCGCGACACCCAACGCAAGGTTCGGCCTCACCGAGCTCAACGTAGGGCTGATTCCGGGAGGAGGCGGATCCCAGCGGCTGCCAAGGATCGTCGGGGTCAGGAAGGCGAAGGAGATGATATTCACCGGCAGCCTGATCAACGCGGACGAGGCCCTCTCCCTCGGGCTGGTCAACAGGGTCGTTCCCAGGGAGAGCCTGATGGCCGAGGCGATGAAGATCTGTGAGAAGATCACGGCAAAGAGCCCCGCCGGCCTGAGGCTCGCAAAACAGTCCCTGAATCAGTCACTCTACAGCTCCATGGGCGACGGCCTCCGATTCGAGAACGCGCTCTACACGTCGATGGTCGCCAGCCCGGACGCGAAGGAACGCATCAAGGCCTTCTTGGAGCGGCGCAAGGAGACCGCCCAGAAGGGCGGCTAGCTGATGGGCCCATCGCTCCTGCTCAGCAGGTCTCCTGCAGCACTCACGCGCCGGGCATCGTGTAGCCGCCGTCGGCCACGATTATGTTGCCCGTCATGTTGATCGAATCGTCCGAAGCCAGGAACAGTATCATCGGGACCACCTGCTCAGGCCTCGCGATTCGCTTGAGCGGCGTGTGGTCGAGGACGTGCTTCCTCCTCTCCGGCGTCCAGTCCTTCCTCTTCCTCAGCATGTCCGACTCCACATAACCAGGGCAGGCCGTGTTTATCCTGACCCAGGGCGCGAAAGCAAGCGCGTAGGACTTCGACAGCCCAATCAGGGCAGACTTGGCCGCAGCGTACTGGGGTGCCCTAGGGCTGCCGAGCACGATGACGTGCGATCCCACGTTCACGATGGTTCCCTTCTTCCTCTGGAGCATGCGCTGGCCGACCTCATGGATGAGGAAGAGCGGCCCCTTCATGTCGACCGCTATGGTGTGGTCGATCGACTCCTCTGTGATTTCCCTCCAGGACATCTGCTTGTCGGCGGTGTCCCCGGCGTTGTTCACGAGAACGTCCAAAGGGCCGAACTCGCTCCAGGCCTTCTCGACGGCGGCCTTCACTTCGCCCCACTTCGTAACGTCCATCTTCAAGGGCATCGCCTTGCGGCCCATGGCGACTATCTGGTCGGAGACCTCCTTCGCACCGGCCTCCGACTTGTTGTAGGAGACCACCACGTTCGCTCCCTCCCGGGCAAGGGCCAGCGAAATCATGCTGCCGATGCCCTTCCCCGCACCAGTGACCAGGGCGTTCATGTCCCTGAATCGCATCGCCGGAGGGTGCTCTCGAAGCGTTACCTCCACCTCGGTGTCTATCTTCGCTTCCCCAGGCAGCGTTCCCCAACTCATGATGAATTCTGCAAACCTCGTCGGGCCAGCCGACCTCAAAGATATTTAATGGTTCTTCGGGCCGCGGCGTGAACGAGAATGCCGGAGTTGACGCCCGGTGGAGGGAGGAAACGACTGTCTGCTTCGGCTCCTCACCCTTAAGAGCGTCGGCCGGGGGGTCCGGCCCCATGAAGGTAATCCCAGAACTGAAGCAGAAGATAATAGAGTTCGACCAGATGCGGTCCAAGGGGCCACAGGAGATCGGCACAATCAGGACCGACCTCCGCAACGTCGAGCACCTGCACCACGAGGCCAAGCTCAGGGAGTTCACCGTGACCATCGACGAGCCAGAGAAAAACGGCGGGACCAACACCGGGCCGAACCCCTTCGGATACTTCCTTATCGGCGCGGCTGCCTGCTTCTTCAACCAGATAGCGAAGGTCGCTATTATGAAGGACCTGAAGGTCGACACTCTCGAGATGACCGCCAGGGGCCACGTCGACCTCGCGAAGGTCGGGGGCCACATGACGGACATAGTCTACGACGTGAGGCTGACGGGCGCCGAGACCAAGGAGAAGCTGGTCGACATGCTGACGGAGGCTGAGGGGATGTGCTTCGTCCACCAGACCCTGAAGAGGGCCATACCAATCACCGCGAACATCAGCATGAACGGCGCTGACGTGACTTCCCACACGGTAGGACCGAACAGCCCGTAGTAGGCCGCCTCGCGGCGGCGTGCGCCCATCCCGACTGAACAGGACGAGAACTCGCCCGTTCCCGGCAATCAACCAAGAAGGGTTTTAGTAGCGGACATCTCGGTTGCCAGGCATGAAGCTAGTTACCTACAAGGAGCCCCACTACAAACGCCAGAGACTCGGACTCCTGCTCGGAGACTCGGTCGTCGACGCAAACTTCGCCTATGCTAGCCTGCTGAAGGACCAGGGAGACGACTACCCGCAGAGACTCGCGGACGCACTAATTCCCTCTGAAATGGTCGAGTTCCTCAGAGGCGGCAAGAAGTCGATGCAGGCCGCCAGGGACGCCGAGAAGTACTCAGCAGAGAAGGGCGTTGACTCGACAAGAGGGCCGAAGGAGGAGGAGGCGGTCTTCGATTCAAAGGCGGTCACGCTGATGGCTCCACTCCCTCGCCCCGGGAAGATCATCCACACGGCAGGGAACTTCCGAGAGCACGCGAAGGAGGGGTCGGACTCTGGATGGGAATTCCCGATGCCGCACTGGATCTCGTTCCTAAAGAGCCCGGACTCGGTGATCGGCCACGAGGGCAAAGTGGTGCACCCGAAGTACACCGAGATGCTCGACCATGAAATCGAGCTGGCCATAGTAATCGGCAAGAAGTCGAAGCTTCTCACAAAGGAGAACGCCTGGGACGCGATTGCCGGTTTCACCGTCTTCAACGACATAACCGCGCGCGACATACAGCGCGAGGAAATGAAGTCGGGCCTCCTCAACTTCGGGAAGAACATGGACACCTTCGGCCTCTTCGGGCCATGCCTGGTCCCCAAGGAGGACGTGGGAAACGTCCACAACCTGAAGATAGAATGCAGGGTCAACGGCGACCCCCGGCAGTCGAGCAATACCAACCACCTTTCGGTCACCGTCCCGGAAATCGTCGAGCACTACTCGTGGGTCACGCTCTACCCGGGCGACATAATCACCACGGGCACCGTCTCGGGGGTGGCCGCCTTCAGGAAGGAGCCTGAGAAGTACTTCTTGAAGCCCGGCGACGTGCTCGAGTCGGAGATAGAGAACATCGGCCTGCTGCGCAACTACGTGGTCGCGGACGATTCCTGACCGCGGTTCCCCCATCCGAGCTGGGCGCGCCGTTCTAATGTCGGTGTAGTCCCAGGCGGGCCTATACCGAACCTCTCAGAGAAGGGTTCCTCACGGCCCTGATCAAGTAGGCCGACATCGTCAGCATCCAGAGGAGCACGAGCCCAAGGAACACCCTTTCTGTCAGCCCCCCTATGTGGGAGGAGAGATGAGGGGCCGCGCCGGGCAAGAAGAGCGTCACCAGGCAGGCCAGAACGGCTAGGACGGATATTGGCATGGCGAAGCGCCTGGCGCCGCCGAGCAGCGGGTCCCGGGCAAACCTGACCGACAAGACGAGCGAGCCGAATGCGCCGCCGAGGAATGCGATGACGGCCACCACCAGGTGCATGACGCCATGCCAGGTCGCGGGGGCCGGAGGGACGTCTGTCGGAAAGAACGCAAGCAGCAGCGCCCCGACCGCCCACACCCCCAGGAGCATGATTCCGCCTCGATATCGTTGCGGGCCCGCGCCGGCGAGGCTCGAGGCACGGTCGAGAGCGAACAGGAAGAGAAGGGAGAGCACCCCCCGGTTGATGAAGTTCGCAGCCATCACGTAGCCATAGGGACCCACCGCAAGGTCGCTCTCCGCCTGTGAGATCGGGCTGTAGTGCGGGGGAAGAAGCTGCGCCACGACGTCGAGAACGACGTAGAGCAAGACCAGCGCGATGACTAGCCAGGCTGCCCTCTTGAGAGCCCTGGCCCGCCCTGCATCGCCCGATGAAGACCCTCCGCCCGGACTGGTCATGTCGGAACCTCCCGCGGACCCCGGAGGGTTGCTTCAGTCTGCGATTTTTGGCCAGCGAGGACATTCGGGTTGGCCGGGGCCGGCCGCCGGCTCGTTTGCAACGGGGGCGCCGACCCGCCGGGCCTTTTGAACTCTTTGGGCCGGCTTCTCTAGCTCAGCGCCTATTGCCTCGCGGAGATCTTCACGCCTCTCTTGGCCAGCTCCGCGATGAGCTTCTCCACGGCCTCGGCTCCCAGGACGGTCTCGGGAGGTATGACTCCCTTGCCCTTCACTTCGCCGGATCCCACCATCTGAGTCACGATCGAGCCCGTGTAGCCCGTCGTCTTCCCCATGGAAGTGACCTTGTTCCCCGGGTCGTAGTAGTCGACGATGTCGTAGACGATCTGGCCAGAATGCCCCTTCACCTCGAGGCGCATCACGGTCACGTCCTCCGGGTCGCCGCCGCTGAGCTCCTTCTGCAGCAGAGCCGCAGAGAAGTCCATGGGTGAAACCTCGTTCCCGCCCACC
>DATJAJ010000080.1:0-58835 GCA_035516335.1 Nitrososphaerales archaeon
ATGTGGGAGGAGAGATGAGGGGCCGCGCCGGGCAAGAAGAGCGTCACCAGGCAGGCCAGAACGGCTAGGACGGATATCGGCATGGCGAAGCGCCTGGCGCCGCCGAGCAGCGGGTCCCGGGCAAACCTGACCGACAGGACGAGCGAGCCGAATGCGCCGCCGAGGAATGCGATGACGGCCACCACCAGGTGGATGACGCCATGCCATGTCGCGGGAGCCGGAGGGACGTCCGTCGGGAAGAACGCAAGCAGGAGCGCCCCGACCGCCCACACCCCCAGCAGCATGATTCCTCCTCGATATCGTCGCCGGCCCGCGCCGGCGAGGCTCGCGGCACGGTCGAGTGCGAACAGGAAGAGAAGGGAGAGCACACCCCGGTTGATGAAGTTCGCAGCCATCACGTAGCCATAGGGACCCACCGCAAGGTCGCTCTCCGCCTGCGAGATGGGGCTGTAGTGCGGGGGAAGAAGCTGCGCCACGGCGTCGAGAACGACATAGAGCAGGACCAGCGCGATGACTAGCCAGGCCGCCCTCTTCAGAGCCCTGGCCCGCCCCGCATCGCCCGATGAAGACCCTCCGCCTGGACTGGTCATGTCGGAACATCCCGCGGACCTCGGAGGGTTGCTTCAGTCTGCGATTTTTGGCCAGCGAGGACATTCGGGTTGCCCGGGGCCGGCCGCCGGCTCGTTCGCAACGGGGGGCGCCGACCCGCCGGGCCTTTTGAACTCTTTGGGCCGGCTTCTCTAGCTCAGCGCCTACTGCCTCGCGGAGATCTTCACGCCTCTCTTGGCCAGCTCCGCGATGAGCTTCCCCACGGCCCCGGCTCCCAGGACGGTCTCGGGTGGTATGACTCCCTTGCCCTTCACTTCGCCTGATCCCACCATCTGAGTCACGATCGAGCCCGTGTAGCCCGTCGTCTTTCCCATGGAGGTAACCTTGTTCCTTGGGTCGTAGTAGTCGACGATGTCGTAGACGATCTGGCCAGAAGGCCCCTTCACCTCGACGCGCATCACGGTCACGTCCTCCGGGTCGCCGCCGCTGAGCTCCTTCTGCAGCAGAGCCGCAGAGAAGTCCATGGGTGAAACCTCGTTCCCGCCCACCTTGATCGGCTTCTTGGAGAAGAAGCCGGCGTCCGCAAGGAACTTCATCTTCTCCGCGTGGCCGGGCCAGCGCAGGGTCATCTCGTCCAGCTCCTTGTAGCCCTTCAGAGAGTAGAGCAGGGTCGCAAGGCCGTCCGTGTAGAACCCCTCGCAGGCGCCGATCGGGGCCGGGAACTCCACCGACTTGATTTCGTCGAAGGGGCTCACCCTCACCACCTTGCCGTTCCTGACTATCCTCGCCTCGTCGGTGTACTCCTTGAGCACGCCGACGACCGAGAAGACCAGCCTGTATCCGAAGGGCGGCTTCGGCTTCTGAGGGAGCCCGCCGACCATAATGTGCCCCTCCGTCGCTCCCCCGATTTCTCTGGCGCCCTGTGCCACGAGCACTCCTCCGAGCCCCGGGGCGACGCCGCAGCCCGGGATCAGCAGGCTGCCGTTCTTCCTGGCCTCCGCGTCGAGCTCCATCTGCTCGTCCTCGAAGGCTATGTTCACCATCTTGGCTCCCATCTTGACCGCTGCCATGTCGGCGGAGTGAAGGCTGCCGTGAGGCAGCGCCGACGCGACAACGTCGAAGCCCTTCAGGAAACGCGATAGCTTCGCGGTATCTCTGACGTCGAGCTGCTCCGTGGACAGCTTCTTGCCTGCAGACCTCTTCACTCTCGCCAGTTTCTCCGGATCGATGTCCGCTACGACGACCCCGTCGACGCTGTCAGCGCGCGCGAGGTCGCCGGCGATGACAGATCCCATCAATCCCGAACCGAGTACTGCGGCTTTCATGGCACCTCGGCGCACCGAGGTTGCTTAAATGCTTCAGCGGAGCAGCTTATCTAGCGGCGCCGCGTGAGCGGCCCGATGGACCTTCGCAAATCGCTGGAGGAACCTGTGACCAAGTTCATGTCCTCGGACTTCGTCTCCGTCGACTCCGATTCCTCTGTTGAGGAAGCCGCAAGGGCGATGATGAGGGGCGGGACAACCGAGGCCGTCGTGACGAAGGGTGGCAGAGTCGCAGGGATCTTCACGGAGAGGGACATCCTGTACAAGGTGGTAGCCGCCGGAAAGAAACCCGCCTCGGTCAAGGTGCAGGAGATCATGTCCTCGCCGATAGAGACGGTAGACGTCGGCGCCACGGCGGGCGACGCCATCGCCAAGATGTCCAAGCTCGGTCTCCGCCGGCTGGGGGTGACCAAGTCTGGGAAGGTCGTCGGGCTTCTGACGCAGAAGAGCGTCGTCTCGGACAGGCTAGAGAACCAGGTCGCGCTTCCAGAGCTCACGCTTCCGGAGGAGGTGACATGCCCCTACTGCGGCACGCCCATGAAGGATTCAAAGGAGCTCTCCAAGCACATCGACGACACCCACCTGAGACGGGGGCTGCTCGAAGGCAGCGGCACGAAGTGGTGAGCTAGGCGAGGTACTGGTCTATGGTCTCGGCGAACCAGACGATTCCCTTCTTCAGGTAGTCCAGCCGCAGGTTCTCGTTAGGCGCATGCAGTCCCGCGTCCGTCCCTGAAACCCCCATCACCACAGTGGACGCCCGGTAGCCTCTGGTGAAGACGTAAAGCGGGCCAGTGCCAGCCTCGGAGAGCTTCACCGTGGGCTTCTTCCCCCACACCTTCTGTCCGGCCTGCACAGCCGACTGCGCCAGTTTGTCTTTGAAGCTCGTCCTCGCCGCGGGCTCCATGCTCTCAACTTCTATCTTGACGTCTCCGAACCCCTTCGAGTCCAGGTGGCTGCGCAGCTTCCTCAGCAGGTCCTCGGGGTCCTGCCTCGGGACCAGGCGGAAGTCCATCTTGCAGTGGATCTCCTTGGGGAGGACCGTCTTCGACCCCGGCCCCGTGTAGCCGGCCCATATCCCCGCTATGTTGGCCGTCGGCCTCTGCACGAGCGCCTTCTTGGCCTGGGCCGGCGTCATTCCGGGCAGGAAAGACCTGGACCCGTGAGCCTGAAGGAATCCCTGGCCGTCGAAGGACTGCTCCTCAAGGACTCCGAGGTCGGCTTCGTCGAGCGTCTCGACCGCGTCGTACCAACCCGGCACGAGGATTCTCTCGTTGTCGTCCTTGATGTGGGAGAGCATCCTGACCAGCCTCCACGGGGCGCTCGGCAGGACCGCCGCGTAGCTGCTGTGGGCGTCGGCGTCCAGGGCGCTCATGATGAACTCGAGGTAGATCATCCCCTTCATGCCCAAGGCCACGTCCGGCGTCCCGTCTTCCTCTATCTCTCCGAACTCCCAGAAAACGGCGTCCGACTTGAAGAGCTCGGCGTTTTTCGACACGTACTCCGCGAGGTGGACGCTGCCCACCTCCTCCTCCCCTTCAAAGCAGAACTTGACGTTGCAGGGCGGCTCGCCATGGACCTTCATGTAGGTCTCTATCAGCTTCAGCCTAGAGACGAGTTCGCCCTTGTCGTCGGCGGCACCCCTCCCGTATATCCTGCCGTCCCTCACCTCAGGCTTGAACGGCGGGGACTGCCAAAGCTCCAGCGGCTCCTCCGGCTGGACATCGTAGTGGTTGTAGAACAGGATGGTCTTGCTGGACTTCGTCGACTTTATCTCGCCGTAGACGAGAGGCGCGAATCCCGCGTCCTTCAGGATCCTGGTCTCGGCCCCTATCTCCTGCAGCAACTTCTCAGTGAGAGCAGCGCATTCCTCGATTCCCTCCCTCCTCGCGGAAACGCTGGGCTGGGAGACCAGCCTCATGACATCCTTGGCGAATCGGTTCGCATTGTCCTCGACGTACTGCTCGAACTTCTTGTCTACCATTGCGCGCCAGTTCAACGGCCATTCTCTGGCCAGTTATGAAAGTTTTCGAGCGAGAGACAGTCAGGGGACCGGCAGGGCTCCCTCCCGCGCCGGCCTAGACCGGAGAACCGGCGTATCGCCCTGGGTCCATGTCGAACGACTTCTTGCACGATGCTGAGCAGAAGTAGTATGTCTTCCCTTTGTACTCCGACTTCAGGGCGCCCTTCTTTTCGTCCACCATCATTCCGCAGACTGGGTCCTTCATCATCTTGTGGTCCGTTCTAACGGCCCCGGGCGGGTATATCAACAATCAACATTACAAACGTAAAGCATTTTAGCTTGAGCTGCCTCTACGCGAGAGATGAAGCTCGACGACAAGGACAGACGAATCCTGGCGGCGCTCTTCGCAGATGGAAGGGCTTCCGCCCGCCAGCTGGCGCGCAGAACTTCCCTCACGGCGCCCACCGTGTCGGCACGCCTGGCCAGGATGAGGGCGTCCGGTCTGATCAGAGGCTTCGTCCCGCTTCTTGACCCATCCTCACCGGACGCAGGAGTGGTCGCATTCGTAACGCTGAGGGTCGCAGAAGCGGATGCCGGATCCTTTCTTACGAGCCTCAAGGGCCTCGGCGAGGTCGGAGGCATCTTCGTCACAACGGGCGAGAACAACGTCACGCTGAAGCTGAACCTCCAATCGGTGCAGGAGCTCCAGCCTTTCATCAGGCGCCACATCTCCAGGAAGGGTGTCGATGTCATGGGGAGCCAGGTGGTGACAGAGATTCTGAAGGACGCGCCGCCGTCGCCTCAGCTAGACAGGTTGAGCATGAAGCTCGTCTGTGAGTACTGCGGGGGCGACGTCCTCAGCGGCAGGCCCTACAACATCTCGGTTGGCGACGTCCGCTACTACTTCTGCTGTAAGACGTGCAGGAAGGAGTACCTGAGCGAGCACGGCGCACGGCTCTCGCGGCTCGGCCTGTCGAAGGCGGAGGGCTGACGGCGTTACGAATGTAAAGACGACCGTTTAACCAGAGCCCCGAGGGTTTCCGGTGCATGGCAAAGGACCCCGTGTGCGGGATGCTCGTGGAGGAGTCCACGGCGTCGCTCCGGGCGCAGCATCACGGGACCACCTACTACTTCTGCTGCGACTCCTGCATGCGAGAGTTCCTGGCCCCCGAGAAGGAACTGCGACTTCTCAGGATCCAGGTTCTGATCGCCCTGGTGCTGGCTGTCCCCATCCTGCTCCTCACCTACCTGCCGCTGCTCCCCAGGGCCCAGAGCGACTACTTGACGCTGGCGCTCGACACCCCGGTCCAGTTCTACATCGGATTCAGGTTCTACAGAGGGGCCTACGACAGCATCCGCAACAAGATGGGGAACATGGACGCTCTGGTCGCGCTGGGGACCACCGCGGCCTGGGGCTACTCTGCCGTGGTCACCCTGTTCCCGGGTTCCGTGCCCACGTCCGGTGTCTACTTCGACACTTCGGCGGCGATCATCACCCTTGTGCTCGCGGGTCGGTACCTGGAACACCTGACGAAGAATAGAGCGTCGGCAGCCCTGAGGAAGCTCGCAGACCTCAGACCCACGTTCGCCCGTAAGCTGATCGGCGGCTCGGAGTCGCAGGTTCCTGTTGAAGAGGTGCAGGTCGGGGACACGTTGGTCGTGAAGCCCGGGGAAAGGATACCAGTCGACGGCGCAGTGCTCAGCGGCAGTTCTTCGGTCGACGAGTCCGCGCTGACCGGAGAGAGCATGCCCGTGGAGAAGAGCGTCGGAGACGAGGTGATAGGCGCGACTGTGAACAAATCGGGACTACTCGTGGTCAGAGCGGAGAAGGTCGGTCAGGACACCGCCGTGTCACAGATTGCCAAACTCGTGGAGGAGGCCCAGGTGGGCAGGGCGCCGGTCCAGCGACTGGCCGACAGGATCGCCGCCATCTTCGTCCCCCTCGTGGTCGCAGTCGCCGTAGCTGCGGGCCTTCTCTGGTACTGGGTCGGCGGAATAGGCCTAGCCTTCTCGCTCCTCGCCTTCGTGTCGGTGGTCGTCATTGCCTGCCCCTGCGCGCTGGGGGTCGCCACCCCGGCCGCGCTCCTCGTGGGGACCAGCAAGGGCGCCCAGAACGGCATCCTGATCAAAGGAGGCGACAACCTCGAGCTAGCAGGGAGGGTGGATACGGTGGTCTTCGACAAGACGGGCACCCTCACCGTGGGCCGCCCTGTCGTCACGGACGTCCTGGCGACTGGGACGATGGGCACGAAGGAACTCCTGGGGCTCGCGGCCTCTGTCGAGCAAGCATCCGAGCACCCTCTGGCCCTGGCGGTCGTCAAGAAGGCGGAGTCGGAGTCGGTCCCCATGGCGGGAGTCGGCGGCTTCGAGGCGTCTCCCGGCGGAGGCGCAAGAGGGAGCGTAGACGGCAGGGTCGTGCTCCTGGGGAGTGCCCGCTTCATCAGCGAGAACGGCGTGAGCGTGGCTGGTGCTGAAGCCTACCTGCGTCAGCTCCAAGACTCGGGGAAGACAACGGTCCTGGTAGCCGTTGACGGGGCCCTTCAGGGGGTCGTGGCAGTCGCGGACTCCGTGAAACCATCGGCCCCGAAGGCGGTGCGGTCTCTGAAAGCCATGGGCATCCAGGTGGTCATGCTCACCGGCGACAACGAGCGCACCGCGGCCGTCGTGGCGAAGCAACTGGGAATCGAGAGGTTCATGGCGGGCGTGACCCCAAGGGGAAAGGAGGATGTCATCGAATCGCTGAGGAAGGAGGGCAGGGTTGTGGCCATGGTGGGCGACGGCATCAACGACGCCCCGGCCCTGGCCAAGGCAGACGTCGGGATCGCCATCGGGAGCGGCACGGATGTGGCAAGAGAGACGGGCGGGATAGTTCTAATCAAGGACGACCTGCTGAACGTCGCCTCCGCCATCGGCCTCAGCCGGAAGACGCTCTCGAAGATAAGGCAGAACCTCTTCTGGGCCTTCGCGTACAACTCATGCCTGATCCCCATCGCGGCAGGAGCGCTCGTCCCGCTCCTGGGTCCCGGCATCTACGGGGTCCTCCCGTTCCTGGCCGCCGGAGCCATGGCGGTCAGCTCCGTGACAGTGGTCGGAAACTCGCTCTTGCTTTCACGATTCAAGCCCCAGCTCTGAGCAGTCGGGTCTCGGCCGAAGCCGGCCTTGACGGGTCCGGTCCCCGGCCAAAGCCCGCGAACCCTCGTCGGAATAATCTTGCACTTCATATAGTGGGCAGGTCGGACGAAAGTCGATGAAGAAGCAGAAGGGCATGCCCGACGCTGCGAAGAAGGCGCTTGCCTACTCCAAGTTCTACGGGGGCAAGATCGGAGTTGTCCCCAAGGTCCCAGTCCACTCGCTCCAGGACTTCTCTGTCTGGTACACGCCCGGAGTGGGCGCGGTCTCGATGGCCATCCACGCGGACACGAACCTCTCGTACGACTACACCAACCGGTGGAACACGATAGCGGTCATCACCGACGGAACCAGGGTCCTTGGGCTGGGGAACATCGGGCCTGAGGCCTCGCTTCCGGTCATGGAGGGAAAGGCCCTCATCTACAAGTTCCTGGGTGGCGTCGACGCGCACGCTCTCCCTCTGCGGGTCGCCGACTCTGAGCAGTTCATCGCGACGGTGAAGGCGCTGGAGCCCTCGCTCGGCGGGATAAACCTCGAGGACATAGAGTCGCCGAAGTGCTTTGGGATTCTGGAGCGGCTCAGGTCGGAGATGCAGATACCGGTTTGGCACGACGACCAGCAGGGGACAGCGGGGGTCATACTGGCCGGCCTCTACAACGCCCTGAAGGTCACTGACAGGACGCTGAAAGGGACCAGGATCGTCTTCCTCGGCGCAGGCGCCGCGAACATAGCTGCCGCGCGGCTTTTGATTCAGGCGGGCGCAGACCCGGGCGATCTGGTCATGCTCGACTCGAAGGGAATACTCCACCCGGAGCGGGAAGACATTGACCAGCTCCTCCTCAGGAACAAGTGGAAATACGAGATAGCGATTAAGACCAACAGAGACAGGCTCAGAGGCGGCCTCGAGACGGCGCTGAAGGGCGCTGACGTCCTCGTCGCGGCCGCAGGGCAGGGTCCCAACCTCGTCAAGAAGAAAGAGGTCGGGCTCATGAACAAGAGGGCCGTGACCTTCCTCCTCGCCAATCCGGTGCCGGAGATGTGGCCGTCTGACGCCCACGCGGCCGGCGCAGAGGTGGTTGCAACCGGCAGGTCTGACTTCCCCAATCAGGTCAACAACAGCCTCCTCTTCCCCGCGATCTTCAGGGGCGCCCTCGACGTGAGGGCGAAGACGATCACGGACAAGATGGTTATCGCCGCAGCGAAGGAGCTCGCGGCCTTCACGGAGAGCAATCTTACGGCGGAACACATCATCCCCGACATGGACGACTGGGTGGTCTACGCCAGGGTGGCGGCCGCTCTCGGAATGGCCGCGCAGAAGGAGGGGCAGGCGCGCCTTCATATGACCGAGAAGGACCTGCTCAGGAGCGCGGTGGAGAGGATAGAGCACTCCCGGAAGACCATGAAGGTGCTGGTGGAGAGCGGGATCATCGCTGAGCCACCAAAGTAAGGCTAATACGCCACGGGCTGGCGGAGTGGGCGTGGAACCCACTCGCATAAGGGCCGCGACCAAGGAAGACGTCGACGCAATCGCCGATCTCATCGCACGGACCAAGAGGCTCAACAGCGAATTCGATCCGCTGTTCGGAGTCGCACAGCACGCCCAGGACAAAGCCAGGTCGTACCTGCTGGACTCGCTGAAGCGCCCGAATGTCGTCCTGCTCGTGGCGGCCAGGGGCGCCAAGGTCGTGGGGGCGATCCGGGCCGAACTGCGCGACAGGGAGTTCTACGAGCCGCAGACTGTAGGCCACATCACCGACTTCTACATCCTCCCCGAGTTCAGGCGGAGCGCGCTGGGGAAGCAGGTGATCGAGAAGATGTCTGTTGAGCTGAGGAAGATGGGCGCTCTGATGATAACCTGCGAGGTGCCCACGAGGAACGAGATAGCCGTCAGGTTCTACGAGAAGAACGGCTTCAGGTCGCTCCTGCAGACCTTCGCAAAACTCGACTAGCCCCAACACTCGCCTGCGGGAGCTTCGCTGAGATCGGATTCACGGGCGGGGTCACTGTTTCTTCCAGTCGGCCCGGAGGATGCCGTCGCCGTTCACGTCCATCGAGGTTTCAAACGACCGGTTGTCTTCGACGGTGACGCCGCCGCTGACCACCCACTCCTTGAAGGAGCTTGCACCGACGCTCTCCGCCCTGATGTTGTGGACCGACTTCGTCGCGAAGGTCCTGACCTTGCCGGTGAAATCCCGGCCGTCGACCATGATCTTGAGGCTCTGAACGGCGCCTCCGAAGCTCACCCTCTTTGTGTACCTCACATACAGCCTTCCGATTAGGATTCCATAGCCGGCCGTGGCGGCCAGCACGAAAACGGTGATGGACACGGCCGCCACCTCGTTGAACTCGACCCCGGTGAGGCCGAAGAAGACGAGGTTGATCAGGACCACGAGAGCCATCATCACGCCCTTGGTTGTCGCCCCCTTTGCCGGTATCAGGTCGAAGATCCTCCCGAAGACCCAGGCGTAGAGCAGCGAAATGAAGAAGCCGAGGAACGCCAGGTACGGGATATATCCGACCACCACGGAGTTGAAGCAGTCCTCCGCGCTGGTCGAGTTGACCGTGGGCACCGCCGGGCAGACCTTCGGGTTCTGCTGGATGATGACGTTGAGGACGTCCTGTTTGAAGGCGTAGAGGATGAGCACGTTGAACAGCGCGATGGCGCCAATGTAGATTATTCCCGCTATGACACCCGCCTTCAACCCGGCGAAGCCCGAGCCCACGGCTCCCGCGCCCTAGCCAGACAGCGCCGCGAGGACCTCTTTCTCGTGGCCGCCGACCTTGACCTTGCGGAAGATCTTCTTGATCTTGCCCCTCTCATCGATGACGAACGTGGACCTCTCGGTCCCCCAGTACTCGCGGCCGTACATGTTCTTCAGCTTCCAGGTTCCGTATAGCTTGTGGACCCTGAGACTCTCGTCGCTCAGGAGCGTGAAGTTCAGCGAGTACTTCTCGGCGAACTTGTGGTGCGACTCGAGCGAGTCGCTGCTGATGCCGAGCACCACCGCGTCCACCTCCTTGAACTTTGGCAGGTTGTCCCTGAACGAGCACGCTTCAGCGGTGCACCCAGGAGTGTCGTCCTTGGGGTAGAAGTACAGGACGACGCTCATGCCTTTCAGGCCGCTCAGCCTGACCGACTTACCGCTGCTTGCCGGAAGCTCGAAGTCGGGGGCCTGGTCTCCCTCTTTGAGGGTCGAAGCTCCTCCCTTTTCCACAGTTCATCCCCGCCGGCACCTCTCAAAAAACTTAATGATTGACGCCTGAATGGCGGGGCCGCTTGGCCATAGACCTGCACGTCCACCCGTGGACCAGGGAATTCATGATGAGGAACGGCCCCATAATGAAGGCCTGCAGGTTCTTCAGGCTCGACGTCGAGAAGCTCCCTCGCTCCATCGAGGACCTTCTTGAGAGCATGGACTCGGCCGGGGTAGCCACCGCGGTGATCCTGGGGCAGGACACCCACGCCACCAAGAACTCGAGCTTCAAGAACTACACGATTCCCAACAGGGAGCTGGCCAGGATTGCGAAGGAGTCCGGGGGCCGCCTTATCCCGTTCGCGGGCGTCGACCCTAACGCGGGTGCGGAGGCGGTCAAGGAGCTCAAGGCGGCGCTGAACGGACTGGGTTTCAGGGGGCTGAAGATACACAGCAGCGCGAACTCCGTCTATCCGACCGACGAGAAGAAGATGAACCCCATCTACGAAGTGTGCCAGGAGAAAGGGGCGCCCATACTCTTCCACACCGGGACGACGGGGCTGGGGGACACCGAAATCAAGTACAGCAAACCCGAGTTCTTCGACGAGGTCTGCCAGAACTTTCCGGACCTCAGGGTCGTGATGGCCCACTTCGGGTGGCCCTGGCCCGACGTGGCGGTCGCGGTGGCCCTGCGCAACCCGAACGCCTTCATCGACATTTCAGGCTGGAGGCCGAAGTACATCCCACAGTCTCTCCTGCCATACATGAACGGCATTCTGCAGGACAGGTTCCTGTTCGGCACCGACTACCCGATGCTGCGCCAGAAGGAATGGATGGAAGACTTCGAATCGAACCTGAGGCCGAAGCTCAAGGCCGGTGTGGCGGACAAGCTGCTGACTGGGAACGCGAAGACGCTGCTTCGCGACTAGGGCTGGATGGCCTGTATCTTCAGGGGCCTGCGACCGTTGAATCCTTCCATGGGCTTGTGCCAGTAGGACACCTCCGGCTCGCCGTACTTCCAGCAGAGAAGGACCTTCTCCCCGTACCGTTCGGCGGGGAAGTCTATCAGACCGTAGTCGAGGTCCTTGATGACCACGCCGAAGTCCTCTAGCTCCGCAATCTTCTTGGTCATGCCGTCGACGAGCAAGTCGAGTGTGGCCGCCTTCTGCACTGACTCCTGGGTGTCGACTCCGAGGAGGGCGTATCTCTCAATCTCTGCGTGGAGGGCCGCGACCATCTTCTTCCTGTCCATGAGCTCCTTGATCTTCGGCTTGATGTCGGGAAGGAGCTTTGACGCCTCCTGGGGCGTGAAGAGATGCTCGCCGCCGTAGTCGAAGGACGTGTCTGGGCTCGCCGAAGTGCTGCTCCCCGCGAGGCATAAAGTTCTTCGCGCTGCAAAACATTTGCTACTTGCGTCTACTTTTGTTCATGTCTGCAGGATAAATCCGAAGGCCGGAGCGCCGTGGCCCAGGGCGGCTCCCGCCCAGCTCAGGACGCAACGCCGTTACTGTTAATAGAACTCAATTGGGCCACGTCAACGATGTACACTCGGCGCGGCGACAAGGGAGAGACGTCGCTCTACGGTCCGGCCAGAGTCTCCAAGGACTCTCCCAGGGTTGAGGCCTATGGCACGGTCGACGAACTCAACAGCTACCTCGGCGTGGTCGTTTCCGGCTGCGGGAACCGCGCCATCGCCAAGTCCCTGCTGACGATCCAGCGGCTTCTCTTCGTGGCAGGCGCCGACCTGGCCACCGAATCAGTTGCTCCCAAGGCGGTGAGGATAAGGGAGGCAGACACGCTTGCGATCGAGAAGATGACCGACGATCTTCTTGCCAGGCTCCCGAAGATCACGAGGTTCGTGCTCCCCGGAGGGAGCGAGTTGGCTTCTCGCCTTCACTTTGCGAGGTCGATCTGCCGGAGGGCAGAGAGGAGGGTGGTCGCGGCCTCCAAGAGGGAAGCCCTCAACCCAGAGCTGGTGCCGTTTCTGAACCGCCTCTCCAGCTTCCTTTTCAACGCGGCGCGCTTTGCCAACCACGCGCTCAAAGTGGAAGAGGAGTACTGGACGCCCGACCGCTAGTCCAGGTTGACCATCACGTTCTTGACCCTGACGTAGGACGATATCGCGTCCATGCCCTGCTCCGAGCTGTTCCCGCTTCGCTTGAATCCGCCGAACGGCGTCTGTGGGAAGGTCACGGGCTCCTCGTTGATGGATACGATTCCTGCCTCAAGCCTGGCCGCGACCCCATGGGCTCGCCTGATGTCCCTGGTCCACACGCCCGCCCAGAGGCCGTAGTCCACATCGTTGGCAAGCTTCACGGCGTCTGCGTCCGTCTCGAACGTTGAGACGGTCAGCACTGGTCCGAAAATCTCCTCCTTCGCGACCTTCATGCCCTGGGTGACGTCGCCGAGCACGGTGGGCTCGTAGAAGAAGCCCGCAGAAAGGGCGGCAGTCCCAGGAGGCCTCCCTCCCGCGAGGATTCTCGCGCCCTCCCCGACGCTCCCGTCGACGTAGCTTGCGACCCGGTCTCGCTGGGACTCGGCCACCAGCGGGCCCATCTTCGTGTCCGGGTCCATCCCGCTGCCGAGCCTCATGGACTTCGCCCCTTCGACGACGGCCCCCACCATCTTGTCCGCCACGCTCGACTCCACGAGCAGCCGGGACCCGGCCCAGCACATCTGCCCGGCGTTCGTGTAGATTCCGTTGAGCACGCCCTGGACCGCCTTCTCCGGGTTAGCATCTCCGAACACGATGTTGGGGTTCTTCCCCCCCAGCTCGAGTACCACCTTCGAAAGGTTGGCCGAAGCCAACTCCATCACCCTGACCCCGGTCTCGACCGAGCCTGTGACCACGACCAGCCTGACGTCCGGATGACGCACCAGTGCCTCGCCCATCTCCTGGCCTCCGCCCGTCACCACGTTGAGGACGCCGTCGGGGAGCCCCGCCTCCTTGCAGAGTTCCGCGAACTTCAGGAGGGTCAGCGGAGTAAAGGAGGCCGGCTTCGCCACCACGCTGTTGCCTGCGGCGAGGGCCGGGGCGATGCTCCTGGCGGCCATCACCAGCGGGTAGTTCCACGGAACGATGTGCGCGGTGACGCCGACCGGTTCTCTCACGGTGTAGTCCAGCCTGTTTCCCGGCACCGGGATCGTCGCTCCCTGGATCTTGTCGGCCATGCCCGCGAAGTACTCGAAGTGCCGCGCAGACGCCGCGACGTCCCCCTTCGCCTGGCCCAGCGGCTTGCCGTTGTTGAGCGTTTCCAGCTTGGCGAAGTCCGAGAGCCTATCCCTGAGAAGCTGGGCGATCTTGAAGAGCGTCCTGCCCCGCCTGCTCGGGTCGAGAGACCTCCAGGTCGGGTTCTCGAAGGCCGACTTCGCCGTCTCGACGGCCGCCCTGACATCCTCGTAGTCCCCTCGCTGCGCCTGGGCCATTACCTGGCCCGCGGCGGGGTTGAGGACCGCGTAGGTCCTGCCTGTGTGCGACGGCACCCACTTGCCGCCGACGAACATTTCAAAGTTCCATGGTTGCGCTTCTGCCTGCATGCCCGCTAGGCTGGAACCGTCCTGTGCGGCGAGATAACTCTTGTCCTAGGAGATCAGCTCGAAGGCGGTGGCGATTCCTTGCCCCACACCGATGCACATGGTCGCCAGCCCGTACTTCGTCTTGGTCCTTCTCATCTCGTGAAGCAGCGTTGTAGCCAGGCGGGCCCCGCTGCAGCCGAGGGGGTGGCCTATGGCGATGGCCCCGCCGTTGGGGTTGACCCTTCTGAGGTCGAATTCCGGCATCTCTTCGACGCAGGCCAGGACCTGGGCGGCGAAGGCCTCGTTGAGCTCGACGACCCCGAAGTCGTCCAACGTCATGCTAAGGCGAGCCAGTAGCTTCCTCGTGGCATGCACGGGGCCTATCCCCATGTAGCTGGGATGGACGCCCGCCGTGGCCGAGCCGAGTATCCTGGCGAACGGCTTCAGCGAGAGTCTCTCCGCCGTCTGCGCTTCCATGAGCAGCAGGGCGGCAGCCCCGTCGTTTACGCTGGATGAGTTGCCTGCCGTTACCGTCCCTCCGGTTCGGAAGGCAGGCCTGAGGGAAGCCAGCTTCTCGAGCGAGCTGTCCCTCCTGGGGCCCTCGTCGGTGGCCTCTCCGGCGGGATTCTCTGGGGTCTGCACGGGGACGATCTCCTCCTTGAACTTCCCGGCGTCCGTTGCCGCGATCGCTTTCTTGTGGCTCGCGAGCGCGAACTCGTCCTGCGAGACCCGGGGGATCTTGTACTTCTCAGCGAGGTTCTCGGCGGTCTCTCCCATCGAGAGAGGCGGGTACTCGTCTGCCATCTTGGGGTTCGGGAACCTCCAGCCGATGGTCGTGTCCACGAGCGTGAGCCCGCCCCTCTTGAAAGCGAACTCCGGCTTCAGGCCCACCAGCGGAGCCCTGGTCATGCTCTCCACCCCGCCCGCAATCAGTATGTCTCCCTCGTCGGAGCATATGACCCTGGCCGCGTCGTTGATGGCTTCGAGGCCCGACCCGCAGAGCCGGTTCACGGTCGCTCCGGGGACTGTGTACGGGAATCCGGCCAGGAGCAACGACATCCTTGCCACGTCTCTGTTGTCCTCGCCCGCCTGGTTTGAGCAACCGAAGTAGACGTCGTCCACGTTCGCAGGCTCGACGCCAGTGCGGGCAACGATCTCCCTGATTACGACCGCGCCCAGATCGTCGGGCCTGACGCTCTTCAGGATGCCGGCATACCTTCCGACCGGCGTCCTGAGCGCCTCGACCACGACCACCCGTCTATCGCCAATCATTCTGCGCTGCCCGCGGTCCAGTCGCTTATCTCCTTTTGCTAGGGAATTCGGTCATGCTCTAAAATAACAGGGCTGCGATGACTGCGCCCCGTGGCCGAGTCCCAGTCGCTGCTGAAGGACTCCGATTTCATGAAGTTCTGGGTAGGCCAGTCCGTCTCCGAGTTCGGCTCCCAGTTCTCCCCGCTGGCCATAGGGGCGATCGCGGTACTCACTCTTGGAGCCACTAGCCTCCAGCTGGGGATACTCAGCTTCCTGAACACCATCGCCTTCCTCACGCTGGGTCTCCTCGTGGGCGTCTGGACCGACCGCCACCGTCGTCGGAGGATAATGATTCTCGCGGACTTCGGCCGATTCCTGGTCCTCTTCTCCATCCCGATCTCTGCGATCTTCTTCCACGTGACCATGAACCTTCTCTACGCCGTCACACTGCTGGCGGGGGTCCTGACCTGCTTCTTCGAAATCGCCTACCAGGCCTACGTCCCGAGCCTGGTGGAGAAGTTCAAGATCGTAGACGCGAACAGCAAGCTTGAGACGACGAGGTCGCTCGCGAACTCGGCGGGCCCAACCGCGGCAGGATTCGTCATCCGCCTGGTCACGGCTCCCATGGCCGTCCTTGGAGACACCCTTGGCTACCTGACTTCCTCGCTTTCGCTTCTATGGATCAAGAGGCCCGAGTCTGTCGACAAGGGCACCCCGCGCCGATCGACGTGGCACGAGATTCGTGAAGGCCTGGACCTCGTCTGGAAGGACGCCCGCCTGAGGGCCATTGCGGCCACCACCGCGTTCGCGAACTTCTTCAGCACTGCCTACGGCGCCATCGCCTACAAGTATCTCTTCGACAATCTTCAGATGAGCACGATCGCGGTGGGGGCCGCCGCTGGCATCGGATCAATCGGCGGCGTCATCGGCGCCCTGCTCGCGAGTCGCTTCATAAGGTCGATAGGGCTTGGAAGGACCATCGTCCTTGGGTCCCTCTGCGGGGGCCTGTTCATGGTGTCGATATACTTCGCCGTTCCTTCGGACGCGTTCCTCGTCGTTCTGGTGGCGCAGTTCCTGACGCTCTTCGGCATCTTGCTCTACAACGTCCCCCAGGTGAGCTACCGGCAGGCGCTAATCCCGAAGGAGCTTCAGGGCCGGCTCAACGCGACCATGCGGACCATAGTCTGGGGCGTGATGCCGATCGGGGGCCTGGTCGGGGGTATCGTCGGGCAGGTCATCGGGGTGCATGCGACCATAGGCTTGATGACCCTCTTGAGCGCGTTTCCCTTCCTCTTCATCCTGTTCTCTCCGGTGGTCAGGGTGAGAGACTTCCCGGAGTGAGAACGCCCGCCTGCAGGCTCACTGGCCGGTGAACTCTGGCTCCCTCTTCTCGAAGAAAGCCTTGACGCCCTCGGTGTGGTCCTTCGACTTCCCTGCGATGTCCTGCAGGTAGGCCTCGTACTCCAGGGCCGAGTCCAGGTCGAGCATCACTGCCCTGTTGAACGCCCTCTTTGTCAGGGCTAGGCCCCGCGTGGGACCCGCGGCCAGCCGCTCGGCGATCTTCGTTACCTCGCTTGCGAGGCTCGCCTCCGGGAAGACCCAGTTCACCAGGCCTAGATTGAGGGCTGTCCTGGCGTCGATGGGCTCGCCCAGCATTCCGAACTCCATGGCCTTCGCCAGGCCAAGCACGCGAGGAAGCCAGAAGCTCGTCCCAGAGTCGGGCACCAGACCGACCTTGATGAACGCCTCGTGGAACGTCGCCTTCTCCGAGGCGGCTCTGAGGTCGCAGGCGAGCGCCAGGCCCAGCCCCGCACCAGCCGTCACGCCGTTGATGGAAGCCACGACCGGCTTCTCGAGCCTCCGGAGCTTCTGCACGATCGGGTTGTACTTTGCCCGCAGGGTCTCTCCGAGAAGGAGCGACTCTCCCTTGCCGTAGGCCTCCATGTTGGCTCCGATGTCCTCCCCGACCGAGAAGGCCCTCCCCTCACCCGTAAGCACCACGCAGCGGACGCCCGGATTCCTCTCGCACTCCCTGAGGACCTCAAGCATGTCGATGCCCATCTGTTCGTCGAAGGCGTTGAGCCTGTCGGGCCGGTTGAGCGTCACCCACTCGACGCCGTTCTTCAGCACGGAGGCTACGGTCTTGTGCTCCAGCTTACTTCCCCTTGAAGTCGGGCTTCCTCTTCTCGATGAACGCCTTCATGCCCTCCAGGTGGTCCTCCGAGGCGAACAGCAGGTAGAACGCCTCCCTCTCGAACTCCAACCCTTCGCTGAGGCCCGTCTCGAAGGCCTTGTTGACTGCCATCTTCGCGAGCTTCACCCCGATGGGCGACTTCGAGCACACCTCTTTGGCCACCTTCTTGGCCTCATCGAGGTACGCCTCCCTGGGCACGACCTTGCTGACCAGCCCAAGGGTCTTCGCCTCGTCCGCCCCGATCCTCTTCCCCGTGAGGACCATCTCCATGGCTTTGTACTTGCCCACGGCCCTGGCGAGGCGCTGGGTCCCTCCCCCTCCGGGCATCACCCCGATGTCGATCTCCGGCTGCCCCAGCTGAACCGTCTCTGAAGCGATGATGATGTCGCAGCTCATGGCCAGCTCCAGTCCTCCCCCGAGGACGAAGCCGCTGACCGCGGCGACAATCGGTTTGGGGTATCTTCCGACCCTGTCCCACAGGGGGAAGAAGTGGTTCGTCTTTATCATGTCGACGGCGGTCACACCAACCATCTCCTTGATGTCCGCCCCGGTGCAGAAGGCCCGCTCGCTGCCTGCGATGATTACACAGCGGATGGACTCGTCCTTCTCGAACGCGTTCAGCGCGTCGACGAGCTCGGTCACCATCTTGGAGTTGAGCGCGTTCATCGCTTCCGGCCTGCTAAGGGTGATAATCCCGGTGGCGTCCTCCCTGGAGACCGCTATGGTCTGGTAGTCCATGCCCCCGAGCCGTGAGGTGAGCGTAAAAAAGATAATGGCGCCGCCACGTTAAAAAACAGACCGTCGAAGCCCAGCGCCGAATGTCGAAGTGGCACGATCACCAGCTCAGGGTGAGGTTCGAGGAGACGGACGCCCTCCAGGTGGTCTACTACTCGAAGTACCTCGTCTGGTTCGAGGTAGGGAGGATCAACCTGCTCCGCGAGATCGGCCTGCCCTACACAGTGCTGGCATCGCGGGGAATGCACACTCCCGTGGTTCAGGCCCACGCGGACTACAAGGCCTCGGCGCACTTCGACGACGAGATCCTCATACGGACCAGGATCGCCAGCGTCGGCAGGTCCAGCATGAGGTTCGAAAGCGAGGTCTACAAGTTGCCAGAGATGAAGCTCATCTGCTCAGGGCACACGGTCCACACCCTGATAGACGGCCAGGGAAGGCCCATCGAGGTCCCGGAGGACCTCAGGTCGATTCTCCTTTCGTCGTAGTCGAGCCCGGCGTTCCCCACCTGTAGAATCCCTCTCCTGTCTTCCGTCCGAGCTTCTTGGCCCTCACCATCTCCTTGATGAGGGGACTTGGCCGATATTTGGAATCTTGGAACTCGTCCATGAAGACCTGGCTTATGTTGAGGGTAGTGTCCAGGCCCACGTAGTCGAGGAGCTGGAGCGGGCCCATGGGCCAGTTGAGGCCGAGCTTGACCGCCTTGTCGATGTCCTCGGGCGACGCGACCCCTTCCTGGACGAGGAAGACCGCCTCGTTGAGGGCAGGGACGAGTATCCTGTTGACCAGGAAGCCTGGGGAGTCCTTTCTGCAGACGACGGTCTCCTTGCCCATGGCCTTGGCCAGGCCGCGGACCTGCTCGACCGTTGCGTCGGAGGTCTTGTTGCCCCTGATGATCTCGACCAGTGTCATAAGCTGCGGCGGATTGAAGAAGTGCATGCCGCAGACCTTGTCCGGGCTCCTGGAGACAGAAGCTAGGAGCGTGATGCTGATCGAGGAGGTGTTCGACGCGAGTATCGTGTCGGGTCCAGTCAGCTCCGCGACGCGCCTGTAGAGTTCCAGCTTCAGCTTGGGGTCCTCCGTCGCGGCCTCGATGACGAGCTGGCTCCCGCCGACCGCCTCGGCCAGGTCCATGGTCGGCTTGATCCTGCGCATGGTCGCGTCAGACTGCTCCGGTGTCAGCCGGCCCTTCTCGACGAACTTGGCGAGGCTCGCGCCGATCATCCTCATGCCCCTGTCAACTAGCTCCTGGTTGACGTCCAGCATAGAGACCTCGAAGCCCCCCACCTGGGCGGCCACCTGCGCTATCCCATGCCCCATCAGGCCCGCCCCCAGAACCGCCACCTTGGTTACTCGGCTTTCCATGGTCTCCGCGGTCGAAGCGGCTGTCTTTAATCCTTGGAGTCCTTGCCCTCGAACAGAACCAGGGACCAGGACCTCTTCATCCCCATCCCTCTCAGGGCGGCCACCAGATGCGAGCCCTGGGGCATGTATGCCAGTTTCCAGGTTGTCCTAGTGGCCTCCTTCTTCCCGTATGCGTGCTTCAGCAGCGTCGTAGCGCCCTCGGGGGCGCCGGCCACGAAACAGACCTGCCGCCAGCCGGCTTCGCCCTCCCCGCCAAGCCTGGAGATCGCCACTGCCCCTTCAGAAAGATACACGGACCCGCCCCTGATCAGTCGTGCGATGACGGCGGGCTTGAGAGCCGTGGCCGAGAAGCCGTCCCAGTAGACTCCGCCGCCGACCTTGTATTCCCTCGAGCTCTCAATCATTCTTAGTACGTCGGTGGCATCCGCTTCGCGCGCAACCCGGACACCCCGTTGAGGTTTGAAGCGGGCCACTTTGGCGGCCTCATACACGCTGACCCTTGATATCTCTCTGAACCCGAGCTTGGCTATCTGCCTGTGGGCAGTCTTGTTTCTCGAGCCGCTGGTGAGCCTGTACTCTGTAACCCCCTTCCCTCGGCCGACTCGCATGAGCGCCCTGCCGACTTCGGATGCCAGGCCCCTCCCCCTGAAGTCGGGATGCACCCTTGCCCCTTCCAGCCAACCCGTCCCGTCGTCCAAGAACCTCAGCCTCCCGATTCCGACGGGCTTCCCGTCTACCTCCACGACGTCTAGTACCGACTTCTTGTCTGCCATCCACTCGTCCCAGACATACGGGATGTAGTCGTGGCCCCCCCAGACCTTGCGGATGAACTCCATCAGAGGGGCCTTGTCGGAAGGTCTCGCCTTCCGAACGATGGTGGTCAAGATGCAAGCCGTCGCCATCCGTGCTGCTAAAACCCTTCGCACCTTCGGCTCCAGTCCGGATGTTGCCAGTCACCGTCGGTCCTCATCGACCAATCTAGTCCTTATCAAGTGGGCCAGAGGCTCCAGTGGTGCCGGGGAGCCGCCGGGGTACATCAGCTGCCCGAAGGCAGAGTGGCCAAATGCGCGAGCCTTGAGAGCTCGTGACCCTTAGGGGTCTCGTGGGTCCGAATCCTACCCCCGGCGCCTTCGCCAAAGCTTATCCAGCGTTGGCTCGGCCAAGGCGCCCATGGATACGCCCAACCTGCAGGACGCCTATGCTCCGAACGGCACCTGCTTCGGCTGCGGACCCCGCAACCTGAAAGGGCTCCGAATCAAGAGCATACCGGTGGGGGATGAAGTCGTTGCCGACTGGACCCCCGAGCCCCACCACGCTTCCTTCAAGGGGTTCCTCAGCGGCGGGATCATCTCGACGCTGCTCGACTGCCACGGCAACTGGACCGCTGTCCACGCGCTCATGAAAGCGGGTGGGCTGGCAGCCGCTCCTGGCACGGTTACCGCCGAGCTCTCGATAAGGTTCCTGAGGCCCACACCCATGGGCCCCGTCCGGGTCCGGGCGCGAGCCGTGCGCGTGGAGGGCAACAAGGTGAACGTCACGGGCGAGATCGAGTCTGGCGGTCAGCCTACGGCCACCATGACGGGCACCTTCGTCCATGTCAAGGAGGGGCACCCAGCCTTCCACCGCTGGGAGTAGCCCTTTCAGGACCTGGCCACGAACAGCACGTGCGGGAACTCCTTCCCGACCGTCCTGAGGGCCAGGCTCACCGCGGCTGGCGAGCCCGGAAGGCAGATCATGAGCTTCCCCTTGGCCACGCCCGCCGTCGCCCTGGTCAGCATGGCCGCGCTGCCGATCTCCTCGAAGCTCAGCCGCCTGAGCATCTCGCCGAAACCGTGGAGCTCCTTCTCCATGTAGGGCCGAATCGTCTCAATGGTCAGGTCCTTGGTCGACACCCCCGTCCCGCCCAAGAAGACCAGCACGTCCTCGTTTCCTGAGAGAAAACCCTCGGCCTCTCTCTTCAGCATCGCGGCGTCGTCCGACACCAGCTCCTTTGTCTTCAGCTCGTATCCGAGCTTAGCCAGTTCCTCCTGCGCCACGTCGCCCGCCTCGTCTGTATACTCCTCGCCCTTCGCAGCCGCCGCGTACCGGCTAGAGCTGACCGTGACGAGATGGACGGCTACGTGGGACGGCCCGCCCGCCCGATGCTCCTCATGGGGCTTTGGCGAGCTTCTTCACCTTCTTTGTGACTCGGATGTTCTCGATTCTAGTGGATGGGTACTGGCCGCTGGCGTCCTTCTCATACTGCTTCGTCACATCCCAGACGTTTAGGAGCGCCACCGAGACGGCGGTAAGCGCTTCCATCTCGACGCCCGTTCTCTCACGGGCCGAGACCGTCGCGCGGACCCAGACGCCGTCACCCTTCAGGGCCGCTTCCACCGCGGTGGAATCGATCCTAAGCTGGTGACAAAGGACCACGAATTCAGGTGTCTTCTTGGACGCCAGCACGCCGGCCAGCCTCGCAAGAGAGATCGGGTCCCCCTTCTCTATCCCTCCCTTTCTTATGCGCGCAACCGTTTCCGGCTTGAGCCTGATGAACCCCTCGGCAGTGGCCTGCCTGAACGAAATCGGCTTGGCTGAAACGTCCACCTGTTTGAAGGACACGCCTCCACAACCCATTTTCGCCCAATATAGCTTCTACCGCCCCTCGAAGGAAGATTTTTTACCATGCGAAAGGCGCTTTCCCAAGTTTGGCTTCAGGTGGCCCATCGAGAAGTGGTGAGCTGGTAGATGGGCGGGGAAGGGTCGCCACGAAGCTGAGAATCTCGGTCACGGACAGGTGCAACTTCGCCTGCCTCTTCTGCATGCCGGAGAAGGACAAAGTGAAGTGGCTGCCGTCCAGCGAGATACTCTCCTTCGATGAGATAGAGCGGGTCGCGCGGGTCTTCGCCTCTGTCGGGATAGACAGGATTCGCATCACGGGCGGTGAGCCGCTTCTGAGGAGAGACCTCGAGAACCTTGTGAAGAAGCTGGTCAGGCTGGAAGGCATAAACGAAATCGACATGACCTCGAACGGCTGGTTCCTGGAGCAGAAGGCCAGGTCGCTGAAGGAGGCGGGGCTCGGGGGCGTATCTGTGAGCCTGCACAGCCTGAAGCCCGACCGCTTCGCCAAGATCTCCGGCATGGCCGCGCTGCCGAGGGTGCTTAGGGGAATCGAGGAGGCCATCCGCGTCGGCCTTAGTCCAATCAAGATCAACAGCGTCGCGATACGCGGCTACAACGAAGACGAGATCCTGAATCTGGTGGACTACGCCCACTCCCGAGGGCTCCCAATCCGATTCATCGAGTTCATGCCGCTCGATGGCCTTGGCATCTGGAGCCCGGACAGCATGGTCTCGGGCAAGGAGATCCTTCAGCGGGTCTCAAAAGCCCATTCGCTCTCCCCGCTGGGACGTTCCTACGGCAGCACGGCGTCCCTATGGAGGTTCAACGACGGTCCGGGCGAACTCGGCCTCATCATGTCAATGTCGGAGCCCTTCTGCGACGACTGCGACCGGGTCCGGCTTACCGCGGACGGCAAGCTCCTTTCCTGCCTCTTCGACACCCAGTACCACGACCTTAAACCGATGCTCCGCGGGAGCGGGAGCGACGAGGACCTGAAGCGGTTCATGATCGGAGCGTTTAGAATGAAACCCGACGGCGTCGGCTACATGCCCTGGATTCGAGACGGCTGGGCGAAGCCGAGAAACATGAATGCCATCGGAGGCTAGGCCGTGCCCATCAAGGTAAGGGTGCTCTACTTTGCCAACGCCAGGGACCTGGCTGGGAAGTCCAGCGAGGCCGTGACGATCCAAGCAGGGGACACGGTCGGAAAGCTCCTGGAGACGCTCACCGCCTCCCACCCCGGCCTGAGACCTCTGAAGTCCTCAGTTCGTCTGTCGGTCAACCAGGTGCTCGCCAAGGCGGACTCCGCTCTCCACGACGGGGACGAAGTGGCGGTCCTACCGCCCGTGGCCGGAGGATAGGAAGATGCCAGGAAAGTACATCGTGAGCGGTCCAATCGACCCCACTGAGGCCATCCAACAGGTTTCTGACGACTCCGCGGGCGGCATAGCCGTGTTCATCGGCACCGTGAGGAACATCAACGAGGGAAAGCGCGTGAGGGGCCTCACATACGAAGTCTACGGGCCCATGGCCGAGAAGAACATGGGGGAGATCGAAGCCGAGGTGAGGAAGAGGTGGCCGGTCAAGAAGATCAGGCTGGTGCACAGGCAGGGGAAGCTCTCGGTGGGCGAGGTGAGCGTGGTGGTCGCCGTGTCGTGCGAGCACCGAGGGGAGGCATTCGAAGCCTGCAGGTACGCCATCGACAGGATCAAGGAGAAGCTCCCGCTCTGGAAACAGGAGAGCGATGCTGGCGGCCGCACGCGGTGGGTGGCAGGAAGACCCATCGAGTCCTAGTCTGCTTCGCCGTCACTGGGCCGGCAGGAGCTTCGCTTCGTCTCCGGCGCGTCGGTGCGGCAGCTCCTTCCCATGCCTTCCGGCTATGATTTCTGCCATGATGCTTATCGCTATTTCGCCAGAGGTGAGAGCTCCCATCTCGATGCCGATGGGCGCGCGGATTGACGCGATGAACTCCTCAGCCACCCCGGCCTTTAGGAGCGCCTCGAAGTTGTCCTTGGCACGCTGGCGGCTTCCCATCATCCCCACGTAACCGGGCCTGGACCTCGAAAGAATCTGCAGGGTCTCCACGTCCCTGGCGCCCCTGGTCAGGACGACCACCGCGTCGGTCTCGTAGAACTTGAACCTCGAGAGGTCGAAATTGGCGTCGCGGACGAGGTGGTCAGGCGCCTGGCTCAGAACCGGGCTGTGGTCGATGACGACGACCTCGAAGTCGGTAATCTTGCCCAGCTTAACGAGCGCGTCCTCGACGTCGTCCTTCCCTCCCTGCCCGATGATCACAAGCCTCCGTTGGGCGGTGTAGGGCTCGATGTAGATTTCCATGGTTCCTCCGCAGTTGGTCTCGACGTGTATCTCGTCCTCGTTCTGGCTCTTCACCACGCCCTCCACCGCGTCTTCAACGCTCTGAAGGTACACCTTGACGATTCTCGGCAGGCCCGAGGCCAGCGTCTTCTTTGCGAGCTCAACTATGGCCGAATCCGGACAGACCCCGCCCAGCGATCCGTAGAGGATCTCGCCCTCCTTGGAGATCACTTCCTTGAAACCGGGCTTGCCCAGGCTGGCGCCTTCGATCTTCACGACGGTGGCCACGGCGAACGGCTCCCTCTTGTTAACCAGGTCGCCGGTAATCCTTGCAAACTCGATCTGGGTCAAGGATGTCCCGTCGGAACGCCATCGCTTATTAATTCTTAGCCCGCCAGCGCCAAGAGAGGCTTGATCAGCGGAGTCATCCTGGCGGCGGGCTCGTCTACTCGGATGGGCAGGCAGAAGCTCCTGGCGAAGCTCGGAGAAACGACCGTTCTCGGTCGAACCATGGCCTCATTCTCATCCTCGCGCCTGGAAGAAGTCGTGGTCGTGGCGAGCCTTTCAGTAGCGGATGCCCTGAGGGGATCTGCTGAGCCAAGGCTCAGGGTCGTCGTAAACGAGTCTCCGGAAGAGGGGATTTCCTCCTCCGTGAAGCTCGGACTATCCGCTGCAAAGGGCCGGGCGGCGGTCATCGGACTGGGTGACCAACCCCTGGTGCAGCCTTCCACCATCGACGCTCTGGTGGACGCCTACGAGAGGTCGGGCGCAAGCATCGTGGTGCCGGTCTGCCGCGGGCGGAGAGGAAACCCCGTTCTCTTCGACCGGAGCCTGTTCCCTCAGATAATGGAACTCGAGGGCGATGCGGGCGCCAAGTCTGTGATAGCACGCAACGCCGGCCTCCTGAATGAAGTGGCGGTGGAGGACGATGGGATCCTCACGGACGTGGACACGGAGGAAGACCTCAAGGAGGCCCGCAAGAAGCTCGAGGACGGGCTCAGACGAAGGAGTACCCGGGAAGCAGGAAGACGTCCACGCGTTCCCCCCGCTCGAGCGACGTCTTCGACTCGGGCACGACGATGAACCCGTCAGATCGAGTAAGGGTGGTCATGGACTCCGTTTCGCCGAGCACTGGCTCGGCCAGCAGACCCTGCCCCGTCCCCGACAGGCTAACGTAGAGGACCTTGACGAAGTTCGAGAACTTCCTCCTGGCCTCCCACTTCGACTTCAGCCGTGCTCCGACCAGCAGCTCCGAGCCCTCCCTTCCCGACAGTCGCCGAATGATAGGGAGCGCAGACAGCACGAATGAGTTCATCGCGCCCTGCACCGGCCCGGGCATCATGACGACGGCCTTCCTTCCGATTACGGCCACACCTGCGACCCTGCCCCTGTCCATCCTCATGCCATGGAACATCACCCGCGGTCTGAACGAGGATATGACCCCGCCCACTAGGTCCTTCCGACCCACCGACGTCCCGCCCATTGTCACCACCATGTCTGCCTCATCCAGCCCCTTCCTCACCCTGGCTCGTATCTCAGATTTCCTGTCCGGTGCTATCCCGAGGTTCAGCGGAACGCAGCCCGCCTTCTCTACGAGTCCGACGAAGATGGCCGAATGGCTGTTCCTGACCTTCCCCTTCTCGCCTTCCGGTGCGTCAGACAGCTCGCTCCCGGTCGCCAGGAGTGCCACCACCGGCCGCCGGTACACGTCCAGCTCGTTCACGCCCAGGTTCAGCGCGAGGCCCACGTCCTGGGCCCTGACAGCAGAGCCTCCCTTGACAATGACCTCGCCCCTGCGAAGGTCCTCGCCTGCCCGGTACACGTAGCGCCACCGGGTACACGGTGCTTTCACTTTGATGAATCCGCCGGCCACAGACGCGTCCTCGACCGGTACCACCGCATCCGCACCAGGAGGCATGAACGAACCGGTGTAGACGCGGAGCGTCTGGCCGCGGCTGATGCCCTTCCGCGGCTCCTCTCCGAGGGTTGTCTCGCCCACTACCTTCAATCTCGCCGGTACGCCTTCCGACGCAAGGACCGTGTCCCTCGAATCGACCGCGTAGCCGTCCATGTGCGAGGAATCATGCTTGGGGACGTCCTCGCTGGAGGTCACGTCCTTGGCCGCGACCCTCCCAAACGCCAGGGCCACTGGTATCCTCTCCGAGACCGGCTTCGCCGGCAGTTCGCGCAGAACCGCTTTCAGCGCAGCGCCCACGGATGAATAGTCCTCTACCTTTGAAACCAATTGGTGCGGGAAACCCTCTCCCAGCAGTTATAACCCTTCGCGGAGAACAAGAGTTAAGGCACCAGCCCCGCTGAAGCTGAGGCCTTGGAAACGGTCAGGGGCCTCTTCCGAGCCTACAGGACTGGCGGGGCTTCACCGGTGCGGGTGACCGAGCGCTACCTCGAATCGATCGAGCGGCTCAACCCTGCCTTGAACTGTTTCATCACAGTGCTGAAGGATTCGGCAATGAAGAAGGCCGAAGAGGCGGAAGCCCAGATGAAGGAAGGGAGCTTTCTCGGACCCCTCCACGGAGTCCCGGTCGCGATCAAGGACCTGATGTACATCGAAGGCGTGAGATGCACTGCAGGTTCCAAGATCCTGGCCGACAGCGTCGCCCCCTATGACTCCTACGCAGTAAGGCGGATCAAGAAAGGCGGCGGCGTCATCCTCGGGACTACAAATCTCCACGAGTTCGCCGCGGGCATCACGAACGCGAACCCGCACTACGGTCCGGTGAGGAACCCGTGGGACCCCACGCGGATCTCCGGCGGGTCGAGCGGCGGCTCCGCCGCTGCGGTCGCGGCTGGCATGGCGGCCGCTGCGCTGGGCACTGACACCGCGGGCTCGGTCAGACTGCCCGCGGGCCTATGCGGAGCGGTAGGTTTCAAGCCCACCTACGGGCTCGTGAGCAGGATAGGCGTGATCCCGCTGGCCTCGTCGTTCGACACCGTCGGCACGCTGACGCGCAGCGGCTGGGACGCCGCAGCACTGCTCTCTGTGCTGGCCGGCCACGACGAAGGCGACGTTTCCACCGCGGACGTGCCGTTGCCGGACTTCGTCGCCAGCGCCGAGTCCCCCATTGGCCCGATCAAGGTAGGAGCCCCCCGGGGCTACTTCCGCGACCTGCTCGATGAAGGAGTAGAGCGAGAGTTCCAGGCCTTCCTGGACAGGCTGGCGCAACTCGGGTGTTCTGTCGAGCGGATGGAGCTCTCTGGCATCGATGCCGTGCAGGACATCTTCTATCCCATTCGCAGAGCCGAGGCGTCTGCCTTCCACGAGAAGTGGCTGTCGAGCCGGGCTGAGCTGTACGGGGAAGACGTCAGAAAGACCCTGGAGCTGGGCTCGAAGATTCCCGCCACTGAGTACATCAACGCCCAGAACCGAAGGCCAGCCCTTAGAGAGGCCTTCCTCAGGTCCATGGCCGACTACCAGGTGCTGGCGGTTCCGACCTCCGCGATTACCGCTCCCGCCGTCGGCCAGTCGAGGGTCACGGTCGGAGGCAAGGAAGTCGACGTGCAATCGACGCTCGTCAGGCTCACGATGCCGTTCAACGTGGTCGGTTTCCCTGCCGTCTCGGTGCCAGTGGGTTTCGCAGGGGGCATGCCGGTGGGAGCCCAGCTCGTGGCGAGGCCCTTCGAAGATCCCGTCTTGCTCAGTCTCATGTGCGCCTATGAGGAAAGGTTCGGGGAGTTCCCTCCACCGCCACTTGGTGCGACGAAAGCACCATCCTCTTAAGTGGCCCCGTTATCCCTTCGGAACGAGGTCAAGAAACTGAGGACTGGTTCCGCAGGCTGGGGGATTGGCGTCATCGTCGCTGTTCTGATTTCGCTAGCACTGATACTCTTCGGCATAGTCAGCACCATCGACGGCATAGCGGTCCTCTTTCTACTAAACGGGATATGGTTCGTTGTCTTCGGCGTGGCTTTCACGGGCGCCAGGGACCGTCTCTATTTCATCGGCTGGGGCCTCGTCGTGGCAGTCCTCTCGAGCTTCGCGTTCATCAGCTGGGAGTATGCGCTGGGGCTCGAAGTCGTGGTCATACTCGTGGTTGTCCTCCTCTCCGTCTTCATGAAGCCAGCGCCCAAGGCGCCGTCACAGCCGGCGCAGCCAGCAACGCAGGGCCCGTAGGCCAAGGCGCACGATCCGGCGCGAGTCAGACTGACAGTTCGAAGTCGTCCAGCACAGACTCCCCCCCGAAGATGGTCCACCGGGCGCGGCCGGGGAACTCGAAGCCCTCGTAGGGCGTCCAACCGCACTTGCTCCTGACAGACTCCGACGACGCTCTCTCAGGCGACTTCAGGTCAAGGACCGTGAAGTCGGCCCTTCTGCCCACAGAAATGGCGCCTCTGTCCTGGAGCCCGAAGAAGCTGGCCGGATTACCGGAACATACGGCCGCGATGGTCTCCAGCCCAAAGCGATGCCCCGTGACCAGCCAGGACACCAAGTTGCTGTAGTTGTCAAGCCCGGGAACCCCGCACGCCGCCCGCTCCCGTTTCTCCTCCAACGTATGTGGAGCGTGATCGGTGACCAAGAAGTCGATCGCGCCGGTTCTGAGTCCCCTGACCATCGCCTTCCTGTCATCCTCGCCCCTCAGCGGCGGGTTCATTCTGAGCAGTTCGCTCGCGAACATCTGCTTCCTCGAGAAGAAGAGGTGGTGGAGCGCAACCTCGCAAGCCACGCCACCTGACTTCCTATGCTGGCTCACCAGCCGAAGTGCCCCGGCCGTGGAAACGTGGCAGACGTTGGTCTTGGTATTTCCGCGGGCCTCGAGGACGGTCTTGACCGACTCGACTTCGGCCCGAGGCGGACGTAGGTCCGCATGCAGGTCGGGGCGGTCCTCTCCCGCCAGCACCCGCTTCATCCTATCGAGGGTTGACTGGTCCTCGCAGTGAACGCTCGCAGGCATCCCCGTGCGACCGACCGCGGCGAGAGAGCTCCTGAGCCTCTCCGGAGGAACGAGCAAGTTTCCGGTCGTCTCTGCCAAGTAGATCTTGTAGCCGACCACCATCCTTCGGATCCTGGCCACGTCTGCCAGGCTCCGGCCGACCCCTCCCAGGAACTTGACGTCGATCAGCGCCTGGGCCGCCGCGAGTCTGGCTTTGGCCTCGAGTACCCGTGGCACCGTTGCGGGGGAAGGGTTGTTCGGCATGTCGAAGACGGTCGTCACCCCGCCGTGCGCTGCCGCCGCGGTCCCGGTGGCGTAGTCCTCCTTGTTCTCCCAACCGGGTGACCGGAGGTGGACGTGGGTGTCGATGAACCCTGGGAATATGACGCAGGACCGGGCGGATATCCGCCTCGCTCCTCGGAGCCCCTGTCTTTTCATCCGTGCTATCCTGCCGTCGCTGACGCCAATCTGCAGGTCTCGAAAGCCCAGCGGGGTCACGGCCCTGCCCTCAAGGACCAGGTCGTATTCCAACGGGGTCTACGCCATCACATAGTCCGGGATCCTGTCGAAGTCGAACAGGGTGTCGCAGTAGGCACACTGGAGCGACCTCTCCTCTTTGAGGGTAAGGAACCTGGGCGTCAGCGGCTCCCTTGGCGCGTTCGAAATGCAAGACAGCTCGGGGCAGCGTATCCTGCCCTCGATCTTGTCGGGGACCCTGGGGCTGTACTTTGTCACCTTCCAGGAGTTGATGTAGTTGACCGTCACGGTGGGGAAGATAAGGCAGACAAGATCTGCCTCCTTCTCGTCGACCCTCCACCTGTCGACCTTCACGACGTCCTTCTTTCCCAGGAGCTTGCTGGAGACGTTTTCGAGGATCGCGACCGAGACGTCCGCACTCCTTCTCCCGAATCTGTCGAGCCGGAGGACCCTCAGCACCAGCTCGGACTTCCAGGCCGGTATGTGGTCGATGACCGTGCCCTGCTCGATCTTCCTGACCAGCAGCTTGTCGTGGGGCTCATCCAACTAGGATACCACCATCCTGAGGAGGGCCATCCTCAGCGGGACTCCTGCGGCGGCCTGCGTGAAGTACCCCGCGTACTCCGTGCCGTCTATCTCGTTCGCCAGCTCGTCCAGCCGCGGGAGCGGGTGCATCACCTTCAGCCCCTTCTTCCCCTGACGGAGGAGTTCCAGGTCCACCTTGTAGAGGCCCCTGACCCTCTCATACTCGGTCGGGTCGGGGATCCGCTCCTTCTGTATCCTCGTGACGTACAGGACGTCCAGGGAGCCAAGGACATCCTTGACGTCGCTCGTGCTTCTGACCTTCACGCCCTTCTTGGCGAGGGCCGCGAGAGTCTCCTTCCTGGCGGCCAGGAGGTCGGGCGCGATCAGAGATATCTCGACGTCGTAGTTGGAGAGCCCGTAGCAGAGCGAGGACGCGGTCCGGCCGTACTTCAGGTCGCCAAGAATGCCCACGCGGAGGCCGTCAATCTTGCCGAAGGTCTTTCGCATGGCGTAGAGGTCGACCATAGCCTGGGTGGGGTGCTCCCTGCTTCCGTCTCCCCCGCTGATCAGGGGGACTGACGCGACCTCGGCCGCGAACCTCGAGGCTCCCATCAGGTTGTGCCTCACCACTATGCAGTCCGCCCCGTATCCTTCATACATCCGTATGGTGTCGTGCAGAGTCTCCCCCTTGGCCACCGACGACTTGTCGGGGGCGGAGAAGCCGGTCGTCGCGCAGCCGAGCCTCTGCGCGGCCACCTCGAAGGTGGAGTGGGTCCTCGTCGAGGGCTCGTAGAAGAGCAGCGCGACGAGCTTGCCTTCCAGTGTCCTGGGCGACCCGCTCTTCTCGATCTCGCTGGTGCGGTCGAAGATAAACTCCAGCTCCTCCCTCGAGAAATCCCAGATGCTCACCACGTCCCTCCCGACGAAGTCCGATTCGTTCATTTCTTCCTCTGCTCCCCGGCCCTGGCCTTCAGAAGCCCTAGGCTTATCCTTAGGCCCAGGCAAGGGTCGAGCAGAGCCCCCGTGGCTGTCTCGACCGCGTCTGCTCCCCTGTCCTTGAGGGCCAGCGCGTCCCAGGCCCCAAGCACTCCGCCGAGGCCGATCAGCTCGAACTCCCTCCCGCCGTTCCGGAGCTTGGCAAGCCCGGCCACCGCCGAGCGAGCCCTCGCTCTAATCGCCGCGCCGCAGATCCCCGCGGTCCCGCCCCGGTCCGAGAAGAGCTCCATGCCGCTCGCGTCGCGGACCACTCCCGGGACCGAGTTTATGGCCACGTATCCAACTCTGGGGTCGTAGGTCTCTTCCACGAACGGTCGGTAGTCCTTCAGAAAGCCCACCTTGACCAGGACAGGGAAACCCGACCCGACGCCCTTGCGAGCCGCGTCGACCACCCTGCCGCTCAGCTTCGGATTCGTGAACGTCTCGCCTCCCTCACCGGGCAGCACGTTCGGGCAGGAAAGGTTCAGCTCGACCGCGTCGGCTCCCGCCTTCTTCCCGGCCAGGGCCAGTGTAGAAAACTGCGCCAGCATGTCCTCCTCGCCTCCGCCTCCGGAAGTGGCCGTGACGCTCATGACGAAGAAGCGGTCCTTCTTCGTCCTCGCTATGTTGCGTGCCTCTCTCTCCCACACGGCGGGGTCCGGAGTAGGCATCCCGAGTGAATTGGTTATGGACCCGGTCACGTTCCCTGTGGCAACAAACCCCCTCCTGAAGTCCCCTCTGACGCTGAGGAGATTCGGCATCCCGTGGCCCTTCCAGGCGCGGTCGCGCATGGTCTTGTAGGTCAGGATGCCGTATCCCAGTTCTGCGAAGAAGGCCAGCCACCTCTGGTTGGGGGCCGGGCCGGAAGCAATCCCGACGGGGTTGCGGACCTTCCGGCCGAAGAGCGTTGTCCCCGCGCCCACTCCCGAGTCCCGCTCCAGCCGCCGTATTCTTTCCTCCAGCCCCAGGAGCCCTGCTTTCTCCTCGCTGGTGAGAATCCTGGGTCCTCTGGCGTAGTTCTCCCAGAAATTCAAAGACATGTCATAGAGCGGCACGGCGTGGAACTGCTCGGGCGCGCTGGTAGCTCTGATAGTGAACCCGCCCTGAAATTGCGGCCTTTCGGATTATAAGTCTTTACGGGCTCTGGAGGACCAAGCCTTCATCCAGTCCCAGCTCCTTCAGCCTGTTGCGCACGAGTCCGCCGATCTTCGGCCTGAGTTCTGGATAGCCCTTCGTCAGAACCTCCAATCCGTCCGAGCGCGTCAGTTTCCCTCCCACCGCCTGGATCCTTTCTGCGAGGAACCAGGGGTTCCTCTCGAGAAAGCTTCGGGCCCACCCGTCGGGGTCGGCGAGGTACCCGCTGACGGCGCCCACGTCGGCTCTCCCCAACGCTCCAGATCTGGAGGCATAATCGAGGAACTCGCCGTCCAGCTTCAGCAGGGAGTGGACCTCGACGCCTTCGCTCTTCAGGGCTTCCCTTCCGCCCTGGTCCCTGTCGAAGACCACGACGTAGTCGCCGACGAGCCCCCCTGCCTCCCGGAGGACCCGGACCCACTCCAGTGAGCTGGTTCCCGATGTGACGAGGTCGGCTACATGGGCGAGCCTCGCGCCCCGCTTGACCTCGCCGACCAGGCGCCCTCCCGTGCCGTAGCTCTTGGCCTCCTTTCTGATCGCCACGTGCGGGAGCCCCAGCTCGATTGCCACGGGCACGGAGAAGAAGAGGTCGGCCAGCTCGCCCCCTGAAATCGCGTCGACCTCGCCGAGGCCCTTCACCACCTTGACCAGCTCGGCGACGGCAGTCTTCCATCCCTCCGGCGCCGTGGTCAGCCGCCTCACGTCCACATAGATCGGGCCTATCTTCCGGGACGCGAGTATGAATGGCTCCTCGGAGCTGAAACGGATCCCTCCGGCCGCTATCAGCGCGGACGCGACCCCTTGGTGCTTCAGGGCTATCGTCCCCGCGTGACTTGTACGCGCTCGGCCAGGTACTCTTCGCATGCCGCCACTGGATCGGGGCGGTCGTAGATTGAATGGCCGACGATGGCGGCCGAGTTCTTCCCTAGAGATTCGTACACTTCAGCGAGGGCCCCGCCCTGCCGTCCGACGCCGGTGGCCATCACGAGCCTGCTGGTCATCTTCCGATAGTCCCTCAGGACCTCGGTCCTGTTCGCGGGGCCTATGTAGCCGTCGACGCCGATGTGCTCGCCCAGTAGAATCAACAGGTCGGAGAGGGTGACGCTCCAGCTGCGCCAGCCCTGCTCGGACTTCTTCCTCTCGGCCAGAGAGGCCAGCGCGTCGCCGACCGACTTCAGCCCAAGCTCGTCGAGCCAGCCCGAGACGTAGCTCAAGTCCGCCGGGTGGTCGAAGAAAAGGCCGGCGCCCCTTTGGGTCATGAACGGGAGCGTGAGGACCTTGCCGCCCATGGCGTGGGCCGTGGCCACGCACTCTTCGATGCTGGAGGTGCCGACTATGCTGTGGCAGATCACGTAGTTTATGCCCGCTGAGACCGCCGCCTCGACTATCGCGCGATTGGTGCCCGACCACGGGCCCGACTCCTTTGCCCTGAAGCCGATGTCGGCGACCTTCAGGTCCGCGATGAGCGGGCCGTCAAAGAGGTCCCTGACGCGACTGACTATCGAGGAACCGTTCGTGAGCAGCGTAGGGACTCCGATCTTGATTCCGTCCACCAACGGGCCGAGGCTGGCCACGTGCCCCAGGGTCGCGTCCCTGGTGGGGCTATCGATAGCCAGAACGAGCCCGTACTCGCGGATCTGTTTCAAGCGTTACTCCAGGTTCAAGAACCGTTATTTTAAAGGAGACGAATCATCGCGGCCCAGAAGACGGCCGATCGCCGGGGCGCTCGACGGCCTAGAGGCCCAGCGGGAAGGGCATCCCGAGCGCGTCGACGATGGCCATCGCCAGCTCCGGATTCGTGACGATGGGGATTCCGAACTCGACCGCCTTCCTCCTGATCTGATAGTCGTTCATGACCTCCTCGGTCTCGAAGCTCTTCGGGATGTTTATCACGAGGTCGATCCTCCTCTCCGTGAGGTACGTGGCGGAGTTCGGCTCCTTCTCCTCGCTGGGCCAGTGCAAAAGCGTGGTCTTCACACCGTTCTCCTCGAGGAACTTGGCCGTCCCTCCCGTCGCGTAGAGGTCGAACCCCATCCTGTCGAGCCTCCTGACGCTCTGCAAGAGGCGGGCCTTGGTCTTCGGCGGCCCGGTCGAAAGCAGGATCGTGCGCTTTGGGAGCCTGAACCCGGCCGCCAGGAGGGACTTTAGGAAGGCCTCGTTGAAGCTGCTCCCGAAGCACGCGACTTCGCCTGTCGACACCATGTCGACGCTGGTTACGGGATCCGCCCCCTCCAGCCGCATGAACGAGAACTGCGGGGACTTCACTCCGTGGGCCCTGGGTGTCCCCTCTTCGTTCTTCACCTTGGCGCCGAGGAAGACGTCGGCGGCCAGGCCCATCAGGTTGAAGCCGATGGTCTTGGACACGAACGGCATGCTCCTGCTGGCCCTCACGTTGCATTCGATGACGTAGACTTCGCCGTTCTTGCAGAGGAACTGGATGTTCAGGGGGCCCTTGATCAGGAGCTTCCGGGCTATCCTCCGCGTGTAGTCTCTGACCAGGTCCATGGTCTGCTCGTTGAGCGTGAGCGGAGGGATCGACATCGTCGCGTCCCCCGAGTGGATGCCGGCCTCTTCGACGTGTTCAACGATGGCGCCGATGAACGTGTTCTCCCCGTCGGAGACGGCGTCCACGTCCACCTCTCTCGAGTCCACGAAGAACTTCGACATGACCACCGGATGGTCCAGGGAGACCACGTTGGCCTTCAGGTACCTCTCGAGCTCCTGCTCGTCGACAGCCACCTGCATGGATGCTCCAGAAAGGACGTAGGACGGACGTATCAGAACGGGGTACTCCAGGCTCTGCGCGGCTTCCTTCGCCTGGTCGATCGACCTGAGCCTGGACCACGACGGCTGAGGGATCTTCAGCTCGTCCAGAACGGCGCTGAACTTCGACCTGTCTTCGGCCCGGTCTATGTCCTCCGCGCTCGTCCCAAGTATGGGGACCTTGTTCTCGGCCAGCTGCATCGCGAGGTTGTTGGGTATCTGTCCTCCGACGCTGACGACCACCCCGCGGGGCTGCTCCCTCTCAACGATGTCAAGGACCCTCTCGAGGGTGAGCTCTTCGAAGTACAGGCGGTCGAGTATGTCGAAGTCGGTGGAGACCGTCTCAGGGTTGCAGTTGACCATGACTACGTCGCCTGCTCCCTTCTCCTTCAGCGCCCAGGCCATGTTTACGCAGCACCAATCGAACTCGACGCTGCTCCCGATGCGGTAGCAACCCGAGCCCAGCACTATCACTTTCTTCTCGGACGCCGTGGCGAGGTCGTCGCCGGTCCCGTTGTACGTCATGTACAGGTAGTTCGTCTTGGCCGGCCACTCGGCCGCCAGCGTGTCTATCTGCTTGGTGACCGGAACTATCCCGGACGATTTCCTCATCTCCCTGACCTGCGACTCGGTCTTGCCGAGAATCTGGCCAAGGCGCCTGTCGGAATAGCCCAGGGCCTTCGCCCTCCGGAGCTCCTTCTCGCCGCAGCTCGAGGGCTTGAGGGTCGCCTCGAACTCTACCAGCCCCTTCAGCTTCTCGAGGAACCATTCATCGACCCCCGAAAGGGCGTGGATCTCGTCGACGGGCAGGCCGCGACGGAGCGACTTCACGACATAGAACAGTCGCCTGTCCGAGGGGAACTCCAGCTCGAACCGCAGCTTCTTCTCGTCGGCACGGAGGCTCTCCACTTCTGTCAGCTCCCTCCCGATGTCGAGCATCCTGACCGCTTTCTGAAGCGCCTCCTCGAACTTCCGGCCTATCGCCATCACCTCCCCCACCGACTTCATCTGGGTCCCGATCCTCCGGCTGACGTTGTGGAACTTCTGGAAGTCCCACCTCGGTATCTTGACGACGATGTAGTCGAGGGCTGGCTCGAAGTCGGCGGTGGTCACGCCGGTCACCTTGTTCTGCAGCTCGGCAAGAGAATAGCCCACCGCTATCTTCGCGGCTATGTAGGCGATGGGGTAGCCCGTGGCCTTGCTCGCCAGCGCCGAGCTGCGCGACAGCCTCGAGTTCACCTCGATGACTCGGAACTCCTCGCTGTCGGGGTCGAGGGCGAACTGGATGTTGCACTCCCCCACTATTCCGAGCGCCCTTACCACCTTGAACGCGCTCATCCTGAGCTGGTGGTACTCCCTGTTGGTGAGGGTCTGCGACGGCGCGACCACGATGCTGTCCCCGGTATGGACCCCCATCGGGTCGAAGTTCTCCATGTTGCAGATTATGGCGCAGTTGTCCTCAGAGTCGCGCATGACCTCGTACTCCAGCTCCTTCCACTTCGAGAGGTACTCCTCCACGAGGACCTGGCCGATCCTGCTGCTCGCGAGCCCCCTCGCCGCGATCGAGGCTAGCTCTTCGTCGTTCCTCGCGACCCCGGACCCCTGGCCTCCCAGGGTGTAGGCGACCCGAACCATCACCGGATAACCAATCCTGTTCGCGGCCCTTAGCGCTTCGTTCACCGACTTGGCGCTCCTGCTCCTCGGGATGGGGACGTCGTTGTCGGCCATCAGCCGGCGGAACTTCTCTCTGTCGTCGCAGAGCTCGATCGCCTCGACCCCGGTGCCCAGCACTTCCAGCCCGTACTTCCGCAGGATTCCCCGCTCCTGGAGGTCCATGCCGGCGTTCAGGGCCGTCTGGCCCCCAAAGCTCAGGAGGATTCCATCCGGCTTCTCCTTCTCTATCACCTTCTCGAGGAACTCAGCGGTGACCGGGACGAAGTACACCTGGTCGACGAACCGAGTATCCGTCTGAATGGTCGCGATGTTCGGGTTGACGAGGACGACCTGCATTCCCTCTTCCCGGAGCGCCTTGATCGCCTGGGCGCCGGAGTAGTCGAACTCGCCGGCTTCGCCTATCTTGATGGCGCCCGAGCCGAGCACCAGGACCTTTCTTACTTTGTCTTTCCTTGGAATGATCTCGCCCTCTCCAGGAACTGGTCGAACAGGAAGCCCGTCTCGTAGGGGCCGGGGGACGCCTCGGGATGGAACTGGACCCCGACCACGGCCTTCCGCCTGTGGCTGATGCCCTCAACCGTCTTGTCGTTCAGGTTTACGAAGCTGGTGGCGAAGTCCTTCAGGCTCGCCTGGTCGACGGTGTAACCGTGATTCTGAGTGGTCAGGTACACCCTGCCCGTCTTCAGCTCTACGCAGGGGTGGTTCTGGGCCCTGTGGCCGAACTTCAGCTTGTAGGTGTCGCCTCCGCCTGCGAGAGCCAGGATCTGAGTCCCCAGGCAGATCCCCAGCATCGGGACGTCGGTCTCGAGGAGCCCTCGCGCGCTCTCGATGGTGGCCCTGCACATCTTCGGGTCTCCTGGCCCGTTTGAGATGACGACCCCTGCCGGCGAGTGTGAGAGTATCTCGTCCGCAGGCGTGTCGTAGGGCATCTGCAAGACGCGGGCGCCCCGGGCGAGAAGGTTCCTGACGATGCCGTATTTCACGCCGCAGTCCACGAGAGCCACCTTTGGGGTGCCCTGGAGATTGTAGTCGACGGTCTTTGAGACGCTCACGGGGCGCACCAGGTCCTCGCGATTCGGGTCGCTGATGGAGCCCAGCCTCCTGCTGAGAGCCTGCGGGTCGATGTCTCTCCCCTTCGCGAGGATGCCCAGCATCGTTCCCTGGGTGCGGAGCTTCTTCGTCAGCTCCCTGGTGTCTATCCCCTGGATGCCCGGGAGCCCGCTCTCGGCGAACCAGTCCTCCAGGTGATGGGAGGAGGACCAGTGGGACGGGACCTTCGCGAGTTCGCTGACAACGTAACCCCTGACCTGGATCTCCTTCGACTCGAAGTGCAGCGGCACGCCGAAGCCGTCCGCGATCTTGCTCGACGGCACGCCGTAGTTCCCCACGAGGGGCCAGGTCTGAACCAAGATCTGCCCGTAGTATGATGGGTCGGTCAGAGACTCCGGATATCCGACCATGCCGGTGTTGAAGACGACCTCTCCTTCGACGACTCGGTCGGCCCCAAAACCTACGCCGCGAAAAATGGTGCCGTCCTTTAGGAGCAGAACCGCGTCTTCTTGAGATTCCTGCACTGACTTGATACCGGGATGCTGATGCCGATGCTGAACCGATTTAAGCATGATGCCGATTTTCGGTGGCCGGGTGTCGCCCGGGAACGGCCGTTCGCGCTCCGGCTTCCAAAACTTAAATCGAGACGAGCGGCCTCGACTCCTCGCTTGGACGCGCTCGACGAACTCTCGGAAATGCTCACCGGCGGTTCAAGGGTGGTCGTGATAGCGAGGCATGACCTGGATCTCAGCAAGCCCGCCGAGAACGCCCTCTTCGTCCTCAAGATGGCCGAAGGCTCCCTGGCGGCGGGCGGGAGGGGAGGCGGGTTCGGAGAGCGGAGGATGGTGAGCGTTTCGTTCTTCAGGTGCGCGGGCGGCGTCTGGGAGAAGCCCTTCGAGACGGTGGACCCCGCGAAGGTGGAAGAGTTCGAGGTGCCCTACTACGTCTCGAGGATACCGCTGACCCTGCGGGACGGGCGGGAGTCCATGGGCTACGGCGTGGTGGAGGCGGAGCTGGTCGAAAGGTACCTGACTTTCGCGAAGTGACTTTCTCACCTTAAATATCCACGGCATCGTGGGCGGGCCCAAGTTGAAGGTCCTTGTCACCGGTGCCTCGGGCATGGTCGGGAAGAACCTGGTAAACTACTTCCGCAGCAACGGTGTGGACGTGCTGCCGACCGACCTCGCGGGCGCGGAGCTCAACGGCAACCTGCTCGACACCGATTTCGTGTTCTCGAAGCTGGCTTCGCTGGACTTCGACGCTGTGGTCCACCTGGCCGCAATGACCGAGATCAAGAAGACGGTGGAGAACCCCAAGCTCTGTTTCGAGATAAACTGTTTTGGAACCCTGAACATGCTGGAGCTGGCTGCAAGGAAGAACGTGACGAGATTCCTTTACGCGTCCTCGGCCAACGTGTTCGGGGCTCCGAAGTCGAACCCTGTGACCGAGGAGACGCCGTTCGCGCCAAGGGTTCCCTACGACTACTCCAAGGTCGCGTCTGAGAGCTTCGTGATGAGCTTCCACAAGACGAAGGGGCTGCCGGTTTCCATAACCAGGAGCTGGCTGCTCTTCGGAGAATTCGACCAACCCAGCAGGGCAATGGTGCGTTTCATCAGGGGCTGTCTCGCGGACGAGCCGCTCACCCTCTTCAACCACGGCAGGGATACCACCTCGCCTACCCACGCCGTGAACTACGCCAGGCTCGCCTTGACCATCCTGAAGAAGCAAGAAGCGGTGGGCCAGGCGTTCAACTTCGGCGGGGAGAAGGCCGTGTCCGTCGCGGAGCTGGCCGAACTGGTCAAGAAGCTGACCGGCTCCCGTTCAGAGCTCAATCTCGCGCCTCCCCGCACCGAGTTGGAGAAGGACCCTCAGATCAGCTACCCGTCCACCGAGAAGGCCCGTTCTCTCCTGGGTTACCAGCACGAGCTGACCCTGGAGAAGGGGATCGAGAGGACCATCGCCTGGGTAAAGTCTGGAAACTGACCGCAGAAGTCGAGGCTTGGACCGCGGCCGCTCTAGGACGTAAGGACGAGCTCGATCTTGACGTCTTCGGGGATCCTGAGCTTCGTAATCTGCCTCATTGTCCGGTCGTCGGGCTGGACGTCGAGTATCCTTCTGTGAATCCTCAGCTGCCAGTGGTCGAAGGTGTGGCTCCCCTCGCCGGTGGGGGCCTTCCTCGTGGTTATCTTGAGCTTCTTCGTCGGGAGCGGCTGCGGGCCCTTGACCTTCACGCCGGTCTTGTCAGCGATGTCTCTGATGTCCTTGGCCACCCTCTCGAGGTCGTCAAGGTTCGTGCTCGTGAGCTTGATTCTGGCGTACTGAGGCATTTTCGAGCAACGGCGCCGACCCAGTCTATATCAATGTTTTTCGCACGGGCAGGATGGCTCCCGACACCGCGGATGGCGTGGTTCGCCGGGCCGGGGCCTCGCCCTGACCAGGCAGCCGCGCGTCCCGATGGGCTCCGGCGGCCTTCACCTTAAAAGAACCCAAGGCCGGCGAGGTCCAGGTTGGAGCTTAGCCCTGCCGAGGAGAAGACGCTCAAGGGCGAGGACGGGGAGGCGAAGCAGCTCTCCATGGAGATCCTCGCGAAGGTCGGGGACGCGACCGGAGCAGACAGGCTGGTTCCCATAAAGTCGGCCCACGTCCTAGCACACTACAGCAGCCTGCACGAGGCGGGCATCGAGGTCCTGGAGAAGTTCGCAGACGCCGGAGGGAAGTTCGCCGTGCCGACCACCGTGGATCCGGCTAGCGTCGACCTCGAGAACTGGAAGCAGTTCGGCATTTCTGAGGAGTACGCCAGGAAACAGTTCAGGCTCTGCGACGCGTATGCGAAGCTGGGCGGGATACCGTGCTGGACCTGCGTGCAGTACCAGGTCTGCAACTTCCCCAAGGCCGGGGAGGACGTGGCCTGGGCTGAGTCCAACTCGGTGGTCTTCGCCAACTCACTGATAGGCTGCAGGACCAACAAGATAACCTCGGGCCTGGACATCGCCTGCGCCATCACGGGGCTCACCCCCAGATTCGGCATGCTTGTGGAGGAGAACAGGGCCGCGGGAGTCGTCTTCCGGCTCGGCCTAGGGAAGCTCTCCGACCTCGACTATCGGAGCCTGGGCTTCTACATCGGGAAGAGGTCCGCCTCGAGGGTGCCGGCCCTTTCGGGACTCCCTTCCTCTTCGAGCTCGGACGACCTCAAGCACCTGGGCTCCGCGGCGGCCGCCTCGGGACCGGTGACCATGATTCACTACGTCGGCTTCACTCCGGGTTCGGGTTCCCTGGAGGCAGTGAATGGAGGACGCGACCTTGAGACTATAGACGTCGGGCGCAGGGAGCTTGAGGAAGTGGAGGGGGAACTCGACCAGACCGACGAGAAGCCCGACCTCGTTGCCCTCGGCGTCCCGCACCTCTCGCCCAACGAGCTGGGAGAGCTCTCGAGGCTTATTGGGGCGAGGAGGCTCAGGCCGGGCATCAAGATGTTCGCCTACACCTCCACTCTGGGCTACGAGATGGCGACCAAGTCCGGAATCAGGACGGAGATCGAGGCGGCAGGGGCAATGCTCACCCACTCCACCGACGGCGAGATATCACCACTGAAGGAGATGGGATTCAACGTGGTGATGACGAACTCCGCGAAGATGGCGGAGCTCGTGTCCACCGAGGGAGAGATAAAGTTCCGCTACAAGCGGATGCGAGATATCTTGGACGAAGTGATGGAATGACAGAGCTTCGATTCAAGGCCAGGCCGATGGTGGCGGGCAGGGCCGAGGGGGAGGCGCTCGTCTCCTCCAGAGCCTTCACCTTCGCCCACGGCGTGGACCCGTCTTCTGGGAAGGTGACGGACATACACAGCGACCTCAACGGAGCGGAGCTCAGGGGGAGGATCCTGTTCTACCCGTTCGGGAAGGGCTCTACCACGGCATCCGCCTGGTTCCTCGAAACGGTCCGCCTCGGCAACGCGCCCGCGGCCGTCGTCACCGGGAGCGTGGACCTTTCGGTCCTCATCGGGTCGCTTCTGGCGAAGTCCGTGTACTCGAAGGCCATCCCGGTGCTCTGTTACACCCCTGACGCGAGGGAGGCCGTCAGGACGGGAGACCGGGTCGCGGTGGACGGAGCCACCGGAGACGTCGTGGTGGCCCGGGGATGACGCTCTCGGGTCTCCGACAGAAGCGCCTCTTCCTGTTCGACCTGGACGGCGTGTTCTACAGGGGCAAGGAGCGGCCGGTGAAGATAGGCGGAACGCTCGTGGTCGAGAAGATCAGGTCTACCAAACGGAGCATCTTCGTGCTAACGAACAACTCCACGGACACGGTCAGGACGCTTCACAGAAACCTCCTGAGTCTCGGGGTGCCCATCAGGGAGGCGGAGATACTCACCAGCAGCAGGCTCACGGCCGAACTCCTCAGGGACAGGTACGGCAGCGCTCGCTACTTCTTGGTGGGGGAGAAAGGATTCGACAGCGAGCTCGTCCGCTTGGGCCACAGGCCCGTCGCGCCAACGGAGGCCGAGGTCGTGGTGGTCGGGCTCGACCGCAAGGTCACCTACGAGAAGCTCGACGAAGCGGCAAAGGCCGCAAAGAGAGGTGCCGCGCTGGTGGCGAGCCACGCCGCGAGCTTCTACATGTCGAGATTCGGGGCCGCCCTCGGCCCCGGCCCTCTTGTGAAGGCCATCGAGTCGGCTTCGGGAAGGAGGGCCACGGTGGTCGGAAAGCCCTCTCCGCTGATGTTCAGGATCGCCCTGAGGAAGGCCGGGTGCGCGCCAGGCGAAGCCGTCATGGTCGGAGACCAGCTCGACACCGACATCGCCGGGGCGTCTCGGGCGGGCATAGCATCTGTCTTGGTTCTCACGGGAATAGACAAGGACGCCGCCGGTACCCCTGCGCTGGGGACCGTCGACAACGTGGACGACCTGGTCCGCTACATCTGATGCGGCGGCAGGAGGAGTTTTAAGCCGGCACCGGTCAAGTTCGCGGAAGTTTGCAGCACCTCTCAAAAGACCTCACCAAGTGCTCTCTCTGCGGACAGAGCGAAACAACCCCAGGAACCTTCCCGCTGGTGGTCGGAGTCGGGAGGGTCTGCCTGAAGTGCGGGATGCAGTCTGTAAGGTGCGCCGTCTGCGGACAGGAGGTCAAGCTCATTACGTCGAGCAGGTTCCAGGGAAGGACTCTCTGCCTAGCCGACCACATGAAGGAGATCGAAAAGTACAGGCAGCACGTAGTGAAGACGTTCGACGAGGAGACCGAGCCGGTCGCGAGCATCTTCAGCAAGGCAGCCGTCGAGGGTCCCGAAGGCTACACGCTGCTCGCGCTGCGGAGGGCCCGCAACAGCACGCACGTCTGGGAAGCCGAGTACGAGAAGACCGAGATCTTCCAGACCCGTTGCAGCTGAAGAGCCCGCGACGGGAACTCAATTTGTTTATACTCGTTTTCCTTTAAACAGGGTTCCCTCTGCAACATGACGATAGCGCGGAGAGTGTTTGTTTGGCCAACGAAGAGATGCGCGTGCTGCAGAGGCTCATGGACGAGATAGAGGGGCTGAAGGCGGGACTCGACCCCGCCGTCCTGGCCGGGTGGTACAACAAGATCGAGAGCGAGGCGAAGTCCGAGGCCCCTTCGCACCTGGTCGACTCCATCCAGGTGGTCCAGGACCCCATACTCCCTATGAAATTCGAGTTCAGGACGTCCAGGAGGGCCATAAAGTACGTGCTTGACGCCATCGACAGGAACCTCGACGACATGCCCATGGCGACGAGGCTTTACTTCCAGAAGCTGTCCGAGCTCATAGAGAAGGAATCGATGCGCTGATACCTCCGCACAGGAGCGTCGCGCGACGCTCTGGGCGACGTCTTGAGATGATAGCCTGCTCGAAGGCTATTCCTTGGTGCCTACCAGCGAATAGACGATGATGAAGAATCCGATGGCCTGGCTGACGGCCTGTATCGCCTCGACGGTCTCCAGGCCCACGCTGAGAAGCTCGAACAATACGCCGGCCGCGACGGCGCCTATTGTAACGATGGCGAATCCAATCGCCAGGAAGAGCATCGACCTGCTCCTGTGCCTCGAGTAGGCCCGCGACGCGTAGTAAATGACGATTACACCGAAGACGAAGATGAGCGCCTGCGCCACCTGAAGTATGTCCAGAGTAATCCCCAACTTACTGGATCCTTCCTCCCTTCTGATTCATTTAAACTACTATCCTGATTATCATTTCTGGGAACGGCTTCATTTCTTCATCGAGATCCAGAGGGTGTGGAGCTTGTCAGCCATGTCCGTGTTGACTACGACCTCGACCTTTACGGAGCCGTCCTCGAACGCAACCGAGAAGCCCTTGTAGGAGCTGCGAAGCATCTCGTAGCGCTTACCGTCCGGGGTCACAACGATCCTGTCCATGACGAGCAAGCCGTCTGCCAGCAGCTCGTGGACTCTCCTGTAGCAGGTGCTGAGCGGGATGTCGTTGAGCCTGCTGAGCTCCTCCACAGACTTCGAGGCGCTTATCGCCGACAGGAGTATCTTGCGGGAGTACTCGTCGGAGAGCACCTGTAAGACGGCCTGCACCCTTGCTGGGTCAGTTAACTCCAAGTCAGCGTTGCCCCGACTTCGCCAGAGGCCTTCCTCTTGCAAGTCACTTAAAGGCGTCGCATGATTGGTATATGAGTACAACGCTTCTCCTGAGCGCGGAACGCTCTCAGGAAGAGGGGCTACTTCGCTTCGGCCCCTTCTGGAGATCGGGAGTTGTCCGAGGCCGCCGATTAGGACGCCCGGTTACGAGACGGCGTTGAAGTGGAACGTGTGTAAGATTGGAATCAGGACGGAAATAGGGTGAGAGCAGGACCTACTTGGCCCTGCTCGCTAGTACGTATCCCGCGCCGCCCAACAAGGCGCCGATTGCGGCCAGAAGGATCAGTCCGCCGATCGGATCCACCAACCCGCCAAGTATCTGCACGTGGACCTGGCCAGGATTGAGGCCGCCGCCTCCAGAGGTGGTCGCGGCCAACGCCCATCCGGCACGGTAGCCTCCCCACATCATCAGGAACATGGCTCCAGCGATGCCCACGTTCATGAAGACGAGGTGGCCCCAGGCAAGAAGATTCGTGAATCCCTTGTACGCCTTTCCTCTGATTCCCTCGATGTAGAAGTAGAAGAGTGCGGTGACGGCTGTCGCGACCACTCCGACGACGAGGTAAGAAATGTACCCGGTGAAGAACCAGGTTCCTCCGCTGCCGCCGGCTATCACCATTGCTGGCGAGAAGTAGTCCGACTTGCCGGTGAAGTACTGAACGGGGTCGAGGACCAGGATGGTAATGATGGTTGCTGCTAGGCCCTGCGCCACTGCTGCCCAGATGAATCTGCCTGCCCACTTGCTTTGCAATGATTGCATCATCTTTCTCTTGTCCTAACCCATTAGGTAAGAATACTTAAGTTACTTTACGATTCTCGGAGGTGATTATCAAGCCTGAGAATGACTTCAGTGGAGTTTAAGTAAGCTGGGTACAGAGAGCGCCTAGCGAGGTCAATGGAATCTCGGTGGGGATTCGAGCAGATACTTGTCGCCTATGACGGCTCTGAGGACTCCAAGAAAGCCGTGAAGGCCGCGTGCTCGATTGCCAAGGGGATGGGTTCGAAGCTGATTCTCCTGCACGTCTACTCGGTGCCGGTCTACTCGTACGGCGGACCGGGTGGCCTCCCGCAGATTTCGATCCAGACGCTGGCTTCGTCGGCCAAGGACCGGGCCGTTGCCATCGTCGATGAAGGGGTGAAGCTCGCAGAGGGGGAGGGCGTCCAGGTCAAGGGGGAGGCCCTCGAGTCGGCTTCGGTGGTCGAGGCGGTCGTCGACCGCGCTACAAAGGACAAGGTGCAGCTTGTGGTACTGGGCACCAGGGGCATGACTGGATTCAAGAAGATGCTCCTGGGGAGCGTGTCGAGCGGTGTCGTGAACCACTCGCCCTGCCCCGTGCTGGTGGTGCGCTGAAGATGCTCTATGTCAAGGACGTGATGCAGACGAACGTGAGGACGATCGACCGGAAGAAGTCTCTTACCGCGGCGGCGAAGCTCATGATGAAATGGAAGACCGGTTCGCTCATCGTTCTGGACCGCGGCCTTCCATCGGGCATCGTCACGGAGGGAGACATCTCGCGGGCGGTGGCCAGAGGCGTCAGTCCCGGCAGAACGACGCTGGCGGCCAACAAGAAGAGACTAATCACGATAGGTTCGGGCAGCAGGATAGAGGAAGCCGCGAAGCTGATGGCCGCGGAGTGGGTCAAGAAGCTGCCGGTCGTCGACGACGGGAAGCTCGTGGGGATCATTACCGAGACGGACATCGTCAAGTCGAGTTTCGATTTGGTCACCGCACTAAAGGAGATGGTCAGGGCCAGGTATAGACCTCCTGACTTCGTCCCCTAGTCGCTCCGGGGCCACTTCCTGAGCCCCTTGGGGGGGAACCGCGCTACCTTGTAGCTCAAGAATGTGCTGGCAACGACCAACAAGAGAAGGAAGCAACACCCGACAATCATCGGCGCCCTGCCTTCCGGTATCAGCCTTGTTGGAGCCTTGTGCGACTCGCATTCTACCGTCTAGCACAACACGCTAGGCGCGGCGGCAATCGAGCGCGGGTTGGTTGGAAGAGCCCGATCGGGGGGCTCGTTCTCAATCGTGGTAATTGTCCAGGCTTGTTAAATAGCGTGCTAGGCTCGAGAACGACAGCGAGTGGTGGAAGACAACAAGATGAACAGGAATCCTGGCGTCATCGTCCTGATTGTCGCCATGATCTTGGTGGCCGCCGGATTGGGCTTCTACTTCGCTACCATAACCATGGCCACCCAAGGATCAACCACGACGTCCACGACCACTCGAACCGTCTTCAGCTCCAACAGTAGCTCGAGTTCGCCCTTCGCCCTGACACTCGCGATAACAACGAACAACGTCTACAACTCAACGGTCGGAGACCAGCCTGCGTACTATGTCCTGGGTCCAAATGGCCTCGAGTCATCCGCCAACATTTCGCTTCCTGCGCATCGACTGATCAAGCTCGTCATAATCAACTACGATGACGGACCCGGGAACCTCACCAGTCCGCAGTACGCAAACGTCTCCGGGACTCAGAACAACGTCATGACGGTCATCAATGATGATAACGTGAACTCCTCACAGGGTGCTTCAGGAATCCAGATCAAAGGAGGAATGACGCTCTCGAGTCTACCCGCGGACAACGTCTCCCACACCTTCACCATTCCACAACTCAGCCTGAACGTGCCGGTCCCGCCTTCCTCGGTGGTCACCGTATACTTCACGCTCAATCAAACGGGTACTTTCACGTGGTTCTGTTTCACGGAGTGTGGGTCGGGACCAACAGGACAGCAGGGCGCAATGGCTACGCCCGGCTGGATGACGGGCAGCGTCACAGTTGCCTGAAACGATCAGCCATTCCGTTACCGCCGGATGGCGTGCGGTCCTCTCCGTCTGGATGAACGAATCCTGAGCGTCGTTTCCCCGCGGGCGAGGCCCGACCCCCCCCTCGAGCGTGTTGCGCAGCCCTTGGAAGACCCGCGCACCCACAATCTGATATAAACCACCATCACCGGGTCCCTCACGATTTGGTCGTCCCTGCCTACGACGTTGTCATAGACTACATCAGCGAAGGCGACGTGGCAAACCTCTTGAGGGGATACGTGCTCGTGGGCGGTCAGAAGATCCGATTCACGGGGGTGGCCTACGGGCGTTTTGGGGGGCAGAACGTCTCTCCGTCCCTGTCGCCGGCGGCGAAGAAGAAGGTCAAGGCGATATTCGGCGACGTCGATCATTTCGAGGAAGACCTGCAGCTGCGCCTCGTCAAGGGCGACTTCACAGCGAAGCCCGGAAAGGAGGAACACTCCCATGAGCACCTGCGCTGACGCGTGTAGCTCCAGGTCCCTGCCAGGAAGGGTGAGTCTCAGCTGAACCTTCTGATAGGTGCGACGGGCTTCGTCGGCGGGCACGTGGTCGAGTACCTCTTCCAGCAGGGGGAGATCTCGAAGGGCGCGTTCAGGAAGGGCGCGCACCTGAAGATAATGGATCTCAACGGAGTCCAGGGCGCCGAGGTCGACCTGCTCGACCACCATTCGCTCCACGAGGCCGCGGAGGGGGTCGACACAGTATACAGCATGGCGTCCCCGATGCCGTTCGGAGACGAAGGATTCGCTGAGGTGAACTCCAAAGGGCTGATGAACATCCTGGAAGTCGCGAGAGAAGCTGGCGTCAAGACACTCGTACACTTGAGCACTCTGGACGTCTATGGTTTCGGCTCGGCGAAGGTAACGTCCAGCTCGAAGCCCTCCCCAAGAGGTGAATACCAACAGTCCAAGCTCGCCGCGGATTCGTTCCTGTTGGACGCCGCAGCCAAGGAACCTTCCCCGAAGATTACCATCGTCAGGGCGGCCCGAGCCTTCGGAGCCAGGGACGAGACCCTCGCGGTCCCTCTGCTGAAGATGGTCGAGAGCGGGGCGGTGGCGGTGTCCAACTCCCCGGCACTCTCCTTCACCCACCCAAAGGACATCGCACAGGCGATGTACCAGGCGGCGAGCGGCGGGTCCGGCGGAAAGGTCTACCTCGTGAAGTCGTTCGACGCCACGCCGATGGAGCTGGGGGGCGCTATGACAGGAGCCATGGGCTCGCCGGCCAGGGTCAAGGCCGAAGGCTTCTTCGCCAAGAGCAAACTCCCACGCTACACCGCGGAGCAGCTCAAGGCCGGGCCGCGGCTCGAGTCCACCGAGGGCTGGGCCGAGCTGGGCTACGCGCCCAAGTTCGGACTGGTGCAGACCTGCGAGGAGATCGCGAAGTGGTACAGAAAAGAGCCGTGGGTCATAGAAGCGCACTGAGCATCCCGCTCGTCCTGAGCCGGGTGAGGCGGATGGTCTACGGGTCCGACGACAAGAGGGCCACGGCCCTAGCCCAGCTCAAGGCAGACGAAGGGAGCGATCCATTCAAGGTGTTGATTGGCACCATCCTCTCGCACAGGACCAGGGATGAAAACACCACGAAGGCGACTGAAAACCTGTTTTCAGTCTACACAACGCCGTCAGAGCTGGCCAGCGCAGACGAATCCGAGGTGAAGAGGCTCATCAGGCCTTCGGGTTTCTACAACGTGAAGGCCAGGAACATCATCCGGGTCGCGAAGCAGCTGATCGAGGAGCACGGAGGGCGGGTGCCGAACTCCATGGACGAGCTGCTGACGCTCCATTCTGTCGGTCGGAAGACCGCAAACTGCGTTCTGGTCTACGCGTTCAACACCCCCGCCATACCCGTGGACACGCACGTCCACCGGATCTCCAACAGACTGGGGCTGGTCAGGACAAAGACGCCAGAAGAGACCGAGGCCGAGCTCGTGGAGACGGTCCCTCGGCGCTACTGGCTGGACCTCAACGACCTGTTCGTGAGGTTCGGGCAGACGACCTGCAAGCCGATAGGGCCGAAGTGCGGGTCGTGCTCACTGACCGGAGTCTGCAAGTACTACCGCAGCGTGGTCCTCCCGAAGCAGAAACGGAGAAAAGCCGCCGCGGCGAAGTGATGGCGTGCCGAGTTTCGAAACAGCGAAGAAGCAAGTGGAAGAACTGGTCGTCGCCAAGGGCTTCGGCAACGATCCCTCCGAGATCCCCAACAAGCTGCTGTTCGCCTTCATAGAGCTCGGGGAGGCGGGGGACTCCTGGAAGAAGGCCAAGCCGAAGGAAGAGACCATCGAGGAGCTCATAGACGTGATCTTCTACGTCCTGGACGCTTCCAGGCTCATCGACCCCGCTGCGAACCTCGACGAAGTGTTCGAGAGGAAGCTGGCCAAGAACATGGGCAGGCCGCACAGGTACGGCGAGGGCTTCAGGTCGAAGCAGCCGGGCTAGTCTAGACCAGTCTCCCGCGGCTTACGACGGTCTTGCCGTCGGCCTTGACCGTGGCCCGCATGAGCGTGTGCGCGAACCCGAATCCGGACTTGTTCTTCCCTCCGATCCCGCGGTTTTCTCCGATCCCGATGGTCACGGCCCCGGCAACGATGTTGTTCGAGACGAACCCGCTCGACGCCCTGGGATTGAATCCAATCGTGAAGGTCGCTATCTTGTCCTTGTCCCCGCTGGAGGCGTTCCAGATTCTCTTCAACCGCCCTATGCTCGGGTCGCCGCTGAGCGTCTTGATGCGACCGCCCTTGAAGGCCAGCTTCAGCCTCCCGACCTTCTCTCCCATGAATGGCAGCTGAGAGTTGTATGTGACCGTACCCTCGGCGGAGCCCTCGATCGGGCACACCGTAATGGAGCCGGCGGGTATCTCGTCCTGGAGGTTCCCCTCTTCGACGTCCTTTCTGTCGATGACGCCGTCAGAGACGAGCCACTTCCTCCCGGAGACTTCGAACGTCAGGTCCGTCTCGCGCCCGGTCACGCGGATCGCCTTGGCACCGGCCAGACCCTCCTGCAGCTTCCTCCCTGTCTTCGCGAGAAGGTCGTAGTCGATGGCAGAGGCCCTCTCCACCATCCCCTTCCATTTCTGGAAGTTGAAGCCGTAGACCTTCGCCCTCGGCTCGGTCACGAGCGAGGTGTTCACCGACAGTATTCTGATCTTCCTCTGCCTGCTAATCGGAAAGTGGGCCTTGGTCTCCCCTTCGCTGGTCGCGGCTTCCTTTTCGGGCGGGAACTTCTTCAGGATGCTCGGGTCGTAGACCCCGCCCAGGAAGATCTGGACGGTCGACACCTCGGCGAGCGCCCTGCAGAACGGCGACGGCTTCCTTAGAATCTCCACGGGCAGCTCCTTGAGGTACGAGAGGTGGTACCTCTCCGTGTAGAGGTCGAGCATGACGTCGGCCCCCTTCTTGAAGCACTCCTCCGCGATGTCCTCGGCCATCGGCGTGCTGTGCGGGTAGTGGAATATGGTGACGTTGTCCCTCTTGGTAATCCTAAGGCACTGGCTGACGATGGAACTAGGTAGAGACATGCAGAGCACGACACCCGGTTCTTGATTTAAACCCGCGTCGCCCGCGGCAGAACGAATCGTCTCTTGCCGTATCCGGAGCGCTATCTCGACTTTGCCCAGATGACCTGCTTGCAGGAGTGGCAGACGAGGCCGTCGAACCTGTTCCCCTTCGGGTCGACGGCAGGCTCCACCTGTCGCATCGGCCCACCGCACCTCATGCAGGTCTGGTCCGAGTCGGTCTGCTTGACCTTTGTCCAATCGACCATGAAGTATGTGAGGAAGATGAGGTCCCCGGCCTTCTCGATCTTCAAGCCGTGACCAGACTCCGGAGGCTGTAGAAAAGCATGGCGCGGGTCGGCCACCTCGGACGGAGGGCGGCTGGGCGCTCCCGGCAGCACCGGATTAGCATGCGCGTGCCAAATCATCATTAAATACGGTGCGTCTTTTCCCACTTTTCGAGTTTAGGCGTGACCCGGCTCTTCTTCATCACCGATGTCCACGCGTCAGACCGCTGCTTTCGCAAGTTCATCAATGCGGCGAAGGTCTACAAGGCGGACGCCCTGGTCCTTGGCGGCGACATCACGGGCAAGGTCATGGTCCCGATAGTCGACAGGGGCGACGGCACCTACTCTCTTGACCTCTTCGGCTCGCCCACGGTGATAAAGAGGGAGAAGTTGCAGGAGACTGAGAAGTCCCTGCTCAACGCGGGTCAGTACTTCTTCGTCGCGACTCCCAAGGAGCTGGAAGAAATCAGGGCGAGCAAGGAAAGGTCCGATGCGGTGTTCAACGAGTGCATCCTTTCGCTTCTCAGGTCCTGGCTTTCGCTCGCCGAGGAGAGGCTCCGCGGGACGGACGTCAAGTGCTACATATCCCCCGGGAACGACGACAAGCTGGAGGTCGACAGCGTGCTCAAGGACTCCGAGCACGTGATCAACCCCGAGGACCGGCTGGTCGAGCTCGACAGGGAGCATGAGATGATCACGCTCGGTGTCTCGAACCCGACTCCTTGGAAGAGCCCCAGAGAGGTGAGCGAGGAGAAGTTCGGGGAGATGATAGAGGCGCTGGCCTCACAGGTGAAGCGGCCTGAAACGGCCGTCTATGGCCTCCACGTGCCCCCGTTCAACACCGAGCTCGACAAAGCTCCGGCCGTCACCGACGACTTCCGGTACGTCAAGGAGGGGCTCGGCGTGAAGATAATCCACATCGGCAGCACCGCAGTCAGGAACTCCATCGAGAAGCACCAGCCGATGCTCGGCCTTCACGGACACGTGCACGAGGCGAAGGGATTCGTCAAGGTCGGAAGGACTCTCTGCCTCAATCCCGGAAGCGAATACTCCGACGGGATCCTGCGCGGGGCACTGGTCAACCTCGAAGGCGGCAAGGTCAAGGAGTTCCTCTTGACCAGCGGCTGACCGTCGGTCGTATCCGATCGCTCCAACAAGTTTAGGTTCGCGCAAAGCGGGCCTAGCGGCAGGAGCGCGGAAGTTGAGGAAGACCAAGGTCGTCTGCACCATCGGCCCCGCGACCAGTCAGCGCGAGACGGTTCGGCGGCTGATAGAGGCCAAGGTCGACGTCTTCAGAATCAACTTCTCGCACGGCGACCAGCACACTCACCTGCAGGAGATTGCCATCATCAGGCAGGAAGCCAGGCGGGCGGGTCGGACCGTGGCCGTTCTTCAGGACCTCCCGGGCCCGAAGATTCGAGTGGGGAAGATCAAGGACCGCGCGGTCGAGCTGGCCGAGGGCCACAGCTTTACGCTCTTCACGGCCGAAGTGCCTGGCGACGCGGCGGGCGCTTCCGTAAACTATCCAGAGCTGCTGCGCTCGGTCAGGAGGGGCGACGTGCTACACCTCGCCGACGGTATCATCAGGCTGCGCGTCGAAGAGAACACCCCCGAAGGGGCCCGGTGCACGGTCATCGCCGGAGGGACGCTAAGCTCGGGGAAGGGGGTGAACGCGCCAGGGGTTCGCATGAATATCGACTATCCCACCGCGCGCGACATCGAACACGTCCGGTTCGGACTCAGGCACCGGGTCGACTTCATCGCGCTCTCGTTCGTCAGGACAGCCGCGGACATCAAGGCGGTAAGGCGGCTGCTCAACGAGGACACTCCTCCGTCCCTGATCGCCAAGATCGAGAAGAGGGAGGCGGTCAGCAACTTCGACTCGATCCTCGGAGAGGCGGACGGGGTCATGGTTGCGAGAGGGGACCTGGGGATCGAGGTTCCGATCGAGAGGGTTCCCATCATACAGAAGGAGATAATCCGCAAGTGCAACCTTGCGAGCAAGCAGGTGATCGTGGCCACTCAGATGCTGGTGAGCATGGTGAACTATCCCGTGCCGACCCGAGCAGAGGTGTCGGACGTGTCCAACGCCATCCTCGACAGCACGGACGCCGTGATGCTCTCCGACGAGACCGCGGTCGGCAAGTACCCGCTCCAGGCGGTGGGCATGCTGGACAGGATAGCCCGCTCGACCGAGGGCGTTCTCAAGAAGTACGGCCCTCTTCCTCTGACCGAGGATACCAACTCGATCGAAGAGGCCATCGGGAGGGCGGCCTGCAGGCTGGCGCAGTACATAGGCGCCAAGGCGATCGTCGCCCCGACCAAGAGCGGCGCGACGGCCAGGCGGGTCTCGATGTACCGGCCGGAGCAGCCGATAGTCGCGCTCTGCTCAGACGCCAGCGTGGCCAGGAAGATGAAGCTCTCGTGGGGCGTGGTGCCCGTCGTGGTCCGCCAGCAGAAGGCCAGCGAAGCGCTCTTTGCCAAAGCTGGGTCGGTCGCCCTGAGCCTGGGCTTCGCGAAGAAGGGCGAGCTCATCGTCGTCACCTCAGGCACCCTCGGGACCAAAGGGAGCACGGACCTGGTCAGAGTGACGCGGGTGGGCGCCTGAGCCTCGCGCCGCCTCTCACTTCACGAAGTCCAGCAGAGTGGGGTTCTTCGTCCTCGCTTTTCGAGGCTGCTGCCCCCCTGACTGGGCCACCAGTTCCTTCATCCTGTTCTCCTTGAAGATGCTGCTGTAGTAGTAGGACTCGTCCACCGTCCCTTCGGCTAGGATGATGACGACCCTCCCGGGGGTGGTCCTCCCGGTCCTCCCCCTGCGCTGGATGGACCTGATCTCGGAGGGGACGGCCTCGTAGAAGACCACCAGGTCGACGTCGGGGACGTGGAGCCCCTCCTCGCCTATGCTGCTGCTCACCAGGATGTTGAACTCCCCCTTCCTGAACAACTCCAGCGTCTCGGTCTGGGTATCTTGGTCCATGCCCTTGTTTCCGATCCTGTCCGCCTGGCCGACGAACCTCTGGGAGTGGTAGCCGGCGGCGGCGAGGGACTTCACTATGTCCTCGATGGTGTCCCTGTACTGCGTGAAGACGATGACCTTCGAGTCCGGCTTGGCCGTCACCTGCTTCCTTACGACCGAAATCAGCGTCGTGAGCTTGGAGTGCTCGACGTTGTACAGCCTCGTCGCCTCCTCCTCGATCTTGAGCCAGCGCGGGTCCCTCAGGAGCGACGAGACGGACTTTCCCTGCTCGGGCCTCTCCCTGAGTCGTTCAAGGTACCTCACCAGAGTGGGCGCGCCCTGGGTCTCGATCACCTCCAGCGCGTGTATGATTACGATGGCCTGGGCCTGGTTGATTATCGCTCCGTAGATGTACCCCTTCTGGGCGCCCGAGCCCTGGGCCTGCTTCAGCCTGGCGGTGATGACTCCCCTGGCTTCGAGCAGCAGCTTCTTGGAGACGCGGTTGTCCCTCAGGAATCCTCCTTCCCTCAGCTTCTTGACCTTGTCGTTGAACAGCTCCCTGAGCCTATGGACTACCTCCGAGTACTCGGGCGGGACCTTCACCCTGATGGCCTCGATGGCGGTCTGCTCGACGTACTCCACCACGTCCACGCTGTCCTCGCTCCTCGCCTCGACGTTGTCGATGAACAGGTTCCTCTTGATCTCGTTCACCTTCTCCTTCGAGCCGCCGGGTGAGGCCGTAAGGCCCAGGATGAGGTGGTCTCCGCCTCCGCCGGCGTACTTCTCGGCCAGCCTCGTGTAGGTGTAGTCCTTCACGCTCCGGTGGGCCTCGTCGAAGACCGCGAGCACCACGTCGTCGAGTTCAACCCTTCCGTGCTTCGCGTCGTTGTAGACCGTCTGGGGGGTCGCGAAGAGCAGGCGCGACCTCATCCAGAGCACCTCCCTCTCGCCCGGGTCCACCGTGCCGGTCAGGACCGCGAACGACGTCTCCGGCAGGTCCAGGAATTCCTTGAACGTCCTGTAGTGCTGCAGGACCAGAGGCCTCGTGGGCGCTAGGACAACGACCTTCCCCTTCGGGAACTTCGCCAGCCTCTGGGAAGCCACGAGGATCGCGATCATGGTCTTGCCCAGCCCGGTGGGGAGGACCACCAGGGTGTTCGACTTCAGTGCGCTCTCCGCAATCTTCCGCTGATAGTCTCTGACCTCAAGCTGCCCCGGGCGAAGCATGAACCACCTTCGATTGGGTTCGGTTGACACTAAAAGCGTTACCCTGCGTCGGATACCTTCCGCCTCAGGCTCTCCGTGATCTGCCTGACGTACTTCTCGGCAACACCGCCCATCAGCCTGCTGCCGACGCTGGCGAGAAGCCCTCCGATCTTGGCTTCGGCCGTCCAGCTAGCCCTGGTGCCCTTCCCGGCCTCCTCGAGGGCCAGCGTCATCGTCATGTCGATCGAGCTCTGGACCCCCTGTCCCCGCCCGACCATCTTCACGAAGGAGTCCTTCCGCTTTTCCGCAATCTCGAAGTTCATGCTGACGTTTCCCTTGATGTAGGACATCCCCACCTTGGACTTTATCGAGAAGTGGTTGGGCCCCGCGACCTTCGACTCCTCGACGTCGGGCAGGATGGAGATTATCTTCGCGGGCGTCGTCACGAACTCGTAGAAGCGGGCCGGCGGGACAGGCGCCTCGATGGTCCCCTCAAAGCGCATGCGTTGACTCGCTCGGCTTCTTGTAGGGCGTCTTCGACACGCGTCTCTGCTGGCGGCGTATGGGCGCGGCGCCCTTCTTCGAGAGCTTCGCTGCGTACTTCACCGACTCTATTATCTTGGTGTAGCCCGTGCACCTGCAGAGGTTTCCGGAGAGCGCCTTCCTGATTTCCTCTTCGCTAGGGTCAGGGTTCTGCTGGAGGAGGAAGTGGGTCGAGATTATCATCCCCGGAGTGCAGAATCCGCACTGTAGGCCGTGCTTCTCCCAGAACGCCAGCTGGATCGGATGCAGCTCCTCCGCCGTCCCGATCCTCTCTATGGTGGTGACCCTTCGGCCGTCCGCCTGAACGGCGAACACGCTGCACGACTTCACCGCCTTTCCGTCGAGGAGCACTGCGCATGCTCCGCAGTTGGTCGTGTCGCACCCCACGTGGGTCCCCGTCAGGCCAAGGTTCTCCCTCAGGAACTGGACGAGCAGTTTGCGGGGCTCCACCTCGGCGTCTCGCTTCACCCCGTTGACCTCGACGTTGATCGGGACCTTCATGGCAGTCTGCTCCTTGCCCTCTTCACCGCACTAGACAGCGCCCTCTTCGTCATGACCTTGACCATCTCGCGCTTGTACTCCTCGGACCCCCTCAGGTCTGCCACTGGAGAGGACTCCTCCGAGGCCAGGGCCGACGCTCTTTCGACGGTCCCTGGGTCTCCCTTCGACCCTACGAGGGCGACCTCCGCCTTCCGCGCCTTGACCACCGTCGGCCCCGCGCCGGTGAGCCCGATCCCGCAACCCGCGCACCTGCCATCGCCGGAAAGTCGGACGCTCGCGGCGACCCCGACTATGCCGAAGTCCCCCGCCTGCCTCTCGAGCTTCGCGTAGGCGCCGTCGGCGTACCTCGCGACCGGAATCCTCAGCTCGGCAAGCAGCTCGTCCTCTTTCAAGGCGGTCGTGAAGGTGTCCAGGAAGAACTCCTCAGCCGCGATGCCCCTGGTCCCGCCCGGGCCCGCCGCGACCAGCTCCGCTCCCGTCGCGACCATCACCGCGGGCATGTCGTTCGCCGGGTCGGCGTGGGACACGTTCCCGCCTATGGTCCCGAGGTTCCTGACAAGAGGGTCAGCGATGCTGGTGGCGCACTCTGGGATGATCGGGCACCACCTCCGAAGGTCCTGAGACGCCTCCAGGTCGGCCATCCTGGTGAGCGGCCCGATGGCGATGTGCCCGTCCTCCTTCTTGATGTAGGCCAGGGAGCCGACCCTGTTCAGGTCTATGAGGTGAGCAGGCGCCGCTATCCTCAGCTTCATCAGCGGAATCAGGCTCTGGCCGCCGGCCAGGAGCTTCGCTTCCCCCCTGTACCTCCTGAGGAGGGAGACGGCCTCCTTCAACGTGGTCGGGGCGTGGTATTCGAAAGGTCGTGGATTCATTTGTCCCGCTAGCACCAGCAACGCCCGCGGTGCGCACAAAAATGTTTACCTACGTCGCGGCAAAAGCATCGTCAGCATGGCGTCGGCGGTTCAGACCGAGCTGAGAAAGGAAGCGACAATCATAGGCCAGCCTCTTAGGAGGATGGAGGACCCCAGGTTCATCACCGGGACGGCAAGGTACGTGGACGACATCGTACTGCCCGGCATGCTGCACGGCGTCTTCGTGAGGAGCCCGGAGGCGCACGCGAAGATCCTCAGCATCTCCGCGTCTGAGGCTCTCCGGAACCCTTCGGTGAAGCTGGTCGTCACGGCCAAGGACCTGGCCGACTCGACCGAGGAGATGCCCACCCTGGGCTGGGGTCGGGAGTCCAAGGCGACTCACACGCTCGCCCTCGCCGCGGACCAGGTGAACTTCGTCGGAGAGGCGGTGGCCCTGGTCGTGGCCGAAGACCAGGCGTCGGCCGAGGACGGCGCCGAGGCGGTCCAGGTCGAATACGACCCCCTGCCGGTTGTCGTCGATCCCGTCAAGGCCCTCGAAGCCGGCTCGCCCAAGGTCCACGGCGGTTTCCCGGACAACCTGGCGAACCGGTACGTGAGGAATGCGGGCGACGTGAAGAGGGCGTTCAAGGAGGCGGACTTCGTCGTGAAGGCGGAATACGAGTGCCCGAGACTCTCCGCGGTCCCCATGGAACCCAGGGACATTCTCGCAAGCTACGACCCGGCCACGGACCTCCTCACCGCCTGGGTGTCGTCCCAGGCGCCGCACGACTTCAGGGACGAGGTGGCCGAGGTGCTCAGGCTCCCCGACACCCACGTGCGCATCATAGCCCCGGACATGGGCGGAGGATTCGGCCAGAAGGGATTCTACGCCGAGCACGCCGTGGTCTGTTTCGCGTCCATGAAGCTGGGGAGGCCCATCAAGTGGGTCGAGTCCCGGCGGGAGAACCTGCTCGCAGCCTCTCACGGGAGGGGACAGAGGCAGTACGTCGAGGCGGCGGTAAGGAAGGACGGCAGGATCCTGGGCCTGAAGGTCAAGATAATCTGCGACGGGGGCGCCTACTCCAGCTGGGCGTCCAAGATGCCGGAGATAACCGTGGCCATGTCCACGGGCGTCTACGACATCCAGAACTTCGAAGGGGAGGCGCTCACCGCCTTCACCAACAAGACGCCGATCGGCCCCTATCGTGGCGCGGCCCGCCCGGAGGCAGCCTACCTCATCGAGAGGACCGTGAACGTGATCGCCAGCCGGCTCAAGCTCGACCCGATAAAGGTCAGGGTGAAGAACTACATCCCGAAGAGCAGGTTCCCCTACGAGAACGCGGGAGGCGAGACCTACGACTGCGGAGACTACGAGGGCAACATGAACAAGGCCCTGGAGTCGTCCAAGTACTCGGAGCTCCTGGCGTTTCAGCGCGACGCTCGCGAGAAGGGCCGGCTCGTCGGGCTGGGCGTCAGCACCTACGTGGAGGTCTGCGGCTTCGGCCCCGACTCTCCGCAGACCGCTGCGGTCACGGTGACGCAGCACGGAAACGTCGTAGTAAACTCGGGGACCAACCCCCACGGGCAGGGTCACTGGACCCCGTTCGCCCAGATCGTGGCCGAGGAGCTCGGCGTCGACGTGAGCAAGGTCGAGTTCCGCTACGGGGACACCTCGGTGCTGCCCTACTCCACGATCACCGCCGGGAGCAGGTCCGCCGTGGTCGGAGGGTCGGCGGTCTTCCTCGCCACGCGCAAGGTGAGGGAGAAGATGGCCCGCATCGCCGCCCACAGGCTCGGAGTCCGGAGCGAGGGGCTGGTCTTCAGAGACGGCAAGATCAGGAGCCCGACCGCGCCCAACAAGGCGCTCTCGTTCGAGGAGGTGGCCGAGGCGGCCTACTCGCCGGAGGACCTCCCCGCTGGCATGGAGCCGACGATCTATGAGTACTGCGCCTACGCGCCCCC
>DATJAJ010000081.1:0-3288 GCA_035516335.1 Nitrososphaerales archaeon
GACAACGAACTGTTCAGAGAGAAGAATCTTGCGCAGCTGGAGAAGCTGATGGGAAAGATCGCGCCGGTCGCGAAAGCCCACGGCAAAACGGTGGCGCAGGTCGCCCTCGCCTGGCTCGCAACCAACCCCATCGTGGTCCCCATACCCGGCGCCAAGAACCCATCCCAGGCTGAGGAGAACGCCGGAGCCGGCGACCTCGTCCTGGGCAAGGAGGAGCTGGGTCAGCTCGAGCAGGCCTCTGAGTCGACCGCGGTCGACTACTTCCCCGCAATCAGGTAGGGCGTGCTGGGAAGACAGGCAACGCCAGTGTGGGAGCGGTAGGGAGCGAGGCAGGTCTAGCGCTCGTAGATGCCTACGAGGCGCGCCTGCTCAAGCACGTGACCCTTGATCGCGTCCATCAGCTGGGGACGGTCCAGGCCCGGCTTCAACCCCAACTCGCCGTCCAGGGCGAACACCCAGAAGTAGTAGTGGTGGGCCCCGTGGCCCGGCGGCGGGCGCGGCCCGAGGTAGCCCGGTTTGCCCGTGATGTTGGCTCCGCCCGTGTAGGCGTCCGCGCCCTCGCCCTCGGGAAGACTCGTCACGTTCGACGGGATCCCGTAGAGGACCCAGTGTGTGACTCCGTCGAGGCGCGGCGCATCGGGGTCGAAGCAGAGAACCGCGAACTCGCGTGTCCCAGCGGGGGCTCCTGACCACTCCAGAGGGGGCGAGAGGTTGTCGGCGTCCCCCGCGTGCCTCTTCGGCATCCGCCCCAGGTGCTGGAAGGACGGGCTCTCCACTCGAAGGTTCCCAAGCTTCAGGCTCATGGCACCCCGGCAGAGACACGCGCGCTTATAGAACTTCCAGCCACGCAGAGAGACGGGAGCGCGAGCGGCACAGGGGTCCCGCAATGACTTTATCCAACCGCGATGCCACTCAGTGGCGTTGGACCCGAGACCTACGACCGCGGGATCGGACCCGCGAGGAGTGAGCTTCTGATGCCGCTTGGCGAACGAATGGAGTCCGTGGATCAGGCGAGGTTCTGGAAGGATACCATCCCCCTGAGGTATGAGTACACCGCCGGTTTGGCCGGCGAGAAGTTCCTAAGGGGCCTGCAGGAGGGAAGGTTGTTGGCCTCGCGGTGTCCGAAATGCGGCACGAAGTACATGCCTCCGAAGGCCTACTGCGTCGCCTGCTATGTGCGGATCGGCACCTTCAGCGAAGTCGGGCCGGTCGGAACCGTCACCGCCCTGGCCGAGAGCTACGTGGGCTTCGACGGTTCGAGGCTTGCCAGACCGGTGATGTTCGGGTACATCACTTTCAAGGGAACGAGCGGCGGGCTCGTCCACAGGGTGTCCGGAAAGGGGTTGGCGGTGGGCTCGAGCGTCTCCCCTAGGTTCAAGCCGAAGAGCATGCGAAAGGGCTCGCTGCTTGACATCGAAGAGTTCAGGGTAGTGCGGGGCTAGCGCGGGACAGCGGTCAGCCACTTCCTGTAGCGCTCCATCCTGCCGTGAGTGGCGGCCTCGTAGAACGCCTGGAGCTTCCTCGTGATCGGCTTGTCCCCGTTCCCTATCATCCTGCCGTTCACCTCGGCGATGGGCGCTATCCCGACCGCCGTTCCGCTGAAGAAGAGCTCGTCGGACGTGAACAGCTCCTCCCGCGTGAAGTCGTTCCTGTAGAACCGCATGCTCTGGTCAGTCGCATACTTCATGATCGTGTCCCTGGTGACGCCTCTTAGAATCCCGGAGCTGGCCGGCGGGGTGCTGAGAGCTCCGTCCTTTACCCTGAAGATGTTCTCCCCGGTGCCCTCCGCCACCTTCCCCTCGGGGTTTAGCATGATGGCCTCGTCGTAGCCGGAGGCAATCGCCTCCATCTTGGCCAGGGCCGAGTTGGCGTAGTTGGCCGAGCACTTGGCCTGCGGCGGGAGCGAGCGGGAGTCTATCCTCGCCCAGCTCGACACCATGCACTTCGCGCCGGCGCCGGAATCCTTGCCCAGGTAGGACCCCCACTCCCAGAGGCCTATGGCGACGCTGATCTTGCTGTTGAGAGGGTTCAGGCCCATGACGCCGTACGACGTGAACGCGATGGGGCGCAGGTAGCACTCCTGGATGCCGTTCTCCCTCACAAGCTCGACGCAGGCGTCTTCGAGCTGTTTCTGGGAGTACCCCAGGTCCATCCTGTAGATCTTCGCGCTTTCGCCGAATCGTCGGATGTGCTCTGGTAGCCTGAATATGGCCGGCCCTCGCCTCGTCTTGAAGCACCTTATTCCCTCGAATATGGCGTAGCCGTAGTGCAGGCCGTGAGTGAGCACGTGGATCTTCGCGTCGTCCCAGTCCACGAACTTCCCATCCATCCAGATCTTCTTGAGTGCCTTCATCGCCGAAGGGCGGGCCGTCGCGGCTCACTATATAGCCAGTTGTCTTTCGGAGGATACCGCTGGTTTATTATCGACACTTGCTGAAGGCCGAACCACGAGTCAGCCAGTTATCCTCTCCGCGTGTCGCACCCCGATAGGCAAGTTCGGAAGGAGCCTGCTTGGAGTCGGCGCAACAAGGCTGGGCGCCATCGTGGTCCGTGAGGCTGTGAAGCGGGCTCACGTCCGGCCGGAGGAGGTCGACGAGGTGATTCTCGGGAACGTTCTGTCCGCGGGGCTAGGCCAGAACCCAGCCCGTCAGGCGGCGATATGGGGCGGGCTCCCGCCTTCGGTGGGAGCGTTCACGGTGAACAAGGTCTGCGGTTCGGCCCTCAAGGCGGTGATGCTGGCGGCCCAGGCCGTCAGGGCGGGCGACTGCGAACTGGCGGTGGCCGGCGGGGCGGAGAGCATGAGCAACGCGCCCTTCCTCGTCAGGAACATGAGGTGGGGGAGGAAGTACGGGGACGCCGGGCTCGTGGACGCCATGATCTTCGACGGGCTCTGGGACGCGTTCAACGACTACCACATGGGCATCACGGGCGAAGCCATAGCGACGAAGTTCGGGATCACGCGGATGGAGGCCGACGAGTTCGCGTTCCGGAGCAACAGCAGGGCCGCGGCCGCGTGGGCGGGAGGCAGGTTCGACGAGGAGGTCGTCCCGGTGGATGTGCCGTGTGAGGACGGATCGAGCACGACGTTTCGGAAGGACGAGTGCTTCAGAGCAGACACCACGCTTGAGAAGCTCGCGAAGCTGAAGCCAGCATTCAAGCCCGATGGGATCTTGACCGCTGGGAACTCGTCCCAGCTCAGCGACGGCGCGTCGGCCGTGGTCGTCGCCTCGGAGGAGCGGGCAGAGAGGATGGGGGCGCACCCGATGGCAAGGATTGTTGGCTACGGGA
>DATJAJ010000082.1:0-5835 GCA_035516335.1 Nitrososphaerales archaeon
CGACGTTGTGGAGACGGTGAAGACGGACGAGTCGTTGGCAGAGGAGGCGGTCGAGTAGGCCCGGGTCCCGAGGGTCGTTACATGGGGAGAGCTTACGACGACCGTCCCATAGCTGTAGGTCGTTACGTTCCCGGATGTCACCGTGATTGTGGAGCGGCTTATTTCCTCCTCATCGCCCTCGAAGTAGCTGACCGCCGTGTAGGTTCCGGTCACCCTGCTCTCATAGACGACCGTTGAGCTGTTGCCGACGCCGGTGGAGGTCGCAACCATTGGTGTCGTGGTCGTCAAACCCCTCGGCTGGGAGAGGACTACGGCGGCGAGCGCCACCGCAATAATAGCAAACACGAAGACGGTGGCGAGGGTCCTCGAGGTTTTCAAGGGCCAGGAACCCGATGAACCGCGCGTCCTATAGCTCTAGTTTTGAGAACGCGACGCCAGGCGTTGCGGTGAAGACATATCCGCGACGACGTCCGACTAGTGTTCCGCGTAGTATCTGGCTACGGCCGCGAACGACTCCTTCGGCTCCCAAGGCAGTTCGGGATACGTCTTCCCGCGCTTGCCGACGTTCTCGCGGAACCTGGCAAGGATCGAGGGGTCCAGGTCCACCCCCAGGAATTCCTTCCCTCGATTCGCCATCTGCCTCGCGTACTCCTCGGCCGTCCATTCCTCCGGGTAGCTCTTCACCAGGCTGAAGCTGGCCATGTCTGAATCGAACCTCGGGTCGCTGTTGTAGGGCGAGTTGGGCGACACGAAGGTAAACACGAAGGCGCCTTCAACGCCCGCCGCGTCGAGCACCCCCAACTGATCGGCCAGCTCACGAGCCTGGAGCTCCTCGTCGCGGATGTAGTGCCCGTCGGCTCGGGGCGGGACGTGCGCCATGTCCATGAACATCTTGGGAAGCTTCTGGTTGGGCCCAAGGAGGCTTTCCATCATCCCGAAGGTTATCACGAAGCCGCTGCCTCCGAGCAAATCCGCGCCTCGGAAGGTGCAGCACCCGAACTCTCCTATGACGACGGGCTTGCCGAACGCGTTGTACTTGCCTACCATCTGGCCGTAGGAGTCTTTGATTCGCGCGTCCCTGTAGTGGTCTACCCCGACGGAATCGAACGGCTTCCAGTCCACATTCTCGAACGGTACCGAGAAGTAGGTCAGGGGGCCGCCGAACGACCTCCTCGAGGCTTCGCTCAGCTTCGAAAGGTAAGCGTTGAGCGGGCCGTTGTGCTTCCCGGCCATCACGTCGCTCCAGAAAGAGGGACGGGTCATCCTGTCGAAGACGTTCTTGCCCTCGACCATCCCCTGAGAGAAGAGAGTAAGCTCGGAGCCCACGCTGAAGACCAGCTTCCCGGGCCACCGCTGACGGAGTTCCTCTGCCCGCTCCGCCGCCCCTGCGACGTATTCGAGCGTCTCATCTTGAGGCCTGTCCCACATCTCCGGGGAAAGCCACACCTCCAGTCCCTGGGCCAGCGCATCCTCGCTCGCCTGCACGAGCCGGTCGATGTCGAGTCCGCAGATTCTCGCTGCATTGCAGTGCAGGTCGTTCTTGATGATTCCCAGCTCGCGGTGCACGGTCTCAGGGTCAAACCTCGGGCGCCAGTCGTCCCCCATCATCACTCGCCCGACATCGTAGCACACTCCTTTCACCCTCAACCCAGTTCGAACGTTCACGCCCTCCGCAGGTTCTTATGGGTTCCTTGCAACTTCGACAGGGAAAAGTTCAATCTGGGCGGGGCACTATTTCTCTGCATCAACAGTCTGGCAAACGAAACGGCCTGTGCGAGTAAGTGGTTTCCTGAGCAAACCTGTATATCTTCCGAGGGCGCAGAACAGACACGGAATGCCGACTCCGGGCTCTGCTAGGTCGGCTCTTCTAGTCTGCGCAGTCATTTCCCTATTGGCCGCAGCCTGCCTACCATTCGTCGACGAAGCGAGCGCCCAGCCTGCGGCAACATGCGTCAAGTTCCCAGGGAATCCCGTGCTCTCGTACGGGACGGGGAGCGACTGGGACAGCGGAGGAGTGGAGTACCAGTCCGTCCTGTGGAACGGCTCCAGCTTCGTCATGCTCTACACCGGCACCCAGGGCAGCACGGCCTCCGAAATCGGCTTCGCCACATCCCCCGACGGCGTCAGCTGGACGAAGTACCCCACTCCTGTCCTCAACGTCGGACCTTCGGGCTCCTGGGACGCGTCCGCCGTGGCCTTCCCTTCTGTGATATGGAACGGTTCCGAATACCTCATGTACTACACGGGGTTCAGCACCACCAGCCCGTCCTCAATAGGCGTCGCGTTCTCGAAGGACATGGTGCACTGGACAGAGTACTCGGGCAACCCGATTCTGACGCCTGGGCCGGGCATCTACGACAACGTCTCCCTCACCGCGCGGAGCGTGATTTACGACCCGCCGCTCTACAAGATGTGGTACTCGGGGCGCTTCTTCAATGACACGCACACGATAAACTACGCGACGTCCTCGGATGGCATCCACTGGACGAAGTACGCCGGCAACCCCATCATGGAGCGCTCGACCAACCAGGACTCGTACGTCCTCGGGCCGTGGGGCCCGTCAGTGGTGAAGCTCGGCTCCGAATACTTCGCAGCCTATGAGACGGACGGCCTCATATCCAGCGCCACATCGCCCGACGGAATCCACTGGACGGCCAGCGCACAGCCGCTGCTTCTGAACTCGAACAGCTCGTCGTCCTTCGATTTCGTCATCCAGAACCCATGGATCCTGCTCGTGAACTCCACGCTCTACCTCTGGTACAGCGGCTTCTCAGGCCCCGCCTCGATCGGGTTCGCCTTCTGCAGCCTTGCCCCATTGGTGGTCACGACGACGGCCACCATGCCCACCACCACGACCCAGACGGTGACCCAGACGACCGCCTCCACGACCACGGTAACGTCTCAATCGACGCTCATCCAGACGGTGGTCCAGACGTCGACCACGACCGAATCGGCGCCGTCTCCCTCACTGGTCCCCTACCAGGCGGCGGTCGCGGTCCTTGCCATTCTGCTCGTGGCGGCCGCCGTGACGGTGTTCGCGAGGCGGGGCAGACGACCTGAAACGGCTTAGAACCAGCGGCCGAGAGCTACGATTCGTGGGCCGCGGGCACCTTCAAAGTCTCCAGGCGCGCCTAGGTCTTGGACCCATACTCGAAAGGAAGGCCCACGGCTTCTAGAAGTTCGCGATACCTCGGGTCCTTTCGTATGGGCTCAAATGCGGGGTGCCCCCTGATCCAGGAGAAGAAGAACTCCTTCTTCGAGAGAGCATAATTCAGCCACTCGAACGCGGATTCGACGTCGCCAAGGCCAAGAAACGCGAAGGCGAGCATCTGGCCCCTTATCCGAAGGTCCTCGGGGACCTTCTTCAGCTTCTCTATGAGCTCCAAAGCCTGATTCTTCCTCCCGGTCACGCCGTAGATGTAAGCCATGTCCATTTCCAGATACGGGTCGGCCGGGTCGCGCTCCATCATCCGCTTCAGACACTCCGTTGTCGATTCCCAGTCTCTTCTTACGAAGTTGTAGACCATGCGCGTCTCATCGACGAGCGGGCTCTCGCGGTCTATCGCCTCAAGCTTGCGTATCCGCTCCATCGCCTCTTCAAACCTACCGAGATTCACCAGCCTGTAGACCACGGTGAGCGTGATGGAGGCCGATAGGGGATCGAGGTCTTCGGCTACCAGCGTCTCCCGCATCGCGTCCTCGATGCGCCCGAAACACTGCAGGCAGATCGAATACCAGTGGTGTCCCGTCGCGTAGCTGGGATTGGCTTCGATCGCCCTCCTGAACTCCCTCTCGGCGTCGCCGAACTTGTAGTCGAACATCAACAGATTCGCCAGCGATACCCGCGCCTCTACCAGGTTCGGGTCCAGGACCAGCGCTTTCCTGACATACCTGTTCGCTTCCTCAATGGCCACCGGGACCGGCGAGAAGAGATAGTCTCCGAGCAGCACCAACGCGTCAGCCATGCCGGCATGGGCCTTCGCGTAATTCTCATCTTCCCGTATGGCCAGCTCGAACTGCTTCCTTGCGAGACGAACGGATTCCTCCGTCCCATCGCGCAGCAGACTCCTTCCCTTCAGGTAGGCCACATAGGCGGCGACGTTCTTCGTCTCCCTGCTTCCGATTCTGTCCATCTCATCGGTGACCAGCCTGACCTTGAGCGACTCGGTCACCCGCGAAGCGATGTCGCTCTGTATCGAGAAGACGTCAACCAGATCATCCTCGTACCTGTCGGACCAGACTTCTTCCTGGGACTGCGCATCCACCAGGTGGGCGGCTATCTTGACCCTGTTCCCCGCCATCCTGACCGAACCCTCCAGCAGGTGCGAGACGCCGAGCTCGGTTCCAATCTGCTTCGCGCTTTTCGTCCCATCCCTGTAACGGTCCACCGAGGTCCTTGCGATTACCCTGAGTTCGTGCACCTCCGAGAGCGTCGTTATCAGCTCCTCCGTCAGCCCGTCCGCGAAGTAGCCGTCCTTGGGGTCGGGGCTGATGTTCGCGAAGGGCAGGACCGCTATGCGGCTGGCCGGGCTCGGTGAGGCTGGCTCCGTCCCTTTCCAAGGCAGGACGACCCGGTAGAGGTCGATTTCCGATTCGATGTTCTTGAGCCGCTGCGGGGGCAGCTTCGCCATATCGACCGTCACCCTATTGCGCACCTGATCGTGCACCGTTCCGGTGACACAGACCCCGCCGCCCTCGGCGACCTCTACTACGCGAGATGCGATGTTGACCGCGTCCCCGAACAGGTCCCCGTTCCGGCTGATCACGTCGCCAAGATGGACGCCTATCCTGACCGACACCGTCTCTCCCGCCGGCGCCGCGCGGTTGAACTCATCGAACCGCTCCTGCGCGTCGACCGCGAAAAGAACAGCCTGCAGCGCGCTGGGAAACTCGAGCAGAAACGCGTCACCAATGGTCTTGATTTCGCGCCCGCCGTGGCTCTCGACGGCGCCTCTCACGATGGAGTTGTTGGCATCCAGGAGCCTCATGGCCAGCGCCTCGTCTCTCTGGGACACGGACGAGTACCCCACAATGTCCGTGAAGACTATGGCAGCCAGGCGCCTCTGCTCCCCCTCCATTGTTTGCTCAACAGGGCCATGTGGGATTTAAAAGGTCAGCCGAGAAACAACGTCAATCAGCCAGACGACGGATAGTCCTTCCCCGCATCAGTAATGTCGCAAGTGCTCTCAGGGCCCGTAAACACCACTTCGATGGTCTACCTTGACGATGAGCACCACCCTGTTCTCTTGGAGAACCTCATACAGAATCCTCTAGTCTCCGACGCGAACCCTGTAAATGCCGTCCCTGCCCTACAGCTTCACCACGTCTCTCGGGAACGGATTTTCGGCAAGTTCGTCGAATCCGAGCAAGACCCGCTTCTGCGTTACCTGGTCGAGCGACCCGAACTCCCGCATCGCCCGCCTCGATATCTTTACTTCAAACCTCAACGGACTTCTTGGTCCGAGCGAGGCTCACGGCCCTGCCCGCCTTCAGGTCAGCCCGCGCTTCCTCAAGCGCCTTCAGGTCGTCCTTCGTCGCGATCGTGTCGAACGCCCGTTCAAGCGCGGATATCCGCCTCTTCATCTGGACCATCTCTTCCTTCAGCTCGCCGTAGTCCGCCTTCATTCGCTCGCTCAAAGGAGCGCCCTGTTCTATTAAGTGCTTCCGCGGTGACTTTCGGCTAGGTCGTCCCTGACAGGCAGTTCTCCCCACTTCGGTGATCTGGTACACGATTGGCTTGCTGGTCGCGTTCTTCACCACTGGAACCCGACCACTTTCAGGAGCGTTAGAGAGGGCTCGCACTACTTTCCATAGGCAGAGCTTCGTGGCTCGACC
>DATJAJ010000083.1:0-14973 GCA_035516335.1 Nitrososphaerales archaeon
CCCATTCGCCTACGCCGTGATCGCGGAGGACCCTGGAAGCGGCACGAGGAAGTATTTCGTGGACGAGGTCGTGCTATCTCCGAGAGAGGCATCAATCTACACCTACCTTCTCGACACCCTTGAGAGCGAGCTGTCCGTCCCCCGGTCGGAGATCGACCCCCGGGCTTACTTCTTGGAACAGGCCAAGAGGCTCGTGAAGAAGTACTCGATCAAGGCCTCGCAGCTCTCCTGGCCGAAGATCAACTACTTCGCCGAGAGGGACCTCGTCGGGTTCGGCGTCATCGACGGCGTCATGAGGGACACGCAGATAGAGGACATCACGGTGGACGGCGTCGGAAAGCCGCTCTTCATCTTCCACAGGAGGTACGACAACATCGAGACGAACCTGATATTCCTCCACGACGAAGAGCTGGACAACATAATCGCCAGGCTGGCGCACATGGCGGGGAAGCACGTCTCGACGGCGTTCCCCATCGTCCAGGGCACCCTCCCTGGGAGGCACAGGCTGGCCGCGACCTACAGGCGCGAGATCTCGCCCTACGGCGGCACGCTAACGATCAGGAAGTTCCGCGAAGACCCGTTGACGATCATCGACATGATGAACCTCAACGTGATCGACCAGAACCTCGCTGCGTACGTCTGGCTGCTCATGGAGAACCGCGCGACGGCGATCGTCTCCGGATCCACAGGCTCCGGGAAGACGACTCTCCTCAACGCCCTGCTGACGCTCACCAGGATGAACTCGAAGATTGTCACGATCGAGGAGGTGCAGGAGATCAACATCGCGCACCAGAACTGGTCCGCGCTCGTCTCCCGCGAGAGCTACGGCACCGGCGACGACACGAGCGGAGAGGTCGGCCTCTTCCAGCTCGTCAAGGCGACCATGAGAATGAGGCCGGACATCCTGGTCGTCGGAGAGGTCAGGGGAGAGGAGGCGTACGTGCTCTTCCAGGCGATCAGCACGGGCCACGGCGGTCTCTGCACCCTCCACGCTGACGACGTCTCGTCGGCCATCCAGCGCCTCACCTCCAAGCCGATGGACGTCCCGCCGTCGTTCATCCCCTTCCTCGACCTGGTCTTCACGGTCAGGAGGATCGCAATCCCACAGCCCGGAGGCGGGTTCAAGACTATGAGGCGCGTCCTCTCCGTGGACGAGGTCGTCGGCGTGGGAAACTACGTCAGGATGTTCAAGTGGGACCCGGGGAGCGACAAGCAGCTCGCTTCGCCGCTGAAGACGAGCGTCAAGCTGGCGAGGCTCGCCAGAGACACGGGCACCACCATACCGGACCTCATGACCGAGATCGAGAAGAGGAGCATCGTGTTGAGGTGGGCGCAGCAGAGGGAGATCCGGAACTTCAGGGAGCTGTCCCTGATCTTTGAGGAGTACAGGTCGCACTCGAAGGAGATCTTCGAGAGGGCGCGCGAGGACCTGGGCAAGGCCGGGCTCGTCATGCAGGCAGAGGTACGCGAAGGGTTCAAAGCTTGAGCCAGGTCAGCCAGCTCGGCCAGCTGGAGACGAAACGGCGCTCCAAGGAGAGCTCGAAGCTCAGCTTCTTCGACAGGATGACGGCCACGGCCTACAAGATGTTCGGGACCCAAGGGAAGAAGTTCGCGGCGTCTTCCCCCGAGATGAGGGAGCAGATACTAAAGTCCAACCTCCGCATCACGCCAGAAGCCCTCGTTTCCCTGGCCATGTTCACGACGGTGCTCACCATAATCCCCGTCGTCGTCTGCGTCGTCCTGGGGCTCATGCTCCACATCGTCTTCCTCTTCATGGTGGTGCTCGCACCACCTATCGTGTTCGTGCTGATATGGAACCTCCCCAAGGCGTCGGCGAGCTCCCGGTCTGAAGGCATAGAGAACGAACTCCCCATGCTGATCGGCTTCCTGGGGGTGCTCTCCGGCGGAGGCGTCTCCCCCATCTCCACCCTGAGGAGGGTTTCAGGAATGGGGAAGGTCTTCCCAGCCTCGGCGAGGGAGGCGAAGAGGATCCTCGTGGACATCGACGTCTTCGGGACCGACCCGATCACCGCCTTCGAGACAGCGGCCAAGTACATGCCGAACAAGGCGTTCAGCGAGTTCCTCTACGGCTACACGACGGTCTTGAAGGTGGGAGGGGACGTGAAGAACTACGTCAACAATAAGCTCAAGGAGACTCTCGACCAGAGCACGTCAAAGGTGAGGCGAATCACCGACTCGGTGGGCACGCTCGCGGAGGCCTACCTCACGGTGACGGCCGTCATGGGGATCACCCTCTTCAGCCTGTTCCAGCTGGAGGGCGTGATAGCGCACAACAACTCCGGCCTCCAGACGCTCTTCATATTCTCCTACGTGGTCGTCCCGGCCTTGTCCGGGCTGTTCATCTTCATCATCGACGGGACGCAGCCCAAGCAGCCTTACTTCAACAAGCGCCCGTACTACGTGCTGATGGCATGCATGCCCATAGGGCTGGCGCTGTTTCTGATCCCGCTCCCCCTGCAGCTCAGCATCCACGTCGCGGTGGCGCTCGGCGCGATCGTGATAATCCCCTCCATCGTGGCGCTGCGGCAGTCCCGCGAGCGCTCTGGGCTCGAGAAGGCGCTGCCCGACTTTATCAGAGACGTGGCGGAGGGGCGCAAGATCGGCCTCTCCCCCGAGGGGAGCATCGAGCAGCTCTCGTCCAAGAACTACGGGCGCCTCTCAAAGTCGATCAAGACGATGGGGTCGCAGATCTCCTGGGGGCTGCCCATCCTCAAGGTCATCAAGACCTTCGCCGACTCGGTCGACAGCTGGATCACCATGGCCATCGGGACCCTGATGGTGGAGGTCGTGGACGTCGGAGGCGGGACGGTGAGCGCCTTCTCGACCATGGCCGACTTCACACGCAAGGTGAACGAGATAGAGACTGACAAGAAATCGGCGCTCAGGTCCTACATCTTCGTCGTCTACATGGCGGCAATACTGCTCGTGATGACGACGTTCATGATGGTCTACTTCCTTTCCACGCCGATAAAGTTCGCCGGGGAAGCTGCCTCCAACATTCCGGGAATCACGATCACGCCCGCCACCGTCCAGTCGCTCCTGACCGCGTCCATCTTCGACGGCTGGGTGATCGGGTTCGTGGCAGGCAAGATGGGTGGCGGGACTGTGGCGGACGGCTTCAAGCACGCCTTGGCGCTCGTGCTAGTTGGCGGCTTGATGGTGGCCCTGTCCGGCCCGATCCTTGGCCACGGCATCTAGCCAATTCCGGCGGACTCGGTCGCGATAGATTCGAAATCTGGACTACGACGCCTATCACCTCTAAATATCGTCATACGGAGTTGTTTTCAGAAATTGTTGCGATACAGCCCTAGAACTCTCGGAATCGGGTTTCTTCTGCTTGGTCTTATAGTCGTGGGCGCACTTCCCATCAGTCCGACGCGCGCAGCGGCCACTCAGACCCTAGTACCTACCGGGCTCTCGTTGTCCACAATTCCTCCGGAGCTCCCCGCCGACAACAACACGTATCCGGCAGTCGTCGTCACTGTGATCGACATCGCGGGCGCCCCTACCGTGGCGGAATCAGACATTTACGTCTCCCTCACCTCGTCCGAAGAATACGTCGGGACAATCAACTCGAGCGTCACGATTCCGGCGGGGCAGACCTATGCGATAGCCAACTTCACGACCACCCACACGGCAGGCGTGACGCAGGTCACAGCTACCGCGACAGGGTTTGCCGCGGCGTCGACAGGAGTGACCACGGTGGTCGCCGTCGGGTATCCGACGCACTTGGTGATAACAGCGGTGCCGAACACGGTCACGGCTAGCGAAGCTAGCACTGGGCATCTTTTCCTCGAGCTGGAGGACGACGTGGGCCTCCCCGCGAAGGCGATCGCGGATATCCCAGTTTCCCTTTATTCCTCCAACACGAACGTCGTGAATGTAACCTCCGCCACAACCGTGATGAAGCAAGGAGGCTATTTTGAGGAGATCAACTACACAAGCGGCTTTGTCCCGGGCTCCGCGATCGTAACAGCGTCCGCTACTGGATTCGCTTCGGGCTTGACGACGATATCCGTGTTGGGGTCTCCTCCTCTCGCGCTAAAGTTGCAGGCCCAACCCGACGTGATGGTGGCGTGCTCTTCAAACGTTACCTCATGCCAGGGCCGCTTGGTGGTCGCCCTCACTGACTTGAGCGGGAACCCCACCCTGGCCACCCGCAACATCCAAGTCCAGATAAGGAGCTCAGACCTCGCCGTTGTAAACGCCTCGGAAACGACCACCATTGGAGAGGGGAACATCTCGGCGATTGCCACCTTCACCGTGGTGGCAACGTCCCAGGCTAATCCTCCTGCCCCGGATCAGGTAACAATCACCGCCAGTTCCCCCGGTCTTGAATCGAGCTCGGCTATCATCGAAATTTTCAATCCTATTATCATCAGTCCCTCGATTTGCACAGCTGGGTCGCAGAGCCTCTGCCAGCTCGCAATCTTCGCGGGACCAAACCCGGTGCTCGCTGATCATCGCTCCTATAGTTCAGTCGTCGTCTCGCTGCAGGATCCGCAGGGGTCTCCAGCCGTGAACGACACCGGGCCGACAGAAGTGACCCTCACCTCCTCGGTGACTGGGGTTGGCAACTTCACAAGCATCACGTTTGACATACCAGAGGGACAAAACTGGGCTGCGATTACATTCACCTCGACCTACCAGGTCGGCATCACTACTCTCACTGCGTCGGCTCAGAACATATTGCCGACTCAGACCTCCCTGGCTACTTATGGCTCTATACCTTCGCAGGTAGTGGTCAGCCCTATCACGGCCACCCTCCCGGCGGACGGAGCCACGCATGCTGCGCTCGAACTCTCTCTTGAGGATGCATTTGGATCGCCCGCAATTGCTGCATCAGACATCCCCGTGAACCTCACCTCTTCGCAGGCTGGAATAGTTAGCGTTTCCAACGCAGTGATTCCTGCGGGACAGACCTTCGCGGTCGTTAACGTGACCGCTGGAATCCTTCAAGGGACGGCAAACGTTACCGCGCTCGTGAGTTCGGCTGCACTGGTGAGTTCAAACGCTCTGTTGAACTCGACGACGAGCGGGTACGCGACTTCTTCGACCAACCTGTCCACAGTAATCCCCGCGCCGTCCTCTATCACCGCAACCATTCCCGACGGAAACACGATAATGTTCTCTCGCAGCATCACGAACGAACCCTCCCTCCTTGCGGTGCAGCTTGAGAGCTCCACAAACGTCCCTGCGCGTGCCAGAACCCCGGTGAACATCACAATAACCTCCTCAAACAGCACGGTGATCTCCAAGGTCTTGTCCGTTACCATCGGGGTCGGACAGGACTACGCGGTTATCCCCCTGGCGGCCAATGTCCCGGGGAGGACGACGCTCACCCTCACCACCCCTGGCCTCGCGACGACGTCGATTCCTGTCACCTTCTTGTCCTATCCAAGCGTGGAGACGATAACCGGAGGGCCGGCGACCATCTTCACGAACGAGACGGCTGTCATTTCCGTCAACCTTGCGCTGGACGGCTCGCCGCTTTCGGGAGCTCCAGTAGACTGGAGGGCGTCCAGCGGGGGACTTGTCGTAGGCACGCCTCATGCCTCGAACACCTCAGCGAGCACCACCGCCAGCGCGTCGACCGTGACGACCGCCTCAAAGTCGACCAAGTCCACTGCTGCATCCGCAGGGACTGCGGCGATCAACGACACGACCGACAAGCTGGGGAACTCGATAGCGATCTTCCATCCCACAAAGGCAGGCTCTGTGCTGATAACCGCATACGTCACGCCGGGAGGGCTTCTCGCCAAGACCCTCAACTTCACGGTCCAAGTCACCACCCCTCCGCCTGCGGTGGCCGCAACCAAGGCCAAGGCTAGCATGGTCCAGCAGCTCACCTCTTTCCCGCTCCTGCTTGTCCCCATAGGAGGGGCAGGAGGCGCTGGCGCCGCTGTCTTCCTGGTCAGGAAGAGGAGAGCCGGCGGAGCGAAGGGCGAAGAAGATTTCGACACCTCGTTCGAGTGAGCGCTTCCCAGTTCTCCATCGTCCACCGTAGTCTACTCGGATTCGAGGCGTTCCGCGTCCTGCTCTCCCGAGCCCCGCGCCGACCTGCACATGCCTTCGTATTCCAGAAAGCGCGGCGGCGAGCCTGAGCTATTCGGCTAGAAATCAAAAGTATGCGGAAGGCCACGCGCAGCCAGCGCATGAACGCCACTTCGTCCGGAGGCGAGAGGGGAAGGAAAGCCTACTCGGCAAAGGCTGAGGCCAAGGCACAGCCCGGCTCTTCCTGCTCTTTCTGCTGGTTCGTCCTCGCCATCTACCCGACGCTCAAGGGCATGACCCCGAGGGACGCCACCACATTCCGAGAGCACCTTAGAAAGGTCCACGGACTAGTGCACGAAATCGCGCCATAGGGCCTCGTCGCCCCCGAAGCGCAGGGCGACCGCAAGCCGCATCAGCCTAGGCTGATCTTGCTCGCAATGGAGCGGACCCTGTCCATGATGTCCTTGACGCGCATCTTGCCGGCGACGCTCTCTATCCTCTGGAGGATCACGGCGTCCTCAGTGGCGATCACCAGGAGCTTCGACCCTTCGGTGAACTTCAGCTTGTCTCTGATCTCCTTCGGGATGACCACCTGACCCTTGTCGGATACCTTCGTCATGTCGATTATCGGCTCGTCCGCCATTGAGAACGAAACCTTCGCCGTTGCTGGCCTTATAAAGTCGTGGAGGGCCTATGCCCCTCTCGCTCATCTTTCGGCTTCGTGCCCGGCGAGCTCGCGCTTCAGCAGCTCGAACCTTCGCCTGAACTCCTCTGCCGTCCTGTCCCTTTCTTGCTCCCCCGCCATCGTCGCGGCGGTGTAGGACGCCAGCTCGAGAATCTCGTGCTCGGTGCGAAGGTGCTCGATGAGGTCACTGCGGTCCCTGTACCCCTTTTGACATATCCTGCAATTTATGTAATAAGTGGCCGTCCTTTCGGAGTCGTCCATTCCGTAGCCGGTTCTGTAACGCGTCATTCGCCATATTAACCTTCTTGAGCGAAGGTCCGGACCCTGCCTTTCAGCTGAAATAGAAGCGAGGCGCGCCGGAACATCACATTGGCGCGGCCGCCGTGTCGAAGATGATTTCCCTGATCAAGTTCAGATAGGCGCCGACTATCTCTATGCCCTTGCCTGTCAAGGAGTACTTCTTACGGTTTCCGACCGCCTTTTCGCCCACGAAACCCTGCTCGCCCAGGGCGCTCAGGTGGTCGCAGAGGAGAATCCACGACAAGTTGGCCTTGTACATGATCTGGGTCGGTCCTTCTGCCCCCTCCATTATTGCCCTGAGGATGTCCATGCGGATCTCTAACTGCGAGCGCCTGCTCACAGCCTTCCGCGTCGATTGTTCAGCGTCTGCCATGCCCGCCGGTTTTTGCAGGTATGTCATTCTGGTTCGAGTAGACAGAAGACTGTTAGAGTATCCATATATAGTTTATGAATTTGTTCATGCAACCACTAACGGTCTTTTCCGGACAAGGCGGCGGCGTCGCTTTGCAGAAAATGAACACTCGTGCCTTATCCAATTCGGCCACATCGGGCTGGGCTCGGGCGTGCCGAGAGTTCTGATACAGATTGCAAGTCCATAACCGATAATATAGCTGCAACGCGCCAAATCGGCATACTTTGAGGTATTATCGAGGCAAGCGTAGGCGCGTCGCTGCATCCGAGGCCGTGGGAACGATGTTGGCAATAGCGATGACGCTGATCGCAGGGGCTGCCGCCTGGGGATTCGTCAGGAGTCAGGCGGGAGTCAGCGAGGGGGCGATTAACACCAACGGGGTCGCCACGAACGACATGCTCAGCGAGCACTTTGCAATCACGACAATGTACTTTGGAGCCGTGACGTCCACGAACACGATGACTTTCTGGGTCTACAACACCGGGAGCCTCACCTTCCAGATCGCCTCGGTGAGGGTCTACGACTCTGCCGGGCTCGTCAACCTGCTGTATAGCTCGACCGGGACTGGCGCGAGCAAGGCGGACTATGTGTACGACCTCGCCAGCACGCTGACCACCCAGTGCAAGACCGCTGCATCCTCCTACGAGTCGCCCTCGGTGACCGGCACAAACGTCAAAGTCACAAACCAGCAGTTTTACACCCTGACCATCCCGCCGACCGCGAGCAACTGCCCCTCCTACGGGCAGACGTTCGGGGTCGCGGGCTCGGGCACGACCTACACCGTCGTGGTCACGGGAATCTACGGAAACACCGTGACCTTCTCGCAGCAGAGATGAGCTGAGCCTTGAAGTTCGCGAGGCGCAAGACCAGGCGGGCCGTAGCTGGCATAGTCGCAACCGTGATCATGTTCGCGATACTCTTCACGGTCGGGACTTCGTACTTCATCTTTGTGAGCTCGCAGAACTCGGCCTACGTCTCGAACCTGCTCTCCGCGACGAACAAGGCCCAGGGCAACCTGGCAGAGGGGCTCTCGGTCGGCACCCTCCTAGACTCCAATGGGAACATCGAGTTCTACGCCAACAACACCTCGTCGGAGACCGTCAACATGACCGCCGTGCTCGTCATCTCTTCGACGGGGGCGCTCCTGTCATGCGAGGGGGTCGGGTTCCCGGCGGGGGCCGGCTGCACGAACACCACGCCGACGCTCTGGAGGGTCGTCAACCCCGGCGCAGGTTCCGCCGATATTGATACGGAGTACGTCTACGCCGCGGGAACGACCGACACCGTGAAGGTGCTCACCGCGAGGGGCAACAGCTACTCCGCGACCTATCCAGAGCCCGCGTCCCAGTCCACCTCGAGCCAAGCCGTCACGGTGAGCCTGGACAACCTGAAGTGGGTCCAGCTCATACCCCAGTCCTCCTCCCTCCTACAGAAGAAGTACGTCTCCAACTGCAACTCCGCGAGCTGCTCCGCGACGTACGCCTCCTCGGTGAACTCGGGGGACCTCCTGGTGGACGGCATCGGCTGGGCGAGCCAGTCCCCGCCCGCCAGCCCGCCGACGGACACCCTGAACGACCAGTTCACCCTCGGGGCGTCGTCGTCGGTGGTGGTGCCGTCCGCGGCCTCGGTCGTCCAGAGCAGGTACAACTCCAACTGCAACGCCGCGTCGTGCGGGCTCGCTTTCTCCTCGTCCGTGACGTCGGGACACGAGCTGGTGTACGCTGTCGGATGGGCCAACAACAGCCCTCCTTCTTCGCCCACTGACACCCTGGGCGACACCTTCACCCTGGGGAAGTCCAACTCGGTCGCGGTAGTCCCACCGACGCCCGCCCTCGTGCAGGACAGGTACAACTCAAACTGCAACTCCGCGACCTGCTCACTGGCCTACAGCTCTCCGGTGACCGCGGGCAACACCCTGGTGTACGGGCTCGGCTGGTTCGGGAACGCCCCATATGTGCCCGTGACCATCACAAACGGCGGCGGCTCGTCCTCGCTGAGCTTCGACGGCTCCACCGGCAGCAGCACCGAGGGCAAGAGCGCCTCCGCCAGCCTGACCACCTCCAGCTCCAACGACGTGATAATACTCAGCGCCGGCACGTCCTCCTCCTCCGGATCGGTAAAGTCCGTGAGCGACTCGGGAGGCCACACGTGGAACACGAGGACGACCACCACAGGCTCGAGTGCGGAGATCGAGGAGTGGTACACGATAGCGACGTCCCCCCTCTCCTCCGACTCGATCACCGTGACCTGGTACAGCTCCGGTGACAACACCTTCAGCGCGTTCGCGATAAGCGGCGCGAACACGTCCAGCCCGTTCGACACCAACGGCGGCCTGCCCGACACTTCGAGCGGGACCAGCACCAGCCCCTCGGTATCGGTCTCTACGTCGAACGCGAACGACATCGTCTTCGGCCTCATTGCCAACGAACACACCTCCAGCAGCTCTTGTCGCACGGAGACCGACGCGAACGGGTTCACAGACACGAACGCGACCCAGTGCGCCTCCGGGAGCAACACCGCGCAGAACAGCGACCAGGAGTACGAGATAGTCACGTCAACCCAGTCCAACCTCTCGGTCTCGTTCAGCACGAGCAACGGCGGCTCCAACTCGTGGGCCATGATAGGGGACGCGGTGGTCGCGACGGCGTCGTCCGCGACCCCGAACCCGTTCCAGGAGATGATAACCTGGAACCCCTCCACGTACTCGGCCTACGAGTCCAGCAGCCTGGGGAACGTGAGGTTCTGCGCCGACTCGGCGTGCAACACGCCCCTCTACGCCTGGCTCGAGTCGTGCAACACCACGTGCGGCCCCGCAGCGACCTCGGCCACCGCGTGGGTGAAGCTGACCTCCTCGATCAGCCCCGGGGGGAACCTGACAATCTACATGGTGTTCTACGCCACCTCGACCGCCTTCGACGGCAACTATTGGGGGGAGGCGCCCGAGCTCTCCTCGACCTACGCCCAGTACGACAACGGGGGCAACGTCTTCAACGCCTACTTCAATGGCAACACAGCCACCGGGAGCTTCTCGGCGTACGGAGGGTATACGGTCTCCAAGGCCACCGCAATCTCCGGGCCCGGAGGGGCGACCATCAACGCCATCAAGATCACAGGGTACGCGGCCAGCGACCCGATGTTCTCCTTCAGCGCCTCGCTGAGCAACTCCGCTATGGTCGTGGAGTCGAGCTTCTCGTCTCCGGGCTCGGCGGCGCCGGGCACCGACACGGGGGTGGCCGGGCTCGTCAACAGCGCGACGGCCTCCAGCGTCAACAACGGCATCAGCTCGAACATGGGCTACAGCACCTCGTACTTCAACCAGGACTACGACAGCGGCGGGACCGTGACGACTGACCAGAACCCGCAGGGGACGGCGACGTCGAGCTGGGTGAAGGCCACCCTGACCTACGGTGGCTCCTCTTCGTCGTCGTGGAGCGGCTTCGTCGCACCCCAGTTCTACTCCGCGACCGGCGGCTACTCGGGGACCGTCGCGAACAACCCCCTCAGCTCGGCATCACACGTCTACATGGGCGTGATCTCGAGCTCCACGTCGACTTACACGGTGACGCTCTACTACGACTACATGCGCGCCAGGGCCTACCCGCCCAGCGGCGTGATGCCCTCGACGAACTTCGGCGCCACGGTGACCGGGAACGGGTCGCCCTCAACGCCGACCGACACGCTCGGGGACACCTTCACCCTCGGCGTCTCCAACTCCGTGGGGGTCTCCAACCTCAACTACTACTCGTTCATCTGGTACGCCACCGCGGCGAGCAGCGGCTCCGACACCATCTCAGTGAGCTTCGCTTCCACGGTGACGGGGTCGGTTTCCATATACGAGCTCACGGGCTACTCTACCTCTGGGGTCCAGACGTCGCCGGGAAGCTCCTCCGCCGGGTCGACCTCCCTATCGGTGGGCTCGTTCACGCCCACGTCGAACTCCTTCGTGATAGGCAACGCCGAGACGGCGTCCAGCAGCTCGACGTTCACGGCCGGGAGCGGGTACACCCTGGTCTCCACCTGTGCGGCGGTCTACGGCTGCAGCGAATACCTCAGCGGCTCGAGCGGCGCTAAGACCGTCCAGATGACAATAGGCGCCTCGTCTCCTTGGGCGGAGTCGGCGATCTCCTTCCCGCCGGCCCAGACCAACACCTACTATTCCTACATCTGGTACGCCAGCGCGAAGAGCAACGCCGCGGACACCATTACCGCGACCTTCGGCTCCACCGTCGCGGGCTCGGTCTCGATATACGAGATAAGCGGGGTGACGGCGACGGGACTCCTGGCCTCTGTCGGCGCGTCGAGCACCAGCCAGACGGGGACCTCGGTCCCGTCGATCTCCCCCGCGACCGGCTCCGTTGTGATCGGGAACACCGAAACCACCTCCACCACGTACACGGCGGGGTCAGGGTACACCCTCTCGGGGAGCTGCAGCTCGGTGTCAGGTTGCGGGGAATACCAGACAGGGGTCTCCTCCGCGACGACCGTCCCGATGTCGATCTCCCCAGCAGGGCCGTGGGTCGAGTCTGCGGTATCCTTCCAGCCCATCACGACGACGTACTACTCCTACATCTGGTACGCCACCGCGGCGAGGGGCGGCTCTGACACGGTGACCGCAACCTTCGGCGCCTCGGTGGCGGGATCGGTCTCCCTTTACGATGCAACCGGGTACACCACGTCGGGCGCGCTCGCGTCCAACGGGAGCTCCTCGACAGCATCGACCAGCGCGGCAGTGAGCTCCTTCACCCCTGCCAGCGACTCGTTCATCGTGGGCAACGTGGAGGGCGCCTCCGGGTCGAGCACCTTCACGGCGACCTCTGGCTTCACCCTCCCAGCGACGTGCAACTCAGTGGGCGGGTGCAGCGAGTACAGCGCTGGTGGCGGGGGCTCGGCGAGCACGGTCCCAATCAACATAGGGTCGTCGACGCCGTGGGTCGAGTCGGCCATGTCCTTCAGCACCCCCTTCAACCCCCAGAGCGGGATCCAGGTGGGCGGGTACCCCACCATGGGGGTGTCCAGCGGCGCGTCCCTCGCCTGGGAGGTGACATTCACCAACGTCGACCCGCAGCACCGGTCGATCACCATATGGCCCCAGACCGAGCTGGCCATAGGCTCCGCCGAGTACGACGGGTTCGACACAGACTACACCCAGGCGCACTACTACATCATCAGCGCGCTGAACCCGGGCTCGACCACGGTGACCGCCTACTCGACGAGCTCGTTCATCACGCTCGCATACAACGTCCCCACCACCCTCTACTTCGCCGCCACGGCGGCGCTCGGCTCGACGACGCAGGCCTTCGGGACCAACGTCCTGACGCCGTTCGAGGCGTACTTCGCGCTCACGGGGACGTTCAGCGACGGGACGCTCTACGGCGAGACCATCCCATACCCGTACGGCATAATCACCCAGGCGAACGCGTACACCACCCCGACCACCGGGGCCTCGGGCGCCACGGTCACCGTCAGCTGCACCTCCCCATGCCACCTCGACGCCGGCGCCAGCGCGATGGTGGGGTGGATCAACTCTGAGGGGCAGCTGACGCCACTCACGACCTTCACCGTGACCGGGTCGGGCAACGTCCCGTCGGGCGTGACGTTCCAGGTCCCGAGCGTAGCGGCCGGCTACTACACCATCGAGGTCACCGACTACATCAACAGCGTCTTCATGACGTTCCAGCACACGTAGAGGGCCCTGCTCGAGCGACGAGTGACCTGAGATGAAAGAGGGATACGCGGCGAGGAGGGGCAGACGGGGGGTCGCAGGCATCGTCGCGATAGTGATAATTTTCGCGATAATGTTCACCGTGGGGACCTCCTATTTCATCTTCGTGAACGCACAGAACGCGAGCTACGTCTCCAACCTTATGGCCGCCACCAACAAGGAGCAGGGCAGCCGCACCGAGAGCCTCTCAATCACCACCTTCCTCGACGGCGACGGAGACGTGGGGTTTTCTGTCAACAACACCTCTTCGATGACGGTTAACATGACCTCTGCCCTGGTGATCTCTTCGTCGGGGACGCTCCTTCAGTGCGACGGCGTGGGGTTCCCGGCCGGGGCCGGGTGCGGCAACACCACGCCGCCGCTCTGGGCCGTCCTCGACACGAGCGCGGGTTCTTCCGACTACGACACGGGCTACGTTTACGCGGCGGGGACGACCGACACCGTGAAGGTGCTGACCGCCAGGGGGAACACCTTCTCCGAGACCTACCCCGAACCGGCGTCCCAGACGGGGTCGACGCAGTCCGTCACGGTGAACCTTGACAACCTGAAGTGGGTCCAGCTCATCCCGCAATCCTCTTCGTTGACCCAGAAGAAGTACGTGGCCAACTGCAACGCGGCGAGCTGCGCGGTGTCCTTCAGCTCGAACGTGAAGGCCGCGGACATCCTGGTCGACGCGGCGAGCTGGGCCAACCAGGCGCCGCCGGCCAGCGTCCCTACTGACTCATACAACGACGTCTTCACCCTCGGCTCGTCGGCCTCGGTGACCGTTCCCACCTCGACCTCGGTCGTGCAGAGCGCGTCGACGAGCTGCAACGCGGCGACCTGCGGCCTGGCGTTCGGGTCGCACGTGGTCTCCGGGCACACGCTGGTCTACGCCCTCGGGTGGGCCAACCAGAGCCCCCCGTCGTCCCCGAGTGACACCCTTGGGGACACTTTCACCGTGGGCTCGTCGCAGTCGGTGACCGTCAATCCGCCCACCCCGGCGTTGGTGCAGCACGGGTACCTCGCGAACTGCGGTTCGTCCACCTGCGCGCTCGCCTACTCCTCGTCCGTGACCTCCGGCGACACCCTCGTCCTGGGGCTCGGATGGCCGTCGGCCAAGGTCTTCAACTACGTGCCGATAACAATCACCAACTCGCAGTCCTCGGCCACCCCCACCCCGTTCCAGCAGATGGTGACCTGGGACCCGGCCACCTACTCCGCTTACGAAGCAACGAACCTGGGCAACGTCCGCTTCTGCGCGGACGTCGCGTGCGCCACCACCCTGTACGGGTGGCTTGAGTCCTGCTCGAGCACGTGCAGCACCAGCGGGTCGACCTCGACGTCTGCCACCGCGTGGGTCCGGCTCGCCTCCTCCATCGCGGGAAGCGGCGGGACGCTCACGATCTACATGGTCTTCAGCCCCACGAGCACGAACTTCGACGGAGTCTACTGGGGCGAGGCGCCCCAGCTGTCCGGGACCTACGCCCAGTACGACAACGGCGCGAGCGTGTTCACGAACTACTGGAACTTCTCAGGGACGGGCTGCCCGACTGGATGGACGTGCTCCGGGACGACCATCAACAACGGCATCTCCGCGGCGTCCGCGGCCTCCTACGCCTACACCACCTCGACGTACGGGCTCACCTCGACGATGCTGGACTTCTACGGGACGTTCCCCACGGCCACGTCGGTGTACAACGCGGGGTTCGGGTACAACCACGACACCCCCAACGGCCCGACGGTGATGTGGACCATCAACACCAACACCGGGGGCTCCGGGTGCGGTTCGACCAGCGCCTGCCCCCAGACCGCCACGAGCGGAGGCGCGTATCACTACCTGACGGCCTTCACGACGAC
>DATJAJ010000084.1:0-3087 GCA_035516335.1 Nitrososphaerales archaeon
TGTTGAGGAGGCTGCTCACGTCGCTCCCAAATTGGAGGCTCATATTCGCCAGTGTGGGCATGGAGGTATGACACACGCCGTCAGGGGGTGGACTTAAACATTTTACCGAACCCGACTTCGACGGGAATCAAATGCGCAGGACCCTCTTGGGATAGATAGGCGCCGGCATCTGAGCTTCACGAGAGCTTTCGCACCTCACTAGCACCCAGACGACATGTGGTTTGACTTCTGGGATCGGACGAGTCCAGGTCGGACCCACACGCTATGGCCGGCTAAGGCTCGGTCACCGTCGAGGGAATTTAACCCTTTTGATGGGTCGCCGCTGCTCATCGTGCGTTCTTGGGCCGTCAGTTCACCGTCCCTCGGGGGCAAGACCGTCCTGCGGAAACGGTTAAGAGCGGCAGCGGAATCAAGGAGCAGGCCAGAATCGTGTTTGCAAGGAAGGACCGCCCCGCCATAAGCACGACCGCGTTCGCGATCCTGCTCATCGTCGTGCTCGTCGTCGGCGGCGCGATCGGCATCTATTACCCAAGGCCTGCGCAGAAGGCCTCTTCAACGACCTCTTCGAGCTCGGCGAGTTCAGCGAGCGCGACGACGTCGTCGAGCACAACCACGTCTTCAAGCGCCGCCGCGAGCTCGTCGACCGCCTCCAGCTCCGTCAGCTCGAGCACGACCAATACCCAGCCCGCACTTGCGCCTCCGCTCTTCAATTTCACACTCAGCAGCGCTCCGACGACGATATTGATCTCACCCGGCGTCACCATGATCTATCCCAATGTCTACGTCACCCCGCTCCCAAGCGCAAACTTGGGTGAGGCTGCGGGGCTGAACCAAGGGGCAGGTGACGAGCTGGTGGTCCTGAACTCGATAGTACCGAGCGGCCTTTCTCTTCACTTCTTTGGAACCAACCTCACGAACACCATCTACGAGGAGGTCAGCGCGGGTCTTCCGGACAGCGTGGAGCTGCAGCTGACAGCGGCTCCTGGCACCGCACCGGGCAACTACCCGATAACCATCGAGGCCATGTCAGGCACGGACTCGATGAACTACACGTTCACGGTTCAGGTGGTCCAGTACCTGGTCACCGCCAACCGCGGCGTCTTCCAGCCGGCCAATCTCAACGTCACGGTGGGGTCGACTGTCTATTGGATGAACATCTCCACCGACCCGAACGGGTACTCCGATGCGTCCTTCAAGGCAATCGGCCTAAAGTCCCCCGGGCTCTTTCCCTGCGTGCTCGGGCAGTATGGGCCAACCGCTTGCGGGGTGTGGAGCCACACCTTCACGACCGCGGGCACCTACACGTACGTGTGTGACGTCTTACCGGCGTGCGGGGTCGGAACGATAAACGTCACTGGTTGAGGTGTGGAGTAATTCTAGCCCAAGAGTTAAGTATCGTTGAGCGCGAATTGTCGAGGATGGGTTCTCGTCGCGGGGTGTTTTGAGCCGTGCGCCGCTCGAGAACCGGGGTTTCGACGACCGTCGCCGCCGTCGTTATCGTCGTGGTCTTCGCAGTCGCAGGAGTCGGCGGGTACTTTCTAGCGGGTCCCGGAGCGGGGAACTCTGGCACCATAACCAGCAGCAGTGCGTCGACCTCCAGCAGCCTCACCAGCAGCAGCACGACTATCTCGAGCACGGCTTCGAGCACGACGACCAGCTCGAGCACCTCGTCCACCACGTCAGGGCCGAATCAGACGGCCGTCATGGCGGGGCTCGCGGCGTCTGCCCAGGCGGAGTGTTCGCAGCAGACGACCAAGTGCCTCACGATATACACGACGCAGGACGCGGGTAACTGGGCTGAATATTATGGGCCGGCGTTCGACAAGCAGTATCCGTGGGCCGCGGGCAAAGTCGACTATGTCAGTCTGTCAGCCGCCGACGAGACCACCGATGTCCTGTCCGAATACCAGGCCCACATCCAGGTTGCAGACCTCGTGACGGGTACCCTCGCCCCGCTGATCCCTGACTACCAGGGTGGCGCGTTCCTGAACTACACGAGCCCGGAGGTGCAGTTCATGAACTACACGGCCGAAGCCGTCGGCCCCGCCTGGGTCACTACCGACCTCGCCATCGTCTTCATGATATACAACCCGAGCCTCCTCCCGGCCAACCAGGTCCCCAAGAGCTGGTCAGACTTGGCGAACCCCATCTACAACGGGAAGCTGGTCTTCCAAAGCGCCGCCTCGCTCTCGATAACGGCGGCCGAGTTCTACTACCTATACCAGACGATGGGCAACTCTTCGGGCCAGTGGACCAACCTCATGAAGGGCATCGCTGCGAATCACCCCGGGCTCCCGAGCACAGCCGGGGCCGCGGAGTCGCAAGTCCTGAACGGGCAGGCGAAGGTCGGCATCGACACCCTCGACAGCTACGTGACGGCCCTGAAGGGCGACCCGGCGGCGCCGCTCAAGATAGTCGACCTCGAGCCGCTGGTCTACACACCGGGCGTGGTGGCGATCACCGCCAACGCGCAGCATCCGGCGATGGCGAAGCTCGTCGAGGCGTGGCTGATCTCCCCGGAGGGGCAGATGGCCACGTACGAAACCAACCACCTCCCCTACCAGACATCGATCGGCGCACCCCTGCTCTCATACCTGCCGTCAGACTACAAGCTCGTAGACGCATACTCCACGTATTCGAACACCGCACTCTTCCAGAACCCCGGGTCCTGGAGCGACACGTTTGAGAACATCTTCGGCGGCTAGACGCTCCCCGTCGCGGAGGTGCGAGGAGCCCTTCGCCTCGGCGAGCCGCTCGCTGCATCCCCTGGCTCGCCCACGGACGTCCGACCTGGCCTAGAATCAGAAGGTGGACGCGGTGTACGGGACCAGGACCCTGCTCGCGGTATCCCTTGTCGTCTTCCTCCTCCTCGTCATCCCCGTGTTCGCCCTGGTCGTCGGGCTCTCGTTCTTCCCTCTCCTGGGCACATCCTCCTTCTCGTTCTGGCGCTTCGTCAGCCTCCCGAGCACTTTCAACGAGATAGAGAACACCCTGGAGTTCAGCGTCGTCAGCGCCGTCTTCACGACCATCCTAGCGACGACCTACGCCTGGATCGTCGCTAGGACCGACGTCCCGGGCAAGCGCGTC
>DATJAJ010000085.1:0-16032 GCA_035516335.1 Nitrososphaerales archaeon
CGGGCCATTGGTTAGATTCTTTTAGTTCCCAGATGGTGGGTCGGGCAGTCCGCCTGCGGGGGTCGCCCAGCCTGGTCAACGGCGCGAGGCTCAGGACCTCGTCCCTTAGGGGTTCGTGGGTTCGAATCCCACCCCCCGCACTTGACGCCGCATGGGACTGGCCGCGCTTTCAGTGGTTGCTCGATCTAAGCCCAAGGTCCAGCGCAGAAGACCTGCGCCGAGAGGCCCGACATAGACCCCAACCGGTGGTTCGCCCTGGAAGAGGCCGAGAACTGCATTCGGGCTACGAAACGACGAGATAGTCGAACTTGACCGAATATGGGCTGGTCGTCCCAGCCTGATATACGAATCCGACGAACCCGCCTCCCGCCTGATAGAAGCTCCCGCTCAGGTAATTCGCGGTCAGACCGTCTGAAGATTCGTCAATCCAGCTGGTCGGCTGGGTTGCCCATTTGCCGCTCGATGCCGTGTAGTTCTTGTAGTATACGTGGTTGGTGCCGGGATAGCCGGTCCAGAAGATGAACAGGTCCCCGGTCGTCGGGTTGAGGCTGATGTTGGGGAGGGCATCGCTCCCGACATCGCCCTGAATCTTCGTCGGGAAGGTGAAGGCGTTGTAGGCGAAGAGGTATTCGCTGTATTCAATCTTGTACCCGTGAAGGTAGGCGATCTGGATGTTGTCTCCTTGAGCCACCGCGGTGAAGAACGCGTGGACCGTCGCCCCGACCGCATGCGGGCAGCATGGAGACCAGTTCGATCCGTTCCAGTACCGCACGTAGACCGGCGTCGTGTCTGCGGCCCACACGGCGGCCATCTTCCCGTTGGTCAGGGGAACCATCGCGATGCGGGCCACCGTTGGCTTGCGTTCGAGCGTGAACGGGAAGCCCTTTGCGGTCGTCCAGGTTCCATCGTTGGTCGACGACTTGGCCACGAAGACTCCCCCTGCGGTGAAGTCCCTGTACCCGACAAACGGGTAGCCGAAACTGTCGGCTGCAACGGACACCGCGCCCAGGGTGTGGCCCGCGACCGTGACAGCCACCTGCTCTGGCGCGCTCCATGTGATCACTCCGTTCGAGCCCAGGCTTCCTCTCCGGTACACGACAGAATCGCCGGACGAATCGATGCCTCCGTAGTGGACGTAGGTTCCATCGCACCATATCGAGAAGTCCAGGCCGTTAGACGCGGGCCTGACCGCTACCGGGGTCGACCAGTCCGTCCCGTTGGAGGAAACCGAATAGACCATGTTGGTGCCGTCGGAGAAGAACACCAGGAACTGGTTGTTCGTGAAACATGTTTGTCTGAGCGCGCGGCTGGCCAGGGCACCGTTGGTCGTCGTCGACCCAACGATGCTGGGGAGGCTGGCTACGGACGCCGAGGTCGAAACCAGCGTTGATGGCAGAGGCGTCGTCGCGACCTGAGTCCCAGAATTCGCGTACGCCGGTGTCACACCGTACCCTGCCGATAGCAGAAGCAGAGAAGCGAACAAGAAGGATGACGCGACCGCCGTCCTTGAATTCACTTCGGCGCTCTCAAAGGCATGGCGTTGTAATAAGCCTTACACGTTAGGGATTGAGGGAAAACCCGCGCCAAACCCAAGGGAAGACTGATGCCTCTTGTCTCGGACCAGGCGGAGAGTGAGCCGGTCAATGGACATGAATCGGCTGAAGAATGGCCTCTGCCGCCCCGAACTCTTGGCCGGGGCTTCATCCCGTTCGGGTAGGCTCTACTGAACGCAGAATTCATTGCCCTCGGGATCGCGCATTACGACGCAGTACTCGCTGTTCCCTTCGTCGAGCTCGTGATCTTTCTCCGCCCCGATGCCGATTAGCCGTATGACCTCCGCGTCCACCTGCCGCTTCCGTTCGTCGAGCGGTATCCGCAACCCCCCGCTCGCATTGATGTCGATGTGGAGTCGGTTCTTCCCCAGCTTCGGCGTGTCCATCTGCTGAAAGTAGACTCTCGGGCCCTTGCCATCAGGGTCGATGATGGCGCTGGCGGAGTTCCAGTCAGCTTCCGGGATCCCCTGTTCCTTGAGCCACGCCTCCCATGAGGGGTAGCCGCCCGGCGGGTCCTGCAGCTTGTAGTGCAGCGCTTCGGCGTAGAACTTCGCCATGGAGTCGGGGTCGGCACAATCGAAGACGACCTGGAGCCCTCTTGACATGGTGGTACCTGCAACGGCGCTGGCTAAATGGTCTCCGAAAACCCGCCAGAATCCGCGGCGACCGTCGTTACTCTAGCGACCTCTGACCGAACTCGTCCAGGAACCCCTTCATCTTGAAGAACGTGTCCAGGAACTCGAGGCCTCTCGGTGTTATTCCGTAGTAGACGTCGTCTTCGTCCGAAGACTTGCGGGCGAGGCCGTACGAGCAGAGCTTGTCCACGAGCAGCTTCAGCCTATCGACCGGCACGCCTACCCCGTAGGACAGCCGGGTTATCCTTGCCCCCTCGGGATAGTGGGTGATCACTTCAAGAACCTCTGCGTAGAGCTCTATCTTCGACCTCTTCGAGCCTCTACGTCCCATTGGTGGTCACTCCTGGCATCAAGGTCGTGCTAGAGAGGCGGGTCTGGAAGCTTCGCTGCTTTGGTGGGCGGCTTGTTGAAGTGATATTTCTGGGGTAGCTTGAGGTCGCTTGAGTAGGTCACTTGGTCGGCCATGCTGCCCTCGTCCATCCGTATAACTTCAGCGTACACGGACCTGGTTTGGGAGTTCCGCTCGAGCCTTACCGACTTCCCGTACACGTCTCCAACTCTCGTGAACCTGCCCACGTAGAGCCACTTCCCCGACCACAGGGAGCTCATCGGTCCGGCGTCCAGGTCGACCGTGGCGCCCACTAAGACGTCGTTCCCTACGAGGGGCCCCCTGACTCGTGAAGACCTTCCGACCACGATAGAGGCGGCCTTCAGTCCGGCTTCGGTCCCCAGGTCGCCGGCGATTTGGGCGCTGTCGCCCACCAGCACGCGCTCGGCGTCGAGCTTGCCTCCCAGGACCAGCTTCCCGCATTGAATCTGCTGTTTGACCTCCGTCGCTCCGAACACCCTGAGCTCCTTCGAAACGTTGAGCGGCCCTGAAACGTCGAGCTTCCCGTACACGTCGATGGTCTCGGCCGAGCAGCCGCCTCCGACCTTGGCGACGCCCGTCACCTTCAGGTCTTTGCAGGAGGTGTCCCCGTCGAACCTGACGGATCCCCGGATTGATAGGTGGTTGCCGGTGCTCCCTGCGGGAAGACGGATGTGTCCCAGGACGTCCAGCTCCCCGTAGGCGAGGCTCTTTGAGGACTCGAAGTGTCCCATTATCTTGGCCTTCCCGCTGATGTCGCCGCCGCCTATCCTGGCGTGGCCACCGACGTCGAGGCTGGAAATCTTGACGGCGCCGGAGACCGTGAAGTGGCCGCCCACGTCAACGGCCTCCGCCTCCAGCGTCCCATCCGCATTCATGTGCCCCCCGACCCTGAGGCGCTTCGAGGCCACTGATCTCGATTTGAAGTGGCCGCTGATGTCGAGGTTCTCCGACTTCACCTCCCCCTCCACCTGCATGTGGGCGACCACGTCGGCGTCGCCGTGGACGGTCAGGTCCCCCCGAATGATGACGTCGCCACCGGGGCCGAAGCCCCTCCCCTCGACCCTCAACGACCGGCACTCGATGGAGGAGCCTATGGTGACCGGGCCCTCAAAGTAGGCTCCGCCGGTGACTGTGATTTTCTTGCCGTCGGCCGCCGAGAGTCTCGCGTTCGCGCCCGCCTTGAGATCGCCCTCGACCGTCCCCAGGGTAGCTGCAGACTTGGGTTTGATTGTCGTGTCTGGCATGGTCTCACCCTAGTCTGCCTTCAGGACCCTCTTGGCTGCGAGGTATCCCACGGCCGCCAGCACCATTGCGAACGCGACCAGGTACGCGAAGTCCCAGGACACCGTTGCGGCCTGGCTGGCCGTCAGCGTCCCGTTCACCATGAGCAGCCTGGCTACCTCGATGGTCTTGGTGACGGGGTTCACGTTCGAAACGGCGCTCAGCCAGCTCGGGAACCCGCTGGCCGGAAACAGGGCGTCGCTCATGAAGATGAGCGGGAACGTGACGAAGTTGGCGATGGCTACCAGCGAGTCGATGCTCTTGACCATGAAGGCCAGCGCCGTGAAGGCGCACGAGAGGGCGAACGCGAATAGTGTGAACGCAGCGAAGGCGCCAACCAAGTCGACCACCCCGAAGCCGCGTCCCAGAATGAGGCCGTTGGGAAGGATGAGGGCGATCATGAAAGTCAGCACCGCCAGCGACAGGGCCTTCACCATGTTCTGGGCCACGCCGGAAAAGAAGATCGAGGCCCTGGTGATTGGCGAGGTCAGCAGCGTGTTGAGGTATCCGAGCTGCCTGTCCAAGACGAGGTCTATGCCGCCGAACGCCATGTTGAAGACGAGAATCAGGCAGATTATCCCGGCCGTCAGGTATGTTATGTAGGTGGAAGCCCCGCCGAACGTCTGAGAGAGGATCGACGCCTTGATCTGGGCGAGCTGCGGGGGGGAGAGCTGGAACCCGGCTATGTTGGATGGTATCAGGCTGGTCGGGTTGAAGGAGCTGCCGAAGAGCGCGAGATAGAAGAGAGAAGTGAAGAGGCCCGGTAGGACGGCCGCGGGGTTCCTTATCCACTTCCGGAGCGACCTTGCCGTAAGCGCGATGGTGTCGCCGAACATCCTACTTCATCCTCTCCCTGTTCACGTTCGCTATCCAAGACTCGCCGCCGCCTTCCTCCTCGTCCCGCATGGTCTTGCCCACGACCTCGAGGAAGACCTCGTCCAGGCTGGGTTTCGTAAAAGAAATCTCCGTGACTTTGAGGCCGCGCTTGGTGATGCCCTCCACGATTGTGGGGAGCGCGTTCTCCGGCTTCGGCAGCTTCATCTTGTAGACGTGACCCGAGCGTGCGACCTCGTGGACGTCCGGAATGCTCGAGAAGAAGCCCGAAAGGTCGACGCCGTCGTTCACCCCGATCGTGAGGACGTCGCCTCCGAGGGCCTGCTTCATGTGCGCCGGGGTGTCAATGGCCTTGATTGAACCGTGGTCTATTATCGCCACCCTGTCGCAGAGCAGGTCTGCCTCCTCCAGATAGTGGGTGGTCATGAACACCGTGAGGCCTTCGTTCTGGTTGAGGCGCTTGAGGTAGTCCCACATCGTCCGGCGGGTCTGGATGTCCAAGCCCAGCGTGGGTTCGTCTAGGAAGAGCACCTCCGGCGTGTGGATGAGACCCATCGCCAGCTGCAGCCTCCTTCTCATCCCCCCGGAGTACGACCGCACCCGCCGGTCGGCGGCTTCTTCGAGGTCGACGAGCTTCAGCAACTCCGGCGCCTTCTTTCTGACCTCTTCGTCAGGCACGTGGTGAAGCTTGGCGGTCAGTCTCAGGTTCTCTATGCCCTTCAACTCGTCGTCGGCGGTGAGCTCCTGAGGGACGATGCCGATGGACCTCCTGACAGCGGAGGGGTCCTTGGAAACGTCGTGGCCCGCGACCGTGGCTCTCCCGGCGGTTATCGTCGAGAGGGTCGTGAGCATCTTAATCGTGGTAGTCTTGCCCGCCCCGTTGGGCCCCAGGAAACCAAACGTCTCACCTTTCTCGACGGCGAAGCTGATGCTGTCGACGGCTTTGGTGGTGGACTGGTACACCTTTGTCAGGTTCTTGGCTTCGATTATTGCCGTCATGCTTTAACGGGCGAAACCGCCGCTGCGCCGAATAAATAGTCGGTGCACTTTCGGTAGTCACTTCATGTTAGTTTCTTGATGGCGGTTCAGGCTCTGGGCTTCGCTTCAGGAGGCTTCGGGGGCATTGCGACCGCGGCGGAGGCGGGCGCAGGCGCGGGGGGCGCGGGTGGCCGTGGCGGGGCTGCCTGGACCGGCGGGGGCGACGGGACGGGCTGGCCTATGATCTTAGGATACGCTTCCTTCCCGAGATCCGTAAGGGCGTACCTTCCGGGGTTGCCGAAGAAGTCCACCTTGTACTCGATGAGACCGAGCGAGGAGAGCTGCCGCGTGACCCAAAGCGTCATCCAGTTTGAGTTGTCGGAAAGAATGTCGTCGAGCTCCGCGTTGCTCAGGCCTTCCTTGCTCTTCGCGACGGCTGTAAGAGCGGCCGTAAGGTGTCTCGACCGCGCGAACTCCTTGATCAAGCGCCGCTGCTCCTTTGGGTCCGCGGGCCAGACCCACAGGCCTTGATTCATCGGACGTGCCGAGACGGCCTCTGTTCATAAAGACTGCGCAGAGATTGAATCGGATTAACGAATGAATCAACTTCTTTTCTTCCATCTGGACAAAAGACCTCCGTGGCCGCGTGATGGTGATCAACATGGAAACGGTTACGCAGTTCGCAGACCGTAAGGCGGAGCTCGAAGAGAAGATCAAGTCCCTCGACGCCGAGAAGAGCGCGCTTCTCACCGAGGTGGCGGCCCTGAAGGAGAAGGTAGCCACGCTCGAACTCGAAAGGGCAGCATCGACGCTCCAGAGCGAGGTCGAGATGCTGAAGAATGAGAAGGCAGCTCTGCAAGAGAAGGTCGCAGAATACACCCCTGCGCCCTACGAGATTCGGCCGTCTACAGAGGAATACTAGGCCTAGTGGGACCGAGAGGTCCTCTGCTCGAGTTCTTCCTTATCTTTTCTCAGATGGTCGACGTAGGACTGAAGCTGATCCAGCTTCAGCTCCAGCGCCCGAATCTCGCTGTCGTGGCGGTGCTTCTCCAGGGTGCCCAGCAGCTCGCTGTGCTCCTTCTCGATCGACCTGACCCTGTCCTGAAGACCGTCGTTTGTCATCTGGACTGATTTCAGCTCCTCCTGCATCTTCTTCAGCTCCTCCTCGGCCACGATCAGGTAGTGCTGCTTGCTCACGACGGTCGGGAACTTCATGCCGCACTTCGAGCAGGTGTACATTCCGACCTTCCGTTCGGTCATGCCTCGCTCCTCCTTGGTCGGCTCTACAATGACGGAAAACATCCTGGATGGGATGGGCTCCTTGTTACCACACCTGGGACAGTTGGGCATTGCCGTGAGTGCCTCTCAGTTCTGATTTAGCTTTACTGCTCTCTGATGGATTCCAGTTCGGAGACGGCCGACCAGAGGGTCACCCTCGCGAACGAGGGCATGTTCGGGTCCTGGGCGACTTCGTCGAGGAGGCTGACCGCGTTGGCAGCCCTGACGGCGAGGCTCTGTTTCGAATCCTGCAGCATGTTGACGGAGTCCTTCACAATCTTTCGGATGTTCCTGGGAGTGATGTTCGAGTCGGCGATTTGCGTGAGGCTGGCCACGGCCTTCGCCATCTTCGCGTCGTTCTCCTGCTGTTTCTTGATCTTGGTGCTCATCACCGAATCGCCTGGCTGTACGAGTTGGCTGATTCTGGTCTAGTTAAGTGTGTTTCGTCCTCCAGTTCTCCTTTATAGACGAAGCGGGGTGGAAGGGAGGCCGTGAGCCGGGTGTCAAAAGAGAAGATGAAGACGACTGTCGAGCTTGTAAGGAAGGGGGCGACGATTCTCAGCGAGCCCTGCCAGACCTGCGGAGGAGTCCAGGTCAGGTACCACGGGAAGACCTACTGCACGAACCATGAAGATCTCTCCGGCGTGCTGCTCGAGCGGGATGTGTCCTACGATTCGGTGGTCGCCAGCCTCAGGCAGCTCCTTCTTTCGAAGATCTCCGAGTCCGTGGCCCTGTTGGAGAAGGAGAAGGACAGCGGGACCCAGGACGAGCTGGTCACCCTCGTGACGAAGTACTTCGACCTGCTTCAGAAGCTGCCCCAAAAGTAACCCCTTAAATCCGACGCCGGTGATTTCGGCGGCGTGGTTCCCAGGCTGGGTCAGAGGGCGCCAGACTTCGCCCTCCCGGATGCCGACGGACGGCTAAGACGCATGTCCGAGTTCGCTGAGAACGGGGCGACGGTGCTCGCCTTCTTCCCGTTCGCCTTCTCAGGGGTCTGCGACAAGGAGATGTGCTTCTTCAGGGACAGCTACCCAGAGCTCTCGTCTCTTAGCGCCCAGGTCCTCGGGATCAGCGTGGACAGCGTCTACTCCTTGAAGGCGTTCGCCCAGACCTACGACTTCCCGTTCCCGCTCCTCAGCGACTTCAACAAGAAGGTGGCGAAGGCATACGGCGTCCTCCAGGACCCCTGGGTCGGTCATGGCTACAGGGGAGCGGCGAAGCGCTCGGTCTTCGTCGTCGACAGGAGGGGCGTCCTCAGGTACCGGTGGGTTACCGACACGCCGACGGATGAGCCTCCGTACAAGGAAGTCATGAAAGCGACCGGGAAGATCGTGAAGTAACCAATTGTCTTTTATACACGTCGCGGCACGATGGGCCAGAAGTTGACTCAAGAGGCAGAAATCAAGCCGGTGGTGCGGCTGACCGAGCAGGCGGCCAAGGAGCTGAAGGTTTACCTTGAGAAGCAGGGCAAGCCCGGAGCGGCGCTCAGGATCTTTGTCACGGCCGGCGGGTGTTCTGGCCTTTCATACGGCATGGTGGTCGACGAGAAGATCACCGACGACGACTTCGTCGTCAGTGTCGACGGCGCCAGAGTGGCGGTGGATAGGTCGAGCGCGCCGTTCATTGCGGGGTCCGTGATAGACTACAAGTCCGAGAAGCTCATGGGCGGAGGGTTCGTGGTAAGCAACCCGAACGCCGTGAGCACCTGCGGCTGCGGCGAGTCGTTCAGAACCGCCTGAAGGGCCTCGTCCCGTCCTTTCCGCGGATGCGCGGATTAGTTTCGTGCAACCCCCGGTGCCGATGAGCCGAATGCCGTCTGTCAGTTCATAAGAAACGGCGTCGCAGTCTGGGCTTCCATGGCTGAGACGTACGTCGAAGTGCCGGATATCCAGGTCATGAGGGTCAGGGCGGACATGAAGGGAAAGGGGCCTTCGTCGGCCTTCGACCTGTTGGAATCGAAGCTCCCGACGCTCAGGGGCCGGAAGTTCTACGGCATCTTCCGTGAGAAAGCCGAGGGCGAAGAGTACTATGCTTGCGTGGCTAGAGTTGACACAGACGATCCTGAGAAGATGCGGTTGGAGACGGGTGTCATCCCCGGCGGCAGGTTCGTCCGTCGCAAGGTCCAGGACTGGGAGAAGGTGATCAAGGACGGCCAGCTGCCGACGCTGTTCATGGAGATGATAGAGGCGCACGCCCACGAGCTTGATTCGGACAGGTTTTCAGTGGAGTACTACCGGAGCCGCACCGAGCTGCATCTCCTGCTACCCGTGAAAGGCTCTGGGCCTCAGGGGCCGCCGGGTTAGCCGTTCCGGGGCCGTCCGAGCCTTGTCTTGAGGCCGCGATACAAAGAATAGATATCCCCTAATCCTTGGCTCGGTCGAGCCGGGGTGGCGGAGCCTGGTAACGCGCGGGCAGTCCGACGCTGGATCCGCAACTCGAGATCTCAGGCTAGTGAGCCCGTGGCCCTTTCGGGTCTCGTGGGTTCAAATCCTACCCCCGGCGCCTAATCCTCGCGTGGCGACGCCGGTCACAGCTCGATGTCGCCTTCTCCAACCTTGCGACACTTTCCGCTGATGACGACCTCCGAAATCTTCCCTTGGTCCGTGCCTATCGAGACCCGGATGCTGCTCGGCCGACCGATTTCCAGGCCCTGCTCGCTCACGAACTCGGCTCTTGGGGAAGGATGAATCACCTCGTGTTTCGCTAGGTAGCAACCCAGCGGACCGCTGGCAGACCCCGTGGCCGGGTCTTCTTGGACGCCGACGCCGGGACCGAACATCCTCGAATGCACGAACGACTCCTTGTGCACGGCTTCTCGGGTGAAGACGAAGACGTTGTCGAACGGCTTGCCCTTCAGGATTCTGTCCCAGACCTCTAGGTTGAACTTGATCGTCTGCACAGAACGCAGGTCCTTCACCGGGACGAACAGAAAGGGGACGCCGCAGGATACAGCCTCGATGGGCAGGTGGGGCACGATGGCTTTGTCGTCGATGGAGAGCATCTTGGCTACTTGGTTCCTCTCGTTGAAGGTGGGACCGAACCTGGGAAGTGGTTGCGACATTCCTATCCAGCCCGGCTTGCCTCGGTCGAACTCTATGGAGAGCGGGATCATGCCGACGCCTTCTTCGAACGTCAGCCGGGTCCGCTTGCGGCTGGCCCGCGCCGACAGCACGTAGGCGGTCCCTATGGTCGGGTGGCCGGCCATCGGAAGCTCTGTGTGCGGGGTGAAGATCCTGACCCAGTGGTCCGCCCCCTTGGCCTTCGGAGGGAAGACAAACGTGACCTCTGAGAAGTTGAACTCCTTCGCTATCATCTGCATCTGGGCGGCGGAGAGACCGGCGGGCTCGGTGAACACGGCCAGCTGGTTGCCGCTGAACGGCTCGTCGGTGAACACGTCGACCAGAGTGAAGTGATACTTCTTCATGGGGCGCCTTCTTTCCCCCTTGGCTATGTAATTTTCGTCGCGTCAGGAGAGGGCATGGACCCCGCCGCTGATGGATGGCGGTTTCAAGCAGATGTTTTAAATCGAATAGGAGTCGAGGAGGCCCACGTAGCGCGTTGAAGGCGACTCTTGTCTGGAGCGTTCCAAAGCCGGAGAAGGTCATAGCCGTTGCCATGAGGAGGTGCTACAGTACGAAGCCTATCGAAGAGATAGAGGCGGAGCTGGAGCAAAAGGGGCCGGAGTACTGGAAGTACCTCATGACCAGGGCGCTTCAGGACAAGTCGCTCGATGTGATAGAGCACTTCGTGTTCAGCGTTGTGGTGGACGGGATGCCGGAAAGCGAGGCGGGCAGGCTTGCCCTGGGCTTCCCCTACGTCAAGTTCCTCCGGCTCGGCGAGGGCCGCTGGCTGGTATCCATGAACGCGCGGACGCTCGTGGAAATCTGGCGGGGGCAGGCGTTCAGGGGACTGGCGGAGGCCGTCGTCGCTGAATTCGACCGGAGGGACGTGTGCCCCATCTTCAACTCGCTGGTGTTCGGTGAGAGAGGCCGTGCGGGTTAAGCTGCTTCATCACACCGACGTCGGCGCTCTCAAAGGCGCCCTGGAGCGGGAGGGCGTTCCCTTCGATCCAAAGGCGCTGCTGGACCATGTCGTGTACATGTTTGAGATAGAGGACTGCAGCAGGGTGACCACGCACCAATTGGTGCGTCATAGGGTGGCATCCTATGATCAAGAGTCCCAGCGCTTCTCTTCCGCTTCCCGGGAGGGCTTCGTCTCCCCTCCGTCGATAGCGTCCAACCAGGCCGCGCTGAAGGTCTACGACGATGCGCTCAAGGTGGTCTACGAGGCCTTCGAGAAGATGACGTCTCTCGGCGTCCCGAAGGAAGACGCCCGCTATGTGTTGCCAAACGCAATCAAGACGAAGCTGGTGATGACCGTCAATGCGAGAAGCCTGATGCACATAGTCTGGCAAAGAACCGCCCTGCAGGCGCAGTGGGAAATCAGACAGGTCGTCGGCGAGATGTTCAGGCTGGCGAAGGAGGCGACGCCCGAGCTCTGGACCGCCGTGGTGGAGGGATAGCGGCTGGCCAGGGCCTTCGGGACTGCTGGCGTCAGGGGCGTGTTCAACCGCACACAGACGCCCGGTCAGGTCTACAGGCTGGCGGAGACGTGCGCGTTCGTGCTCGGAAAGGGGCGCTATGGTGTAGGCTGGGACGGAAGGAAGACGTCCGCTCTTCTCGCCAGGACGGTGATGGCGGCCGTCGGCGCCGTTGGGAGCGACAGCCGGATGTTCGGGGTCGTCCCGACGCCCGTGGTGGCTTTCGGGGTGAAGTCCAGGTCGTGCTTGGCGGGTTTCTCGGTGACCGCGTCGCACAACCCGCCGGAGTTCTCCGGGGTGAAGATCTTCAACAGGAAGGGAATGGAGCTCGCCCGGTCTGACGAAGACAGGATCGAGAGAGCCCTCGCGCTCGATGTGATGAAGTCGGCCGGGAGGTTCGGCGTCGCCGAGACAGACTACGAAGTGCTCGATGATTACATCGGGGGCCTGGTGTCGCGGTACGAAGCGGCCTCGAACCCGCTCAAGATCGCCGTCGACTGCGCCAGCGGGCCGGGGGGCTACGTGACGCCGGAGATTCTGAGGATGCTCGGCCACAAGGTGTCGGCGGTGAACGCGCAGGTGTCCTGGCGGTTCCCAGCCAGGCTCCCCGAACCGACAACGGAGAACCTTTCTGATTTCGTCCGGATTCTTCCAGGCATGGGTGTCGACTTCGGATTCGCTCATGATGGAGACGCCGACAGGTTGGTTATGGTGGACCGGTTCGGGCGGGTCGTTCCCGATTCGATTGTGGCCATAGTCGCGATGAGGGGGCTGGGCGCCTCGAGTGGGAGGGTCGTGATCTCTGAGAACACCTCGTCTGCGGTGCAGGAGGAAGCCGAACGGCTCGGGTTCAGGGTGGTCAGGAGCCGGGTGGGCAAGAGCTTCGCGGTGCTGGAGAAGGACGGCGGTGTCTTCGCAACCGAGCCGAGCAAGATAGTCGACCCCCGGTGGGGGTTCTGGGAGGATGGAATCAACGCGTCTGCGCTCATCTCTGGCGTGCTGTCGAAGGAGAGGGGTCTCCTCGAGAAGCTGGTCGGGGAGGCGAAGTGGCACTACAAACAGGTGAATCTGAGCGTGGGGGTGAAGATGCTCCCGTTGATGCAGAAGGCCAAGGAGGCCTTCGCGCAGTTCGTGATTGTCGAGGAGCGGAGCCTGGACGGCTTCAAGCTGGTCTTTCGCGACGGCTCCTGGGTGATGTTCCGGCCGTCGGGGACCGAGCCGAAGACCCGGCTGTACTGCGAATCAAAAGACGAAGTGCTTCTCGGCACTTTGGTGCAGGAGGGCGTCCGATGCGTCGAATCGTCTTTATAGACCGGCCAGCTTCGGAAACCTCGTGTCCGAGTCGAAGGTCGTCTCCAGGGTTCTGGCTTCCGGGTTCACGCTGGACGCCAAGGCCTTCGACCTGATTTCGAAGCTGCCGAAGGAGTTCGATTTCGACGGCCTTGTGGACCGGGTGCTGGACCAGAAGAGGGAGAGGATTCCTCGCGAAAGGACGATCACCGAGGAGGACCTCAAGCGGCTGCTCCCGCCTGACGCGGTAGCTCCGCAAAGCGAGAGGGTGTCCGTGATTGACGAGCCTGTGGACATGGAGGTGATATCGGACCCGACGCCGGCGATCGCTCCCATCGAGGCGAACGCGGGATACAACGCCCTGTTTCGAGACAGGTACGCTCGCCTCATGTCGGTGGTCAGGACCAGGCCAGACATGCGGGGCGTGGTAGGCACGTCCGCGGGGCGGGGCCTAGCACCAGGGCAGAAGGCGAAGGTGGCTGGACTCCTCTCTGTGAGGACGAGCAGGAGGTCGAACACCGAACTCGTGGTGGACGACCCGGGCGGGACCGTGAAGGTCGTCTGCCAGGACGAACGGCTCGTCAAGGCCGCGCTGGAGGCTCCGCTGGACAGCCTGGTGGTGGTCGATGTTTCCAGGGGCAAGTCGGGACAGCTGTACGCCAACTCTCTAACGCTTCCGGACATGCCGGACAGGAAGGTCGTCGGCTCGTCCCACCGTGTGTACGCCGCCCTGATTTCGGATCTTCACATCGGAAGCAGGATGTTCCTGGCGGAAGACTTCCAGCGTTTCATCAATTGGTTGAACGGCAAGCTGGGCGACCAGGACATCGTTAGCCGGATCAAGTACCTGGTCATCGCGGGAGACTTAGTCGACGGTGTGGGGGTCTACCCCGGCCAAGAATATCAGCTGGGCGAGCGGAACCCCAGGACCCAGTATGCCATCGCTGCCAAGTATCTGGAACAGGTCCCGCGTCACATTCAGATATTGATCTGTCCCGGGAACCACGATCCGGTGAGGCAGGCGCTGCCGCAGCCGGCCGTTTCCTTGGACCTGGCCGAACCTCTGTATCGTATGGAGAACGTTCGGTGGGTGGGCGATCCTGCGTACGTCAAGCTGCATGGGGTAACGTTCCTGATTTACCACGGGAAGAGCCTGGACGACGTCATAGCTACGACCCCCGAACTCTCGTATGGGAAGCCGGCCAACGCTATGAAGCTCCTCCTGAAGTCAAGGCACCTGGCCCCGACCTACGGCAAACGAACCGCGCTCTCGCCGGAGTTGCGCGACTTCCTCGTAATCGACCCCGTCCCGGAGGTCCTCCACTGCGGGCACGTCCATACGTTCGACGAGATGACCTACCGCGGGACGCTCGTAGTGAACTCTGGAACCTGGCAAGCGCAGACCAGCTTCCAGTCGAACATGGGCGTAGAGCCGACTCCGAGCGTGATCCCTATCGTGGACCTTTCCACCCTGCGGGTGATACGCAGAAACTTCGGCGCGGCTGGATTCGTCAGCGCCTAGAGGCTGGCGAAGGTCGGATCCTCGGCCAGGATCTTGTCTAGCGCGTCGGTGCCGATGAGCGACCTGATCCTCTTGGTGCGGCCCCGGCGGCCCTTGCTGACCACCGACGCCTCCACGAGGCCCAGGAGGTCGAGCTCGGCCAGGATGCCGCTTACCCGGCGCTGGGTTAGGGTCTCCAGGCCAATCTTCTTGCAGAGGGTCGCGTAAGCGAGATAGAACTCTCCCGTGTTGGTGCCGGACTCGAATTTGGCGGCCGTGATCAATATCGCCTTGTTCTGGACGGGGAGAGAGCGGAGCGCCTCTTCGACGCGGTCCTGCTCGGCCTTCTCCGACGCCTTCCTCACGCACGAGTCGTCGATCTGTTGCAACCCCTCTCTCTCCGCCACTTCGCCCGCAATTCTAAGGAGGTCCACCGCCCGCCTCGCGTCTCCGTGCTCCGACCCGGCGATGGCCGCGCATAGGTTGATTGCCGAGTCAGACACCGCCGACTGTTTGAACGCGGTTCCTGCCCTTTCTTCGAGGATGTCGTGGAGCTCCGCCACGGTGTAGGGCGGGAAGACCAGCTCCTCTTCGCGCAGGCTGCTGAGAACCCTCGGGTCCAGGCCTTCCTTGAATTTCAGGTCGTTCGATATCCCCACTATTGAAAGGAAGCCCGGAGAGACCCTCTCGTTGGACCTTGTAAACTCGTAGAGGGTGTCGTCTCCAAACGTTTTCACGAGGTAGTCAATCTCGTCCATCACCAGGACGACGTTTCGGCCAGTCGCTTGAATCTCCTTGAAGACCCTGCTGACGACCTCGCCGGTTGAGAGCCCGGTGAACGGTATCTGCAGCCCGAGTGCCTTCGCGAGCTCCGCCAGTGTCCTGTACTCCGTGTTCTCTTGGCGTGTATTCACGTAGGCCACGGCCAGTTTGGGGGTGTGGCCCTCGGCCTGCAGCCTAGACAGGACGTAACGCGCTACGGCGGTCTTCCCGGTGCCGGTCTTACCGTAGAGGAGAAGGTTGGAGGGCTTGGACCCGTGCAGGACCGGAGCGAGGACCTCAGCCACCGCTTTGATCTGGGCGTCTCTGAACGGAAGGTGCTGAGGGATGTACTCTGGATTGAGCGCGTTTCTATCGGTGAAGAGGGCTTTGCCCTCCCTGGCGCGCTTGAATATCTCGTCTATGCCAGTCGACATTCATCATCCAGTGGAAACACTGGTTAGATAAGCCCTCCGCCCCTCGGGTTCTTCTGTTTCCATTGCTAGCACCACAAGGTTGTGTAATCTTACTAGTATTATTGCTAGCCCGTACTTGGTTGCCGCTTTGTTCTGGATAAGGGCTGTGGTCTAAGAGAAGGAACCCGCGGTCTAGAAGGCGTCCCAGACGTTCATTGAATGGGGTGCAATGATCTCCATTGGAAACTCAGGGGAGGGGGAAGGCCTGTTAACAGCTGTGAACTGGCCTCTGGCGGACCTCCTACAGACACCCCACTGTTTCCACTGGAACCAATCCCACCGTTTTGACAAAACAAGGCAGATTCCGACCCCTTTGTTTCCACTGGAGCCTGTATCCGGGTCATCGCAAACGGCGGCCTGTGAACCGCAGTGAAGCCGCCTTCCCCTCTCAATTCGCTGTCAAAGATAGTTCGCTGGGCGTTCACAACTTCACACCACCTCTAGATTTAATCCACAGGGACCGTCGTCAGGCGCTGCGAGTTGCGCAAGCGCGTTAAGATCGAGCTGGAAGACGACGACGGCACCAAGTACACCCTG